>NZ_JH992902.1:2021877-2065801 GCF_000315545.1 Selenomonas sp. F0473 | reverse complement strand
TCTGGCTTCGGTTAGATTATCTCTAACCTCTCTGCATTGTGTAGTTTTCAGGGTACATTCCCGCGCCTCCAAAGGCCTCTGCCTCCCGCAGCGCGGCTTTTATAATATAACACAGTGCCTTTCGATCGTCAAGTCTCTTTTCTCCTTTTCCTCTATTTATTGAAAAAATCTTATGGTATAATCCATACGATAAAGAAAGGGGTGTCTCCATGCATATGCTCTCACTTCCGGGACTGTGTGCCGCTCTCCCATGCGCCGCGACGGATGCGCTTATTCTTGTGGGGGGAGGACGCCCGCCTTCTCCGGCATGGCTCACGCAGCTTATGTCCGTGGCGCAAGGTTCTCGGATTGCTCCGCCCGTCTGGGCGATAGACCGCGGCGTGAATCTATGTCGCGATGCATCGGTCCCTCCCTCCTTACTGATCGGCGATGGCGACAGCGCCGATCACGCGGCTTGGTCATGGGCAGTCGAACGCGGAACCAAGGCGCGCCGTTACCCTCGCGAAAAGGATGATACGGATACGGCGCTGGCGCTCCGGATTGCCGCGCAGCTTCCCGTTCCGCCGCTTGTCGTTCTGACGGCAGCCTTCGGCGGTCGTCTCGATCATCTGTTCAGCACTGCCGCAGTCTGCGCATACGCGCCCGTCCCCTGTGTGCTTGCGGATGACCGCGAAACCCTGTTTTATTTGCACGACGGCGCATCGCTCTCCATTCAATGTGACAATCCGCCGCGCGCGATTTCCCTGCTCCCTTTCACGGAGGAATGCGTCGGGGTATCGACGGAAGGGCTTCGCTGGGAACTTTCCAATGCGGTAATTACAAGCTCCAAATCTACAACGATCAGCAATGTATTTGCTCTCGAAAACACGTCGCGCCGTTTCTCTGTCTCCATCGAACGCGGCAGGCTCGGCGTCTATCTCTGCCACAAAGAATAAATCGCTGGGAGTAGTTCCATTCATGAATATCAATATACCACAGTCCTATTTCAGTAAGCTCATGCGCGCGGTGGTCGAGTTCGATCTGATCGAGAACGGCGACCGCATTCTGATCGGCGTATCGGGCGGTAAGGACAGCATTTTCCTCACCTATGCGCTTGCCATCCTCCGCGATCGGCTGAAAAAGGATTTCTCCATTGCGGCATTTACGGTGAACCCGGAGTTCGACGAACCGTTGGATACCGGCGCCATCGCCGATTTCTGCAAAAATCTTGATGTCCCGTATGAGGTTGTAGACGTGGACATTGCGGGAACGATTGCGGCGCAGGATGATAAAAGCCCCTGCTTCACCTGTGCGTTCTTCCGCCGCGGTGCGGTCAACCGCTATGCGGTGGAACACAACCTGAATAAGGTCGCCTACGCACACCACCATGACGACGCGGTGGAGACATTCCTCATGAGCCTCTTCTACTCGGGACAGCTGAACACGTTCCGCCCGAAGACCTATCTCGAACGTACAAATTTAACGGTCATCCGCCCGCTCGTTTACTTCCGCGAGCAGGAACTCGTCGACGCGATTCAGTATCACGGCTTTACGCCGCTGCCGTCCCCCTGTCCGCACAACGGAAATACGATGCGTCAGACGATAAAAGAACTTATCGCAAAACTCGGAGCCGAAAATACCCTGCTCTATGACCATCTCGCCGCCGGCATGCGTGAAGGCGCGCTCGGCGAGCTCTGGCCCGCGACAAAGACGCGCAAAGAGATGGAGAAAACCTATCGCGCATTCATGCAAAGGGCATAAAAAAAGCAGCGACACAGATTGTAAAATTACATTTGTGTTGCTGCCTTTTTTGATTGAATTTACAACTATATTTATGGAAACTGTTTACTATAGAACCTAAATGACGCGCTAGATTTGATGCATGGCGAGGTATGAGGAGAACGCGAGGGAGTCGTAGTAGGAACCTACGTCGACGACGCGTTCGCCAAAAATGACGACGCTAAGCGCCAAAATCCCGTGTCTCAGTAACCTAAGTGACGCAGAAGTTTGGATGCAGAGCAAGGAACAAGAAAAAAATCAAGGGAAGGCGTAGTTAAGAGCTACGTCGACCGATGATTTTTTTGCAGTGACACAGCTATGCGCCAAAATACTGCGTCACGCCCCCTTAGTCGCGCCCAAGCTTATCGCGCAATATCACATCATGCGCCCCGCCCTCAACGATGCTGGTCGAAGAGACGAGCGTCAGCTTTGCCTTGTCGCGGAACTCGGTCAGCGTGAGCGCCCCGCAGTTACACATGGTAGAGCGAATCTTCGAGAGCGTCGTCTCGACGTTCTCCTTGAGAGGCCCCGCGTAGGGAACGTAGGAATCCACGCCTTCTTCAAAAGACATTTTTTTGCTGCCGCCGAGGTCATAGCGCTGCCAGTTGCGCGCGCGGTTCGACCCCTCGCCCCAGTATTCCTTGTAATAGGTGCCGTTGACCATAACGCGGTCCGTCGGGCTCTCGTCGAAGCGGGAAAAGTAGCGCCCGAGCATGAGGAAGTCCGCGCCCATCGCGAGCGCCAATGTCATGTGGTAGTCGTAGACAATGCCGCCGTCCGAGCAAATAGGGATGTAGACGCCCGTTTCCTTATAATACTTGTCGCGCTCTGCGCAGACATCGATGAGAGCAGTCGCCTGCCCGCGCCCGATGCCCTTCGTCTCGCGCGTGATGCAGATGGAGCCGCCGCCGATGCCGACCTTGATAAAATCGGCGCCCGCGTTGGCAAGGAAGCGGAACCCCTCGCCGTCGACGACGTTGCCCGCGCCGACCTTCACCGTATCGCCGAACTCCTCACGGATATGCTGAATCGTCATCCGCTGCCACTCGGAGAACCCCTCCGAGGAGTCGATGCAGAGGACATCCACGCCCGCCGCAATGAGCGCCGGCACACGATCCGCATAATCGCGCGTGTTGATGCCGGCGCCGACGATATAGCTTTTGTTGTCGTCCGTCAGCTCGAGGTCGTTCTCTTTGTTGTCCGTATAGTCCTTGCGGAAGACCATATAGCGCAGGCGCTGATTTTTGTCCACGAGCGGGAGCATGTTCAGCTTGTGGTCCCAAATGAGATCGTTCGCACGCGTGAGCGTCGTGGCGTCCGCGTCCGCCCAGACCAACTTTTCGAACGGGGTCATAAATGTGCCGACCTTCGTATCGAGCGACATGCGCGACACGCGATAGTCGCGGCTGGTCACAATGCCGACCAGTTTCCCGTTCGCCAAGCCGTCCTCGGTCACCGCCATCGTGGAATGCCCCGTCTTTGCGAGGAGGTCGAGCACGCCGCCGAGCGTCGTCTCCGGGCTGATATTCGAGTCGCTGCTGACAAATCCGGACTTATAGTTCTTCACACGGGAGACCATCTCCGCCTCTTTTTCAATGGACTGGGAGCCGTAGATGAAGGAAATCCCCCCCTGCTTGGCAAGAGCGATCGCCATCGTATCGTTGGATACCGCCTGCATAATCGCGGAGGTGAGCGGGATATTCATCGTCAGCGCCGGCTCTTCATCCCGCCGGAATTTGACAAGCGGCGTACGCAGAGAAACATTCGCCGGGAAGCACTCTGCGGAAGAGTAGCCCGGAATGAGCAGATACTCTCCGAATGTATGAGACGGTTCCGTGTAATAATGCGCCAACTTGACCATTCCTTTCCGTATCTTCATAAAATTTTCTGTCCAATATACACGTTTCTGCAGGGTGTGTCAACCCGCACAGAACGGACGCCGGCCGCAGTCCATATACTGTCGCGGCAGCTTCATTGCTGTTAAAAAATCCCTAAGAGCGGCTGTCTACTCTTAGGGAAATACCCCGCGGGGCATCGTTCGCTTATGGTGCCGAAGGCCGGGGTCGAACCGGCACGTTGTCGCCAACGGCAGATTTTGAGTCTGCTGCGTCTGCCAATTCCGCCACTTCGGCATAGAGAGCCCTTCTCGACTCGCTGTGTATTATAGCATTGGGGCGGCGGCATTGTCAACGCAGATATGCCTCTAGACGGCGGATGAGCGTCGCATCCGCCTCGAACCAACGCACGGTGTAGAGATCTTTTAGCCCCAGCCAGCGCCCCGCCGAATGCACGCGCAGTTCCGGTTCCCCGGCAACATGACGGCAGATGTAGAGCCGCATGTTCATATGGAATTCCGGATAGTCATGATCGAGTGCCCCGAGCAGTTCCTCGACCGTGACCTCAATGCCGAGTTCCTCGTGGATCTCACGCAGGAGCGCCGCCTCATCCGTCTCCCCCCGCTCCACCTTGCCGCCCGTAAACTCCCATATGCCCGCATAGGCGCCGTAGTTGCGGCAGGCGCCGTATACCTTTCCATCGCGCAGGATGGCGCCCGCAACCACATCGATATGCTTTCGCGACTTACCCATGACTTACTCTTTTTCCCCCTTTGTCGCACGGAGAAAGAGCCGTGTCAACTGTGCGCGCGGATCTGCGCCGTGCGATACAATCTCGTATACGGTCTCTGAAATCGGCAGATCGACGCCGTATTCCCGCGAGAGTTCCATCAGCGCCTCCGCCGTGTAGACGCCCTCGGCGATCTTATGAAAACCGTCCGCCGCACCGCGCACAACGGCCTCGCCGTAGCGGCGGTTGTTGCTGTGCGGCGAGAACAGCGTTGCCTCATAGTCGCCGAGATGCGAAAGTCCATAGATGGTCTCGCCGTCTCCGCCCATCGCCCGCACGAGTCGGAAGAGTTCCCGCGTGCCGCGTGCCATCAGGGCTCCCTTGAGGCTGCCATAGGAAAGCCCGTCGAGCATCCCCGCCGCAAGTCCGATCACGTTCTTCGCCGCGGCGCCGACCTCCGTCCCGAGCAGATCCTCTCCATAGTAAAACCGGATCAGCGGACTTGAAAGCGCGTCCACAAGGGCCCGCAAGGACTCCCGATCCTCTCCCGCAATCACCATGCAGTTCGGAATTTCACGCACAAAGTCCTGCACATGCCCGGGTCCCACCCATACGAGCGGATGCACCGCATCGCCGAGTTCCTCCCGAACGACCGTCGTCAAACGCTTCCCCGTACCGATCTCGAGCCCCTTCATGCAGAGGACCACGCGCTTTCCCGCGACTTCCGACATACGTTCCGCGTCCCTGAGATCCCGCAGGAACGCGCGCAGAGCCTGCGCGTGAATCGAGATGATAACGATCTCGGCAAATCGGAGCGCCGCGCCAAGGTCATCTGTGAGCCGCACCTCCTCCGGCATGGTCAGGAACTCATTTTTTCGCGCCGCACAGAGTTCCGCAAGATGCGGCGATCCTCTTCGCCCCCACAGCATGACATTATGTCCGATACGATGCGCGTACCACGCGTGAAAAGATCCCCAGCGACCGCATCCCAGCACCGCAATATTCATGCCGACACCTCCGCGCGCATCCCCACAAGATCACGGACAACCGCACCCGCCAGAATGAGGCCTGCCGCCGAAGGCACGAAGGATACGGTTCCCGGCACGCTGTGCCGCCGCGGTGCCGGCGTCTCGGCTCTGTAGACAACAGGGCGCGGGCGCTCCGGGGAGCATACGACCTTTAGATGCCGCACACCGTGCTCCTTCAGTTTTTTTCGCATGACGCGCGCAATCGGGTCCCCCTTCGTCTTATAGATATCGAGGATCTTGAACAGCGTGGGATCCAGTTTGTTGGCCGCCCCCATACTCGAAATTATAGGAATCCCGCGCCTATGGCACTGCCGTGCAAGATCGACCTTCGCCGACACCGTATCCACCGCATCCACTACATAATCATAGGGCTGTGCGAAAAAGATATCGGCGTTTTCCGGCTGATAAAACGCCGTCATCTCGGTGACCGTACACGCCGAATTGATACAGCGGATACGTGCGGCCATTGCGGCGGTCTTTGCCTGTCCGACCGTCTCCGTCAGCGCATGAATTTGCCGGTTGATATTCGTCAGGTCAATACGGTCATGGTCGATGAGCGTGAGCCGTCCGATCCCCGCACGCGCGAGCGCCTCAGCCGCAAAGGAACCGACGCCGCCAACGCCGAATACGGCAACGGAACTCTCCGCGAGCCGTCCCATCCCCGCCGTGCCGAGCAGCATCTCCGTCCGTGCAAATCGGCCGCGTTCCTCCATAGATGTCCGCCTTTCTTTCATCCCGTCAATTCACTGCATATATGACAAAGGGAGCTGCCGCGGACATACGCCGCGGCAGCCCCTCTGAGGTTCGTACGAATTTACTTGACCACAAGCACCGGGCACTTGGCCTGCTCCACAACGTACTGGCTGACGCTGCCGAGCAGCACCCCCTTGACGACGCCGAGGCCGCGGCTGCCCATAACGATGAGATCGATGTTGTTCGACTCCGCAAAGTCGAGCACCACAACGGCCGGAGACCCCGTATCCGAGAACGACTCCTTCTCAACGCCTGCCGGCACCATCTCCATCGCGCGGTCGAGGATCACGTTCCCCGCCTTTGTTACGGAGTCCAAAATCGCATCCGAGAGCACCGCGTTGATCGCGAGCTGATTGATGTTCGCAACGTAGAGGAAGTTCACCTTCGCATTGCACAGCTGTGCCAGTGTGATCGCCTGTTCAATCGCGCGGTCCGCGCCTTCCGAACCGTCTACCGGTACTAAAATATTCTTCATCATGGCAGTTCCTCCTTCTCTTTAAAGAACATAAACCATTCCATCCCGGAGTCACGCCTGCCCGGCGATCAACACGCGTGTCTGTGCGCGCTCCAACACCGCCTGCGTGACGCTTCCGAGAAGGATCCCGCTCACACGGGAGGATCTACGGCCGCCAAGGGCGACAAGATCGCATCCCGTCTCGTCGATGAAACGCAGGATCTCCTCCGCGGCAGCTCCGGCACGGCGATATGCGGCATGAGAAACGCCTTCGGGCAGAACCGCCGCAGCGGCGGCAAAGATCGCCTGCGACTCCTCGGCCGTGGATCCCGCGACACTTTCCGGAAGCCATGCGACTTCGCCCTCATCCGTACTTTCGTCAAACAACGCGACATAGAGGAAGCATACCGTGCCGTCCGTGACGCGGGCGATCTCTCCCGCGATCCGCGCCGCACGGAGCGCGCCCTCCGAACCGTCTACGGGAACGAGAATCCGCGCATGGTCCAAACGATCGTTCATCACGCATCCCCTCCCGTTTATAGTATTTATTCTCGAAATTTCGTCGAACTCCTTCTTTATTCCGACGGCTTTCTGCGCAAAAAGATTTGACGTTGCCCATCGAAAATGATAGACTGACCCTGAATATAGAGTAAGTGCTATGGAGGCGGCCTACACATGGGAGAAGAACAAGCCACGCAAGAGGATTACGAGCGCATCGTTTCATCAACCGGGATTTCCAATATTTACGCCGCGGCAAAACACCTCGAAGGCATCGTTCGGAAGACCCCTCTCATATACAGCGACTTCTTCTCCGACCTCTCCGGCAACGCGACCTATCTAAAACTCGAAAACCTCCAAACTACGGGAGCCTTTAAGCTGCGCGGCGCATACAACCGCATCGGCATGCTCACGAAGGGCGAGCGCCGGCGCGGCGTGATCACCGCCTCGGCGGGCAATCATGCGCAGGGCGTTGCCTATGCCGCACAAAAACTCGGCGTCAACGCCGTCATCTGCATGCCCGCAACGACCCCGATCCTCAAGGTTGAGGCGACGCGGGCGCTCGGTGCAGACGTAATCCTCTACGGCAACGGATTTGACGACGCCTATGCGCATAGCCTGGAACTCCAAAAAGAAAAAGGTTATATCTATATTCATCCCTTCAACGACCGCGACGTTATCGTCGGACAGGGAACCATCGCGCTCGAGATCATCGACGCGCTCAAAGACGTGGACGCGATCCTCGTCCCCATCGGCGGCGGCGGTCTCGTCTCGGGAATATCCCTCGGTGCGAAACTCGTCAATCCGCAGATAAAGATCGTCGGTGTCGAACCCGAGAATGCCGCCTGTATGAAAGCCGCTCTTTCCTGCGGAAGACGCATCACGCTCCCCTCCGCAGATACGGTTGCCGACGGCTGTGCGGTCAAGACGGCGGGCACGCTCACCCTTGCGTTTTGCCGCCGGTATCTCGACGAGATCGTCACAGTCTCCGAGATGGAGATCATGAGCGCCCTGCTCTCCCTCATCGAAAAGCACAAACTCATCGCCGAAGGCGCCGGCGTCCTCCCCCTTGCGGCGCTGCAAAAGCTGAATATGCGCGGCAAGAAGATCGCGGTCCTCGTCAGCGGCGGCAACATCGACATCTCCACCATCTCCGCACTCATCTCCAAAGCGCTCATCTCACGCGGGCGCGTGTTCCGCTTTGCCGTACAGCTCCCGGACAAACCCGGCCAGCTGCTCAACGTCGCGCAGATTCTCACCAATCAGGACGCGAACGTCATTCGGCTCGATCACGATCAGAGCATGGTCACGGACAGCTTCAAAAAAGTGCAGCTCACAGTCACCGTCGAAACACACGGACAGGAGCACATCGACCGCATCGTCCGCGCCCTCGCGCAAAACGGATTTGAAATTAACAAGATCTATTAAGAAAGGACCACGGAAGAATGACTTCTGCCGCCCCTCTGAAATGCATTGACCAAGACACTGCACAGCATCTCGCCGACCTCTTCAAAACGCTCGGCGATCCCACGCGCATCAAGATTCTCTCCCTGCTCGCCGCAGAAGAGGAACTGCGCGTCTACGACATCGCCGACGGCCTCGCGATGGGGCAGTCGGCGATCTCCCATCAGCTGCGCGTCCTGCGCAACGCGCGTCTCGTGAAATTCCGCCGCGACGGAAAAGAAGTGCTCTATTCCGTTGACGACGACCATGTGCTGAGCTTCCTCAGCCAAGGACTCGAGCACGTCCGGCACGGATGAGATGCTTCCGCAGCGCCTATGGAAAGGAAGAATATCCATGAAACGCCCGCCAAAACTCCTCATCGCCGCCGGCATCGCTTTTTTTCTCGCGGCCGGAACAGCGTCGGCTTCCCCCACCCTCCGCGAGGGTTCCCACGGGCACGAAGTGCTCGTTCTGCAGCAGGCGCTGCAAAAAGCCGGATACAAAATCAAAAATGCCAACGGCGTCTTTGACAAGAACACCGAACGCGCCGTCGCGGAATTTCAGCGTGACAATAAGATCAAGATCACGGGGATTGTGAACAACGCAACGTGGCGCGCCCTCAAAGAAGCGCCCGCCGTACGCCCGTGGGGCGTCGACGTGCCGCCCCCGGCAAAGGCGAACAAGATGCCGCTCGCACCGAACGGCAGGACGATCCTGCCCGCAAGCAAAGTCTCCGATGTGATCAAGACGGCAAAGGCGTATATGGGAACCCCGTACGTCTTCGGCGGAGCGACGCCGAAGGGCTTTGACTGCTCCGGCTATCTCCAGTACGTCTTTCAAAAACAGGGCATCGCCATCCCGCGTACCGCCGACGAGCAGTATAAACTCGGCCTGCGCACAAAGAGCGCCAAAGAACTCGTGCCCGGCGACCTCGTCTTCTTCGAGACGTATGAAAAGGGCGCGTCCCACTGCGGCATCTACCTCGGCAAGGACGAATTCATCCACGCCTCCACGAGCAAGGGCGTCCGCATCGACAAGCTGTCCAACAGCTATTGGCAGCCGCGCTTCCTCGGCGGCAAACACATTGTGAAGTAATATTCCTTAAAAGACGGTACGGCGGCCAAAACGAAGCGACTCTAAATCGGATTGAAAAAACGCGGCGAAAAATCGCCGCGTTTTTTATTTGGCAGACAACCGTTCGTTTCCGTCAACGGTTAGGAGAGGTCCCCCGTTTTTTCCCATAAAAATCCCCCAAAGCCGCGAACTTTTACATCCTGACTTTGGGGAGCCGATCAAATGCAGCGTTGATTTTTAACCGAAGATCGCATTGAGTATAAGGAGTACGACGATCCCGCTCGCCCAAGCGATCGTGCTTGCCACAGAATATAGGCGGAGCTGCTCTTTCCCCTCCGTAATACCGATCGATCTGTTGACGACCCAGAAGAAACTATCGTTGAAATAAGAGTAGAACAACGAACCGACGCATGCGGCGAGCGCCGCGAACACAGGATTAACCGCCATATGCGCAATAATCGGCGCCGTAATCGATGCCGCCGTAATCATCGCGACGGTGCCGCTCCCTTGGATAAACCGAACGAACGTAGCGATGAAGAACGGCAATAAAATGCCGGGCAGATTCGTCTGCGCCAATCCTTCCGCCAATACCGTACCGACGCCGCTGTCACGAATCAGCATGCCGAAAGCGCCGCCGCCGCCCGTAATGAGAATAATGATGCCGGCGGATTTGATCCCATTCTCCATTTCACTCAGCACTTGTTTCCTTGGCAGGTGCCTTGCCAATCCGTATATGGTGATAAGCAGTCCGATGCCGACGGCAATAACGGGCGATCCGATAAACTGTATCAGATTGACGGCGCTCCCCTGCAGGCCCATAGCGGCGGTGACCGTTCCTAAAAGAATCAAAAGGATCGGCACCAAAATTGGAGAGAATGAAAGGGCGACCGACGGAAGATGATCTTCGTCATAGAGACTTTCCGCCCCTTTTGACGCGGCGTTCCTATCGCGCGTCCATCCGCCGTCCGACGTTGGAATCTGCCAGATTTTTTTGCCTGCCCACTTTGCAAAGAGGAGCGGACCCATAAGCATAGGAACCGACAGAACCAGCCCCCAGAGGATGAGAGCGCCGACGCTGACTTCAAAGATTCCCGCGACGCCCACCGGTCCCGGCGTCGGCGGCACCATGGTGTGCGTTATGACAAGCCCGGTCGCAAGAGCGATTCCGATGGATACGATAGACTTTCTCGTCTCGGAAGAAATCGCCTTTGCCAGCGGCGTAAGAATAATAAAGCCGGAGTCACAGAAAATAGGGATGGATACCAAAAATCCCGTAATCGCCATAGCGACTTCCTCGCGCCCCTTACCGAAAAGCTTAAGGAAGCATAATGCCATACGTTTAGCCGCGCCGGACACTTCAAAAAGCTGTCCCATCATGACGCCGAATCCGATGATGATGCCGATGCTCCCCAGCGTCCCGCCGAAGCCTTTCGTGATGCTGCCGATAATATCTTTGTACTCAATCCCTCCGATCACGCCCACAATCACTGTCGCAAGAATCAACGCCAAAAATGTATGGATACGCGTCTTCAGGATCATATAGATCAGGCAGATAATTCCTATGCCCAATCCGATAAGAATTTGAGAGTCTCCAGCCATTTCGAATCAATCCTCTCTTTTAGGATGTCACATGAAACTATATGTTCCTTTCCCCGGAACCGTCTCACCCACGACGAAAGTTTGGCGCATATTTTGCGGCTAAGCGAATTGCCTCCGTCATGCTAACGGCACTCACGATACCTTTTCCCGCGATATCGAACGCCGTCCCGTGGTCCACCGACGTACGAAGAAACGGCATGTCCAATGTGACGGCGATCGTGCGCTCAAAATCATATGTCTTCGTCGCAATATGCCCCTGGTCATGATAGAGAGACAGAACGGCCTGATATCTCCCCTGCAGCGCCTGGTGGAAGACGGAATCGGGGCCTATGGGTCCGACCACGTCATAGCCTTCCTTTTGCGCTTCTTCCACAGCCGGGGTTATTTCACGCACTTCCTCCCACCCGAAAAGGCCATGCTCACCCGAATGCGGATTGAGTCCGGCAACCGCCATTTTTCCGCGTACGCCCAGTTGCTCCAGCGCCTTTGTGCAGCGCTTGATATATTGGAGTACGCGCTCCTTCTTTACGGCGTCGCAGGCATCCCGCAGCGATAGGTGCCGGGTAAGAAAAAACACGCGCATATCGTCGACTTCAAACATAGTCAATGGATCCGAGGCGCCCGAAAGGCCTCCGAGAATCTCCGTATGCCCGATATAGTCGATTTTAGCCGCACGCAGAGATTCCTTATTGATCGGTGTCGTCGCGATCGCATCAATTTTACGCGCCATCGCAAGTTCCACGCACCGTTCGATATACTCGAATGCCGCCTTGCCGCAAGAAGCTTGAACCTCTCCCATTTTCAGCGTGCTTGTATCGATGTTGGCAAGATCTATCAAATTAACGCTATCATTTTCATAAACACCGTCCGCAGGATCCTCGATGCAGTTCAACTTCGCGCGGAGGCCGCATGCGTCGAGCGCTTTGCGCATAACGTCCCGGCTGCCGACCACGACGACCTTTGCGAACTCGTTGACAGAAGCTTCCAGCAGGGACTTAACGACAATTTCTGCCCCCACGCCGGCAGGATCGCCCATCGGTACGCCAACAATTGGTTTTTCCATCTTTTGTGTTCCTTTCCATCTGGCATAACTTAGAGATTGCTCACCATTTTGTCGAGACAACGTTCGATCGTATCGTCGCCTCCGATCATCCCTCCTTTCGTAACGACTTTGAGATTCGGCAGCCGCCCGCCGAGGATACGTCCGTAAACCGCGAGAGGAATCACTTCGTCGCGGATATCGATTCCCGCCGCGTGCAGCCGCTTTAGAATCGAGATGGTGATATCTCCGCCCGAACAGTAAATTCCTTCCATTTTACGGGTTCTCTCTAAGACGTCTACGGCTGCGCGGGCAAGGGTGTCCGCGAGGAGATTTGACACATCCTCGGTCGTAATCCCCAGTCTCGCCGCCGTCGCGGACAAATCCACTTCTTCCTCCGTACCGATCGGGGTCGTAGTGAGAAGGAAAAAATCCTCTTCATCGACAACGCCGCAGATCTTCTCGACAATGCGCTCAACTTCTTCTTGTCTTTCGGCGGGATCAAAGAACGCATCGACCTTCATCTGCACAAAGTAAACGCTCCTCTTCTGCAGGATGCAGGCAATCTGCCGTTTTGTTGTCTCCGTGACGCTCCCGATGACCATCAGGATTTTCTGTTCTCGCTTTTCCCGTACCTGCTGCTCATGAACGTAGTGCATCGTGAGCGGACCGGGATCCACCGTAAGGATCCGATCCCCGCTTGCGAGAATCGCCTGCGCGACCGTACGGATATCCTCATTGCGCACGGCATCGAAAATGACAACCCTCGCTTCTCTTCTTGCCGTTCGGATGATATCCCGCAGGTATGAAATCCCGCGCACAATCTCCTGTAAAGGGATGTAAAGACAACGATATCGCGTCTGCGCACGAATGAGCTGCTCAACATCATCCGTTAGAACGGGCATCTTCAGATCGCGGCCGGCGTCGGACTGCGAAAGAAGGACGCCGTCAACCAACATGGTGCGGTTTACGACAATACGTCCCGAATCCGGATACGCGGGCACAACCATGGCCGTATATCCGTCTCCTAAGGCATCAAGCGCGGCGTCTATCTCCGTTCCTATATTGCCGCGCAAGGTGGAGTCTATGCGCTTGTTAAAGAAACAGGCCTCTTGTTTCAGCCTTAAAAAAGCTTCGTACACGCGCGCATATGAATCTTCAGGCGCCAGCCCTCGGCTGTCGGTCGAATACGCGATCACATCCGAATCGCTGCAATGAACGCGATCCGGCTGGAAGATGCTGGATACCCGAAGCCCCAGCTTTTTTAAAAGTACGCCGGATGCGTTTGCCCCGGTAAGATCGTCCGCTATGATGACGCCTTTCATCTTCATTCATCTCCTACGCCTTTATGATTTTTCCCTCCAAGCCGGAAACAGCGGCTTCCTTTGCGGTAAAAGGATAGTCCGTGATGATGAAATCAAGATCCTCCAACCGCGCCGCCTTATACATTTTTTTCCTATGGAATTTCGTTTGATCCGCCACAAGAATTGCTCTCTCGCTGACGGCGATAATTTTTTCTTTGAATACGGCTTTACTTTCTGTCGGAACGACAATATAGAACTCCTCTGTCACGGCCGCCGTTCCGACAAATGATAAATCTACGGCGTAGCGCTCGAGCTGTTGTATGGCAATACTGCCTGAAACGGCCCCCGTCTCGGTCAAAACCTCGCCGCCAAGCATAAAAACTTGAATTCCTTTATGTTGATAAAGGTGCAGGCCAATCTGCAGATCTCCCGTAATGACAGTGAGATTATCCCAGTCGGACTTTTTCAGCATATCGGCGATCTCAAAGGTCGTCGTACCCGCGTCAAGCAGAAGGGTCATCCCGCTGTGCACATATTGAAGCGCCGCTTTCGCGATCCTTTTCTTTATGTCAATATTTTGCGTTTTCTTTTTATCGTAGAGCGTTTCTTCGACAAGATAGTTCGGAAGCACTGCGCCGCCATGCGTGCGTACTAAGAGGCCTTGCTCTTCCATACGCTTAAGATCTCGCCCGACCGTCATTGCTGTGACGCCCAGTTTTTTTACGAGTTCGCTTCTTGTGACAGTCCCGTTTTTATAAAGATAGTCGAGTATATACTTACGGCGGCTAATCGAAATCATATCGTGTTCCTTAATATTATATTATGTTATATTTTGTTATTTTTATTATAGAGATATATCCCCCGGCTGTCAATATATCTGTCGAAATTTTTCTATCTTTCTTTTAATTTATTGTAACTGCCTCCGGCATCTTGACGTGAGGCTTATTATTGACTTTTCCCCACGCGCTCATTATAATGGTGCGGTATCGGGATGTAGCGCAGTTTGGCAGCGCGCTTGCTTTGGGAGCAAGATGTCGCAGGTTCAAATCCTGTCATCCCGACCACCGCGTCCGTAGCTCAGCCGGATAGAGCAACGGCCTTCTAAGCCGTGGGTCGAGGGTTCGAATCCCCCCGGATGCACCACTGAGACGAATTCCGTACCGTTCCTGCGAGCGGTACGGTTTTATTTTGCTTAAAATGAACGCAAAAAAGGATGCGAGATCGCTCTCACATCCTCTAAGTTCCATATGGTGGAGACAAGGGGGATCGAACCCCTGACCTCTTGCATGCCATGCAAGCGCTCTCCCAGCTGAGCTATGCCCCCGCGCCGCGGCGCCGATAGATGCTAGTATAGCGAAAAGCCCGGGTATTGTCAATACTGAATTTGAACCGCAGCGCCGCATACGGCGGCACTTAACCCCGCGCCTCGTTGCGCCTCCGATACGCGCCGCTTAGGATGTCCGCCCACCATGCTTCGTGCTCTTCATACCAGCGAATCGTACGTCGGATGCCGTCTTCGAACGCCGTCTCCGGCTGCCAGCCGAGGTCGCGGCCGATCTTCGCGGGATCGATGGCATAGCGGCGGTCGTGTCCCTTACGGTCTTCGACATAGGAGATCAGTTCCTCATTCTTGCCGAGCGCTCCGAGGATCGTACGGACGACCTCGATGTTCGAGCGTTCGTTATGCCCGCCGACATTGTAGACCGTTCCCGCCGCGGCTTTGCGCACAATACTGTCGATCGCCGCGCAGTGATCGTCGACGTGCAGCCAGTCACGCACGTTGAGACCGTCGCCGTAGACAGGCAGCGGCTCATCCTTCATCGCGCGCAGGATCATGAGGGGAATCAATTTCTCCGGGAACTGATACGGCCCGTAGTTGTTCGAGCAGCGCGAGATCGATACGGGCAGCCCGTAGGTGCGCGCATATGCCTGTACGAGAAGGTCTGCGCCTGCCTTCGATGAAGAGTAGGGGCTGGAGGTATGCAGCGGGGTCTCCTCCGTAAAAAAGAGATCGGGGCGGTCCAGCGGCAGATCGCCGTACACCTCGTCCGTCGATACTTGATGATAGCGCTCGACGCCGTATTTACGGCAGGCGTCGAGCAGAATGCTCGTCCCGACGATATTGGTCTGCAAAAAGATCTCTGGATTCTCGATCGAGCGATCCACATGCGACTCCGCGGCAAAATTCACGACGATATCGGGCTTCTCCCGCTCGAACAGTTCGTACACCGCGGGGCGGTCGGCAATATCGCCGTGCACAAATAAGAAATTCGGCGCTTTCCGCGCCTCGTCGAGCGTCGCGAGATTCCCCGCATAGGTCAGCGCATCATAGCAGACGATGCGATCCTCCGGATGCGTGCGCAGCTCATAGTAGACGAAATTCGCACCGATAAATCCCGCGCCGCCGGTGACGATGACGTTCATAGCATTCGCTCCTTCAAAGTTCATTCTTCAAAAACAGTATTCGACGACAGTGCCGTTTTCCCTTTTTCACGCCAGTGCGCACAAAACGATTTACATGTCGCAAACGTACGTGCTATAATACTATTGAAGAAGGAGGGCGGCCATGGAGCAGCGTACGTATATCGCGATCGATCTCAAATCATTTTACGCGTCTGTCGAATGCATCGAGCGCGGGCTGAATCCGCTGACGACGAATCTCGTCGTCGCCGACGAAAGCCGTACGAGCAAGACGATCTGCCTTGCCGTCTCTCCCGCGCTCAAGGCGCACGGCATCGGCGGACGGCCGCGGCTCTTCGAGGTCATTCGGCAGGTCGCGCATATCAACCGCAGACGATGCGCCCGTGCGCCCCGGCATGAACTCGCGGGCGAGAGCACGGACGCCGACGAGCTAGCTCAGAATCCGGCCCTTGCGGTCGCCTATCATATCGCCCCGCCGCGCATGACACTCTACATGGACTACAGCATGCGCATCTACGAGATCTATCTACGACGCATTGCCCCCGCCGATATTCACATCTACTCCATCGACGAGATGCTCATCGATGTGACGAACTATCTGCGCACGGAGAAGATCTCGGCGCACGCATTCACCATCCGCCTCATCCGCGACGTCCTCCGCGAAACGGGCATCACCGCGACGGCGGGCATCGGAACGAACCTCTACCTCGCAAAGATCGCAATGGACATAGTGGCAAAACGCATCGCGCCGGATGCGGACGGCGTGCGTATTGCAGAACTCGACGAGACAAGCTATCGCCGCCGTCTTTGGACGCATATGCCGCTCACGGATTTTTGGCGCGTGGGCAGAGGAACTGCGAAAAAACTTGAAGAACACGGCCTCTATACGATGGGAGATATCGCGCGCTGCTCGATCGGCGACGCTGATGCGCCATGCAATGAGGATCTCCTTTATCGACTCTTCGGTATTCAGGCGGAACTTCTCATCGACCACGCGTGGGGATGGGAGCCGGCACGCATGGAGGATATCAAAAACTATCGGCCGAAATCGCGCAGCGCACATATGGGCCAGGTACTCCAAACGCCGTATACTGCGGAAAAGGCACGCCTCGTCGTCTGGGAGATGGCGGATGCGCTCTCCCTGGATCTGGCGGAGAAGCGCCTCACAACCGACCGTCTGGAGCTGACCGTCGGCTATGATATCGAATGTCTCACGCGGCCGGAGATCCGCAGCGCTTATCAGGGACGCATCCGCACCGACCGCTACGGACGGCGCGTCCCGTGGCCGGCGCACGGCAGGACGCTCCTTCAGCGCGGGGCGTCGACGCATACGGTCATGGAGGCGCTCACCGTCCTCTATGACGAGATTGCAAATCCCGCCCTCCTCATCCGCCGTCTCACAATCTCCGCACAGCATCTCATACCTGCGGACGAAGTACCGCCGGCGGAACAAATCGACCTCTTCTCCTCCGAAGAGGCGGCACAGACCGTGCTCACGCCGGAAGAGAAAAAAGAGCGCGCAAAGGAACACGCCCTGCAGGAAGCCCTTGTCGCCATCAAAAAAGCATACGGAAAGAACGCCATCCTGCGCGGCGCCAATCTGGTCGACGGCGCGACCGCACGTCTGCGCAACGATCAGATCGGCGGACATAAAGCGTAACGCATATAAAGGGAGTATCTTCATGCAGCGTCCCAATCGAGATATCCGCGACTATGCGGACATCATCAATCTGCCGCATCACATTTCAGAACGGCATCCGCCCATGTCTCTCCGCGACCGTGCGGGACAGTTCGCCCCCTTTTCCGCGCTGACGGGACTCCATGCGGCGGCAGACCGCGCCGCCGCGCGCAGCGACGCCGCCTTTGACGCGCCGCGGGAGATCGACGAGCCCTGTTGACAAGGGAGGCAAAGCCCGCTAGAATATAAACATGCAAATGAGCCGGAGACCCGACGGGCGCCGGCTTTTTCTGTACCATAGAGGAGAATGAGCGATGGATGACGGACGATGCAGATGTTCTTGGGTGAAATTGAACAATCCCATTGATGTAAAATATCATGACGAGGAGTGGGGCGTTCCGCTGCACGATGACCGCGCGCTATATGAGCTGCTTATCCTAGAAACCTTTCAGGCGGGTCTCTCGTGGGAGACGATTCTGAACAAACGGGAGAACTTTCGCCGTGCCTACGAGGGATTCATCCCCGAACGCGTCGCCGCCTTTGACGCGCCAAAAGTCGAGGCGCTGATGCAGGATGCGGGCATTGTGCGCAACCGGCGCAAGATTGAGGCGAGTATCGTAAACAGCCGTATTTTTCTTGAGATTGCGGCCGCGTTTGGCAGTTTTGACCGCTATATCTGGGGATTCACCGATGGGAAATCCATCCGTGAGAGCTGTGAGCTGCGGACGACTTCTCCGCTCTCGGATATGATTGCAAAGGACCTCAAAAAGCGCGGTATGAAGTTCGTCGGCTCCACGTGCATCTATTCGACGCTGCAGGCCATCGGCGTTCTCGCGGCACATACGGACGCATGTGACTGGAGCAAATTATGACACAGCCCAACACGCGGCGCGCCGCGCTGCGCTTTGCTCTGCGGCAAACGCTGCCCATACTGACGGGCTTTCTCTTCATCGGTCTTGGTTACGGCGTCTATATGAACGTGCTCGGCTTTTCCTTTTGGTATCCGCTCTTCATGGGAGCGCTCATCTTCGGCGGTTCGCTCGAATTCGTCGCCGCCACGCTGCTCCTCAGCCCGTTTGCGCCGATTCAGACGTTCCTGCTTGCCCTCATGATACAGGCGCGGCATGTGTTCTATGGGCTCTCCATGTTTGAAAAATACGGCGGCACGGGATGGAAAAAGCCCTATCTCATCTTTGGCATGTGCGACGAATCCTTTGCGATTAATTATACGACGAAGGTGCCGCCCGACATCGACGCGGGCTGGTTCATGTTCTTTGTCACCCTGCTCAATCACATCTATTGGATTACCGGCGCAACGCTCGGCGGTCTCGTCGGCGGCAGTCTCCCCTTCAATACCGACGGCATTTCCTTCGTCATGACGGCGATGTTTGTCGTGATCTTCATCGAGCAGTGGATGAACGATCCGCAGCACTATACGGCCGTTTTGGGGCTTGGCGCGGCGTCGCTTTGCCTCGCGGTATGCGGCAGAGACGCGTTTATGATCCCGACGATGCTCGTTATTCTCGTCGTCTGCCTGCTTTCCCGTCCCTACCTTGAAAGGAGGGCAGCACAATGACGTTCACAGAAGAATGCGCCACCATCGGGCTCTGTATCCTCGCGAGCGGCCTAACGCGCGCCCTCCCCTTTCTCCTGCTCTCGAAATCAAAGCCGACACCGCCGCTCGTCCGCTATCTGGGGAATGCGCTGCCCGCCGCGGTCTTTGGAATGCTCATCGTCTACTGCCTCAAAGACACATCCTTCCTCAGCGGCACACACGGACTGCCGGAACTCATAGGCATTGCCGTCACCGCCCTACTGCATGTCCGTCTGCGCCAAATGCTCGTCTCCATCGCCGGCGGCACCGCGGCGTATATGATACTCATACAATTCGTATTTGCGAAATAAGAAGAAAAAATCCCCTCAGCGAGGCTTCTGCCTCACAGAGGGGATTTTTATTTCCGTAAATCGCTTACATATACTCGTCCGCGGTCCTCGTTTTTGCTTTCTTCCTGCCGCCGAGCATCCGCGCGATGCGGTCGACGACGACGTAGAAGACGGGGATGAGGAAGATGCCCATCGCCGTCGCAAAGAGCATGCCGCCGACAACGGCGACGCCCATACCGTTACGCGCTGCGGCGCCCGCACCGGATGCGATGGCAAGGGGCAGACAGCCGATGATAAACGCGAACGACGTCATGAGGATCGGGCGGAGGCGCAGCCCCGCCGCTTGAATGGCCGCTTTCAGCGGGTCCATACCGCGGTCGACGCGCACCTTCGCAAACTCGACGATCAGGATGGCGTTCTTCGCCGCGAGACCGATGACCATGATGACGCCGATCTGCATATAGACGCTGTTCTGGAACCCCGCGGCGGGTATCCCGATCATGCCGAAGAGGAACGCGAGCACATACTCCGAAAAGAGTGCCCCGAAGATGCCCGTCGGCACCGTGAGAAGCACGGCAAACGGCACGCTCCAACTCTCGTAGAGGGCCGCCAGCGCGAGGAATACGAATAAGAGAGCAAGTGCAAGCACCTGCATCGTCGAATCCGAGGATTTCTTTTCCTCACGGCTCTGCCCGGACCACTCGATATTATAGCCGGAGGGCGCATGTTTCTGCACGATCTCGGTAATCGCGTTCATCGCCTGCCCGGAGCTGTATCCCGTACCGGCGCTTCCCTGTATGGTGATCGAGCGCGTTCCGTTAAAGCGCGTGATCTGCGTGGGGCCCGTCGTAAGTTTCGGCTTGAGAAGCGTGTCGAGCGGAACCATACCGCCCGCAGAGTTTTTAACAAAGACGAACTTTGCCGCCTCCGCCTCCGTGCGGTAAAGCACATCGGATTGGAGGACGACCTTGTAGGTGCGGCCGAACTGATTGAAGTCGTTGACCTCATAGCCGCCGAAGTTGACCTGAAGCGCCGTAAATACGTCGGTCAGCTCGACGCCGAGGTTCTTGACCTTTTCGCGGTCGATCTCATACTGATAACTCGGCGCGTTGATCTTAAAGGTTGTGCGTACGCCCTGGAGTTCCGGCCGCGTGTTTGCCTCTGCGAGGATCCCGTTGACAAGATCGTTGAGTTCGAGATCCGTGTGCCCGCTCATATCCTGCAGTTCGAGCGACCAGCCGCCGACATTGCCGAGGCCGGGCAGAGCCGGCGGGTTGATGGCCACGACGAGGGCCTCGGGCGCTTCCATTGCGCCGACCCGGAACATCGTGTATACCGCTGCAGTGACCGACTGCGCAAAGCCCAGACGCTGCGACCAATCCTTCATGCCGACAAAGACGACGGCGCCGTTGGAGTTCGCGCCGCCGGCGAGGATATCGAATCCGTTGATCGACATGACGGCGCTCTGGCCCTTGATCTCGCGCTGCGCCGCCTGCTGGATCTTATCCACAACCTTCTGCGTTTGGTTCGTGGATGTCCCGGAAGGCAGCTGGATCGCGATCATCATATACCCCTGATCCTCTTCCGGAACAAAGGTGGACGGCAGATTCTTATAGATGATCGCCGTCAGGCCGCAGACGATGAGCAAAAATATGACGGCTACCCGCGACCGGCGGATGAAGTTCGTCACAATACCGACGTAGCCTTTGCGCGCACGGTTGAACCAGTTGTTGAATCTGTCGAAAAACCGCTCTAGGAAGCCGTTTTTCGTATTTTCCTTCTTCGGTTTCAGCATCATCGCGCAGAGCGCGGGGGTCAGTGTCAGCGCAACGAATGCGGAGAGCGCCATCGAAATGGCGATGGTCAGCGCGAACTGCTTATAGAGCACGCCCATCATGCCGCCGAGGAACGCGACCGGGACAAAGACCGCCGCAAGCACGAACGCAATGGCGACGACAGGTCCCTGCACCTCCGCCATCGCGCGCTCCGTGGCGTCGATCGGCGAGAGCCCGCTCTCCATATGATGCTCGACGTTCTCGATGACGACGATCGCGTCGTCGACAACGAGACCGATCGCGAGCACCATCGCAAAGAGGGTCAATGTGTTGATGGAGAAATCCAGCAGGATAAACGCGCCGAACGTACCGATGAGAGACACCGGCACCGCGAGCAGCGGAATAACGGTCGCGCGCCAGCTCTGAAGGAATATAAAGATGACGAGCACAACGAGCAGCAGCGCTTCGACGAAGGTGTGAACCACCTCGCTGATGGACGCGTTGATGTAGTCGGTGCTGTCGAAGATCGACTTCATTTTGAGTCCGGGCGGGAAGTTTGCTTCAGCTTCCTTGAGAATCTTACGAACTTCCGAGATGGTCGTCATCGCGTTGGCGTCCGAAGTCAGCTGTATGCCGAATCCCACGGCGGGATAGCCGTTAAACTTTGCAACGATGCTGTTGGACCGCTGGCCCGTCTCGATGCGTGCGACGTCGCGCAGTCTGACGAAGGATCCGTCTTTGCCCGAAGCGATGATGACGTTGCCGAACTCCTCGGGCGTCGTGAGACGGCCCTGCACCTTTCCGGTATACTGTTTCTCCTGCGCGTTGACGGTCGGCATGCCTCCGACGGTTCCCGCGGGCGCCTGCACGTTCTGTTCCTTAATCGCCGCCGTAATATCCGCGACGGTCAGACCGAGTTCCGCGAGGCGATCCGGATTGAGCCAGACGCGCATCGCATAGTCCGAACCGAATACCTGGACCTCGCCCACGCCGTTCACTCGCTTGATCGCGTCGAGGAAGTAGAGCGTCGCGTAGTTCTTCATAAACGCGCGGTCATAGCTGCCGTCTTCGGAATATAGAGAGACGAAGTACGCCATCTGCCCCGAGGATTTGCGCGTCGTGACGCCCGCCGCCTGCACGGAGGACGGCAGACTGGCGTTTGCGCCCGCGGCGTTGTTCTGCACCTTGACGGCGTCCATATCGCCGTCCGTGCCGACTTCAAAGGTTACGGAGAGGCTGTACCGGCCGGTGTCGTCGGACGTAGAACTCATGTAGTCCATGCCCTGCGTACCGTTGACCTGCTCCTCGATCACCTGCGCGACCGTCTCGTTCACGACAGCCGCACTCGCCCCCGTGTAGTTGGCGGCTACCGCAACGGTCGGCGGAGAGATCTGCGGGTACTGCGCAATCGGCAGGGAAAATCCTGCAATCGTTCCGACAATCACGATCATCAGCGCTATGACGATCGCAAAAATCGGCCGATGGATGAAAAATTTTGCCAAAGGAGTTCCTCCTTACTCGGCCGGCGTCAGCGTGCTGGCGTTAAAGTTGGAAGAATCCTCTTCGACGGAGAATCCCATTTCGTCCGCGGTGACCATCGTGACGTCGAGGTCGCCGCCCTCCTGGAGCGTGGTGAGTCCTTCGACAACGACGATATCGGAAGCGGAGAGGCCGTCCTTGATCACGTAGTAGCTGCCGACTTTATCGCCGAGCGTGACGGTGCGTGCGGCCGCCTTGTTGTCGTCTCCGACCACCATGACGAACGACTTGCCCAGGAGCTGCTGTACGGCGCGCTCAGGTACGAGGAGCGCATTGGGAATGGTATCGCCGACGAGGCTGACGCGGGCGAACATGCCCGGGAGGAGGAGGCCGTCCGGGTTGTCAAAAAGCGCTTTGACCGTGAGGGTCCCCGTCTGCGCCGCAAGCGCGCGGTCCACGGTCGTGATATGTCCTGCGAGCGGATATTTCGAGCCGTTCGAGAGTTTGAGCTGCACGATAACGGCGCCGATGCCGCTCTGCTGTGCCGCCTGCTCCATAAAATTCAAGTATTCGTTTTCCGAGAGGCTGAACTGCGCATAGATGGGATTCGACATGCCCATCGAGACCAGCGTCGTCGTCCCGGCGGACACAAAGGTCCCGAGCCCAACGTCGTTGACGGAAAGCTGGCCCGACATCGGCGCATAAATAGTCGTATCGTCGAGGTTTTCCTGTGCCTGACGCAAAAGCGCCGCATTTGCGGCGGCCGCAGCCTCATAGGCGCTGACCTGCGCGCGCTGGGTCGCAAGCGTCTGCTCGGAAACGGCCGCGTCGGCATAGAGCTGCTCATAACGGCTGAGATCCATGCGCGCATTGCCGAGCGTCGCCTCAGACTGGGCAAGGGTCGCCTGTGCCTGCAGGACGGCGCTCTGGTACTGCCGATCGTCGATTCGGAACAGCGGCTGGCCGGCCGCGACATACTGACCGCCCTTCACATATTTCTCCACGACGTTCCCGGAGACGCGAGACTGGATGTTCACCTCATCCGTCCCCACAATCTGTCCCGCATACACATGCGTGAGCGGCGTGTCCTGCTGCAGGACGTTCATCGCCTTGACTGGCGTCGGTTTCGCGCCGCTTTTCTGCCCGCTCCCGCACCCCGTCAGCAGAGCGCCGAGCATCAGCACGGAAACAAGCGCCGCAACGCTCTTCTTGATGCCAAACAAATAAAAAACCTCCTCTTCGTCCCATTCCCGAGGGCATTGCTTCATCTCTTCTAAAATATCCTCTATGAAGAAACGGCAGGTATCCGCACGGGACTCCCTGCCATAGCAATCTTATCTTACTCGAAGCGCGCGTCAAAAGTCAAGGAATGATATCACGTTCGACGATAAGTTTAACTGAAATTTTAACTGTGGCCGAGCCGGTCGAGCGCATGCGCGGCGGCCTGCTGCTCCGCCTTTTTCTTGCTGCGCCCCGTGCCCTCGCCCATCGCTCGGCCGGCGACAAGTACGCGCGTCGTAAAGCGCTTATCGTGATCGGGACCGCTCTCATCGACGAGCTCATAAGCGACGGTCTCGCGCTGTGTCTTCTGGATGTACTCCTGGAGCGTCGTCTTATAATCGCGCTGTACCTGTTCGGGCCGGAGGCGTCCGACCTCGGAAGCAAGCTGCGCATAGGCATAATCTTTTGCGGCTTCCCATCCGCCGTCGAGATACACGGCGCCGACAACGGCCTCAAAGGCATTTTCAAGGTTGTTCTGCCGCTCGGCGCCGCCGTCCTGCGCCTCTCCGTGACCGAGCCGAAGGTACGCGCCCAGATCAAGCCGCCGCGCCAGGCGCGCGAGGGTCTCGCTCTGCACGAGGCTTGCGCGCATCTTCGTGAGTTCCCCTTCGGTGCACGCCGGGAAACACTCATATAAATATGTGCTGGAGGCAAGCTCCAGCACGGCATCGCCCAAATACTCCAGGCGCTCGTTATGCGGTATTAATTTTCTCGATTCGTTTGCATAGGAAGAATGTGTCAGCGCTTCGTCCAGGAGCGATATATCGGCAAATCGGATGCCGAGCCGGACGGAGAGGCGCTCCAGGGCCTTGCGGCGCTCCGGCGTCATCCCGTGTGCCATCGCCTTACGCCCGGAATTTCCGAACGACAAGGCAGGCATTGTGCCCGCCGAAGCCGAAGGAGTTGGAAATCGCCGCGCGTACGGTCTTTGCCCGCGCCGTATTCGGCACATAGTCGAGATCCAGCCCCTCGTCCGGCGTCTCGTAATTGATCGTCGGCGGCATGATATCGTTCTCAACGGCAAGTACGGAAGCGATGAGTTCGACACTGCCCGCCGCACCGAGGAGGTGTCCCGTCATGGACTTAATGGAGGAAACGGCAACGTCCTTTGCGGCGGCCCCCCAAACGGTCTTGATCGCCTCGGTCTCGCACAAATCGTTCATATGCGTGGAGGTGCCGTGTGCATTGATATAGTCGAGGTCCTCGGGCTTCATGCCCGCATCGTCGAGGGCCAGCCGCATACACTTCGCCTGATACTCGCCCCGGGGCGCGGGGCTCGTGATATGATAGCCGTCGGAGTTGGATCCGTAGCCGACGAGTTCCGCGTAGATATGCGCGCCGCGCGCCTCGGCGTGCGCGAGCGTCTCGAGGATCACAAGCCCCGCGCCCTCGCCCATGACGAACCCCGAGCGGTTCTTATCAAACGGGCGGGAGGCATGTGCGGGATCGTCGTTATGATCCGTGCAGAGCGCCTTCATCGCCGCAAATCCCGCGCTTGCCGCCTCGGAGATCGAAGCCTCCGTACCGCCCGCGATGATAACGTCGGCGTCGCCGCGCTGCAGCACACGGAACGCGTCGCCGATGCAGTTCGCCCCCGTCGCACACGCCGTAACGACACAGGACACGGGACCGTGCAGGCCGTAGTTGATGGCAACCTGTCCGGCCGCCATATTCGCAATCATCATGGGGATAAAGAACGGGCTGACGCGCTCCGGCCCCTTGTCGAAAAGACGCTCATAGGTGCTGTGCATCGTCTCGATGCCGCCGATGCCCGCGCCGATATAGGCGCCGACGCGGTCCCGGTTCTCCTGATCGAGGTCGAGTCCCGCATCCGCAATCGCCATGCCCGCCGACACAACGGCAAACTGGGCGTAGCGATCCATGCGCTTCGCTTCTTTCTTATCGATGTAGCCGTCGATGCTGAAGTCCTTGACCTCGCCTGCAATCTGTGCAGCGTAACGTGTCGCGTCGAAACGGGTGATCTTATCGATGCCGTTCTTTCCTGCACACAGGGCATCCCAAAAGGCGTCTTTTCCGATGCCGATCGGCGTAATGGGTCCCATCCCCGTAACGACAATTCTCTTTTTCAAACCAATCGACTCCTTTCCCGGAGCATCCGCGGACACTCTAGTTCGCTGCCTCCAGCTGCTGTTTCAGCTCTTCAAATATTTCATGAACACTCAAAATCCGATCGATGCGCGGCATGAATTCGCCGGTGAAGACAAGTCCCGTCTCGAGATCCCCCTGCTGCGCGCGCGAGAGCGCGCGGATGATGCAGAAGTGATGGTCGCAGTGCTTGAGGCACTTATCGCAGACGGTCGGCGGCACAGGGCCCTCCATAATCCGCGACGAAAACGGCGTGCGCACGGCACGTCCCGGCAGTCCGACGGGACTGTGGATAATCACAATGTCGTCCTTTTGGGATTTGAGGTAATATTTCTTGAGCGACGGCGCCGCGTTGGATTCAACGCAGGCCGCAAAGCGCGAGCCGAGCTGCACGCCGTTCGCTCCCATCTTGTGGATATCCGCAATATCCTGTCCCGTCAGTATGCCGCCGGCGGCAAAGATAGGAATCTTTACCGCCGCACGCACGTCGGAAATGATATTGCGGACGGATTGATCCGTACCGAGATGTCCGCCGGCCTCCTTGCCCTCGACGACGACAGCCGAAGCGCCCAGTTTCTCGGCGATTTTCGCCAGTTTCGGCGTGGAAACGATCGGCACGATCGGCGTGCCGGATTCCTTTCCGAGTTGGAACATATCGCGGGAAAATCCCGCGCCCGCAACGACGAGATCAATGCCCTCGTCAATCGCAATTTGAACGGCCTCCGAAAAGTCGCTGGCCGCGACCATTTCGTTGATGCCGATGATCCCATGGGGTGAAAGCGAACGCGCGAGCCGGATCTCGTAACGCAGCTCCTTCGGTTTCATGCCGGAAGCAGCGATGAGCCCGATCCCGCCCTCGTTCGCAACGGCGGCGGCGAGCCGCGCCGTTGTAATGCGAATCGCCATACCGCCCTGAATGATGGGGACGGTGGCAACTTTGCTGCCAATCCTCACCTCGGGTAGTCTCATATAAGCCCTCCAATCGCGAGAGAGCGCGCCACACAGCGGCCTCTGCCGCACGCAGCGCGGCAATTCATGCTCCCCGCAAGATCGATCTCCCCTTCCGCCGGCGGGAGTCGAATATATCACAGCAGGACGCTTCCCGTCCTGGTTTTATGCAAAGTCATTGCTGCCTTTTGAGAAAAATCCCGTGCGCCTGAGCCGTCACGGGATTTCCCTAAAAGACAAGTTTTGTGCACGGATGCGGCGTTCCGCTTCCGCTGCCTCTTATTTGTGCTGATCAATGTAATTGACGACATCCTGAACGGTCTTGATCTTTTCAGCCGCCTCATCCGGGATCTCTACGTTGAATTCTTCTTCGAACGCCATGATGAGCTCAACGATGTCGAGCGAGTCTGCGCCAAGATCGTCGATGAAGGTGGACTCAAGGGTGACCTCGTCAGCCTCCGAGCCGAGCTGTTCCACGACGATGTCGCGAACCTTGTCAAACGTTGCCATGCAGTATCTCACCTCCTTTAAATGAATTGATTGTATTCTACATCACCATGCCGCCGTCTACATTCAGCGTTTGGCCTGTAATATAAGATGCCGCGTCGCTTGCGAGGAAGAGAACGGCATCGGCGACATGCTCCGGTTTGCCGAGCGCGCCGAGGGGAATTCCCTCGACGATCTTTTCACGAATATTGTCCTTGAGAACCGCCGTCATATCTGTATCGATAAACCCCGGCGCCACGGCGTTGACCGTGATGCCGCGCGGCGCGAATTCTTTCGCCGCCGCCTTTGAAAAGCCGATCACCCCGGCCTTTGCAGCCGCGTAGTTCGTCTGCCCGACATTGCCGATCTCGCCGACGACGGAGGTGAGATTGACGATACGCCCGCTGCGCTGTTTTGTCATGAACTTCGCGGCGGCCTTCGTGCAGGCATAGACGCCCTTCAGATTGGTGCTGATCACGGCGTCGAAATCCTCGTCTTTCATACGGACGAGCAGGGTGTCGCGCGTGATGCCGGCGTTGTTGACGAGGATATCGAGCCCGCCGAGCTCCTCATGGACCCGCGCGACCATCTCCGCCGCCGCGGCGGCATCCGAGACGTCCGTTTGGACGAGGAGCGCGGTGCCGCCCTGTCGCTCGACGAAGGCCTTGACCTCCTCGGCAGCGGCGGTATTGCCCGCATAGTTGACGGCAACCTTCGCGCCCTCCGCCGCGAGGCGAATCGCAATGGCGCGGCCGATGCCGCGGGATGCGCCCGTCACGAGAGCGACTTTCCCTTCAAGAATCATGGAGTCCTCCTTCTGGATTCCTTTCGACCGAACTCATTTAATCATTACTTCTTTAGCGTGTCAAGTGTTTTTTGCAGGGAATCCGCACTCTCGACGTTCAGGCTGATAAGGCTCTTATCGATGCGCTTATTGAATCCCGCGAGGGTCTTGCCGGGACCGCATTCGACGTAGGTGTCCGCGCCGAAGTCGCGCATGGTCTCCACACACGCGATCCAGCGGACGGGATGATCCGCCTGCGCGACGAGATTTTCCTTGATCTCCGCCGACGTCTGCTGCAGTTTTCCCGTGTAGTTCGAGACGACGGGGAATGCCGCATCGTGAATCTCCACTTTGTCAAGTTCCGCTGCGAGTTTCTTTGCCGCCGGCGCCATCAGTGTCGAATGAAACGGTGCGGAAACCGGCAGGATGACCGCCTTCTTCGCGCCCTTTTCCTTGAGCAGTTCGACTGCCGTCTCAACGCCCCTCATAGTGCCCGCGATGACCGTCTGCCCCGGGCAGTTGAAGTTGACCGCTTGAACGGCGCCCGCACGGCTTGCTTCCGTGCAGACCGCGACGATGCTCTCGTCGTCGAGCCCGATGACCGCAGCCATTGCGCCCTCGCCCACGGGAACGGCTTCCTGCATATAGGCGCCGCGCTTATGTACAAGCAGGACGGCGTCTTGGAATGATATAACGCCCGCAAGCACCAATGCGCCGTACTCGCCGAGGCTGTGTCCGCCCGCGACTTCCGGGGCAACGCCCGCTTCGCGCAGAAGTTCCGCCGCAATGACCTCTACGGTCAAAATGGCAGGCTGCGTATGTTCCGTCAGCTGAAGCTTATCGGCAGGCCCTTCAAAGCAGAGTCTGCTGATGGAATAACCGAGCGCTTCGTCGGCCTCTGCAAAGCGTTTTTTCGCAAGATCATAGGCGTCGAACAGGTCCTTGCCCATGCCGACGACCTGCGCCCCCTGCCCCGGAAAGATAAATGCGAGTTTCCCCATCGTATTTCACCTCACTGATAGGTGCTGCGCGCCGCGTCCACGGCGCTCGGAAGTCCGCCGACAATATCCTCGATGATCTGCTTCACGGGCTTGATGTCCGAAAGCATCCCGGAGATCTCGCCGATCATGACGGAGCCGTTGTCCACGTCGCCGTCATGCGTGGCACGGCGCAGGCTGCCCACGCCGAGCTGTTCAAGTTCCTCATGCGAGGCACCCGCGGCTTCCATTTCCTCATATTTCCGTGAAAGCTTGTTTTGAAGCACACGTGCGGGATGCCCGAGCGAACGTCCCGTGACAACCGTCGAGCGGTCCTTTGCTTTAAGTACGGCTTTCTTATAGTTCGGATGCGCGATGCACTCCTCACTGAGCACGAAGCGCGAGCCCATCTGAATCGCCTTCGCCCCGAGCGCAAAAGCGGCCGCCATACCGCGGGAATCTGCGATGCCGCCCGCGCCGATGACCGGGACATCCACGGCATCGACCACCTGCGGCAGGAGCGCCATCGTCGTAATCTCGCCGATATGCCCGCCGGACTCCGTGCCCTCTGCGATCACGGCATCCACGCCCGTGCGCACAAGACGGCGCGCGAGCGCAACCGAGGCGACTACGGGAATGACCTTCGAACCGATCTCTTTGAGCGCGGGCACATACTCGCCGGGATTCCCCGCTCCGGTTGTGATGACGGGAACGCGCTCTTCGAGCACAACCTGCATGACTTCCTTCACAAAGGGACTCATGAGCATAACGTTGACGCCGAACGGGTTCTTCGTCCGATCCTTGACCTTGTGAATCTCGCTGCGCAGCGCATCGGGCGGCATATGACCGGCACCGATGAGGCCAAGCCCTCCGGCGTTTGAGACGGCAGAGGCGAGCTCGGCTGTGCCGATCCACGCCATACCGCCTTGGAAGATTGGATACTTGATACCAAGCATCTGGCAAACCGGATTGTTTTCAAACATTAATCGTTTTCCTCCTTCGCCCACTTCATAATACATGACGCCCATGTAAGTCCCGCACCGAAACCCGCGAGGGCAATGTTGTCTCCCTTTTTGAACTGATGCGCGTGCGCCGCCTCCGCGAGGGCGACAGGGATGGATGCGGCAGACATATTGCCGTAACGATGAATATTTATAATAACTTTGTCCATCGGCATAGCGAGCCGTTTGGCCGCCGATTGGATAATGCGGATATTCGCTTGGTGCGGTACGAGGAAATCCAGTTCCTCCCGCTGCATCCCCGCGCGTGCGAGAGATGTTTCTACGGTCTTGCCCATGACTTTGGTGGCAAATCGGAAAACCGCCCTGCCGTCCATATGCACATAGGTCAGACGCTGCCTGATGGTCTCGGGGGTCACGGGACAAAGGCTCCCGCTCGACGGGATGTCGAGCGTATCGCCGCCCGATCCGTCGCTGCCGAGATCAAAGGCACGGATGCCGTAACCGTCCTCAACGGGACCGAATACGGCGGCGCCCGCACCGTCTCCGAAGAGGATGCAGGTGTTGCGGTCCTGCCAGTCGACGACCCGCGAGAGCGTCTCGCCGCCGATGACAAGGACATGCCGATAGACGCCGCCTTCGATGAACTGTGCCGCAATCGAAGCGGCATAGACGAACCCGGAGCACGCGGCCGAGAGATCGAATGCCGCCGCATGTGCGGCCCCAAGGCGATCCTGCAGGACGCAGGACGTCGCCGGGATGATACGGTCGGAGGTGAGCGTCGCCATGATGATGAGGTCGAGGTCCTCGGCGGCAATACCGGCATCTTTCAGCGCCATCTCCGCCGCACGCTGTGCGAGCGCGGAGACGGGCTCGTCCTCGGCCGCAATGCGGCGCTCGTGAATGCCCGTGCGCTCGACAATCCACGCGTCGCTCGTTTGGACCATCTTTTCAAGGTCGAAGTTCGTCAGCACCTTCTCCGGGAGGTAATACCCCGTCCCGAGGATGCCCGCGCTGATCTTATGATGCATTCGACCCCTCCTCCTTTGCCAGAGCATCGCGTATCTCTTCCAGCACCTTACCGTTGACATAGTCCACCGTCGCGCCGATGGCGCTCGCGATGGATTTTGCGTCCGAGGAGCCGTGACCGATCACACAGCAGCCGCTGACGCCGAGCAGCGGCGCGCCGCCGTACTCCCGGACATCGAGCCGCTTGCCGAGACGGCGCAGCGTCGGCACAAGGAGCAACGCGCCCAGTTTCGCCATCAAGCCGCCGCGGCGCACCTCTTCCTTGATGAGACCCAGAATGGTCTTTGCGAGCCCCTCTGCAAATTTTAGCACAACATTGCCGACAAATCCATCGCAAACGACAACATCGAAATTTCCTTTCGGCACATCGCGTCCCTCGGCATTGCCGCAGAAGTTGATATTCGGCTCGGCCGCAAGCAGCAGATACGTTTCCTTCGCCTGCTCGTTCCCCTTCGTCTCTTCCTCGCCGATGTTGAGAAGGCCGACGCGGGGGCTCTTGACCCCGAACACGTACCGGGCGTAAAGCGACCCCATAACCGCGCTCTGAACGATATGCTCGGGTTTCGAGTCTACGTTGGCGCCCGAGTCCAGCATCAGCGTTACGCCGTCCGGGGTCGGCATCGGCGTTGCGATAGCGGGACGCCCGACGCCGCGGATCCGATGCAGGATGAGCTGCGCGGCGGCCACGGCCGCCCCCGTCGATCCCGCCGAGAATACGGCGTCACATACTCCCTCTTTGACGAGACGCGTGGCAACGACGATGGAGGCGCTCTTCTTCGTGCGCACGGCCTCGGCGGGATGCTCGTCCATACCGATCACATCGGCCGCATGTTCGATGGAGATGCGCAGCGCTTCGATATTCTCTCCGTGCAGCTCGGTGCGGATCTTCTCCTCATCGCCGACGAGAACAATCTCGCAGTCGTATTTCTTCGCCGCATCCAGCGCGCCCCGAACAATCTCCTTCGGGGCAAAATCTCCGCCCATCACGTCGACCGCTATCCGCATCCTGCACTCCCTTCTCCTACGAGACCTCTGCGTTACTTATCCAATGAGACGACAATAAATTTTGCGCGGAACACTTCCTGCTCCCCGCGGTAGGTCTTCACCCACACAAAAATTTTATTGCCGCGGGTCTTGACGATCTCTGCGTGCGCGATCACCGTGTCGCCCTTGCGGATCGGCACTTTATATTTAACGTTGGCGACGCCCGTCATCGCGACGGGCGCATCGATGATCGCAAGCGCGAGCGAATTGGCCTGCGAGAAGAGCGCCGTGCCGCGCGCGACGTCCAAATCGGCAAAGATCAGATCGTCGGTCACCTTGAGCGCGGACGTTCCCGCATGTCCAAGTTCGAGCGATAGGAGGTCGCCCACGACTTCCGTATGAGGGATGGCGCGCACCTTCTCCCGCGCATGCTCGGCGAGCGTGCGCACGCGCGCGCGCAGTTCGGGAATGCCGAGCTCCGTACGATCCAGCCGCACCGTCTGCACGCTGACCCCGAGTTTCTTTGCGAGCGCTTCGTCGGTTAGAAAAGGTTCCTTGCGCACGGCCTTGACGAGCGTCTCCTGGCGCCGCCGCTTTTTTTCGGTCATGCCGCCGCCCCTCCTTTACTGTAAATTTTAGCACCTGATGCTATCAGTATAAAGGCATTATACTAGGTGCTAAAAAGAAAAGCAAGGGGGGATTGGTAAAAAAATAAAAAAGCTGCCGCAAAAAGCGCATCGGCTTCTTACAGCAGCTTAGAATGGTCTCATTCAGCGGCCTCGGCCACAGGTTTTCCGTCATAATAACCGCATTCCATACACACATGATGCGGGAGTTTGGGCTCATGACACTGCGGGCATGACACATAGTTCGGCGCCTCGAGTTTCCAGTTCGCGCGGCGTCGGTCACGGCGCGCCTTCGATGTTTTTCTCTTCGGTACTGCCACTTGGGATACACCTCCTTAGTCGTTCCTTAGCAGGCTCTCTAAAGCCGCCAGTCGAGGATCGGGCACGAACGTATCGCAGCCGCACGGCCCCTCGTTCAGGTTCTGTCCGCAGACCGGACAAAGCCCCTTGCAGTCAGACTTACACAGCTCGCGCAGCGGCTCAGCCACAAGGAGGGTATCGCGCACGAGCGTATCGATGACGATCTCGTCGCCGTCGAATACCGTAAACTCGTCCGCTTCTCCCGTAGTCTTCGCATAGTCTTCAGAAAAATCATGCGCGACGTCCCGCCTGCCTTCCGCAAGGCAGCGGTCGCAAACGAACGCCTTGCACGCCGTGACGCGGCCTTCCACACGGAACGTCCGCCCCGTGTTCATCACCGTTCCCGCAACGTGAATATCGCCGCAGAACCGCGGCGCGTCCGTCCCCATATCGAGAGAGGAAGGTGCCGCCGCAAAGGCGAATGCGCGGCTCTCGCCGAGCGCAAACGCCGCCGCGGCAACGTCTAATTTCATCATGACGCATGACCTTTCACATTATAGCGATGCTTTTCCGCATTGTCAAGGAGCGTTTTTTATAGAGCTTCGCACTGCGTCTGAAATTACTGCGCGTCTTCCTGCGGCGCGTTCATCTGCGCCTTAGCCGTCCGGAGAACGTTCATTGCCTGGTTCAGTCCCGCCTCCGCCTGCTGCACGCCTTTGAACGTACTGCCGACATGGGCGATGAGCTGCTCGAACACCTGATTGGCATAGGCGTCGGCATCGCTCTGCAGACGGGCGGCGTTCGCCTGCGTCTGCTCCATCAGATCGCGCGCCTGCTCTTGCGTCTGCTGCATGATCGCGCGTGCGCGCTCTTTCGCCTGTATGACGATCTCGCTCTCCTCAAGGAGCTGATTTGCGCGTGTGTGCGCGGTCTCGAGGACGTTCTTCGCCTCTTCCTGCGCGTTGCCGAGAATGCTGTCCTTCTCCGCCATAATCTGCGCCGCGCTGTTCAGTTCTTTGGGCAGATCCGTACGCAGCTCCTCCACAAGGTGCACGATTTCGTCGTCATTGACGAGCGCCTTATCCGTAAAGGGAAAATGCGAGGCGTCAGCCACCAGATCTTCCAGTTTTTTGAGCGTATCCGTTACTGCCATAAATAAACTCCTTTACCTGTGCCCTGCGGCGCTTAAATCACTGCGTACGTTTCCCATATAACTTCAGAACCGCCCGTTCCACCGACGGCGGCACAATCCCCTGCACCGGCCCGCGGAAGCGGATGAGTTCCCGAACGCCCGAGGAACTGACGAAGGTCAGGTCCGGGCGGGTCAGTAAAAAGACGGTATCGCTCTCGGGCATGAGGTGACGAATCATCGCCGCATGGTTTTCCTCATACTCGAAATCCTTGACCGAGCGCAGGCCGCGCACAACGACGCGCGCCTGCTCCTGCCGCATATAGTCCGTCAGGAGCCCGGAAGAAACGTCCACGCGGACGTTCGGTATATGCGCCGTCGCCTCGCGCAGAAACCGGATGCGATCGTCCACGGGGAAACAGCCTTCCTTTTGGACGTTATGAAAAATGCAGACGATCAACTCGTCGAACATCGCGGCCGAACGTTCGATGATATCGATATGACCTGTCGTTACGGGATCAAAGCTCCCGGCAAAAACGGCCCGCCTCATCCCTGCACCTCCCGCCGTTCATAAAAGCAAATGCGCGCCGCGCCGTAGCGCCGCTCGCGCACGAGCCTGAGGGCCCCCGTGTGCTCCGTGACGACTTCGCCCGCGCTCTGCTCGAGGACAAAAAGCCCGTCCGTTCCGAGCAGAGGCTCCACAGCCCCGAGGACACGCGCGCCATCTCCCGCCGCATAGGGCGGATCAGCGAAGATCAGATCAAATGTCCGACGCGCCCGCACGAGCGCCGCCATCTGACCGAATACGTCCCCGCGGCGGATCTCCGCATGCGCGGCAAGTTTTGTCCGGCACGCATTCTCCGCGAGAATCGCATACGTCGCGCGATCGATCAGCACGGCGTGCCGTGCGCCGCGCGAAAGGGCCTCAAGTGCGAGCGCGCCCGTTCCGGCAAAGAGGTCCAATACTTCCGCGTCCGGCACGCGGCTGCCGAGCATACTGAACAGCGCTTCGCGCGCGCGATCCGACGTGGGACGCGTCTCCTCCCCGGTCGGCGCTTTTAATCGGCATCCGCGCGCACTTCCCGTGATGATCCGCATCGTATTCCCCCCGGTATTCTACCATAGGTCTTGTTATTTTACCACAACTCGCATCCTTATTTCAACCTGTTGTGACGCCCGATTGTGCATCTCCCGCAAAATAAAGATTATTTCCTTTCCATAAATAAAACGACACGCGTCATCCGGGCAATTCATTCCTTTTCAGCCCGCGCGCTCTATGCTATACTGTGCGAGACAACAGGGAAAGGAGGATGAGCCATGCGCAAACCGTATCCGGCAATCATATTCATGCTGATCGGCGCCGTACTCTTCTTCCGGTGCGTCCTGCATCCGAGCCCCGCGGATGTCGACGGCCGTTCGGTGTCGGCTGTGTCGGCGACACAGGGACGCCCCATCCTCCTCGTCCCTCTCGACACACGCCCGCCCTGTACGGACTTCGTCATAAACGGCGGAAAGATCATCGGGCGCGAAATCCTCACGCCGCCGTCGGAATCTATGGACTACTACACGCGGCCCGGCAATACGGCGGCGCTGCGCGCATGGCTCGGCGCACACACGGGCGAATCGTCTGCCGTGATTCTCTCCATAGATCAGCTCCTCTCGGGCGGCCTCGTCGCCGCACGTGAGGCGCATATCTCCGCGGAGGATATCGGAACGCTGGCCGCGTATCTGCGCGCCCTGCATTCCGCCCATCCGAATGTTCCGCTCCACGCCTTTTATATTCTGCCGCGCGCCGTACCGCAGGACAGTATCGAGGATTGGCGTGCACGGCGCGCGCTGCTCTCCTATGCGCGTCTGCTTGGACGGATGGGCGAAGGATGCCCCGTCGACTCTAATGAAATGACGCGACTGCACGAGAATTTTACCGACGCAGATTTAGAAAAATACCTCGCACACTTCGATGAAAGCACGGCGCTCGCCGCTATGCTCATCGAACTCACAGAAGAAGGCACGCTCGCGCGCCTGATTCTCGGGCAGGATGACGGCGAACCGTACTCTGTCGGTAATCTCAAAAAACGGGAGCTCTCCGCCCTGCTGGCGCGAAAGAACATCTCCGCCGATCGGGTGATGATCGTCCACGGCGCCGATGAAATCGCCCTCTCTATGCTCGCACGGATCGGAACGGACGATCTGCTTGCGCACGGCGGTTCCGCCCCGCGCGTCGCACTTCGCTATGCCGCGCCGTCGATGGGCGCGGCCGTATTCCCCTTCATGGCGATCTCCAACGACGAGACGGCGCGCGAAAAAACGGCGCTCCTCGGCTGCACCTTATCGGGCACCTCGGAGGATGCCGATATCACGCTCTTCATATCGGCCGGCGACAGCGACGCCGACACGCTCGGTTCTCGCGCGCCTACTGCCGGCACCGTCAAAAAAATGCTCGCGCAGAACAAAAAAATCGCAATCGCAGATCTCTCTCGCCATTTCCGCGCCGATGAGGCGCTGCTGCCCATACTCGTCCAAAAAAACGTCCCGATAAACGCCCTTGCCGCTTATGCCGGATGGAATACGGCGAGCAATGCCATCGGCACGGCGCTCTCCGAGGCGGCGCTCTATCACTGCGCATTAGAGGCGGCTCGTTCGCAGGAAGATCGGGAATCCGCCGTTTATGCCAATCTTTCCTTCCTCACGGGGCGGATCGCGGAGGATGAGTTTTATCTCAAGGAGAGCATTGACCGGGTGAACGACACTCTGCATATCGCAGGCTATACCAATACCGCCGATCTCGATCTCACGCGCAACGCACGCTGGGCGAACGATCTGCTTGCGCATGACCTTGGCCGCCGCCTCCGTTCCTATGAAGCGACGCCGGCCTTCCGCGCCCCCTTCTACGTCGGCGATATGCGTCTGTACGTCCGACGGAACAATATCGCGGCATACTTCCCGTGGCCGCGTACCTTTGAGATTCGCCTGACATCCGCGCCGCAAGTTCCGGTGCGCTCTCCGTAATTACGCCCGGAGCAGCTCGCAGTCCACACCGCCATAGCGCGTAGGGTACGGGCACGGATACCCCGACAAAAAGGCGCCGCACCGAGCGATTTGAACGCATCGGTACGGCGCCTCTTTTAATTTAATATCGTATTTCATTATTCGGCGGCAAGTCCGAAACGCGTAATTCCTTCCTTGCGGAATTTATCGAGCAGTTCCATGACGCCGCTGTAGTTCATATCCCCGTCCGCACGGACAACGACGGCAAATTTCGGATTCTTTTGGCTCTCCACGCGCGCACGGCGCAGGAGCGTCGTCTCGTCGATCTGCTTGTCCTCCAGCCAAAGCGTGCCGTCTTTGCGCACGGTGACGAGGTAGGTTACGTTGAGCTGGGTTTGCGCCGTCTGCGCCTTGGGCAGGTTGACGTCCACGGTCTTCAGATTCACCATATAGAGCGTACTCATGATGAAGAAGACGAGCAGGAAGAACATGATATCGATCATCGGGATGATCATGACCTCGGGCTTTACAAACGCCCTTCTGTCGCGCAGTCTCATGCCTCATCACCTTCCGTCGATCCGTCGGCGTGAACGGATGTCTCCAGAACGCCCTTGACTCCTGCGGCACGCGCGAGTTCGATGCGGTTATTCTCCGCGACGGAGAAACACATCTCCATATCCGTGACGATATTCTCAATGCGCTGGGAAAAATAAGCGTGTACGCCGAGCGCGATAATTGCAACGCAAAGGCCCATCGCCGTCGCGATCAGAGCCTCGCCGACGCCGCCCGTGATGGCGGTCGGATCCCCCGCATCGAGGTTGAACACACTAAACGTCGAGATCATACCGCTGATGGTGCCGAGCAGACCGAGCAACGGCGCCATTGTGACGATGACGCTCAGATAGTAGAGACGGTTGCGGAACTTCGACAGCGCGATGCCGGACTGGACCTCCATATAGGAGTTCATCTTGCGCGAGTTCTTGCTGTTCTTCGAGATCGCGCTGAACAGAATATCCGATATCGATCCGCGCTTTGCCTCGGTCAATTGAACGGCTTCCTTAAACTGGCCGTTTGCGATATGCAGCATGAACGTATGGGCAAAACTCCGCCCCGCATCCGCCCGCGCAAAGTAGAGCGCCCGCTCAATGCCGATGAATACGACAAACAGAGACGCCGCAAGCAGGAAGTACATAACCGTACCGCCTTGATGAAAAAAGTGCAACCCCTGAGAAATATAATCCATAAACGCCACTTTTCCTTTCCATCGCCGGAGCTTGATGGCACCCCTGCCATCCCATATTTGGTATCTATCTTACTATAATTTTTATCGCGCGTCAATGAAATCGGATTTCATTAAAAATCTTTATACCGCCGCCAACGCCTTGCAGTACATACAAAAAAATACTATAATGATATCCGTTCTTTTTTATAAGGAGGATTCGGATTGAAATCATCCCTGCCGCGCGCCTTTTGGCAGCTGTTCAAAGGATATTGGAGCTCAGAGGAGAAATGGAGGGCGCGCGGGCTTCTTGCCGCAGTCATTGCGCTGAACCTTGCGATCGTCTATATACTCGTCCGCATCAACGACTGGTACCGCGTCTTCTATGACGCCCTGCAAGCTTATGAATGGGCGGCATTCTGGCCGCTTATCGGCGAGTTCACCGTATTGGCGATGCTCCATATCTTCATCGCCGTCTATGCGATCTATCTGCGGCAAATGCTGACAATCAAGTGGCGGACATGGATGACGGAACAATATCTCTCCCGTTGGATGCGCGGCCGGACTTACTACCGGCTGCAGGTCCTGCACAGCGACACGGACAATCCGGATCAGCGTATCAGCGAGGACATCAATCAGTTCGTATCGCTGACGCTGACGCTCCTCATCGGTATCCTGCGCCAGCTGACGACACTCGGCGCGTTCGGCGTCGTGCTGTGGAATCTCTCTGGGGCGCTTACCGTCCCTGTCGGCGGCAGGGAATTCGTGATTTACGGCTACATGTTCTGGCTGTCGCTCATTTACTCCGGACTCGGCACTTGCTTCGCGCACGCGGTCGGACGAAAACTCATCCGGCTGAACTTTGACCAGCAGCGCTATGAGGCGGACTTCCGTTTCAGCATGATGCGCGTCCGCGAAAACAGCGAGAGCATCGCATTTTACCGCGGCGAACGCGCGGAGTCAATCGGCTTCAGAGAATACTTTGCAAATGTCATCAAGAACTACTGGGGGCTGATGCGCCGGACGAAACTGCTCAATTTCTATGTCAACGGCTACGGCCAGCTTGCGATCATCTTCCCGCTCATCATGGCGGCGCCGCGTTACTATGCCGGCGAGATCGCGCTCGGCGGACTGATGCAGACCATGACCGCATTCGACCGCGTGCAGGGCGCGCTGTCATTTTTCGTCGATTCCTACGATTCCGTCGCGCAGCTCGCTGCGGTGCTCCATCGACTCGGCGGATTCACGGAGCATATGGAAGGCGCGGCGCAGGCGACGGGAGAAATCCGGCGCATAGAAGGCGGTGCTCCCGATCTCGCATTGGACCGGCTTTCCATCGCCCTGCCCGACGGCGCAAAACTTCTCGCCGACTGTACGCTCACGCTGCCGCCCGGCAGCCGCGTGCTCGTCACCGGGGTCTCCGGCGCGGGGAAGAGTACCTTCCTGCGTACGCTCGCAGGCATATGGCCTTACGGCAGCGGGACGATTACCCTCCCGCAGCATATGCGCCGGCTGTTCCTCCCGCAGCGCCCCTATCTGCCGCTCGGCACGCTCCGCCGCGCCCTCTTCTACCCGCGCGCGCGTGCGGAAAACGACGAGGAGACGGCGCGCGTCCTTCGTCTCGTCGGGCTGGAGCACTTCGCCGCGCGGCTGGATGAGGCGGACGATTGGAGCCGCATCCTCTCGCTCGGCGAGCAGCAGCGCCTTGCTTTTGCGCGCATCCTGCTCATCCGTCCCGACTGGATTTTCCTCGATGAAGCAACTTCCGCCCTAGACGAACCGCGCGAACGCGCGCTTTATGATATACTCAACCGGGAACTCCCCGCCGCAAGCATCATCAGCGTCGGACACCGATCGACCCTTTTTGCTGTTCATGACGCGGAGCTCCATCTCAGTCGCCAAACGTATACCTATCAGGAGATCCCTCATGAATCGTAGAGACTTTTTACGCCGCTTGACACTCGTCGGTATCGGCGCCGCCGCCCTCCCCTTCTTTCCCTCCGTCGCCGAGGCGTCGTGGTACATCCCGACGGTGCTGCCCGGCGTTTCCATTCGCCCGACGCATCTGAAGTTCGGCGCACTCGAAAACCGTTTTTTCACGAACAGTCTCGTTATTCACCACATCGGCAGTACGAACGACGACGTCTCGGCCGAGACGGTCCACCAATGGCATCTGAACAACGGCTGGGCGGGCATCGGCTATCACTTCCTCATCCGCAAGGACGGCACCATCGAGGAGGGACGCCCCCTCGGCACCGTCGGCGCACATGTTTACGGAGAAAACCGCCACACGGTCGGCATCAATATCGTAGGGAATTTTGAAACCGCAATGCCGACGGAGGCGCAAAAGACGGCCGCCGCACATTTGATCGCCTCGCTCTGCACGGTCTATCAGTTTGATCCCGTATGGGAACAGACGATATTCGGGCACCGCGACCTCAGCGCGACCGCCTGCCCCGGCCGCTATCTCTATACGCAGCTGCCCGAGGTCGTAGAACAGGCGCGCGCCTACTACGGCTCGGAGGAACTGACCGCAGAACGCGCACGTATCGCGCAGCGGGAGCGCGAGGATAAGGAACGGCAGCTCGCCCGGGCGCGCGCGCGCATGGAAGAGGCACGCCGTAAGAATGGCGCGCGCCCGTCCCATCCGACGCCTTCCGTACAGAAGGCGCCGACGCCAAAACCAACGCCTCCGCCGCAGCCCCCGCAAGCGAAACATCCGACGCCCCCGACCGTCAAAAAGCCTAATATGCGGTCCGATATACCGAAAGCGTCGAATACAAAGCCCGCACAGCGCAGAATTGCCAATTAAAAGCGGCATCCATTGACCGTACAGGAGGTGAGACCGCATGGGATTTCATTATCGCTGGTTTGACCGCGATCAGGAAAAGACGGACGAGATGGGCATCCCGCTGACCCGTGCCGATATCGATGCACGCGACCATGAACGGGAACCGGAACGCATCTTTTCACGCGGCGAACAGACCGGCCTAGTGCTGTCCTCTCTGATCCTCGCCTACGGGTATACGGAGGGAGATCTTTCGCTCGTCTTCTTTTGTCTCTCCTTCCTCGTCTTTGAGCTGCGTAAGATTATCCGCCGCTGTGCTGGTACATACGGGACGAGTATCGCCAATGCGATGCAGGGGTTCAGCATCGCGCTGATCCTCGGCGCAATCGCAATGGTACTCACGACCTAGGAGGTATTTATTTGAAACGGAACATAGGCATGGGCGTGATCAAGGTCGGCGCCGCGGGCGCGATCGGCCTGCTCTTTGCCGTCATCCACCTCGCGGCCCCGGGATTCCTCCCCGAGCTCTTTGCGTTGCTGGCACGCGGCGACATCTCCGCGACGGTCGAATACATCCGGGGCTATGGAGAATGGGCGGCGGTCTTTGCGTTTTTTCTCACGCTCTTTGTCAATACCCTCGGCTTTCCGCCTGCGATCATCTTTTCGACCGCAAATGTGATGCTCTTCGGCATCGTGCCCGGCATCATCCTCTCCTGTGCGGCGGAAACGGTCGGCGTCACCGTCGCGTTCCTGCTCATGCGTTTCTATTTCCGTGATGCGGCGGAGAAGGTCATCGCGAAGAGTCCGTTTCTTTCCAAAATCGATCGGTACAGCGGGAGCAAAGGTTTCTTCGTCATGCTGATTGCGCGCATGATCCCCTATGTCCCGTCCGCGCTGCTGAACGCGATCGGCGCCCTCTCTTCGATTCGCCTGCGGGACTACATGATCGCGTCGTTTGTGGGGAAATTTCCCTCGACGGGGATCGAAGCCATCATTGGTCACGATCTCATCGTGCAGCAGGAGGATCACACCCGTCTCGTCGTCGTCATTCTCTGTGCCGTCGGCCTCATCGCGGGCGCGTGGCGCTATGAAAAACGCGTCATGCAGGCGGAAGCACAAAAATCCCATCCTGCGGAGGACGTCCAATGACGCGCCGGCACTTTCTGCAGACCGCTGCGAGCACCATTCTCTCTATGGGGTTCGGCGGTCTCTTTTCATCCCCCGGCGCCGAGGCGCATACGCATGACGTACGGCATCTGCGGCAGATCGTCACACGTGATCCCGGCCGCGCGCGTATGATCCAGTGGGACAGCCCGCGCCTCCTCACGGATGCGCGCGTCGAAGTGCGACGCACGAACGCCCATGCGCAGACGGATATCTATTTCCCCGCCTATACCTACTTTGCAATGGACGGGAGCGTACAGTACATCTACCATGCGGAGATTCCGGTCCCCGCGCACGGCCTTTCCTTTCGCACGGCATCTGAGAGCGGCGTCACAGAATGGATGCCTCTCGTTCCTATGGCCTCGCGCAACGTCGCACATGCCCTATTTTTTTGCGACAGTCAATGCGGAGGAAGTTACAATACCTGGCAAAGTCTTTATCAAGCCGCATGGCAGAGGCACCCGAACGCCGACTTCGCCGCGCTTGTCGGCGACCTTGTAGACAACGGTGAATCTACATGGCACTGGGAGAATTTTTTCTCCGCGATGGAGGGCGTGGGAGATCCGCTTGCCCGTCATATCCATGTGCCTGTTCTCGGCAACCATGAATATTACGGCCTCCAATGGACGGCAGAACCGCCGCAGCGCTACCTGCATACGTTCGCCTTGCCTGGCAATGAAAGTGCGGCGTTCCGAGGACATTATTACTCCTTTGACGTCGGCCTTGTCCACTGTATTGTCCTAGACACACAGTTCCTAGAACTTGGTGCGCGCGGCGATCAACTGAAGCATGAACAACTTTCCTGGATGATGCGCGATGCGGCCGCTTCCCATGCGCCGTGGCGGCTCGTACTTATGCACAAGGATATCCTCGCCTATGGAGACTATCAGCCTGAACAAGGTGCCAACAGCGGCATCAGCGATGTGGGGCGTGTCTTTATGGACGCCTTTGACGCACTCGGCATCGACCTTGTAATCTCGGGGCATATCCACACCTACCGCCGACGGCAAATCCGCTCCTACCAAACGGATCCAAACGGCACGCTCTACCTCCTCGCCGGGCCTGCCGGCAACCAGTATTTCGATGTCCCCGCCGAATCCTACGATCTCGCAGCTGCACCGAATCCCGCTCCGTCAAACTACCTCTACATGGAAGCCGACGCTAAGCAGCTGCATATTACCTGTGAGACGGCGGACGGTATGGTCATTGACACAGTTACGTTAAAAAAATAACATACCTCTTGCAATACAAAAAGTCCGCAGTAGACAATCCTATGCCGCTGCGGACTTTTTGTATGCCATACATATCTGCACGGTATCCGAAGCGTAGGCTCAATCCATGCGCCCCGCCGCCGTCGCATATTGAGTGAGGTTTCAATCCACGCGCCCCGTGCGGGGCGCGACG
>NZ_JH992902.1:1672637-2019711 GCF_000315545.1 Selenomonas sp. F0473 | reverse complement strand
AGTTTCAATCCACGCGCCCCGTGCGGGGCGCGACAGCAAACGGTCCCACAAAGGGAGCCTTTTGCCACGTATTTATGGGTGTTACTCGCCACAAATACGATTTTTCTCGGCGGTTCGTCCCACGCCCCTCCTTTGGCACGATTCTTCCGCCTATATTTTATCATGCTATTTTCTGTTCACTTCACCTTCGCACTCGTAAAGAACCGCTCAGATGATAACTGCCGCCTCCAAGTCGTAAGACTCTTTGGTACCGTAATACTTCACCTTCGGCTCTTTATCCTTCCCGAGAAAATAAAACCGAAGGCTGTCTTCCTGCAGGTCTATGATGTCCAGCAGGGCGAGTTCCAACTGTTTGCACTGCGTTGGGTCTACTTTGCACTCGAAGACGGAGTTCTGCACGCGCTGTCCATATGCCCGGCATTTCCGCGCAACCTGCCGCAGGCGTCTCCTCCCTTCGGCATCAACGGTTTTGATATCGTAGGTAATCAAAACATACATGATATTCTCCTACTTCCATAGGAACGGCGGGTAGGCGTCGAGTTCGCCGCGCAGAAGGCGCGCGAGGAGCATGGCCTGCACATGCGGCACAAGCCCCCACTTCACCTTTTCCTCCATAAAGGGATGCGTGATGCTCGTCTCCTTGTGTGCGTGCCACGCTTCAAGAATTTTCTTGCGCCCGTCATCCGTGAGCCGGACGGCGCCGCTCTCCTCGGTTTTAAAGTCCTTACCACAAATCTTTTTCGTATTGACCATCGAAAACGCCGTGCGGTCCGCCGTCGGCCGGAGTTCTTCCATCATGTCGAGCGCAAGCGACTGCCGCCCCGGACGGTCGCGATGCAGAAAGCCGACGTAGGAATCCAGTCCGACGCCCTCCAGCGCTGATGCAACGTCGTTCATGAGCAGTGCATAGAGGAAGGACAGCAGGCAGTTCATGTTGTCAAGCGGCGGTCTGCGGTTGCGCTCCGTGAAGAAGAACTCCTCCTTTTGTTTAAGAATCATATCGTCAAACGCGGAAAAATACTGAACAGCCGCCTTCCCTTCCACGCCGCGCAGCTCTTCTAAATCCCGCACCTTCATCACTTCGCGGCACGACGTTTGGAGAAATTCACTGATATGCCGGAATTTCTCCTCGTCAATCCGCATCGTATGGTCTCTGCGTATGCGCTCGATGGTCCAACGGGCATTATAAATCTTCCCAAGGATAAAGTTCTGCGCAAGCGGCAGAGATTCCTCCTCGATGTCCGCACGCCGATACTGTTCTTTACGCAAAAGAACGTTGCCGTTGGTCTTGCCGATGACGCGCGCTTGGAACCGTCCCTCCGGCGTCATGAACGTCAGCGCGATGTTGTCCTCGGCACATTTTCTCATGAGCGCAGGGCTCGCTCCCGTATAGCCAAAGGTCGTAATCTGCTCAAAGTTATGGAGCGGAAAGCGGGCTAGTTCCTTATTCTCGCGGCGAACGACGACGTTGTTTCCGTCGAGCGCAAGATATGCTTCGTCTTGATTGACATAAAGCGTGTTGAGGAGCGGTTTCATCCTTCGGCGAGCCTCCTCTCCAAATACCGTTTTGCCGAGCCGAGGCGTTTCAGTTTCGGAACGCAGACGGTGTTCAGGGAACAGTTGGCGCAGCCTTTTCTCCGTTTTACAACGGGCGTATGACCGCGTTCAATATACCGGCGCATCTGTGCAACCAAAAGGGGAATCTGCGCTTTCAGCTCATCTGAGATTTCGACCTTAACGCGCCGGCGAATCTCCCCGTAGTAGAGAAAACCGAAGGGAATCTCCGCCGCGAGCATATCCTCAAGGCAGAGCGCCTGTAATGTCAGCTGAAACACATCCTCATTCCCTTCCTTCGGCTTTCCTCTCTTGTACTCGACGGGGACGACACGATACCGTCCTGCATAAGAGGGAATCGCGACGCCTGCGGGATCCGCATGGAACTCGACGACGTCGCATGCGCCGGAGATGCCGAGGCGACCGGACGCCACGCGCATGCCGCGCACGATGATTTTACCGCCGCGCTTTTCCTTGATGTCCTCATCGTGCGCCTTTTCGTGCAGGGCATTGCCCTCAACGGTCAATACGTTCTCCTGCCAGTGCTGCTCGAGATGAATCAGCCCCCATTGGCGCGGACAAAAGGCATAATGCTGAATCTCCGAGAGCTGCAGATAGTCTTCCTCCGCATAGCCCATATCACTCGACCTTACTGCCCTCGATATATTTCTCGATACGAACGCCGCTGAGCGCGTAGAGCGCGCTGTCGTTAAACGTATAGTCCTCGAGAGACTTCGGCATGTCCACGCCGTCTTTTTTATGCGCTTCGACACTCCGATGCACTTTTGCGCTTGAGGCGGCTCCCGTCTTATTGTGATGCTCAATCCAGTAGAACCGGTTCATCTCCATGCTGCCCTCGGGGCGTGCCGACGAGGCGTCGTTCTCAAAGATCGTAAGCAAGGCCTCTTTAACCTTGCGCGCATCCTCCTCGCTGAATCCTGTTTTTTCGGCAAGTTGGACATTGATGCTCCCCTGCACTTTGTAAACGCCGAAGTCCACACGGTACTTCATGCCCATGGTATCCGAGCCCTTCTTATCCCCCGGCTCGTTATTCACGCTCTTCGTAATCTGAACGCCTGTGATGGTGACTGGGTCAAGACTGACCGCCGTATGAATGGTCACGGGGCCGCGGACACCGACGGAGACTGCATCCACACCGGTGCCTGCCTTGAGCGCGAATACCTGTCCGAATGCGCGGACGTCAAACCATGCCTTCGCAGCTTCTTCCGCAATGAGACGAATACGCCCCTTCTCTTTATCCTTCATTTTCAACGGTTTTTCCATCGCAGGATTGCCCTCGACACGCGAACGGATACTGTCGCAGCCGTCGTCCACGCGCTCGTTGGACTGGACGAGAATCGTCTCTCCCGCATCCTGCAATCGGTTGCGCAGCTTTCTCTTGAGGCATACGTCGGAGATTTCTCCGTAGCCGTCATAGTCCGTACGCGGTTGGTTGCCGTTCAAGGGGTCTCCGTTCGGGTTGGAATGGTCCACCACGACGAACCCGATAAAGTCGATTTTATTTGTCAGTGCAGCCATTATACATTCTCCTCTCTCTTCTCTTCCGCTTTCTGCCGATTTTCCTGCCGTTCAAGTTCCATTGCATAATTTTGACAAGAGAACCCCAACAGGAACTTCACATCGAGCGGCACATCGGAACTAAAATCCTGGTCGTCGAACAGCCAACAGATTTTATCAATCAGCTTTCTTTCCTTCCCTCCATACCGTTCCCTTTTCTGTTGATACGGCAGCAGTTTTGTCCGTAGCGTCATCCATGTCGATGCCGGACGAACCGAAAAGATTTCCATATAGCGCATCGCATTGGTCGTGCGGCTCGCACGCTCCTCCAAGCTAAATGTCGCTCGCTCCATCTGGTCCGCGATGGAAAGCAGTCTGCCGAACAGATAAGACCTGTCTTTCTTCTCCTCGTCAAGCGCCACAGTATATTCCTCCTTTATGTGATTGAGCCGGTTGCAGATGATGGAACATGCCGGTTCTAAGAGTCCGCCACGCCAGTCATCATACTTCTCAACAGCTGCTCGTTTCACCGTCCTGCTCAGCACCATTTTCGCCATATCGAGCGGCAATGCGCGCCCCTGCACAATGGCGTAAAATATTCGTTCCAGCTCCATTTTTAATTGATTGTCGCCAATATTTTCTCCGTGACAGGCTTCGACCAATCGTTTCGGTGTTGGCACACCGAAATAAAAAGCGTCGGAATAGGCTTTTTTCTTCTCGTCATATCTATGCTGACGCCAACAACCGCATCCATGCCATTTTCCGATACGCTCGATAAAGTCCTCGCCCGCCATCTCGTCATAATAACAGATGGATAGTCGTCCCGGCGTTGCCGCATCGAGAATCATGACATTGACCCGGCTCTTTTCCGTTCGTTTGAATTCCGCGCGATAGCCGTCCAGCGTGCGCTTCATGGACGCAGCCCAGTCCTCCATCGTGACAGGCATCGAAGGCGCCGCGTCTGCTGCCCGGCGCCGGCGTGTCATCCTTGCCGTATCGTCGAATGCGGAGGGGATTTCCTGCGCATGCCGCCCCCATGCGAGGAATACGCGCCCGTCAACGATGTAGCCCTGATTGCGAATGAGCCACATAAGCGCATTCATCGCTTTCTGCGAGGTCTCATAACCGATGGAGATACACTCATCCGCATCGGCAAACCGACCGCGAAATGTAAAGCCTTGGCTGTCGTTGGAGGAAATGATTTTCGCACCGTCTCCCGCGAACCGAATGCCCTTTCCGTGTTTGTCCGTCACGGGGAGCATCTTCCCCGTCGCATAGCAGAGTTTTTGCTCCATATCGGAGAAGTGATGCGCAAAAAACTGCCGGTATTTCTTTTGCAGGTCGGTGTCTCTCCAAAGTTCCGGACAATCGTCGCCGTCAAGCTCCACACGGAACCGCACCATCGATTTCAGTACGTCGCCGGCAGCAGCCTTAAAAATCGGCGGTTTTTCGTGTTCCTTATCCGTCCACTTTTGAAGAATCTCTCCCTTGTCGTTACAATAGAGCACCTTCTTTGCAATCAAATCGTGAATTGCATCATGCTCCGTAATGTAACGGTAAACAGCGCATACCTTAGGGTCAGCGTCCTCCGACTGCGCCCATGCGCCCAGCAGTTCTTTATACTGCTCGTAGGCGCTTTTCTGATCTTTTTTCTTCGCCGGCACGAACGCATGATAATCCCGCGCGATGTAGGACAGATTGTCATGCAGCGGGTGCGGCGACGGGCTGGACGTCCGCGACGCCGAATCCGGCGTGCAGGGAATGAGCGTCGGCTGCACCCCCTTATCCGACACAACCTCGGCATGAATGAGCCGTCCGTCTCCGCTCAATGTCATCTCAATCAAGGCATTCTGCACGATATGCCCAACGGGAGGAAGGAGCGCCTTCATGCCGTCAAGGCCGACGCTGCCGGCAAACTGCTCGTTTTCGTTATAAGTTTGTACCAACTGCTCTATCCAGCTCATAGACGCCCTCCTTCCAATTCTTTTAGTTCCTGCTCTGCGAACGTAACGCTGTTCTTATCAAACAGCTTGGTCGTTACCTTGCGCACATCACGGACAAGGGTGCATTCCTCGGGACGCGGGAAACAGAGCACGCCGTCCTTCATAATCGGCTGCCATAGACGTACCTGAAGCATGTTGCCTCCGGTCTCGTCGGCATAGTTAAATCCGTGAAACATCGTGCCGAGCGGCATCTCGCCTGCATGGTCGTAGTACCCCTCCCCGCTGCCGTACGCCACAGGCTCGACATAGCCCTGACATTCCCGCGTGCCGAGGAAGATGTCGCGGCGTCCGCCGCGCTCCACCATACGCTTTGCGATATTGTGGTGCTTGTGCTCATCCCTGTCGCCCGCAAGCTCTTTGCGATGCGTATTGAACTCAAAATGCGCACGCACTTGATAACAAACGTCGCTCAGATATTTGTAGACGGAGAGGTCATTTCCACCGCCGCCGTACTTTAACGGCTTTACCCCGCGCGACTGTGTGGCTATGCGATGCATCACCCGCACCTCGTCAATCACCCAAAAGATCGTAGGTTTCCAATAGATGCTCTCCGTGATGCCCTTGAGCGCCTGATAGGTCGGCACAGAGTACGAGGATCGTTCACCGCCAATCTTCGTGATGGGGTCAGTAAACAGCGCCATCCTTCCATATACTTGGAACTCGATTCCATTTCTCATCATATCACCTCCTTAAATCATGCAGTACGCATTCTGCTGCTCCTCGAACTGCACGCCCAATGCCTTATCGTAATATTCCTCGCGCAGCGCAATCACCCCGCTCTCTGTCCTCCAGACGGCGCCCATACCGGAAAATCTTTTTATTTCATAAGAGAAAAGGTTCACCATGTACTGTTGCGCTCGTTTCATATTCCTATAAAACAGTCTCTTATCCTCACTTTTCGCATCAAATGCAAGCAACAGCTCCTTTCCTGCGCCGTAAGGCACCAGTACGGCCTCTGCATGAGAATCTATGACTTCAAATGCCCGGCCTGCATCATGAAATGCGTGAGCAAAACCGGTATTTAACTTGTCTCCGCGTTGATTGCATACGCCCACCCCCGCACGATTGACCGATAAGAGATCCAGCAAGGTATTCCCGTCATGCAGCGGATAGCGCATGCGGCTTTCTATTTGCTCTTTATAAAATTTACGGAAGTATTCATCCATAACCTGAGGCGAGAGAAGCACATCTGCCTCCTTCTCAAACAGCAGTACGCGCGCAATTTTTTGTCCCGCTTGTATATCCTCAAGTCGGCTGAGATTTTCATCAGTAAATGCGAAGATGCGCACAATCCCCTGCGCCAACTCGCCGTGTCGATTACACCGCCCCGCCGCCTGCGCAATGGAGGAAAATCCTGCGAGCGCACGATAGACGACGGGGAACGAAACATCCACGCCGGCCTCGACGAGCTGCGTACTGATGCAGATGAGCCGTCTCTCGGGATGTTCTTTGCGGCACCTGAGTTCCTCCCGTACTTCTGCGAGGACTTTCTTACGATGTGCGGGGCACATCTTCGTGCTTAGGTGTACCGTGCGAATCTCTATATCAGAGTCCTGCGCTATCTCGGATACCGCCTGATAGAGTTCTCTCGCCTGCTTTGTGAGATTCACAATGCAGAGCACATCGCCTTCCTCCTCCGCGCTCCTGCAAATCGCCGCGGCAATATCTTCCACAGAGCTGCCTCCGTCGCGGCAGCAATTTTCGATGTGCACGCGGCGAAACGCCTCGAACGTCTCCGATATATCCGTTGTCAGCTCGGCGTTCTTCCCCGCACCAATCGGGAAATCCAGTTGTTCCAGCGGCGGCTGCGTCGCCGTACACAGCACCGTCGTCGTCCGGCAGAAATCCTTGAGAAAATTGATTGCCAAGTTGAACAGATATGTGCATTTCACAGGCAGCGTCTGTATCTCGTCAAATATCAATATACTGTCCTGCAGCGCGTGCAGTCTTCTTATGGAACTGTTTCCGCCGGAAAAAAGCGTATTGAGGAACTGCATCTGCGTCGTAAATATCACGGGGACATCCCAGCGCTCCGTTAGGATGCGCCGCCAATCCATACACTCCGTATCTTCCCCGTTATCCTCCTCTGAGACGACATTGGAGTGGTGCTCTAGGATCGCCTCGTCCCTGTCAAATATCTCACGAATCTCCTTCGCATTTTGGTCGATGATAGATGTGTAAGGTATCACAACGATAATTCGCTTCTTATGCCGGCGCTTTGCATGTGCGAGTGCAAACCGCATACTTGCAAGCGTCTTGCCGCCGCCCGTCGGAACGGTAAGCCGATAGATGCCCGGCGTCTGCTCCGCCGCATGCAGGCAGTCGTCGCTGATCCTTTGGCGTAGCGTTGCAATCTTCTTCGCCTTTTCTTCCCGCGATATGGGAAAACCCACAATCTTCTTTTCGAGCTTTGCGGAGAACTCCTCCCAAAGGCTCTCCGTATCCCATGCACATGTCAGGCTATCGTCCAATTCAAACTCCGCGCTGTCCAATCGATCCGCATCTACGAGCATACTAAAAAGAATCTTAACGACCATCCCCCAGTAGAAAAAATACTCCTCATCCGATTTCTGTTTTTGTATCTGCTCCTCCAATGCAGATAGCTCATGGACCGCCTCTGCAAAGAGGTTATCCAACTCCTCTTCCGAGATAATATTTTCAAAAAAATATCCAAGGTTAACGCCAGTCAGTATATCCGCCTTATCCATCCGACGTGAAAATGTATAGGCATCTTCTCTGCCGGAAGCATTCATCAGCCCATGTTCACCAATATAATTCAAAAGTCCCGTGTGATGAGAAAATATCGCAAGCGCCGCAATTTCAATGACAAGCTGTTTGTCATCACTTTTTCCGCCGTAACGCTGCATGAGCAGCTGCCCGCCCGCCGAGGAATGGTCTACCGTTCCCCGACGGCTGTAGTCCCCGGGATGCGCATGACTCCAAGAAAGATAGTCCGCAAACGCCTCGCTGCATTTCCCTAAATCGTGCAGTATACCGATGAGCCGTGCCGTCGAGGAAAGCCCCATCTTTGCGGCAGATGCCGACATAAGGTCGGCAACACGATGTAAATGCGCATAAATTGTCTGTTCTATTCCCGAGGAATTCCGTCGAATATGAGCAAGATACGGTTTTGTCATGCGAATCCTCCTCCAGCTTATAATTCAATATTTATTCAAAATTTCCTGTTCCTTTTTTGTTTATTTTTAATGTATTTCAATACAAAATATTTATCATCCACAACAAAGGGGCACCCGTTCAGAGATGAGCGGATGCCCCTTTATTGCTATCGTTACGCGTCGTCCAACGCTTTCCTCATGTCGGCGATGAGACGGATACCGCCGTCGATGTCGCCCTCGATGATGCACTTCACGACGGCGCTGCCGACGATGACGCCGTCCGCCTGCCGGGCGGCGCGGACGGCCGCATCGGGGGTCCCGATGCCGAATCCGATGGCGAGCGGCACATCCGTATAGCGGCGCGCGGCCTTGCAGACGCGGCCGATGACGGAGTAGTCGATTTCCTTGACGCCCGTGACGCCGTAGTTTGAGACACAGTAGACGAATCCGGCCGCGTCCTTACACGTCTCCGCCATGCGCTCCTCGGTCGTGCCGGGCGTGATGAACTCGGTCAGCGTGAAGTCATGCGCAGCACAGACGGCGCGCATCTCCGCGGACTCCTCATGCGGGACGTCGGGGAGAATCACGCCGTCCATGCCCGCCGCGCCGAAGTCTTCGACGAACTTTTCAAAGCCGTAGTGATGTACCATATTGATATAGCCCATGCCGATGAGCGGGATCTCGGAGTATTTCCGAATCTCCTTGACGACTTCGAGCGCTTTTTTCAGCGTCATGCCGTTCTTCAGCGCAATGACGCTTGCCTCTTGGATGACGGGGCCGTCCGCCATCGGGTCGGAAAACGGCAGTCCGAGCTCAATCACATCCGCGCCCGCCTCCTCGGCGCGGCGCACGATGTCGACAGTTGCCTCAGCACTCGGGCAGCCCGCGGTGATGTAGATGTAGAGGCCCTTGCGCCCCGCCGCGCGGAGCTGCGCCAGTTTTTCATTCAGCCGTGCACTCATGCGATCTCCTCCCCCAGCTCCTTGGCGACCATCTGGACATCCTTATCGCCGCGTCCCGAAAGACAAACGACGACGTTCTCGCCCGGCTTCGTCTCCGGCATCAGTGTTTCGAGGTAGGCGAGCGCATGCGAACTCTCAAGCGCGGGGATAATGCCCTCGATGCGCGAGAGCCTTTGAAATGCGGCAAGCGCCTCCGTATCCGTCACGGAGACGTAGGTCACGATGCCTTGGTCCTTAAAGAAGGAGTGCTCGGGACCCACGCCCGGATAGTCGAGCCCCGCCGAGATGCTGTACGCCTCGACGACCTGTCCGTCATCGTCCTGGAGAAGATAGCTGTATGCGCCGTGCAGGATGCCGGGCGTTCCCGCGCCGCTGAGCGTCTTGGCGTTGTCGCCGTCCGCATCGCTGCGTCCGCCGCCCTCCACACAGAACTTCTTGACGTCCGCATCGTTACGGAAATCATAGAACGTCCCGATGGCGTTGCTGCCGCCGCCGATGCACGCGACGAGGTAGTCGGGCTTTGCGTGAAATTCCTCCGCCGCCTGCGCGCGAATCTCCTCGCCGATGACCTTTTGAAAATCGCGGACCATCTCCGGATAGGGATGCGGGCCGACGGCGGAGCCGATGACGTAGTAGGTGTCCGTGATGTTCGTCGCCCAGTAGCGGATCGCCTCGCTCGTCGCATCCTTGAGCGTGCCCGTGCCGCTCGATACGGAAATGACCGTCGCCCCGAGAAGCCGCATGCGGAACACATTGAGCCGTTGGCGACGGGCGTCGAGCTCTCCCATGAAGATGTGACACTCCATGCCAAAGAGCGCCGCGACCGTCGCCGTCGCGACGCCGTGCTGCCCCGCGCCCGTCTCGGCGACGATGCGCTTCTTGCCCATGCGCTGTGCGAGCAGCGCCTGCCCGAGCGCATTGTTGATCTTGTGCGCGCCCGTGTGCAGAAGGTCTTCGCGTTTCAGGTAGATATTTGCCTTGCCGTAGTGCTTCGTCAGGCGTTCGGCAAAATAGAGATTCGTCGGACGTCCCGCGTAGTTCGTCAGATACTTCCGGAACTCCGCGCGGAATTCCTCGTCCTCACGATATTTGAGATAAGCCGCCTCGAGCTCGTTCAGCGCGGGCATGACGATCTCCGGCACATACTGTCCGCCGTAGGCGCCGAATCTTCCCTTTTTACTCATAGATCATTGCTCCTTTGCCCCAAGTCCACTCAGTTCTTTTGCAAATGCCCCGACATCAGGCGCTTTGACAAGCCCCTCGCCGACGAGCACGCCGCGGCAGCCCGCATCGCGTACCCGTATGGCGTCCTCGATCGTAAAAATGCCGCTCTCGCTGATGATGGTCCGTTCTTTATCCGCATGCGGCAGGAGGTCAATCGTCGTCTGTACGCTCGTCTCGAACGTCACGAGGTTACGGTTGTTGATGCCGATGAACTCGGCCGGCGTCTCGAGCGCCGCCGCAAGGTCGGCGCGGTCATGCACCTCCACGAGCGCGTCCATGCCGAGACTCCATGTGAGGAAAAGCAGCTCCTTCAGCTGTGCGGGCGTCAAGATACGCACGATGAGAAGAACGGCATCCGCGCCGAGCGCACGCGCCTCATAGACTTGATACGGGTCGATGATGAAGTCCTTGCGCAGGAGCGGCGTATCCACACGCGCGCGTACCGCGGCAAAGTCGTCGTTGCTCCCGAGGAAATGCGGGTCGGTATGCACCGAGAGGACCGCCGCGCCCGCCGCCGCATATATATCGGCAAGCTCCGTCACCGTGTGCGCCGTCGTCAGCCGCCCCTTTGCGGGCGACCGGAGTTTGCACTCCGCGATCAGCCCCCAGCCGTGCCTGCGAAAATGCTCCGCCATGCGGAACGTCCCGCAGCGTATGTCCTTCTTGAGTTTCTCGAGCGGCACGCCACGCTTTGCCGCGACGACGATGTCCCGTTTCTTTGCAACGATTTCGGCCAATAGATCGCGCACGCGCGCACCTCCTCTGCAGATTCTCTGACGGCGCGCCGTATGACGCGCTCTTCTATCTTAGTGGAGTTACGTATATTTGTCAATCGTGCGCCCGTCTTATATCTTTGCCGTACGCACAGCGTCCATGAACATCCGAATTTTTTCCGCCGACTTTTCCCCGTTTTCCTCAAGCCCGCCCGAGACATCAACGCCGAAGGGATGAAATATCTCCATCGCTGTGCCGACATTCTCTGCAACGATACCGCCCGCGATGAGCACGGGCTTCGTTACGCGCGCGACCTCACGTGCCGCGGCCTCCCATCTGAACACCGTGCCCGTTCCGCCCGCCGCGCCCGGCACATAGCTGTCGATGAGAATGATCTCGGCAGGATAGCCGTTCGCCGCCGCCGCATCGAAATCATCGCCGTACCGATACGCCTTGATGACGGGACGGTTCACCCGCCGTGCCGCCTCCGCAGGCTCATGCCCGTGGAGCTGTATATAGTCCAGCCCGCAATATGCGGCAATCTCATTCATCTCTTCGGGCGCAGCATCCACAAACACGCCGACCTTCTCCACACCGCCGATTGCAGCGCATATCTCACGCGCTGTATCAGGCGCAACGTACCGTCTGCTCTCCTTGGCAAAAACAAATCCGATATAGTCCGCGCCCGCCTCCTGCGCCGCGCGTGCCGCCGCAAGGGATTTCATCCCGCACATCTTGACCCGCATCGTTTCCGTCACCTCTCGGCACTATCTTAGAGGCGGCCGCCGCATTTGTCAATCACGGAGACATATGGCGCCCCGCCTCTATGCAGCGCAAAAAAGGCCCTGCATCCCGTAAACGGAATGCAAAGCCTCGCGAAAGAATCTATCTTGTTTTATTCGGCAGACTTATTTTTTGTCGGCATATTGCGCATCGGCAGGAAACGGCCGATCGGACTTCAGCAGATTCTGATCAACGCCGAACTCATCGGCAACATTTTCCCAACTGTTATTGTCCCGCCTGCGGTCGAGCACCGCCCGGATGTCCTTATGCGCGGCCTTTGCAATAATGCCCGCCATCTCGATATCATGCGGTCCATAACCTTTCTGCAGGAGGGCGCGGGCCGTATTTCCGTCGACGCCGCTGCGTATATTGATATGCATCACCACCATCTCGGTCACTTGCGCATAAAAGGCTTCCTTTGTGATGCCGAGAGCATCTATGATCTCCTGCCAGTCTTTCTCTTTCGTCTTCATCCGTATGACGTCGCTGAAGGACTTTCCCGATATCTTTGCGAGCATTGCGGCATATCCGATATCATAGAGATCCGTTTTCTTCTCTATCTCCCGATTCACTTCCGTTTCACTGACACCGAATGTTTGCGCGACATGCCTTGCTTGTTCATCTGCCGGCATACGGACAATAGGGTGCCCCTTATCGGTCTTCATTTCCCCTTGTTGGGACGGCGTTTGACGCGCAGTCTGTTCGTTGCTGTGCGCATATGCGGCCGCACCGAAACTTCCGTTCACGACGAGCACGCCGAGCACGATGCCGATTATGTTTTTTCTCATTGTGCTCTTCATTTTATACCACACCTTCCTGCGAAAGCCCCCGCGGGTGCGCAGCGCTTTCCGGCCTTCCACAATATCCAACGGGTTGGTTTTGTGTTGCGGGCGCTGATATACAACGCTTTATTCGCGATTTTAGATATCTTACTCTCATTCCCGCCCCGGGTTCTTATATCTTCGCCGTCAGCGTAAAGCGAAATGACCGTCCGAATTCATAGCGCCGTGTGATTCTTTTATCAAACAAATTATAGACGCCGGCCGATGCCGTAAAGTGCCGTCCGATCTCTTTGTTGATCACGAGGTTCCATATTTGATAGACGGGCGAACGCTTGCTGTCCTTGTTTTTTCCGATGTAGTCGCCCCAAAGAGTCGCCGTCCAATCATTCTTATGATATGTGACCCCCAGATCGATCTTCGTATGGCTGCGGTAAGTCGGGGCATAAAAACTCTGTCCGTCTATCACGGCGTCGTTGCTCCGGAGAATCATCATGCCTAAACGCGCATCGAAGTTCTCGTTCATCCGCAGTTTACTCTCGTATTCGAACCCATGCAGCTTCACCTCCGCAATATTTTGATAGTACCACTTGCCGAAAGGATCGTTCGGGTCACGATTATACAGATCAATAAAGTTCTTAATATCATTGTAAAAGAATATGAATTTATGTTGGTAATGCCCGCGTTCCATTTCATAGGAAATATCAAAACTCTGTGATTCCTCTGGTTTTAGATGCGGGTCGCCGTAGATACCGCCCCATTCCAGATAGAGTTCGTTTACGCCGGGAACGGCATACCCCTTGCCGTAGTTCGCTTTGATACGGTCGTGAGGGCCGATGAAATAGACCGCGCCCGCATTGGGCGATAATTTGTTTGCGAATCTGTTGTGCATATCGTAACGCACACCGACCAGAAAGAGCCATTTTTCCGTGGGGCGCCACTCGTTCTGGAGGTAAAGGCTCCGCTGCGTCAGCGAAACCTCGTAGAGCGGAACGGAAAAACCGTTGACCTTTTCCTGCCCGATATATGTGCCGCCGGCTTTTTGGCGATTGCCGATCGGCTTATCTTGACGATACTGGGCCCCAACGGTAAACGTATTCTTTCCCCAGTACCGGCGGTATTGGCCTTCCAACGCGTACAGCTGGCTCTTCATGTACGCGGTATATACGGATCTCTTCGGCGTGCCGTCCGGGGTCTTCCGATAAGCCGTTTTTTCATAGACGCTGCGATACGCGCGCAGAAAATAATCCGTACTTTTGCCGGATCCTTTATATTCGAGCGACATATTCCACCGATCGTGATCGTAAAAACTGTTCTGCGGATTGTCGAAATAATCAAGGTCCTTTTGCTTATAATCCTGATTCAGATAATCAAGCGCCAAAGAAAGCGTGCGCCCCGCCGCCAGATCATAGGAGGCGTTTAGGTAATATGTGTTCGTCGTGCCGCTGTACTGATAAGGCAAATTTTCTCTGTCATAATTCGGTTTTGTCTTTCGCTGTGCCGCACCCGCACGAATATGCAGACGATTGTTTGCGTCTCCCGAGATCGAAAAGCCCTTCGTATCGCTCCTGTCTTCGCCCGTCGTCTTATGCCAGTAAAAAGATGTCTCCCGCGGCGTTTTCTTTTTCGTGATAATATTGATGACGCCGCCAATGGCTTCGGATCCATACATCGTACTGTAGCTTCCGCGGACAATCTCAATGCGTTCCACATTGTCGAGAGGAATGCGGTCCAGTTCCGCGCCATAGCTGAATTTACGGTCCAGATCATGCGCAAAGGTTTTCCCGTCAATCAGGATGAGATTGTGACGCTCCGTCGTGCCGCGTATGCTGACGGCCGCCCCCGTATTGCCGCCGTTGACGAGAATGCCCGCCTGCGAAGCCAGCGCTTCACGCAGCGTGGTCGCATTCATGCGGTCAATATCTTCGCGGGTAATGACCGATATAACCGCCGGCGTTTCCTTGATCGCCTGATCCGCGCGTGAGGCGGTTACCACAATATCCGATAGGGTATAGGTTTCCGATGTCTTTTGTGCCTGCCGCGTTGCCGTCGGATTTTCATGATGTCCCGCATTGGCGACTCCGTGTCCCCATACGGACGTCAACGCTGCGGACAAAGCAACGATCAGATATCTTTTTTTCATTGATGGGCGCCTCCTTATCCCCGCTGATTCCTTCGGTTTCTGTGAACTGCGGTTCTCATCCCTATAAAGGCCATAATGTTATGCAAAATAAAGCTGCTTTTTCCCATAGGAAAAAGCCGTCGTATCGCTCCGCTATTTAGAGCATGCGCGGCTCTCCTCCCCATCGCTCGTGGGTCAAACGGCGAGCGTCAAACAGGCAGTTCTCCCGGCTCGGCATCATCGCTCGGCTGCGCCTTCCCAAGGGATACTCCCCTCAGTGACATATTGCAGCTTTACTCTTCCTTACGGTGGCGGGACTGCTTCGGTTTCACACCGAATTCCCTATTAAGTCCAAAGGACACCCATTCCAGAATTTATTTATAATTTTTAATTATCCTAATATAATTGTCGTTTTTTGTCAAGAAATATTTAATCTGTGCGGAAAACATATGATAATTCCCCATCCGAAAATAACAAACGTCTTTTCGACGCTTCTCGTCCTCTGTGCGCTCATCTCTCTCAATATATCTCAAACGGCCGCTCCCTGCGCTCGTTCACCGGATCTCGCCCCATATAAAAAAGCTTTACATCCCGTAAACGGAATGCAAAGCCTCGCGAAAGATCTATCTTGTTTTAGTTGGCAGACTTATTTTTTGTCGGCATATTGCGCATCGGCGGGAAATCCGGCCGATCGGACTTCAGCAGATTCTTATCGACGCCGAACTCATCGGCAACATTTTCCCAACTGTTATTGTCCCGCTTGCGGTCGAGTACCGACCGGATGTCCTTATGCGCGGCCTTGGCAATGACCCCCGCCATCTCGATATCATGCGGCTCGTACCCCTTCTGCAGGAGGTCGCGCGCCGTATTTTCATCCACATCGCCGCGCATGCTGATATGCAGCACCGCCATATCGAGGAGACCGGCCTGAAGATTTTTCTCCGTAATGCCGAGAGCGTCCACGATCTCCGGCCAGTCCATCCCCTTCGCCTTCATCTGCATCACGCTCGGGAAGGGCTTTCCGGAAAGTTTCGCAAGCATTGCGGCCTGCCCGATATCGAAGAGATCCGTCTTCTTCGCAATCTCCTGCTTGACGTCCGCCTCACTGACACCGAAAACCTCGGACACATATTTCGCCTGATCTTCGGACGGCATTCGGACATCGGGATGCTGATCCGTCTTCATCTCTGTCTGCTGCGGCATATGCCCGGCCTGTTCATTGCTGTGCGCGTATGCCAATGAACCGACGCTGCCGCTGAGAATAAAAGCGCCGAGCATCATGCCAATCATGTTTTTCTTTGTCGATCTCTTCATCTTAGACCACACCTTTCTACGGAAATCCCCGAGAGATCGGGACGCTTCCGTCACTTCTTGCATGGTGCTAGTATAGGTGTCTGTTGTTAAGAGGAGTTGAACCGGACATTAAACTTTAATGACGCAAAAGTCCTTATGAGAAAGAGAACGACCGATTGATGCGGCAGGCGACCGGCTCGTCATAGATGTTGCGCGCCGGCGCAAAGCGATAGGTATACGCCGCGTTCAGCGCCGCCTGATCGAGCGCGGGCTGTCCCGAGGGGCTCGACACACTCGCGCTCTGCACGCTGCCGTCCGCGCCGACGATGAGAGAAACCCCCACGGTTCCCGTAATCCCCTTGCGCTCAAGATCGGGCGGATAGACCGGCGTCGCTCCCGAGAGGAACTTCGGCGGCACCTTCGGCCGCTGTGCAGCGGCGGCATCGCGCCCCGAACTATTGCCGTCTCCCCCGCCGCCGGTGCTGCCGGTGCTGCTGCTTGATGTGTTGCTCGTCCCCGTACTATTGACCGGGGCATTGCTGTTACCGGCCGCCACAGTCTGCCGCGGCGTCTCGCGCGGCTGTTCCTGCTGCGGCCGGGGTTCGACCTCCTGTTTCGGCTTTTCGAACTGGATATCATCTATACTCGGCGGCGGAGGCGGCGCCGCGGCCTGCGCCGCCGGCGCCGGATCGCTCGCCGGCGCCGCCGCATCGTAAATCTCCACATCGATCGGGCGTTTCTCCGGCGTCGCCGCAACGGTGAACAGTCCCATCGCGGCCGCCGCAATCAAGAGGCAAACATGAATCCCAAAGGATGCGCCCCATGAAATACATTTTTCTTTTTCTGTGATGTCCACAGCTCCACCTCCCCAAAATGACAGACCTATCTTATAATGAAAAACTCTATCATTTTAACGTCGTCATAATACCATACTATGAGGCGTTTTGCCAGTTAAAAATAAAAATAGAGCCGCCGCACAAACAAGAAGTGCGGCGGCCCATCTTCAACTGAGCACAATCTTGCTGAAATCCGCAGTTTCAAGCAGATAATCGTCAATCAACTTGAGCAGGGCCAAACGGTTCGTTTTGACGCGCTCGTCCTTATCCATGACCATGACCGCGTCGAAGAACGCATCGATAGCGGCGGCAAGGCGGCGCTCGGCTGCAAGCGTCTCCGACTCATCCGCCCCCGAGGCCCGCAGTTCCGCCGCATCGTTATACGCGGCAAGCAGGGCGCGTTCCTCGTCCACCGCAAAGAGCGCGGGATCCACTGCCCCCGGCGCGGCCGTGCGCGCGATATTAGAGACGCGGACAAAGGCCTGTACGAGCCCCGCCGCATCGTCTGCGGCGAGTGTGCGCTCCACATAGGCGGCACGCACAGGGACGTCCGCGACGAAGTCCACATCGTTCAGCACGGCTTCCTGCACATCATAGCGCACGCCGCGCTCCGTGAGCACATTCCTCAAACGCAGGCGGATGAACGCGGCGACATCCGCCTGCATCTTGCTCCGCGCCGCATCGTCCAGTCCGTAAAGGTCGCATGCCTCGTCGACAAGATCGGAGAGCAGGATACCGCTCTCGTGCGCGATGAGCATGTTGACGAGCCCGAGCGCCTGCCGGCGCAGGCCGAACGGATCCTGTGACCCCGTCGGAATTTTGCCGCGGCTGAATGTGCCGACGATATTATCGATTTTATCCGCAACGCTGAGGGCAAAACCGAGCGCGCTCTCTGGGAGTTCGTCGCCCGCGAAGCGCGGCATATACTGCTCGTCGATGGCACGCGCCACTGCGGGCTTTTCCCCGTCGAGGAGCGCGTACTCCCGCCCCATGGTACCCTGCAGCTCGGTGAACTCGGTCACCATGCCCGTCACAAGGTCTGCCTTCGAGAGTGCCGCCGCACGGCGCGCATCCTCCGCCATCGCCTCATACGCCGCGTCGTCGCCTACCGTCATGTCCTCGACGACAACCGCGGCAAGCTGCGCGAGGCGCTCCGTCTTTTCATACATCGAACCGAGCCCCTGCTGGAATACGACTGCGTGCAGTTTCTCACGGTGCTCCGCAAGCGTTTTCTTGCGATCTTCGTCAAAGAAGAACTGCGCGTCCGCGAGCCGCGCGCGCAGAACGCGCTCGTTTCCGTGCGCCACGATATCGAGATGCGCCCCGCCGCCGTTGCGCACGGTGACGAATACGGGCAGGAGGCGCCCGCCCTCCCCCTTCACGGGGAAATAGCGCTGATGATCGCGCATCGGCGTAATCACCGCTTCGGCAGGCAGCGCGAGATATTTTTCCTCAAAGGACCCGCTCAGGGCCATCGGGTACTCGACGAGATAGAGCACCTCCTCGAGGAGATCGGGCGTGATCTCCGCCGTTCCCCCGCAGGCTTTTGCTTCCGCCGCAATCTGCTCGCAGATCATCGTGCGCCGCCGCTCCGGATCAACGATGATGCCGGCCTTCTCACATGCCGCCTCATAGTCTGCCGGCAATCCGACCGTAAAGTCCATAGGAGAGAGCGTCCGATGTCCGCGCGAATGATTGCCGCTCGTCACGGCGGCGATCGTAAAAGGCACGACCTCCGTGCCATAGAGCGCGACGATCCAGCGGATCGGCCGGATAAAACGGAAATCGAGATCGCCCCAACGCATACTGTTCGGCAGCGGGATCGCACGGATCAGCGCCGGCAGCAGGTCCTTCAGAATCTCCTCCGTCGCCGCACCCGCTTCATGAACGGTGGCATAAACATATCCGTCGCGTCGAATGAGATCCGTGGGTGCCACATGCTGTCCGCGCGCAAACCCCTCGCCCGCCTTCGTCGGGCTGCCGGCCGCGTCAAATGCGATCGAAACGGCGGGTCCGCGCGTCTCCGTATCGATATCGGCCTGCCGTTCCGCCAGCCCCGCAACGATGAGCGCCAAACGGCGCGGCGTGCCGAGCGTACGCACCGTATCATAGGAAATCCGCTGTTCCGCGAGCATCTCGCCCGCGCGCCGTTCCAGATCGCGCAAAAGACCGGGCATCGCATGCGCGGGAATCTCCTCCGTGCCGATTTCAAGCAGCAAATCTTTGCTCATACTTTCGCCCCCTCCTTCAGCATCGGATAGCCGAGCGCCGCGCGCTGTGCCAGATACGCCTCCGCGCAGAGCCGCGCAAGTCTCCTCACGCGTCCGATGAACGCCGTGCGCTGCGAGACGCTGATCGCGCCGCGCGCATCGAGCAGGTTGAACGTATGCGAGCATTTCAGCACATAGTCGTGTGCCGGATGCACATGCCCTGCGCCGATGATGCGCATCGCCTCCGCCTCATACTTATCAAAGAGCTCAAAGAGCAGCGCCTCATCCGAGAGATCAAACGCATAGGTCGACTGTTCAAATTCATTCTGCCGGAACACGTCGCCGTAGGTCACATCGTCCGTCCACGCGATGTCGTAGACATTCTCCACGCCCTGGATGTACATCGCGAGACGCTCGAGCCCATAGGTGATCTCCACGGAGACGGGCTTCACATCCTGACTGCCGACCTGCTGGAAGTAGGTGAACTGCGTAATCTCCATGCCGTCGAGCCAAACCTCCCAGCCGAGTCCCCACGCGCCGAGCGTCGGCGATTCCCAGTTGTCCTCGACGAAGCGGATGTCATGCTCCTCCGCTTTGATGCCGAGCCGCGCAAGACTTTCGAGATAGAGTTCCTGAATATTGTCCGGCGAGGGCTTCATGATGACCTGGAACTGATGATGCTGGTAGAGACGGTTCGGGTTATCCCCATAGCGCCCGTCCGCCGGCCGCCGCGACGGCTCGACATAGGCGACGTTCCACGGCTCGGGGCCGAGAACGTGCAGGAATGTCCATGGACTCATTGTGCCCGCGCCCTTTTCGACGTCATACGGCTGCGCAAGGATACACCCCCGGCCCGACCAGAACTCCTGCAGCGCGAGGATTACCTCTTGGAATTTCATGCAAACAACTCCTCCAATAAAAAACCGCGATTCTTCATAGAATACGCGGTTTCTCTCCTATCAATCCTATTTAAAATTCTCCTCCAAGCTTTGAAGGATCTGCGACTGCCTTTCATTCATAGGCTTTTCCCATCGGTTCTCGTAGGCCGCGTTATCGGCAGGGAGCAGCGCGCAGACAATAATGAGAATGATGAAGCATATCACCGCCGTACCGATGATCTTGCGCTGGTAGGAGGCACGCTGCGTCTTCACACGTCGAAGGCCGCGTTCCAGATCCCGATTCTTCTCCGCCCTTGTCTTTCCCATGATGCGCCGTCCCCTTATGCTCCCGTCGAACGGATATGGTAAAGATTTTTAAAAGAGACTCTGTTCCTCATATACGGGCTGCCGCATCTTTTGATAGCAGTACAGCGTTGCCAAAGTATCCGCGAGCGCGCCGTGCGCCTCGGTCGTCCCCCAGTTATAGCGATAGTAGTCCGCGCACTCCGTGAGCTTCCACCAACGATAGCCGCCGCGCCGCGCGTCCGGCACCTTGCGGAAGTCTGAGAATGCAAGCATGACGTCGTGTTTGTTCGGATTCGTAATGCGGATCCCCGACTGGCCAAGCAGCCGTATATCAAACTCGATATTATAACCGACGAGCAGCGTCTCCGGATCGTTGAAGAGCCGCTCCAACTCCGCTTGATGCGAGAGAATCGGCGCACAGGAGGCGACCATCGCGGGTGAGATCCGGTTGATCTTCTCCGCATCCGGCCATGCGCTTTTGCGCGCGGGCGCATACATACCGTCCACCACGGTCCTGCCCGTACCGTCCACAACGGCGAGAGTCAGCACCTCATCGTCGCTCCGAAAGCCCGTTGTCTCGGTATCAAAGACCAGAATTTTTTCCAACATGAAGGTCCTTTCTTTTCTAGTCATTTTCTCCCAATTTTACACGACTTTCGTTATAAATATTATACATGATACAAAATCGCCTGTCAAGAAACCGGGCCTGCCGGCCGCTTTCCGGCCGGCGATCGGACCGTATAATTTGCTATTGCAAAAGGAATAATTTTCAGCTAGAATACATCTATAAATATAGTTCTTATTTATAGATAATCTCTATAAATAATATAAATATCCCTATGATCGAAAGGAGCGTTTTTTCATGAATGCCATCAAAATCCGAGACGACATCTACTGGGTCGGAGCGATCGACTGGTCCATGCGCAGCTTCCACGGCTACGACACGCAGCGCGGCTCCAGTTATAACGCATACCTCATCCTTGACGAGAAGATTACGCTCATCGACACCGTGAAGAAAGGCTTTGACGACGAACTGCTCGCGCGGATCTCATCCGTCGTCGATCCGTCACGCATCGACGTTATCATCTCGAATCATGTCGAACCGGATCACTCGCACACCGTTCCGATCGTCTCGCGTCTCGCTCCGAACGCGAAGGTGATCACGAGCGCGCCGAACGGGCTCAAGGGGCTCAAGGCATACTACGGCGACCTCCCCTACGAGACCGTTAAGGCGGGATCCTCTATTTCCATCGGCAAACGAACCCTGCAGTTCATTCCGACCCCAATGCTCCACTGGCCGGACAGCATGGTGACCTACTGTCCCGAGGAAAAGATCCTCTTCTCAAACGACGCCTTCGGCCAGCATCTCGCCACCGGCAAACGCTATGACGACGAGAACGATCTCGGCATCGTCTGCGAGGAGGCGAAGAAATACTACGCGAACATCCTCTTCCCTTACGGCAACCAGGCGCAGGCCGCCCTCAAAGCGCTGCACGGACTCGATATGAAGCTGATCGCCACGGGACACGGCATCATCTGGCGTTCGCACATTCCGGAGATCATCAAGCGCTATAAAGAGTGGTCCACGGGCGAGACCGAGGATCGCGCCGTCGTCGTCTACGACACCATGTGGCACTCCACCGAGATGATGGCGCACACCATCGCCGAGGCGTTCATCGACAAGGGCATGTCCGTCGGCTATTACGACATCAAGTGCAACACACACGCCGACATCATGACCGACGTCCTCACGAGCCGCTGCCTCGCCGTCGGCTCACCGACGCTCAACAACAACATGCTGCCCACCATCGGCGGCTTCCTCTGCTACATGAAAGGCCTCGCCCCGAAGGGACGCAGGGCGTTCGCGTTCGGCTCCTACGGCTGGGGCGGTCAGAGTATCCAGCAGATCGAAGACGAACTGAAGGGCGCGGGCTGCGAACTCGTCCTTGACAAAGTGCGCATGCTCTACGTCCCCTCCGATGAACAGCTCGCAGAACTGCGCGGCCGGATCCTCGCGCTGTAAATCATAGAATGATAAACGGGACCGTCACATGATTTTTCATGTGACGGTTTCGTTTTGTTATGCCTCTCCTTCGGTATTCTGAAAATAAAAACCGCCCGCGCAGCCGTGCGGTTTTTATGGAGAAGAAATGCGACAAAAAGCTGCAAAAAATATTTTTGCAGCATATTTGTGCAAGCAAGCCGCCGTAAAGCGGCCCCCTTTTTTCATTTATTATAGCGCTTTGCTTTATCGCTCTCTATGCAAACCCACCTAAAAAGAGGCCGTCTCTTCCGAAACGGCCCCCAACCATATACTTACAAACTCTTAAACGTGAATTCCTTCCCGTCATAACCGATCTCAACGGTATCGCCGCCGCGGATCTCGCCCGCGATGATCTTCTTCGAGAGCGCGGTCTCGACCGTGTGCGTGAGCAGACGGCGCAGCGGACGCGCGCCAAAGTCGGGATCAAAGCCTTCGTCGGCGAGTGCAGTCAGCGCGGCATCGTCCCATGTGAGCTCGATATCCACCTGCCGTTCAAGCCGCCTGCCGAACGCCGCGAGCATAATGGCCGCGATGCGTTTCACATCGTCCTTTGCGAGCGCCTTGAACACGATGGTATCGTCCACGCGGTTGAGGAACTCGGGGCGGAAATACTCCTTGAGGAGCGCGCGCACCGCCTTCGATGCCTCCGCATAATCCTTGCTCAAAATCTCATGCGAGCCGAGATTGCTCGTCATGATGATGACGGTGTTCTTAAAGTTCACGACGCGTCCCTTGCCGTCCGTGAGCCGCCCGTCGTCGAGGATTTGCAGCAGGACGTTGAACACGTCTCGGTGCGCCTTCTCGATCTCGTCGAGCAGGATGACGCTGTACGGGCGGCGGCGTACCGCCTCGGTGAGTTGGCCGCCCTCGTCGTAGCCGACATAGCCCGGAGGCGCGCCGATGAGCCGCGAGACGCTGTGTTTCTCCATATACTCGCTCATGTCGATGCGGATCATGCTCCGCTCGTCGTCAAAGAGCGCCTCCGCGAGTGTCTTTGCGAGTTCGGTCTTGCCGACGCCCGTAGGGCCGAGGAAGATAAACGAACCGATGGGACGGTTCGGGTCCTTGATGCCCGCGCGCGCACGTAGAATCGCCTCGCTGACGGCGGTCACGGCTTCGTTCTGCCCGACGACGCGCTCGTGGAGCACATCCTCAAGGCGGAGCAGCTTCTCGCGCTCGCCCGTCATCATCTTCGTGACGGGGATGCCCGTCCAGCGGCTGACGACGCGCGCGATGTCCTCCTCGCCGACCTCCTCTTTGAGCATCCGCTCGCCCTCGCCCTGCGCGGCGATTGCCGCTTCCTCTTCCTCGAGTTTCTTCTCGAGTTCGGGCATTTTGCCGTACTTCAGCTCAGAAGCGCGCGCGAGGTTCTGACCGCGTTCCGCCGCCTCCATCTCGCCGCGCACCTCGTCCATTTCCTTCTTGATGGCGCGAACCCGCAGGATCGACTGCTTCTCACTTTCCCATTTTGCGCGGAGTTTTTCCTCCTCGGCGTGCAGCTGCTCTTTCTCCGCGACAAGCTGCGCGAGTTTCTCCTTCGACGCCTCGTCGGACTCCTTCTTGAGGGCTTCCTCCTCGATGTCGAGCTGAAGGATCTTGCGGCAAATCTCGTCGAGCGGCCCCGGCATAGACTCGATCTCCGTGCGCAGCTTTGCCGCCGCCTCGTCGACGAGGTCGATTGCCTTGTCCGGCAGGAACCGGTCGGAGATGTAGCGGTCGGAGAGCGTCGCCGCAGCGACGAGCGCCGCGTCGCGGATGCGCACGCCGTGATGTACCTCGTAGCGGTCTTTGAGGCCGCGCAGGATGGAGATGGTATCCTCCACGCTCGGCTCGCCGACCATAACGGGCTGGAATCGGCGCTCGAGCGCCGTGTCCTTTTCGATGTACTTGCGGTATTCGTTGAGCGTCGTTGCGCCGATACAGCGCAGTTCGCCGCGCGCGAGCAGCGGCTTCAGCAGATTGCCTGCGTCCATCGCGCCCTCGGCGGCACCCGCGCCGACGACCGTGTGCACCTCGTCGATGAAGAGAAGGATCTGTCCCTCGGATTTTGCGATTTCATTGAGGACGCCCTTGAGGCGTTCCTCGAACTCGCCGCGGAACTTCGCGCCCGCGACGAGCGCGCCCATATCGAGCGCGTAGAGCGTCTTATTCTTCAGCGACTCCGGGACGTCGCCCGCCACGATGCGGCGGGCAAGCCCCTCGACGATCGCCGTCTTGCCGACGCCGGGCTCGCCGATGAGCACGGGGTTGTTCTTCGTCCGCCGCGAGAGAATCTCTATCGTACGGCGAATCTCCTCGTCGCGCCCGATGACGGGATCGAGTTTATTCGCGCGCGCCGCCGCGGTCATGTCGCGTCCATATTTTTCGAGCGACTGATAGCCCTCCTCGGGATTGTCGCTCGTCACGTTCTGCTTGCGGTTCTTCTTGATCGCGTCCTGTACACTGCTCTTCGTCAGTCCGAACTCGCGCGCGATCTTCTGCACCTCGTCGCTGCCGTCGGTGACGAGAGCGAGCAGCAAGTGCTCCGTCGAGACGTACTCGTCCTTCATCGACTGCGCCAGTTCCTCGGCGCGCCCGAGCACGCGTACCATATCCATCCCCATGCCGAGGCGGTTCGTTCCGCGAACGGCGGGGATAGAGGCGAGCTCCTTTTCAAGGCGCGCCTTAAGCATCGGCAGATCAACGCCGCAGACGGAGAAGATCGTCGCGAGCAGCCCCTCCGGTTCCTTCGCCAGCGCGAGCAGCACATGGATCGACGTGATCTCCTGATGGTACCGCATCGCCGCGATCTGCTGCGCCGATTGGAGCGCCGCGAGCGTGCGGGCCGTGTATTTATCCTGTTCCATAATGTGTTCCTCCACGTATCGTTTTTGTCTTTATGGAGTTATTATATCACTATAAGTCAAAAAGTCAAATATTATTTTTGATTTTTTGACCTTTTAGATAAAAATTGCGTCATTGTCTCTCAAAAGGTACGCTGCCGCAACTAGTTACATAGCGCAACAATGTGCCGTCCCTAAAAGGCCGGCATGAATCCATCAAAATACAAAAAGATTGCCGCACCGCAATATATTCGTGCAACAGTCTAAACACCTACGTCAACCGCAGTGTCCGACCGAATGACACAGTGATGCTCCAAAATCCCGCTCTAGTAGGATACCTAAGTGAATTGAAAGCTTGGATGCATAGCAAGGAATAAGAAAAATCCAAGGGAAGGCGTAGTTAAGGGCTACGTCGACCGCAGGATTTTTCGAAATGACACAGCTAGGCGCCAAGATCTCGATTCACGTCTAAATCATGTTTTTCTTGTAGCAATCATAGAGCTCCTTAAGTTCCTCAATCTTCGCGTACATCTCGAGTTGGAGGGCAGACGCTGCGGCATAGTCCCCTTCGTTCAGCGCCTTGATGAGCAGGCTAAAGAGCGCCTTGTCGTCGATGGTATCCTTTGCAAGATAGATGCGCAGGTCGTGAATCTTGTTCCACATGTAGGCATCCCGGTCCGTGACGAAGTCGCTCTTAATCTCCTTCATACGGCGCACGAGATCGCGGTACTCCGGAATGATGCGGCTGATGAGTTCGATCTTCCAACGCAGGAGCGCTCCCGTGCGGAACGACTCGATGATCTGCGGGCGGAGCGTGTTGCCCGCCGTCAGCACGGCGACCTTTTCCGGATAGAGATCAAAGCCGAGCATGTTCTCCCACACGGTCGCGGGCGGCTTGCCGAACCGTGCGTCACGCTCTTCGGGCGTGTAGAACTCAAACACGTCCTCTTCGCTCCGATAGGCGCGGTCACGCTCAAGGTAGCGCCCCTCTTCGCCTGGCTGCTTGGAGAGTTCGGCGAGCAGTTCCTCCGCTGTGCGCCCCGCCGTGTGCTTGATGCCGTCGAGAACGGCGAGATAGCAAGCGGCAAGGACGAGATAGGTATTCGAGTACGGATTGGTCGCGCGCAGTTCAAAGCGCGTCGCCATCGGATTCTTGAGGTCGCGGATGAGACTGACGAGCACCGTGCGGTTGCGCGATGGAATCGCGGGCGTGTGGCCGAAAGAGGTAACGATGCAGACCGGCGCCTCAAATCCCGGCTTGAGCCGGTTGAACGAGTCGTTCGTCGCCGACACAAAAGGATTGATCGCCTCGTAGTTCTTGAGCAGTCCCATGAGCGCGCCGTAACCGACCGCGCTCATATAGTTGGCCTGCTGATCGTCCGCGGCAAAGAGACTGTGCATCTTGCCGTCCGCCGTCACGGCCGCAATGCTCAGATGCGTATGCTCGCCGTTGCCCGCAAGTCCGATGAGCGGTTTCGCCTTGAAGTTGACCTCGAGGCGGTGCAGGCGAAAGATTTCGCGCACAATGGTACGGACGAAGAGTTCGTTGTCCGCCGCCTGCACGGCGTGGTCGTACTGCCAGTCGATCTCGATCTGCTCGCAGACGTGCGTCATGTTCCCGTTTTCGTCGATCTGAGCCTTGAGACCGCCGACCTCCTTGTGCCCCATCTCCATGTGGAAACCGTATTTATCCAGCTCGATGAGGCATTCCTCGAGTGCCGTGCGCACCGCGCCGTGCGTGCGTTCCCAGTACTGCTCGTTCATCACCTGCGAGGCGGACATCTCCTCGATGGAGTCATTGTCCTCGAGCGGCGTCTTGACCCAAAACTCCAGTTCCGTCGCCGATGTGAACCGGATATCCGCGATATCCGCGCCGCTGAGGCTCGGGATGCCCGAAATCTCTGGATTCGCATGAAAAAAATCGAGCAGTTCCCGTTTCACATAGGCGAGCGTATCTACAAGCGCCGCACGCGAATCCACACGTTTGCCTTCGTGAATGATAAAGGACGGAATGCGCAGCGTGCCGACCGTATCGAGACTCTCCCGGTCGTAGTCGACGAACCAGTTGACCGCGGGGTCAATCGGCAGATCCACCTTCGCGTTGTTGATCGTCGCGATCTTCGGCAGCACCACGGAGGAGCCGTCCGTCTGCACGGCCGTTCCGTTATAGAACTTGTCGATGTCCTCGATGAAAATCCGTACGGGGATCTTCTCATCCGTATCATTGCCGGCCATATCGATGCCCACGAGAGAGACGAAGTGCACCTCCGGATGCTCCCGGAGCATGGCGATCACCTCTTCGCGCGGCGTATTGGCAGGGATTCTGTAGAGAAGCTCGTTCATCTTTGCGTACCATCCTTTTTACAGAAAAAGCCGTACGGATTCCGTCCGCACGGCAAAAAATCCACGCTCATATTACCATTTTTCGATGGATGTTGTAAAGGTATACAGATATGACTTCAGCGGTTCCATCGGCAGAGGAAATATTCCGCCGCATCCAGCAGCGCAAAGAGCAAAAGGCCGATCGCGCTCAGAAGGACGATGCCCGCATACATATCGAGATAGTTGACCCGCAGCCACGCGTCCATGATGTAGTAACCGATGCCGTACTTCGTGCCGAAAGTTTCCGTAAAAAACAGCACGGAGATTGCCGTCGCCATCGCGATGCGTACGGCAGTGATAAATTTAGGAAGCGACGCGGGCAGAACGATATGACGGACAACCTGTCCGAACGAGGCGCCGAGCACGCGCAGCGAATCGTACGTCTCCGCAGGGATTGCCGCGACCGCATCGCGCACGGCAACGACGACTTGAAAAACGATGATGAGGAAGATGAGCAGAATTTTTCCCGTCTCCCCCACGCCGAAAAGCAGCATGACGACCGGAAGGAGCGCAATCTTCGGAATCGGATAAGCGAGGTAAAGGACGGGGGCGAGCACGCGGTTCACCCGCGGGAAATATCCCATCAAAACGCCGAGCGGATAGCCGACGGCGACGGCAGCGCAAAGCCCGAGGGCAATCCGCATGAGGCTGTACGCCGCATGCACGGCGATCGTATCTGAGAATTTTTGTCCGAGCCGTACGAATACCTGCCCGGGCGGCGGGATCACGGGCATATTCAGCAGGTGCGCCGCCAGCGCCCATAAAATGAGGCAGATCGCGATACCGGCTGCGAACATGCACGGAGAAAGTCTTCGCATCATGCGCTTGCCCCCGCGATCTTCGCCCGAAGGAGCCGGCCCATCTCAAAGAACGGCCGTGACGCGCTGCAGGCGAGATTTCCTGCAAAAGGGTTCTCGAACGTCTCGACAACCGTGCTGGGACGGCCGCCCATCACCGAAATACGTCCCGCGAGTGCGAGCGCCTCCTCAACATAATGCGTAACGAGGAGCGTCGTGACCGCATGCTTCTCCCACAGCGAGAGGAACACCTCCTGCATAGACTCCCTCGTAATCGCGTCGAGCGCCGAGAACGGCTCGTCCATCAGCAGGAAATCGGGAGAGAGCAGGAATACGCGCGCAAGTCCCACACGCTGCTGCTGCCCGCCCGAAAGCTCGCGCGGATAGCGGTCAAGAAGATCGGAGAGCCCGAGATCGGAGACGATTTCCTCGAAAGCCTCCGCCCAAGACTGCCCTCCCGCTCCTTTGACCCGCACGCCGAGGAGGATATTTTCACGCGCCGTTTTCCATGGGAGCAGCCCGTAGTTTTGGGGGAGGAACCCGATACGCAGCTGCTCCGGATTTACCTCCGCCCCGTCTACTTGCACCGTCCCCCGCATCGGACGCAGCAGCCCCGCCGCGAGACGGAGCAGCGTCGACTTTCCGCAGCCGGATGCCCCGATCAGCGCATGCACCGTACCGCGCACAACGGAGAGCGACACATTTTCCAATGCATGCGCCGCCTCGTCGCCGTTCCCATAGGAGAACGCCGCCCCTTCGACCTCCAGCACAGCATCCCCCTCCTTCACGCGGCTATTATACCTATCATGTTATACCAGAGTATCGGAAAAATAGCAATACAAGTTACAAGCAATCCCATGGAGTATATACATGCGGTTCAATGCTTTATACGAAATACAAAATTCCCGACGCCTGTCGGGTCCAATCCCCCATAACGACCGTAAAAGTGCGTCCTCTTTTCTATTTGTCTTAATGATTTCCCTCGTCAGCTTTTCGTTCCTTTTCCTCCTCCGCGTGACATTCTTTGACAAGACCGCGCCCGTGCCGCAGCATTTTCATAGATTCAGGCTTGACATATCCGCGCTTCGTCTGTTATAATCCGTCTTGTCGTTTGGAGACGAGCGGCAATCTCGGGGTTATAGCTCAGTTGGTTAGAGTGTCTCGTTGACATCGAGGAGGTCACAAGTTCGAATCTTGTTAACCCCACCATTTTGTTCCTTTTGTCCGCAATGCTGCGGATTTTTTCATCTTCGCTCACTTAGCTCAGTTGGTAGAGCATCTCCGTCACATGGAGGGGGTCGGGGGTTCGAATCCCTCAGTGAGCACCATCGATTTTTCAGCCGTCCCGTCGGGGCGGCTTTTGTATTGCTTCCCCAGCAATGCGCGCGGTTTACAGTCTGTGCTATAATAATATAAAGCCGATGCATAAACATATTGACGAGGAGGCGCATCATGTCCGTAAAGGAAATCAATCCGCTTGAGATGAAAGATAACGTGTTCCGGCTGATCGGTCAGGACTGGCTGCTGGTCAGCGCTGCAAACGGCGGAAAGACAAACGGCATGACCGCCTCATGGGGTGGTTTCGGCGTTCTCTGGGCGCGTCCCGTCGCGTTTATTTTTATTCGCCCCACACGCTACACCAAAGAGCTTGTCGATGCGCAGCCGCATATGACGCTATCCGTCTTTGACCGGTCGATGAAGCCCATGATGAACTATTTCGGCACCGTTTCCGGGCGGGACGAGGATAAGATTGCAAAGAGCGGCCTGACGCCGGCGGAACGGGACGGCTATACGTACTTCGAGGAAGCGCGGCTCAGTATTTTCGCGAAGAAGCTTTACGCACAGCCGCTCGAGGAAAAATATTTTACCTCCACTCCCGACGCTGCGCGTCCCAAAGAGGATCCGCGCATTTACTATCCGGAACGCGACTATCATACGATGTATGTCGCCGAGATAGAGAAGGTGCTTATCAGGGAGTAAACGGCGTGCCAGTCAAAGCCTTTAGCGGGCGCCGTATGCCGACATGCCGATCAGCCGTTCACAGCGGGAATGGCTGATTTTTATTATGATAAAATAAATTCGACAAGCCGCATATTCTGTGCTAGATTATTTTGTTGGGAAAGGTATGTCTTTTCCCTTCGCATCATCCATCTGAAACGGAGTGATCCCATGATGTCACAAAAGGCGATTGATACGACGGAGCGCCCGCCGCTTCTCAAGACGATCCCGCTGTCCCTACAGCATCTCTTCGCGATGTTCGGCTCGACGGTGCTCGTTCCGATTCTCTTCCACGTGAATCCCGCAACGGTGCTGCTCTTCAACGGCATCGGCACGCTGTTCTATCTGATCCTGTGCAAAGGAAAGATCCCCGCATATCTCGGCTCGAGCTTTGCCTTCCTCTCGCCCGTCTTTCTCGTCCTCTCGGAATACGGCTACGAGGCGGCGCTCGGCGGATTCATCGTGGTCGGCGCTGTGTTCTGTCTCGTAAGCCTGCTCGTGCATACGGCGGGTACGGGCTGGATCGATGTGATCTTCCCACCCGCCTCGATGGGCGCAATCGTCGCGGTGATCGGCCTCGAACTCATGCCGACCGCGGCGGGTATGGCGGGACTCACGGGGGACAAAACGGATCCCACCGTCATCTTCGTCTCTATCGCGACGCTGGCGATCACCATCTTTGCATCCGTCGCATTCCGCGGCTTTCTCTCCATCATCCCCATCCTGATTGGCGTCGTTCTCGGCTATGTGCTCGCCTTTGCCGCGGGGATCGTCGATCTCTCAAATGTGGAGCGCGCGCCGTGGTTCGCCATCCCGACGCTCTACACGCCGGAATTCGACCTGCGCGCCATTCTCATCATCCTGCCCGCCTCGATTGTCGTGGTCGTGGAGCATATCGGCCATCTCATCGTGACGGGCAACATCGTCGGGCGCAATCTCGCAAAAGACCCGGGGCTCGACCGCTCGCTCCTCGGCAACGGCATCTCGACGATCTTCTCCGGGTTCTTCGGTTCGACGCCGAATACGACGTACGGGGAGAACATCGGCGTGCTCGCGATCACAAAGGTCTACTCCACACGGGTCGTCGGCGGCGCCGCCGTCTTTGCCATCCTGCTCTCCTGCCTCGGCAAACTCGCGGCGCTCATCCAGAGCATCCCAACGCCTGTCATGGGCGGCGTCTCAATGCTCCTCTTCGGCGTCATCGCGGCCTCCGGCATCCGTATCCTCGTAGAGGCAAAGGTGGATTACAACAATCCGATGAACCTCCTGCTGACCTCCATCGTCATGGGCGTCGGCGTCTCGACGGCAAGTCTCACGCTCGGTACGGTCACGCTGCGCGGCATGGCGCTCGCGACCGTCATCGCCATCATTCTTTCCGTTTCCTTCCGCCTCATCTTCGCTCTGCGCCGCACACGCCGCGCATCGGGCGAATGACGGAGACGCGTGTCTCTCTGCCGGAGGGTGCGGAGGTATCCGCGAAATCGTATCTCACGCGAAACTGCGGCATCTCCGGCGGCCTATGGAAGCGCATCAAGCACAGCGGCACTTTCTGCAAAAACGGCGCCCCCGCCGTTGCCGCGCGCACCACAGTCCGTTCGGGCGACGTGCTCTCCTACGCCCTGCCCGTCGTCCCGTCCTTCGCAGCCGAGCGGCTCCCCCTCGATATCCGTTACGAGGATAGCGATCTGCTCATCCTCAACAAGCCTGCCGGCATGCTCGTCCATCCGACGACAAAGGAACGCTGCGGCACCGTTGCAAACGCCGTGCTGGGGCTCTATGCCGCGCGCGGCGATATGCGCGGCTTCCACCCGTGCCACCGTCTCGACCGCAATACGACGGGACTGCTCCTCATCGCCAAGCGTCCGGAGGTGCAGTATTATTTTTCAAAACACTGCGACGCTGTGCGGCGGGAATATCTCGCGCTCGCGGAAGGAACGCTCTCGCCGCCCGCAGGAACAATCGACGCCCCGATCGCGCGCGTGCTGCCGAGCATTATCCTGCGCCGCGTCGCGCCCGAGGGAAAGCCCGCGCGCACACATTATGGGACGGAAGCGACGGACGGCGCGCGTTCTCTGCTGCGCCTCTCCCTTGAGACGGGGCGCACGCATCAGATCCGCGTGCACCTCGCCCACCTCGGGTATCCCCTGCTCGGCGACGATCTCTACGGCGGATCCGCGGATGAAATCGCGCGCCACGCCCTGCATTCGGCGCGTCTCTCCCTACGGCATCCGCGCACGGGGGAATCACTGACCATCGAAGCGCCCCTGCCGGAGGATATGGCGGTGATCGTAAGCGCAATGGAGCGTTAGGCGCATAATACGGTATTTTACAATAAAAACGGGCTGCGGCTCTTTGCCCAAAGGCATTGGTGCCGCAGCCCGATTTTATATGGTCATCCGCCGGGTTATTTGCCCGTGCCGAACCATTTCTGATAGATCTTGTCGTATTCGCCGTTATCGCGCAGTTTCTTCAGCGCCGCGTCGATCTCCTTCTGGAGGTCGGGGTTATCCTTCGACATCGCGATGCCGTACTCCTCGGCCGAGAGCATATCGGAGAGCGACTTCACGCCGACGGCCTGCGACTGGTTGATGTAGTAATCGTTGACGGGGCGATCGTTGACGACCGCGTCCACGCCGCGCGCCTTCAGCTCCATAAAGCAGTCTGCCGGCGTGTTCAGTTCGGTTACCGTAACGCCCTCAAGGCTCTTGACCATATTGGCGCTCGTCGTCCCGATCTGCACGGCGACCTTATGTCCCTTGAGATCGTTGAACGACTTGATGTTCTCTTCATCAGAACGCACGACCATCGTGAGCCCCGACTGGTAGTACGGCGCGGAGAAATTGACCTTTTCCTTGCGCTCGTCGTTGATCGTCATGCCGCTGATGATGACGTCGATATTCTTTGCCTGCAGCGCCGGGATGAGCCCGTCGAACCCGATGTTCTGGATCTCCGCCTCGCGCCCCATCTCCTTTGCGACGGCGCGGATGAGGTCCATATCGAAGCCCTGATAGTCCTTCTGTCCCTCGTCCTGGAACTCGAACGGGGCAAAGTCGATCGTCGCGCCTACGCGGAGCACCTTTGCCTCCTGCTTGGCCTGATCGCCGGATCCGCCGCAGCCGACCATAGCGAGGCTCAGAAGTGTGCCCGTAAAGATCATCGCTAATTTTTTCAGTTTCATTGGGAAACCTCCTTATGTGGATAAAACGAAAGAGGGACGCTGCAAATACGCTTGCAGCAGTCCCTCTCCCCCAAAGGAAACGCTGAGTCCCCTTATATACGCTTAGAAACGCGCGGGCCGCTTCGCAGTGAAGCAGTCGCGGCAGTACACCGGACGATCCGTCTTCGGCTCGAAAGGAACTTCCGTATCCTTTCCGCACTCGGCGCAGACCACATGGAACATCTGACGTTCCCCGCTGCTTTCGTCGCGGCTGCGGCGACGCTTGTCGCGGCAGTCGCGGCAGCGCGCGGGCTCGTTCTCGAAGCCCTTCTCCGCATAGAACTCCTGCTCCCCTGACGTGAATACGAAATTATTTCCGCATTCTTTGCATACGATGGTCTTGTCTTCAAAAGCCATTCTTCCACAATCTCCCTTAAAACATAAAATTTTTGACGCTCCATCCGCCGAACTAGAGAGCGTTCATTGAGATTAGGTACGACCGAAACACTGAACAAATAAACAGTGCTTCACTCGTTCGCCGAACGACTAACAGGTCAAGAGGAAAGGATTTCAACGCTCTGTATTATACAGAGTTTTTTCATAGAGTGCAAGCATTTTTTATGAAACCGTCTAAAATAGCGCTTCCTGCACGTCGAGCCAGCTCTCCTGCCGCGGCGTATGTACACGATCGCCCGGCGCCGCCCGGCCGAGGAGGAAGGGCGACATGGGGTCGTGCGTGCGGATATTGCGCCGCATGCGCGCTTCATGAGACGTCGCATAGCAGTAGCGGCAGAGATGGCCGCAGCTGTCATAGACGCCGATGTCCGCGCCGAGATAACAGTCGCATTCCTTCCGCCGGCGCGTATACTGCGGGAACCGCATGCGCCTCCCGAGCGCCCGCTCATAGATGCGCTGCGTCATGCAGCCGCCGCAGTCCGCGCCGCATGCGGCGAGTTCTTTTCCCCCGCCGCACGGATAGACCGTCATGCCGTGCGCGCGCGCCGTCTCTATGATGTGCGCGCCAAGTTCCATCCGATCCGCGGGCATCACGGCGCGCACGCCCGGAAAGTTCCGCATGGTCTTCGCATAACGCGTGATAAAACTGATGATCACCGTCTCGGTCGTCCCCGCGAGGGTCTCCGCGATCTCGGCGAATGCGCGCCGATGAAAGTCCGGCGTATATGTTTCATTGATAAAGACGGGGTCGTAGCGCCATGCGATCCGCGGCACGCCGACGATCTCGGAGAGCCGGCGAAACGATGCGGCAACCGCCCGCCACGGCGGCACATACGGCTCGACGTCGCGCCCGTACGCTGTGATCGTCACATGCCAAAGCTGGCCGAACGGAGCGAGAAGTTCCATATGGGGGAGCATAGGCGCGGGGTTCTTCGTACAGAACCCGATGAGATCCACGACCGCGGGATCGATACGGTACCGCGTCACCTGCGCGGGGTCAAACGGATTCCGTACGGAAACGGTGCCCGCGCGCAACCGATTGATCAGCCACGGCGTATAGAATGCCGGGATATCCGTGCGCATCCCCGTGTGCAGGATCATCGTTCCGCCTCCTCACGATCTTTATTCAAAAAATACCCTCGCCGTCCGCGGGCGCGGCCGCATCCGGGAACAGCAAAACGGGGCCGCCGCACCTCCGCCGTAAAGGCCTTGATACAAGCCGCCCCGCAAACACGCGCACGAGAGGCGCACTTTGCTCAGAGATAGCGAAGATAGACGTACACGCTCGAGATCATGATCGTCAGGATCATCACGGGGAACGCGATCTTCATGAACCCGAGGAATGAGATCGGACGCCCGCGCTGTGCCGACATGGACGCGACGACGACGTTCGCGCTCGCGCCGATGAGCGTGCCGTTGCCGCCGAGACACGCGCCGAGCGCCAGCGACCACCACATCGGGGTAAGATCGCCGAGGCCCATCCGGCCCATATCCTGGATCAGCGGGATGAGCGTCGCAACGAACGGGATATTGTCGATGAACGCGGAGGCGATCGCGCTCATCCAGAGAATGAGCATCGCGGTCGCATCCTCATTTCCGTTCGTCACCTTGATCGCCTCCGCGGCGAGCATGCGGATCACCCCCGTCTCAACGAGCGCGCCGACAAGGATAAAGAGCCCGCCGAAGAAGAAGATGGCCGGCCACTCAATTTTGGAAAGGACCTTGACGATCGTGTTCTCGTCGCGCGTCGCCGTGATGAGGAGGAGCAGCGCCGCGCCGAAGAGCGCCACCGTCGCGGACTCGAGGCCGAGACTGCCGTGCAGGACGAAGAGCGTGATCGTCAGCGCAATAACGGCAAGACATTTCTTGAGGAGCGCATGATCCGTGATCTGCGCGTCGGCGGGCAGGCGCATGATCTTGTCCTGCAGCTCCGGCTGCGTGTGCATGCCCTTCCGATAGAGCCCAATGAGGATAAACTGCACAATGATAAAGATAAGGATGGAGATGAGCGTCAGATTTGCGACAAAATCCATGAAGTCCAGCCCTACCGCGCTGCCGATCATGATATTCGGCGGATCGCCGATGAGGGTTGCGGTCCCGCCGATATTCGAAGCGAGAATCTGCGATATGAGATACGGCATCACATCGACCTTGAGCTGCGATGTGATGCTGAACGTGATAGGTACGGTGAGGAGCACCGTCGTCACGTTGTCGAGCAGCGCCGAGCACACCATTGTGATGGTCGAGAGGACAACGAGGAGGGCGATGGGCCGGGCCTTTACCTTCTGCGCGGCCCATATCGCGAGGAAGTTAAAGAGCCCCGTTTCGCTCGTGATATTGACGATAATCATCATGCCCATGAGCAGCCCAATCGTATTGAAGTCAATGTGATGTACGGCCGTCTCCTGGTCTAGTATCCCAAAGAGAATCATGAGCATCGCGCCGAAAAGGCCGACGATGGTGCGGTGCACCTTCTCGGAGATGATGAGCGCATATGCGGCGACGAATATCACGATCGCCGCAGTCGTTGCTGTTTCCATCATTACACATCCTTCTTCTCATCCAGAGAAACTCATCACGTCGCCGTGATGATCACCTGTCGGCCGCTGCGCCGTATCTTCAGCCGGTAACTCGTCACATGCTCCTGTGCGAGCGTCAGCTTCAGTTCCGTCAGTGCCCGGCCAAGTTCTTCAGTCTGCGCGGAGGTCAGCCCCGCGCGGGCAAGGTCGGCGGGAGGTTCTTTTTCCGCTTTCGCGCGGGCGCGCTCCTCTGCCTCTTTTTCCTTGCGCAGCAGGGTCTCGGCAAGCGTTTCCTCCGCTTCGTGCCCCCGCATCATATCTTTATCGGACAGCCCCTTGGGAATCTTTGCCACGGCAAACCTCCTCATACCGTTTTCTCTGCGACGGAAGATATCGTCATTGCCGACGGGAACTCACTTCGCCTTGCTCCACGAGTCCTTCAGGCCGACAATGCGGTTGAACACCATGTGATCCGGCGTCGTGTCCGGGTCGACGGCAAAGTAACCGACGCGCAGAAACTGATAGCGCGTCCCCGCCGCCGTGAGGCGAACGCTCGGCTCGACCTTCGCGTCCGTGAGGATCTCGAGAGAGTGCGGATTCAGCGCCGCAGTGAAATCGTCGGATTCCTCCTCCTCTTCCGCAGCGCTGCGCAGCAAGCTGTCGTAGAGGCGCACTTCCGCCGTGAGCGCATGCTGCGCCGAGACCCATTGGATCGTACCCTTGACCTTGCGGTGCGCGGTGGCGCCGCCGCTCCGCGTCTCCGGGTCGTAGGTACAGCGCAGCTCAAGGATATGGCCCTCTGCATCCTTGACGACTTCCTCACATTTGACGATATAGGCATGTTTCAGGCGCACCTCTCCGCCGGGCTTTAGACGGAAGAACTTCTTCGGCGCCTCCTCCATGAAGTCTTCGGCGTCGATATAGAGTTCCCGTCCGAACGGCACATAGCGGTGCCCACCGTGTGTCGGGCTGTTTTCCGCCATGAGATACTCCGTCTCGCCCGCCGGGTAGTTCGTGAGGACGAGCCTGACGGGACGCAGCACCGCCATGATGCGCGGCGCGTTGCGGTTGAGCTCGTCGCGTACTGCATGCTCGAGCATGGCGCTGTCCACCGTGCTGTTGCTCTTCGCGACGCCGATCTCCTCGCAGAACGCGCGGACGGCGGCGGGCGGGTACCCGCGACGGCGCATCCCGGAGATGGTCGGCATCCGCGGATCGTCCCATCCGCGCACATATCCTTCCTCCACGAGACGGCGCAGTTTGCGCTTGCTCGTAATCGCGCCCGAGAGATTCAGCCGCGCAAACTCGATCTGGCGCGGGCGGGTCTCAGCCGGAAAACCGAGCGCCTCGAGCAGCCAGTCATAGAACGGGCGGTGCTCCTCGAACTCGAGTGTACAGAGCGAATGCGTGATGCCCTCGATCGCATCCGAAAGAGGATGCGCAAAGTCGTACATCGGATAGATGCACCACGCGTCTCCCGTCCGATGATGATGCGCATGCGCGATGCGGTAGATCACCGTGTCGCGCAGGACAAGATTCGGCGACGCCATATCGATCTTCGCCCGCAGGACGCGGGCCCCGTCCGGGAACTCCCCCGCCCGCATCCGCCGGAAGAGGTCCGTATTTTCCTCTATACTGCGATTGCGGTACGGGCTTTCCCTGCCCGGCTCGGTCAGCGTGCCGCGGTAGGCGCGGATCTCATCCGCCGTGAGGTCGTCCACATAGGCGAGTCCTTTTTCGATGAGGCGGACGGCGTACTCGTAGAGGCGCTCGAAATAATCCGACGCGTAGAACCGCCGGTCTCCCCACGAGAAGCCGAGCCAGCGGATATCCTCCTGAATGGAGTCCACGTACTCGACATCCTCTTTCGTCGGGTTCGTATCGTCAAAGCGCAGATTGCAGAGGCCGTTATAGTCCTCCGCGACGCCGAAGTTGAGGCAGATGGATTTGGCGTGTCCGATATGGAGATACCCGTTCGGCTCGGGCGGGAACCGGGTATGAATGCCCGTGGCGTGCTTCCCGTTCCGCAGATCCTCGTCGATGATGTTTCGGATAAAATTCGATGTTTTCGATGTTTCCGCCATTTCGTTGTCCCTCTTATCCGTATAATTCCGCTTGGTCCTCTTCGCCGCAGCGCCGCGCCACATAGGCGCGCAGCCGCGCAACGCCTGCGGCGATACCCGCCTGTGCGGGCAGACTCTCGATAAACGCGTCGATATAGCCGCGGTCGCGGATGCGCCGCAGCGTCCATACGAAATTGATATCGTAGATCCACATCAGCCGCACAATCCTGCGGTCGCCGTGCGTCCTGAGCCGATAGTAATCCGCCTGCCGCCCCGCCGCAAAGTCCGCGATAAAGTCCGGACTGACCTCCTGCGCCGCATCCGACGGCACGAAGTTCGGCGCTTTATCCGCCCCCTCGGGCGTTAGGAACGGCAGCAGAACACGGTAAATATCCAGTTTATCCGCATCGCGGATAAGTTTTGCAAAAAAGAGCCTGCGCCGATCGTCGGTCGCCGCAATTTCCTTTTTATTGTGATACTTAACCGCAAAGCGGACGAGATCGGCGTCCGCCGCACTGAGCCGATCCATAAAATCGAGCCCGTCAAGCACCTTCAGCCCCAGTTCCGCATGATCCTCCGACTGCGCGTCGTTAAAGGTCCGATAGACGGCGTACTGGCGAAACCGCCCCACGTCGTGGAAGAGCCCGATGATCTCCGCGAGCGCCGTGTCGTGCAGGCCGCAGCCGAGGTGCCGCGCGAGCGCCCGCGCATTCGCGGTCACATAGCCCGTGTGGATCTCCTTGAGCCGGATCCCGCGCATGACCTCCGCATCGTCCGTGTGATAGGAACGCATATAGCCGTTCATCCACGCGTGCATCTCATGCAGGAGTTCCTTCATCCGCGTTCCTCCTTTCACATACGCGACGAAACCGGCGTCTATGTCCGATGCGGCGGGAACGGAGGAATGGCAAAGGCGCCGCCGATCCCCGGCTTGGACGGCGGCGGATTCTGCATAAACGACGGCATATCAAAATCGAACGTATCGGCCGGCACCGCGCTCTCGGGCGGCGCCGCGTCCTCCTGTTTACGGACGGCGCTGCCGTCGTCGAAATCCGTCGCAATCACGGTCGCCTGCACCTTGCCCGCCATCTCCGGCTGCACGGCGAGCCCCGCGATGATATTGACCTCGGGATGCGCGCTCTTATGAATGAAATGCACCGCCTCGTCGACATCGCGCAGACTCATCTTCGGATCACCCGTAAGGTTCAGCACGACGCCGCGGGCTCCCGTAATACTGCGGTCAATGAGCGGGCTTTCGATCGCCCTGCGGATGGCTTTCTGCGGCGTATCGTCGACCCCGATGGCGAGCAGCGCGTCGCTCGACGCGCTCTGGCGGAAGATCGTCGTCACATCGGAAAAGTCCACGTTGATGACGCCCGTCGTCAGAATCAACTCCGCCACGCAGCCGACCGTCTGGCGCAGTACTTCGTCGGCAAGCGCAAACGCCTCGACAAAGGACATGCTGCGGTTCGGCGCGATTTTCATGAGGTTTTCATTGCGGACGGTGATGCACGCGTCGGTGAGCGCCTGCATCCGCACGATGCCCTCCTGCGCCGTGGCCATTTTGCGCGGCAGTTCGAAGGCAAAAGGCGTCGTGACGACGCCGATCGAGAGAATGCCGAGATCGTGAACGATCTCCGCGACGACGGGCGCCGCCCCCGTCCCGAACCCGCCGCCCATCGTCGCCGCGATGATGACGAGATCGGCTCCCTCGAGGGTGCTGCGGATCTTCTTTTCCTCCGTGCGCGCCGCCTGTTCCCCCAGTTCGACGCGTCCGCCCGTACCGCGCCCGTTCGTCAGTTTCTCGCCGAGGGGCAGGACGGAGATGCCCTCCTTATAGAGCGCGTGAAGCTGCCTCATATCCGAGTTGATGCCGATCAGCGTGAGATCGAGGTTGTATTTCTCACGCACGCAGCGCACGATATTGTTGCCGCCGCCGCCGACGCCGACCACTTTGATGGTGATTTTCGGTTTGACAATTCCCTCTGTCGGCATAATAGACTCCTTATGACGTCACCGCGTGTGCGGCGATTGACGCGAAAACGTATCCTCGGGCATCTGCGTAATGAGCGCGCCCGCCAGGAGCAGCGCGCAGCCCGCGATCTGCACGGGCGCCATGACCTCCCCGAGGACGAGACGGCCCGCGACAGCGGCAACGACCGCTTCCAGCGACAGGATGACCGCCGCCTGCGCGGGACGCACATATGCCTGCCCAAGGATCTGGCACGTATAGGCGACGCCGCAGGAAAGGATCCCCCCGTAGAGGATCGGCGCCGCCGCCCCGCGCACCGCCGCCCACGTGCAAGTCTCGTAGAGCGCAGCGAGCACGATGCTGCCGATCGTACAGACGATCAGCTGCGAAAGACAGAGCTCGATCCCGTCCACCGCACGCGCGAAACGGTCAATGAGGAGAATCTGCGTCATCCAAAAGAACGCGCTGATGAATACGAGCACATCGCCCGCATTGAGCTCCATCTCGCCGTAGGCCGAGAGGAAGTATACTCCGGCAAAGGCAAAGACCGCGCCCAGCCAGTTGACGAGGCGGATACGCTGCCCGAGCAGCATCGCCCCGATCGGCACGAGGACGATGTAGAGCGTCGTAATGAACGCCGTCTTGCCCGCCGTCGTATAGATCATAGCGACCTGCTGCAGCGTCACGCCGACAAACATCGCCAGACCCACCGAGACGCCTGCGCGAAAACCCGAGCGATAGGTCCCCGCCCGCCGCATCTGCGCGCGCTTGCCGCCGTATGCGAGCCATAGCGCCAAGAGGCACAGGACGCCGAGCGCGAACCGCAGCGCCGCATACGTATAAGGCCCGAGCCCCTCCATGCCCACAATCTGCGCCACGAACGTCGTCCCCCAAAAGAAGGACGCCGTGAGAAGCATCATGATACCGCGCAGACGCATCGACTACAGCACCTTCGAAAGGAATATCTGCGTGCGCTCCTCCTGCGGATGCTCGAACACGTCCCGCGGCACGCCCGACTCGACGATGCGCCCCTCGTCCATAAAGAGCAGGCGGTCGCCCACCTCGCGGGCAAATCCCATCTCGTGTGTGACAACGACCATCGTCATGCCGTCGTTCGCAAGCGCCCGCATGACGTCGAGCACCTCGCCGACCATCTCGGGATCGAGCGCCGAAGTCGGCTCGTCAAAGAGCATCACCTTCGGGTGCATCGCGAGCGCCCGCGCAATCGCGACGCGCTGCTGCTGCCCGCCCGAGAGATTGTCCGGATAGGCGTCCGCCTTTTCCGCCAGCCCCACGCGCGCGAGCAGCCGCCGCGCCGTTTGCTCCGCCTGCACGCGTTCCGTATGACGCACCTTGCGCGGGGCGAGCATGATATTTTCGAGCACCGTCATATGGGGAAAGAGGTTAAAGCGCTGGAACACCATGCCTACCTCTTCGCGCACCTTGTTGATATTCGCTTCGCTCGAGAGCGTGATGCCGTCCACGACGACCTCGCCCGCCGTCGGCTCCTCGAGATGGTTCATGCAGCGGAGCAGCGTGCTCTTGCCTGAGCCCGAGGGACCGATGATGACGACGACCTCCTTCTCCGCAACGGAGAGGTCGATTCCTTTGAGGACCTCGTCCCGGCCGAATGATTTGCGCAGTCCCTTGATTTCAATCATTGACCCGACACCTCCGTTCCAGATACGCGACCAGGCGCGAGATGGTGAGCGTCATCGCGAGATAGATGACCGCAACGCTCAGCCAAATCTCCATCGAACCGTAGGTCTTGGCGATGATGAGCTGCCCGCGGCGCGTCAGCTCCTCGAACCCGATGACCGAGACGAGGGACGAATCCTTCAGCATCGCGATGAACTCGTTGCCGAGCGGCGGAATGACGCGCTTGAACGCCTGCGGCACGATGACGTAGCGCATCGTCTGCATCCACGTCATGCCGAGCGAGCGCCCCGCCTCCATCTGTCCCGCGTCGACGGACTGAATGCCCGCGCGAAAAATCTCCGCCACATACGCGCCGGAGTTGATGCCGCAGGCCGAAATCGCAGCGATGAAAGGATCGATGCGCTGTCCCGTGACCACGGGCAGCGCGAAGTAAAAGAGGAATATCTGCACGAGCAGCGGCGTCCCGCGGAAGAACTCCACATAGACCTCCGCCAGCATAGGGAGCGGACGCAGTTTCGATATCCGCGCCACGGCCACGATCAGACCGACGATAAAGCCGATCGTCGTGGAGAGCACCGTGATCTGTATCGTCACTCCCGCGCCGACCAGCAGCAGCGGGAACGAATTGAACACCAGGTTCATATCAAAATTCATAAGGTCATCTCAATCCAATCATACATTTTATCGCTGTATAAAAACTCAATTTCTATTATACCCTCTAACAAAATGAATAGCAATAACCGTTAATGAAAAATTCGGATAATCTATTGTCATGCCTGGGATTATGGGGAACGGCGGCAGCATCCTGCGAATCAATCCAAATAGGATAAAACCCGCATATTTTTCATATCCCCATACGCCCTCCCGACAGACAAAAAGATTGCCGCATCCAAAGAATCCTCAATGCGGCAATCCTCTTATCAATTTCGCTATGCTTTCGCCCACGCGGCGATGCCCGCGATGTCGCGCGGCGACGTGCGGCAGCACCCGCCGATGAGCCGCGCGCCGGCTGCGCGCCAGCGCCGCGCCCCGGCGGCGAAATCCTCCGCGCTGCCGTGCCACGTCTTATCCGACGCATCGTAGTTCTCTCCCGAGTTCGGGTAGACCACGATCGGCTTGTCCGTCTCCGCGCGGATCGTCCGAATCAATGATTCAACGTACTGCGGCGCCGTACAGTTCACGCCGACCGCCGCGGCCTCCGGCACATCAGCGAGGAAGCGCGCACAGTCCGCGATCGGCGTGCCGTCGGAGATATGCGCCCCGTCGCGGCAGGAGAACGAGAACCATGCGGGAATATGTATCTCCTTTTCGCGCAGCGCCCGCACGATCGCCCGCGCCTCCGTGAGGCACGGCAGCGTCTCGCACGCGAGGAGGTCGGGCTGCCCCTCCGCGAGAAGCGTGAGGCGCTCCGCATGGAATACCGTGAGCGCGTCCTCATCCATGCCGTAATCGCCGCGGTACTCCGAGCCGTCGGCAAGATATGCGCCGTAGGGGCCGACGGACGCAGCGACGAGCGGCTCCCCTCCGATAGTTCCCCGCTGCTCCGCACAGCCCTCTTCCCGCGCCTCCTGCGCGTGGTATTCGTCGGCAAGGATAGTCAAGCAGTAAATATCGCGCGCCTCGCGCGCGATTTCCACAGACCTTACAATGAGCGCGGCGGCCTCTTCCTCCGTAAAGCCCTTTTTCATAAAGCCCTCGACCGTCGCCTGATAGCTCGCGCTCGTCACGACGTCCGCCCCCGCGCGCAGGTAGTCGAGATGAATGTCCCGCACGAGATCGGGGCGCTCAAAGAGTGCCTTCGCCGACCACAGGGCATCGTTCACGGAGAACCCGCGCGCCTCCAGCTCCGTCGCGAACGCGCCGTCCAGTATCAGTACGTCGCGCTCTGCAAGCCGCTGCTCTATCGCGTTCAAAGACGTTCCCCCCTCGCTGCGCCGCTCACTCAGCCGGCGGCTCCTTGCCGAACCATTTGCGGTAGATTTTCGCATACGTCCCGTTTTCCTTAATTGTGCGCAGCCCCGCATTGAGCTGTTCGAGCAGAGCGGCGTTCCCCTTTTTGACGGCAATGCCGAGGTCTTCTTGATTGATCTGCGCGGGCACGACCTTCGCGATGCCCTTGCCCTTGTTCTGCACATAGTATTCGTCTACGGGCGTATCGTTCACAACGGCGTCGACGCCGCCGTTCTGCAAATCCAGGAACGCGTCGGCGATGGTGCTGTACTCGCGCAGCTGCACCGCGGGAATGGTCGCGCCGACCTCGGCGCCCGTCGAGCCGATCGTCACGCCGACCTTCTGGCCGCGCAGATCGTCAAAACTGTCGTAACGCGTTTCATCCGCACGCACGACGATGCTCAGCCCCGCCTTATAGTACGAATCCGTAAAATCTACGGTCTTGGCGCGGTCCTCGCTGATCGTCATATCCGATATCGCGATGTCGAGGTCGCCCGTTTGGAGTGCCGGAATCAGCCCGTCGAAGTTGAGGTTCTTGATCGCGACCTCATGCCCCTGCGTCTCCGCAATCGCGCGGATGATGTCGATGTCGTAGCCGACGTACTCGTGGGACTTCTCGTCTTGGAACCCGAACGGCGCATAGCTCGCATCCGTCCCCACACGCCACACATGCTGTTCCTGCGCCTGATTTACGCCCCCGCATCCCGCTGCAGCAAGAAGCGCCGCGCCCCCGAGAAGCCCCGCGGCAATATATTTTTTGAATATCATACTAAATCGCCCCCATTTCATATGTTTTGCATATCTTACATGAAATGGGGGCGTCTGTCAAACGTTTTTATTTAATTAAATCATGCGCCCGCAGCGCTGCCTCGATTTGAGCGGCGTGCGCGGGTTCGGGTTCCGAGAGCGGCATACGGAGGCCGCCCGTATCGTAGCCGAGCATCCGCATCGCAGTCTTGACGGGGATGGGATTGACCTCGCAGAAGAGCGCGTCGATGAGGTCGGCGTACGAAATCTGAAGCCGCGCGGCGTCGAGGACATTGCCGTCGAAATAATTTTGGCAGATATCGTGCGCGACGCGCGGCGCGACGTTCGAGAGCACGGAGATGACCCCCTGCCCGCCGAGCGAGAGGATCGGCACGATCTGATCGTCGTTGCCCGAATAGAGGACGAGCTCGTCCCCGACCGCCGCGCGCAGGCGCAGGATCGCCGAGAGATCGCCGCTCGCCTCCTTGACGCCGACGATGCGCGGGTGCTTTGCGAGCGCGGCATACGTCTCCGTCCGAATGCACACCCCCGTGCGCGACGGCACATTGTAGAGAATGGAGGGAATGCCGACGCTGTCCGCAATCTTCGCATAGTGCGCGATGAGGCCGTTCTGCGTGCATTTGTTATAATACGGCGTCACGAGGAGCAGCGCGTCCGCGCCGACGCGCTCCGCATACTGCGAGAGCTGCACGGCGTACGCGGTATCGTTCGAGCCCGTCCCCGCGATGACGGGAACGCGCCCCTTCACCTGCGCGGCGGTATAGCGGATGGCCTCCTTATGTTCCTCGTCCGAGGTCGTTGAGGACTCGCCCGTCGTGCCCGTGATGATGATGGCGTCCGTTCCGCCCGCAATCTGGTCTTCAATGATGCGCCCGAGTTCCGGATAGTTGATGCCCGTCTCGGTAAAGGGCGTGATGATGGCGACGCCCGCACCGCGGAAAATAGGCTTCTTCATGGAATACTCCTCCTCAAAATCATCTGCCGCCATTATCCCACGCCCCGCGGGAAATGTCAAAGACTTTGCAGACGCTCAGGCGCGCAGCGCGGGGCGCACCTCTCCGAAGAGCGCCGCGTTCTCGCGTATCTTCTCCTCGCCGCCGAGGACGCAACGCACGTCGGCCCGCATGGCGTCCGCTACGAGCGGCGCGAGCGCGCGGATATCTGCCTGCCGTGCCGTCAGGATTTCGTCGCGCGCACGCTGCCGATCTTCCTGCGTAATGCCGCGCAGATAGAATGTCGCCGCGGTATCCCCCTTCATCTGCGGCGTCAGCGGCGCGTCGACGCCGCTCATCGTGCCGATGATGAACTTGTCCATCTCGCGGTCGGACGCGTCGAACGCGCGGATATAGTCCGCCGTCTCGTCGAATACGCGCAGCGTCTCCGCGAGGTTCGGGTCGCGGTAGGACGCGAGCACCATGAACCCGTTGCGGTTGAACTGCGTCATCGCGCCGTACGCCCCACCCTGCACGCGGATGCGCGTCCAGAAATAATCGTAGCGCAGGAGCGTCTCGAGTACGCGGAGCGCGCCCGTATAGCGGTGCCCGAGCTTGATGAAATTCGCCCCCTTCGCGACGTACTGCACGCGGCTCTGCGTCGTGAGGCCCTCGTTGCGCGCCGCAATCTCCCACGTATAGGGCGCATCCGGGAACCGCGCCGCCGAGAGTTTTTCTTGGAACGCTGCAAGATGCGCCGCAATCTCGTCATATACGGCCGCGGGCGCCGTGATGCCAACCATGAGATGATTGCGGTTAAAGATCTGCGGCAGGATGCGCGCGAATACCTCCCGCATCTCCGCGTGCCGTGCCTCAAAATCCTCCTTGAACGAGGCGAGGAAGTCGTGGAACGGCAGGCCGCCCGCCTCCGCGTAGCGTCCGGACGGCGTCAGATACGCCGCGATGCGCGATGCGACCACTTGATTCGCCGCGCGCTGGAGCGACAGTTCCATGCCCGTCTTCTCTTCGTCGATCAGCTCGCGCACGCGCTTTGCGCCCGAGAAATCGCTCTCGGTCATCATCTCCGCGAGGAGATCGAGGAGCCGCGGGAGATTCTCGCGCAGCGCCTTCGCGCGCACCTTGAGCCGCGGCATGAGAGAATCCGGCTCCCCTGCGCGCGTATAGGCGACGATGTCGGCGCCGATGCCGCCCGTATAGAGGCTCTTTTGCACCGCCAGTTCCGCGTAGCCGCGCCGCGCCGTATCGACCGAACCGAACATCTCCGCGAGGAGGTACGCGTACGACAGATCGCGCTGTGCCACCGCCGCCATCGGGAAGTAGAAATTCAGATAGACGATGCCGTTCGTCTCAATATCTGAGAAGAGTGCCTCCGTCCCCGCAATGTCGCGCACCTCGAGCGGCAGGGGCTCCGCGTCGGGGCGGATGTCCGACCGCGCGAGGATGGGGATCGACGCGAGCGCCTCCTCCGTATCGGGCGCCTCCTGCGCCGCCTTGAGCGCGGCACAGTCGCGGATCACGCCTTCGATTTCCGTAGCGGACATGGCCGCCTTTTTCTCGGCGAGGATCTTTTCCTGCGCCGCCTCGCGCTCTCTGCCGACCGTACGGCTCGGCGCGAGCGTCACGAGTGCTTCGTGCGGGTTTTCAAGGAACGCCTCCCGGATGACCCGCTCGAAATAGCCCTGCTCCAGACCTTCTTTTAACGCGGCAAGCACATCCTCATAGCGCAGGTATGTCTCGGGCGCGCCGTCGTAGAGCCACGTCTTCATCATGCGGATGCCGTAGATGAGCCCCTTGGGCGAGCTGCCGAAATCCGACTCGCGCAGACGGAACTCCAGCGTGTTGAGCGACGCCCGAATGAGTGTATGATCCAGCCCGCCGTCCGCAAGGCGCGTCAGCGTCTCCTTTACCACGCGGACGAATTCGTCTGCGCGCGCCGTCTCCGACTTGCTCACGACGATGCTGAAGAACGGCTGGAGAACGTCGCTCTCATAGTTCGAATCAACGTCCCGCCCGAGCCCCGCGTCGATCAGCGCCTGCCGCAGCGGCGCCCCCTGCATCCTGAGCAGCGCATGGTCGAGGATTTGGAGCGCCGTCACGCGTTTCATATCCGTCGTATCGCCGATGACCCAGCTGAGCGAGAGGAACGCATTTTCCTCAAGCGAATCCTCCGCGCCGATGGGATAGAAATGTTCTTTGACCGCGCGCGATGCGAATGGTGCCTGCCGCTCGATGCGCGAGGGCACGGGGATCCGGTCGAAATGCGAGAGGTAGGCGCTGTCAAGATACGCGAGTTTCTCCTCGATATCGACGTCGCCGTAGAGATAGATATAGCTGTTCGACGGATGGTAATAGCGCGCGTGGAAGTCGAGGAACATCTCGCGCGTGAGCGAGGGGATCGCGTCCGGGTCGCCGCCCGATTCATAGCCGTACGTCGTGTCGGGATAGAGCGCCGCCATGATGCGGCTGCCGAGCAGGTCGTCGGGCGCGGAGAGCGCGCCCTTCATCTCGTTGTAGACGACGCCGCTGTAACGCAGAGGCGCCTCGGCATCGTCCAGTTCGTAATGCCAGCCCTCCTGCATGAGCACCTGCGGATTCTCGCGCATCGCGGGGTAAAATACCGCGTCGAGATAGACGTCCATCAGATTTTGAAAATCGCGCGCGTTGCGGCTCGCCACGGGGTACATCGTCTTATCCGGGAACGTCATCGCGTTGAGGAACGTATTGAGCGAGCCCTTCACCAACTCCACGAACGGCTCCTTCAGCGGATATTTGCGCGACCCGCAGAGCACCGAGTGCTCGATGATATGCGCCACGCCCGTGTCGTCCGTCGGCGGCGTGCGGAAACTGATCGAAAAGACCTTATTGTCGTCCGCCGTCTCTAGGAAAAAAAGACGCGCCCCCGTCTTCTCGTGCCGGAAGGTATGTCCCGTCCCGTTCGCCTCTTTGATTGCCTCCGAATGCAGCAGCCGAAATCCGTGCATGACGTCATCTATCTTCATATATTTTCCTCCTTCGCAGTCCCTGCCATTATATCACAGGGAGGGTGATTCTCAAAACCTCTCGCCGAAGGATACGGCGGGCATTTAAGATATACGGCAAAAGAAAAAGCCGCCCCCATGGCGGCATATTCGATTGTTTTCCTATAAAATTTTTTGGCGGCGAGACGGTCTTTATCTTTATGATATTCGGTTGTGCTCGCTGCATCGCCTCTTGCGGGAACGGAAAGAACGGGCATGAGCCCTTTCATGTTGTAGCCTTCTCCTGCGCCGTACGCGCCGTTTGTGAATTTACGGTAGGAAATCCCTTTGCTGCCCGCGCTGTAGGAGGCGCTGTTCTCTATATTGTCATAGGTAAGGGTTCCCGTCGTGAGTTTGTTCTTATCGGGCGTCGCCTCGCTTGCGATAACGGCGCCCTTGAGGTCGGTGTTCTTCTCTGCGCGAATGTCGAAGCCGTCTGCGCCCGCGTAGATGCCTGCCTGTCCCGTGACGCTCTTCCAGTGGGAGTCGATCTTCCCTTTGCTGTAGGAGGCGCCGATGTCGGGATCGTTGGCATCAATAGGGCTTAGGAAATTTTATATGTTTGATCTGTTATTTTATTTGCTTTGTATAGATATTTATTTCCTGCAAAGTTTAAATCAAAGTAAGTTCATTATGTTTTCTCATATTTTTCTACAACCATTTTAACGCTTCTATCACTTCCCTATCCTTTTTTTCATCGTAATTATATCGTTTCAAATAGCGCTCCATTTTCATCGGCGTCTCCTCTACCTCTTTTTTGAGTTCAAGAAAAATATTTTGATCTTCACTAGATAGGTTTTTTAGATTTATTTTAATCCGTAATTTATCTCCATATGCGTATTGTAATTCCTCTAACGAACTATATGCATTACTCCCATACAGTTCTGGATTATTTTTATAATATACGCTATTCACGACTTTTTCTACGTACTCTCTGAAAGGGGAAATACACAGTTTAGTATACCCACTTGCACCATAAGTATAAATATTGGGATACTCATAGCGATAAGAAAAACAAAATGATTCCAATGAAACCGATTTACCCTTATCCCATAACATATGCTGACTAAACGGCATCTCATAGCGAAAGAATCCCACATATAGGCTATTCCAAGGGTCTTGAATCCTAAAAGGAAATCGGTATAAAAAGGCTATAGAAACACTCAGCAAACATGCTATGATAAGAAAAATAAGCCCTATACGATTTTTCATTTATTGTCTCCATTTTAATTCAATTCATCTAGAGGATACTCTACATCATAAGTTGTTCTATATGCAAACGTCGACCTTGCCCCTGATTGCTGTAAAACATAGGCATCCTTAAAGAAAAATCCACCTAAAAAGGCTTCTTTCAGATCATGATTCCAATTATCCATTATTTCGATTTTTGCCTCTACCTTCTCCTCACCTTTACGTAAAGAAACTATTACTGCCGCCGTCCCCAAGCCAAGAGCGGCATCAAGTCCCTTAGTATAAAAATTATATGAAGTAAAAATTGTTGGAATATCTACACGCCCATTTCTATATATTTCAGTTTCCATCATATCTTTAACGAGTTCCTTATTAAAAGGTGCTTCTCTTAAAACACGATTAACAACAGAATCATGGCCAAATGTTAGGACAGGACACCCATGTTCTGTATACTCTACATCTGTAATACCATGTTCGCTAAATTCTTGATCTAAAAAGACATCTACCAATTCTGCGGCTAACGGTGTTTGACCTAGAAACTTGGCTGTATCGTTCGCAGATTGTAATCTATGTAAAGCGAATGGTATATCTTCTTCAGGGTAATCACCGCCTTCTTCACTTTGTGCACGATACTCTTCATCGAATTGTTTTAACATAGTATCTTCACTATTTTTTCTGATATCTATGGCATGGAAATCAAGTTCCAAGTTCCACTTCGTCCCGCTTGCGGCCGCACTCGCGCCCGCTCCTGCTGTTCCACCAACAGCCTTTGCTGCGGCCGCACCGATGATGGCGCTCACGATTTGTGCCGCGCCGGGATCATGCTTGGCAATCTTGTCAATTTCTTTAATCACGGCTTCGTTGAGGCCTGCCCCCGCGGCGCCCGATGTGAAGCCCGCCCCCGTGATGCTGCTCATGATGCCGCCGATGGCCGCGTGGACAAGTATTTTCGTTCCTTTGCCGTCATCCTTGAGATTATGCGCGAGTTTAAACGCTTCCTCACCGAATACGCCTGCCAGTTCCTGCTGTTCTTCAATTTTCTTCTTGTCAAAGATTCTCCCGAGCTCGGTCAGCGCATTGCTCGTGTCTCTGCTGAGACTGGCCCGGTCTTGATCCCGGTTTTCGCGCACGTCAATACTGCCTAGTACGCTGCCGTACCGAGACAGGTAAATAGATTTTCGGATTAAATTGGTATCAATCGGATATTCCTTGCGCCTTCAAGAAAGCCGCCGTTATGTCCTCTTGCAGCTGATGCCCGATGATAAGAAAATCTTTGAGTTCTTCATAATTACGAAAGACGGGTCTCGTGTGCCTTTTTTCCGGGTTGAACAGAAAGTTCTCTAAATTGGTAAGCCGATCACCGGCATAATACTTCTTGTCTCTCCTAGCATACCACATCAAATCAATCATACCGGATTTTGTCTCTATGTGATACCGAAACTCATAAATCCCGTGCTTGTTTGTCGAGCGAAAGAAGTTTTCGCTCTTCCAAAATTTTACATTTTGATACCCCACCTCCGAAAGAATCTCTAGTACGCGTTGATTATCATAATTTCCGAATCCCTCTTCTACACTGAAATCGTATTGTGCGCAGAGGGACTGATAGCGCTCCACGAAGTTGATGCTGCTTAAAACATCTCTCATTGCGGTGTTCGGAAAACGTTCCATGATCTATTCCTCCCGAAATCTAATTGTAATGCCATATTTATCTCTTGCCAACGCTACATATTCATCAATCCTTTCAAAATTTCGATTGGATGCGGGAATCTCCAAGATCTGCGTGCCGTGCAGTTCTTGTCCGTCTATCTGGTCATATTTGTTCGACCGTATCTTCGTGCCGGGCGGGTATTTATTCTTCAATTCCCGCAGATAAGATTCAAAGGTCTTCATATCTATCATCTCCAGATCCGTCGCTTTGCGCGATACAATCTCTCCTTTCTCCGGATTATAGGAATCGAGCCGCTTCCTATTTTCCAAATTTACTTCATTATACGGATACCATTCCTTTTCGTTTGCCGTGTTATTGAATTTATTCCCTCGTGCCATGGGCGAGTCGTTTAGGAAATAGTCGCGTGCTTCTTTCCAATCGATACGATCGCGCGGAGGGGCGCCCTGTTTTTCCTTTCTGGCAACATAGGTCAGGTAGCCTTCTTCCAACTCCTTTTCTCTGAATTTTCCTGCCGACGTCAGGAGCTTACTTTCTTTTGCGATCTTTTCGGCTTTTGTGAGTATCGGCATCGTTCTCTTTACTATGGACGCTACACCTTTTGCCTGTTTTAGACCGGGGATACTTGTCGCAGCAGCAATAAACCCAGACGTATAATCCCCATCCTTAAACGTATATATGCCTGCGTCTATCAAGCCTGCCGGCGTTCCGATTCCGGGAATAAAACCGGCGGCATCCAGAATGTTATGAATGGATTCTGTATCTTTTTTTGGGGGAGTATCCTTTGGGTTTACATTACTCCCATCATTATCTTTGTCACCTACAGGAGGTTCTATCAACTCCATTGTTTTGAGATCAATCCCCCAAAATTTCTGAGGTCGATATGCTTGAATACCATGAGTGTATGCCCGCTTTAGTACATAATTTCCCCTACCATCAAACTCTCCAATTGGATTATAAGATGATTCCCAGTCCATCTGCTCTCGGAGATATTTGTTATACCCCTTTAAGAATTCATTTGCACTTTCCCCAGTTATACCTTGGTTCATTAGATACTGAACTGCATACTTATAATTTTTTACACTTTCTGATTGAGCATTCAAAGTGTTTGAAAGGGTTGGTTCATGTTCCGCAAAGACATCAGATACACCTTGGAGCAGTCTCAAGACTTCATCTTCAGAAAGCTCTTTGCCATCTTTTCTTTTTAACGTTTTTTGCGCCAATTTATCAAAGTCAAATGCCTCCGGGTGCTCTATGAGAAAGTAGTTCCACTTCGTCCCGCTTGCCGCCGCTGCGGAGCCTGCTGCCGCGTTCCCACCGGCTGCTCTGGCTGCCGCTGCACCGACGATAGCACTGACGATTTGTGCCGCGCCGGGATCATGCTTGGCAATCTTGTCAATTTCTTTAATCACGGCTTCGTTGAGGCCCGCACCTGCGGCGCCCGATGTGAAGCCCGCCCCCGTGATGCTGCTCATGATGCCGCCGATGGCCGCGTGGACAAGGATTTTCGTTCCTTTGCCGTCGTTCGGGAGTTTATGCGCGAGTTTAAACGCCTCTTCTCCAAAGACGCTTGCCAGCTCCTGCTGTTCTTCTATTTTCTTTTTGTCAAAGATTCTCCCGAGCTCGTTCAACGCGTTGCTCGTGTCTCTATTGAGTGCGGAGAGGTCTTGATGCGGGTTTTCGCGCACGTCAATACTCCCCGGGGCAATCGCAGATTTGGTTGTGCTGTCTGCATCGCCTCTCGCGGGAACAGAAAGGACGGGCGTCAGCCCTTTCATGTTGTAGCCTTCTCCTGCGCCGTACGCGCCGTTTGCGAATTTACGGTAGGAGACTCCCTTACTGCCTGCGCTGTAGGAGGCGCTGTTCTCTATATTGTCATAGGTAAGGGTTCCCGTCGTGAGTTTGTTCTTTTCGGGGGTCGCTTCGCTTGCGATAACGGCGCCCTTGAGGTCGGTGTTCTTCTCTGCGCGGATGTCGAAGCCGTCTGCGCCCGCGTAGATGCCCGCCTGTCCCGTGACGCTCTTCCAGCGGGAGTCGATCTTCCCTCTGCTGTAGGAGGCGCCGATGTCGGGATCTTTGACATTGATCTTCCCGCCGGTTACGGATGCGCTGATGTTAAAGCCCGACGAGGAGTTCTTTTCTCTGTAGTCGTCTTTTTCCTGCAGGCTCTCGATATTCAGATTGCCGCCGACGCGCATCTCAACTTTTGATTGAGTTCGCGCAGCAGTGCGTTCACAGCGCTCAGATCCAGTTCCCTGCCCTCGTACCGTTTCGTGATGCGCGTGAGGAAGTTCCATTGATCGCCGTCGGAGCCGCGCAGCGCGATTTCACGGATGGGAAAGGCTCGGCCGCTCGGTTCTGTCTCCGCGGGCTGCGTCCCCTCGTCTCCGGGCGTCAGATGGACCGACGGCTCGAGGCGCCGCGCTTCGCGCTCGGCTTCCCGGCGCCGCGCCTCGTCCAGCTGTTCCTGCCGACTCTCGTCGCCCGGCGCGGCGTGAACGTATCCGCCGCCGAAGCAAATCAACGAGCAAAGCATCATTCCGCAGATCCGACGTTTCATATGGGTTCCTCTCATTCGACTCTATATTACTTTTCTATTTTACAATAATTCTCACGATACAACAATCAGACACAAAAGTCCTAATAATATTCGTCTCCCAGTAATGACGGCGGCTGCGGGCATTCGCGGGAGAAATATTTAAGGAAAAGATAATCTCTTATCGGGGCGGTTTCGGATATCTTTAAATAAAAAACGCCTTCCCAATATCAATCATATTGGGAAGGCACCTGCCGCAGAAAATATGCCGCCATGACGAGGCAGAGCCCGGCGGCATTCGCACAATGCGGCTCGATAGAGCCCGCGCCTGCGCGGGTCTTTACGCGGGGCATCGTCCGAGCGCGGGTACGCACTCCCCGTCATATCGGCGGAAAGGTTTTCTCCGGGCGCATCTCCTGCGTCTGCGCATCATAGCGCCCGACGCCGAGGAATATGTCTCCGCCGTAAACGCGGTAGACGCCCTCCGCGAGCGGTAGGCGGCGCTCCCCGGTGGGGAGGCCGCTGTAGAACGCCTTGACCCGCGCGGCGTCGAGGTCGTAACGCGGGATATGGGAGAGGACGGCGTCGGGTGCGCGGAGCGCCGCCGCACGGGCATCCGCGAGTTCTTCGATCGTATCGGCGTCCCGGACCGAGAACGCGCCGACGCGGGTACGCAGAAGGAACCGCATCAGGGCGGGCAGTCCGAGCGCCGCGCCGATGTCCGCACAGAGGGTGCGGACGTATGTCCCCTTGCCGCAGTCCACATCGATGAGGATACCGCGCTGCGCCGCGTCATATCGAAGGAGCGAAATCCCCCGAATCTCCACGCGGCGCACGGGCATGTCAACCGTGCGCCCGCGGCGTACGAGATCATAGGCTCTCCGGCCGCCGATCTTAATCGCGGAATGCGCGGGCGGTCGCTGCTCTATGACGCCGACAAAGCGCGCAAGCGCGGCGCGCACTTCTTCCTCGGACGGGAAATCAAACGATGAAAGGCGTTCCGTCACCGCGCCGTAGACGTCCCCCGTATCGGTCGCGCATCCGAAGGAGATCTCCGCGCGGTAGGATTTATCCGCGCCCTCAAGATACTCGATGAGGCGCGCCGCGCGTCCGAGCGCGACGGGGAGAACGCCCGCCGCCGCGGGGTCGAGGGTGCCCGCGTGTCCCGCGCGTTTTTGCTTAAAAAGACGCCGCACGATATCGATGACATCGTGCGACGACAGTCCCGGCGATTTCAATACGTTGACGAATCCGTCCATGTTATGCGTTTAATTCCTTCCCTATGGCGGCGAGGATCATCCTGCGCGCCTCGTCAAACGGCGCGTGCAGGGTGCAGCCCGCCGCGCGGATATGTCCGCCGCCGTCAAAGGTCTGCGCGATGCGCGAGACGTTCACGCCCTTTGACCGCATGCTGACGCGGTAGGTGTCGGGCTCCAGCCATTTCATGAAGAACACGATCTGCGTGCCCTCGATGACGCGCAGGCTGTCGAGCAGTCCCTCGGTCGTCTTCACCTCGCGTGCGCGCGCCTCGTCGATAAAGACCGCGGCGACCCTGCCGTCGCAGAACATCTCGAGGCTCTCAATCGCGCGCACCTGCGCCATGACCTCGTCGTAGGATTTCATCTCCATCGCGACGGCGATGACGTTGGGTTTTACCCCTATCTCAATGAGCTCCGCCGCCGTGTGCATGGTATGCGGGGTCGTGTTGGAGAACCGGAAGAATCCCGTATCCGTCGCGATGCCCGTGTAGAGGCAGGTCGCTGCGTCGAGCGAGATCGTCCCGCCCATCGCGCGGATGAGCTCGCACATGATCTCGCAGGTCGCCGCGCGGCTCGGGTCGAGATAGAGGTACTCCGCTGCCTCGTCGTTCGTCACATGGTGGTCGATGTTGAGCACACGCGCCGCGTCGACCGACGGCACGACCGCCCCCGTGCGTTTCATCTCGACGTCGCAGACGACGAGGAGGTCGGCGGCATAACGCCGCCCCTCCGCGGGGCGCTCGATACGGTCGATCCCCGGCAAAACGCGAAAGATCCGCGGGATCTCGTCGTCGATCATGACGCGCGCGTCCTTGCCGATACCGCGGAGGAAATGCATCAGCCCGAGGGTCGAGCCGACGGAGTCTCCGTCGGGGCGGATATGGGACGTCAGGATGACGGTCTGCGCCTCATGCAGGAGACGCGCCGCTTCGGTCAAATTGATTTTCATCGGCTCTCCTCCCGCGCGTCCGCGTCTTTCTCATCGTGAATCGTGTCCAGAATGCGCCGGATACGGTCGCTGTACTCCAGCGAGGTATCGAGGGCAAAGCTGATCTCGGGGGTAAAGCGCAGGCGGATGCGCCTGCCGATCTCGCGGCGGACGAATCCGAGCGCGTGGCCGAGCCCCGCGAGGGTATCCCGAACGCTCTGCTCGTCGCCCATGACGCTGACGTAGATCTTCGCCTCGCGGAGATCCTCCGTGCAGGAGACGGATGTGACGGTCACGAAGCCGATGCGCGGATCCTTCAAATCATGCAGGATAATGTCGCTGATCTCCTGTTTCATCAGTTCCCGGACTTTTTCAACGCGAACCTTGCTCAAGCCGTCACGCTCCTCTCTCTACTCCTCTTCCTCAGCCGCAGTCTCCGCTTTGGCCGCGGCGGCCGCCTGCGCCTCGCGTTTTTCCTCGGCAGCCTTATTCGCCTCCGCGATGGAGGTCTCAATCTCCTCCATCGTGTATGCCTCGATGATGTCGCCCTCTTGAAAATCTTTGTACTCGACGATGGAGATGCCGCACTCATACCCTGCGGCGACTTCCTTCACCTCGTCCTTGAACCTGCGCAGCGAATCGATCTCCCCGTCAAACAGCTCGACGTTGTCGCGCAGGATGCGAATCCTGGAGTTGTTGAAAATCTTTCCTTCCAGGACGTAGGAACCCGCGACGAGCGCCTTGGAGAACCGCATGACTTGACGAATCTCGACGCGCCCCTGAACGACCTCTTTGTATTTCGGTTTGAGCATGCCGCTCATGGCGTCCTTGACGTCGTTCAGCGCGTCGTAGATGACGCGGTAGGTGCGGATGTCGATATCCTCGGTGTCCGCAAGACGGCGCGCATTCGCATCCGGCCGGACGTTGAACGCGATGACAATCGCCTTCGACGCCGTCGCGAGCATGATGTCGGACTCGCTGACCGCGCCGACGCCCGAGTGGACGATGTTGACGCGCACCTCGTCGTTCTTGTTAAGGCCGAGAAGCGCGCTGTTCAGCGCCTCGACGGAGCCCTGCACGTCGGCCTTGACGACGATGTTGAGGTCCTTGATATCGCCCTGCCGGATCTGGCTAAAGAGCGCGTCAAGCGTGACGCTCTTGGACTTGATGAGGTCGCGGCGCTGGTTGCCGAGGCGCGCCTCCGCGATGGAGCGCGCCTGTTTCTCATCGACGGCGGCGAGGATGTCGCCCGCCGACGGCACGTCGTTGAGGCCCAAAATCTCGACCGGCATGGAGGGTCCCGCCTTCTTGACGCTGTCCCCGCGGTCGTTGATCATCGCGCGCACATGGCCGTACGCCGTGCCGACGACGATGGAGTCGCCGATGCGCAGCGTGCCGCTCTGCACGAGCACGGTTGCGACAGAGCCCCGTCCCTTGTCGAGTTTCGCCTCGATGATGACGCCGCGTGCCTCTCGGTTCGGGTTGGCCTTCAGCTCCTCAACCTCGGCGACGAGCAGGATGTTCTCGAGGAGGTCGTCGATGCCCGTGCGCTGCTTTGCGGAAACGGGCACCATGATCGTCTCGCCGCCGTATTCCTCGGCGACGAGGCCGTACTCCATGAGTTCCTGCTTGACGCGCTCGGGGTTGGCGCCCGGCTTATCGACCTTATTGATGGCGATGATGATGGGCACGTTCGCCGACTTCGCATGGTCGATCGCCTCGACAGTCTGCGGCATGACGCCGTCGTCCGCCGCGACGACGAGAATCGCCACGTCCGTGATCTGTGCGCCGCGCGCACGCATCGCCGTGAACGCCTCGTGTCCCGGCGTGTCGAGAAAGACGATCTTCTTGCCTTTGCAGACGACCTGATACGCGCCGATGTGCTGCGTGATGCCGCCCGCCTCGTGCGTGCTGACGGACGTGTTGCGGATGGCGTCGAGCAGGGAGGTCTTGCCGTGGTCGACGTGTCCCATGACGGTGACGACGGGCGGACGCTCTTTGAGCGTCTTGGGATCGTCGACGATCTCGGGGATCAGCGTCGGATCGACATCCGGCGGCAGTTCCTCGGTCGTTACGCCGAACTCGGCGGCGACAAGCGTTGCGGTGTCGAAGTCGATCTCCTGATTGATGCTCGCCATGACGCCCATGAGAAGGAGTTTCTTGATGATGTCGGACGCCGTATAGCTCATCTTGGACGCGAGATCCTTGACGGCAATCGTCTCCGGCAGCTTAATGTGCTTGGGGCGCGCGATCTCCACCTTCGGCGCGGGCGCCGCCTGCGTGCGGCCCTTGCGCTGTTTGCGCGATCCGCCGCGCCCTGCCCGGGACAGATCCGTCCGCTCCTCGCGGTCACGGCGCGCGCCGCCGCGCCCGCCGCGGCCGCGGTCTCCGCCGCCCGCATTCTCGCCGCCGCGGCCGCCGCGCCGACGGCCGGTCTCGCGGCTCTCCGAGGGCGGCGGCGCGGGGATTGCCGCGGCGGATATTCTGCCGCCCGCGGTGCGGCCGCCCGCCGCCCTCCCGGCAGCGCCGCGCGCGGAACGTCCGGCGCCCTCCGCGCGCGTCTTGGCCGGCGCCTCACGCACGATTACGACGCCCGGCGCCTTCGTGCGCGCGCGCAGCACCTGCCGCTCCGTCTCGGATGCGGACGTCTCCGCCTTGTCCGCCGCGGCACGGGCGCGCGGTTCCTTTCTCGCGGGGCGCTCCTGCTGCGGAGCGGGGGCTTTGCTCTGCAGGGACTCCTTCCGCACAGGTTTCGCCACGCGGCTAAGCTCCGTCTTCACAACGGCGCGCTCTTCCTCACCGACCGCACTGAACATGTTCTTTACTTTGTAGTTCTTGCTCTTTAGGATATCAATAATGGTATTTTTGTCCGTCTTGAATTCCTTTGCCAAATCGGTGATTCTGTATTTCGATTCCGACATCAATCCACCCCCGTCGATATTTCATGCAGGTAGGCGCCGAGCCTCTCTGCAAACCCGCTATCTATCAGTACGGCAACCGCGCGGTACTCTTTGCCGAGGCACCGTCCCAGCCGTTCCGTTGTCATCAGTTCCACATGGGGGACACGGTCCCGCTCGGCCATGTCCAAAAATTTACGCTTCGTCTCTTCCGCCGCATCCGCGGCGAGAAGGAGGTATTTCCCCCGCCCCTTGCGCAGCGTTTCCTCCGCCATGAATGCGCCCGAGACGATCCGCCGCGCGCGCGCCGCCATGCTCAGCAAATTCTCTATGCGGCTCTCCATCCGCGCGTCCATACGCTAGTCCTCCGCACGCGCCCGCAGCGCTTCGGCAAGGGCGTCGTAGACGGCGGGTGCGACCCGCCCCTTGAACGACCACGCAAGGCCGTTATGCCTGCGCGCGGCCCGGAGGCATTCCGCGCGGGGGCAGAGATACGCCCCGCGCCCCGGGCTCTTACCCGTCGCGTCGACGGAAATTTCACCCGCCGGACTGCGCACAATACGCAGGAGTTCTGCCTTCGGATGCTTCTCCCGGCAGCCGACGCACAGCCGCTCGGGCCGTTCCGCCGGCACCGCTTAGGCCTCCTCCGCAGCGGGCTCCGGCGCCGCGGGCGCCTCGTGCGCGTCCTCTGCGGGACTCAGCCCTTCCTGCGCCGCCTGAGATTCGCTCTTGATGTCTATTTTCCATCCCGTCAGCTTTGCCGCAAGGCGGGCGTTCTGCCCCTCCTTGCCGATGGCGAGGGAGAGCTGATAATCCGGCACGATGACGCGGGAGATTTTCTCCGTCTCGCTCACGGCGACCGAGATCACCTTCGCCGGGTTGAGCGAGTTCGCGATATAGGCCGCGGGGTCGTCGCTCCATTTCACGATATCGATCTTCTCTCCCGCGAGTTCGTCGACGACCGCCTGCACGCGCATGAAATGCGGGCCGACACAGGCGCCGATGGGGTCGACGCGCTCCTCCGCAGAGCAGACCGCGACCTTCGAGCGGCTGCCCGCCTCGCGCGCAATCGCCTTGATCTCGACGATGCCCTCCTGCATTTCGGGGACCTGCAGTTCAAACAGTTTTTTCAGCAGCCCCGGATGGGTCCGCGAGAGCATGATCTGCGGGCCGCGCGGCGAGCGTCTGACCTCGATGATATACGCGCGAATGGTATCGCCGTAGTTATATGTCTCGGTCGGCATCTGCTCGGTCGGCATCAGCACGGCTTCGGCCTTGCCGATGTCGACGTATACGCTGCGGCCCTCGACGCGCTGGACGATGCCCGTCACGATGTCGGCGGAGCGGTTCATGTAGGCCTCGTAGACGATGCCGCGCTCCGCCTCGCGCAGGCGCTGCATGACGACCTGTTTCGCGGTCTGCGCGGCGATGCGGCCAAAGTTCGCGGGCGTCATTTCAATCTCGATCACATCGCCGACCGCATAATCCGGGTTCATCGCGCGCGCCTGCGCGAGCGAGATGTCCGTGATGCCGTTCTCCGCCTGCTCTACCACCGTCTTGATCGCAAAGACATGGAATGCGCCCGTCTCGCGCGAAAGCGATATCCGTACGTTCTGCGCGGAGCCGAAATTGCGCCGATAGGCCGAGATCAGCGCCGCCTCGATGGTCTCGAAGAGGAGTTCTTCATCGATCCCCTTTTCGTACGCGAGCTCCTTCAGCGTTTGAAGGAACTCCTTCCCGGCGTTCTGCCCCTTTGTGATCTTTCTTGCCAAAACCCAAATCCTCCCTAAAACTCGACGTGCAGGCGCACCTGCGATACCTGCTCCATCGGGATGCGCACATCGCCGTCCAGTATGAGCGCCGTTTCGTCATGTCCCGCGAGCACGCCCGTAAAATTCTTTTTGCCCGCATGCGGCGCATAGAGCGTCACATCGACGGTCTTGCCGCGCTCGCGGTCGAAATCCCGCGGCTTGCGCAGCACGCGGTCGAGTCCGGGCGAGGAGACCTCGAGGATATAGGCGTCGGCGATAAAATCCTCGCGGTCGAGGATCTCCTCGAGACGCTCGCTGAGCGTCCGGCAGTCCTCGATGTCGATGCCGGCCTCCTTGTCGATGTAAACGCGCAGGTACCGGTCGCGTTCGCGCACATATTCCACATCGACGAGTTCCAGTTCCGGCTGCGCCGGCAGGAGCCCGCGCACAATCTCCTCGACGCGCTCCTCAATCTTTGCGTTCATCGTATTCCTCTCTCCGTCCCGGCCGCGCCGCACAAGAAAGCACGACGACAAACCGCCCTGCTTCTTTCCTACATGAATGAAAGAGTGGGCTTTCACCCACTCTTTCCACGTTTTAAATGAATTTATCTGAGTATAACATACGCCGAAAGCTTTGTAAAGCCCCACGCGGCCTATTTTCTCAATGCATGATCCGGCTGACTTTCGACTGCGAAAACAACAGGAAGAGCAACGCGGCGAGAACGATCGAGTACGCCCACGCGGGAACCTCAATCGACGCGAGTTTCACTTTCTCCGTCGCGAGTTCCTTCCATCGCGCGATGAGGATGTTCATCAGGAAGGGCTCGCCCTCAGCGGCCGTCGCGAGAAAGACGCTGTCGACCGCCAGGCAAAGCGCGCCGCCGACGAATATGCCCGCGCCCCAGTCGAGAGAAATCGCCGCCCCCGCCATCGCGCCGAGAAATCCGCGTTTGAGTTCGGAGATCATGCTCTCATATTTAAAAAACGCGGCGGCCGCAAAAAGGACAAAGCTCTGCGCCATCGCAAGTCCGACGGCGTACCTGCGCCGCTTCGCGAGCGCATAGGCCGCGGCGCACGCGATCGCAATGATGCCGAGCATGAGCGACTTGCTGACGTCCATTATCGTGACGTCGAACATGTGCCCGAGCGAGACCCACGGCGTAAATACTGACACAATAATGAGCAACGCACTGCCGTAAGGCATGAATTGCAGCTGCGCCTTTCGTACCGCATCCTTCTCCGCCTGCTCATCCGCGGCCGCAGGCGCGGCGTGAGACGCGTCTTCTCCGTGCGCGGGGACCGTTCCCTCCGTCCGCTCTTCTCCCGTGTCCCGCGCCGCGCCGCAGTGCGCGCAGAACCGCGCCTCTTCCTCCATCGAGGTTCCGCATTTTTCACATGATTTCACAGCCGTCTTCCTCCTATCTCCCATACAAATAGCGCGTCAGCCATGCGAGCACGCGGCTCCTGCCGACGAGACCGACGATCGCGCCGAGGATGCAGACGCCGACAATCGCCATCGCCATCGTGGGCAGCACGATGAAGATGACGAATGTCAGCAGCGCCGCGAGGATCGCCGCCCACACGATACTCCCTAGGAGAGAGCGCTGCGGCGCGCCGCCGATGCGGACATAGCGCACAGAGCCGCGCTGCGCGCGCCCGTATATGCCGTCCTCGCCGCGCGGCGCCTCCGCTCCGTCCTCCTCGACCGTCACGCCCCGATAGGCTGCGTTCTCCTCGCGGCTCATCGGCCGCACACGGGGATCCTGCTCCATAACAGACCTCCTTTCCGCCCTTTGGCATACGATTATTTTCCATTCACCACAGTGTAGAGCATCGTAACGAAGCCCTCTTCCCCGAGATAGCGGGGATCAAACGGGACGCAGCCGAGCGTCTCGCGGATACGGCCCGCGGCCGCGCCGACGGTTTTCTTGTCCGAGCCGAACACTCGGTAGAGCTCCGTAATATGCGTGAGATCGATGCGGTTGATCTCCGCAAAGAGGAAAATGACCGCCGTCAGCGCCTCCGGCGTCTCCGCCCACGCGCCCGCGAGATGCGCATAATCGAGGAAAAGTCCCGCCATCAGTTCCTGCGCATAGCGGCTGAAGCCGAGTTTCTCGGCGACGGCGCGCAGCACGGCGACCTCTTCCTTGCAGCGCTCCGATACGGAAGCCGGCCGCTCTATGCGGTGCGGCAGCGCGCGCTGCGGGAGCACATCGAGCTGCGCAAGCGAAGAGAGCGCATGGATCGTATGGCGCACAAGCGCCGCTTCGCGCAGGAGGAAATCGTCCATATCCGCCGCATGTTTCTGCATGCGGAAGAGCCGGTGCTCGCGGTGAATCGTCTCGCTGATGCGGCGCTGCAGGCGCTTGCTCGCGGGAATGGACGTGATGTAGTTGAGCATCATCATGCCCTCGTCGCAGATATGTCCAAACAGGATCGTACTGCCGAGCGGTCCCGGGAGGTCCGGATGCGGCAGGACGACCTCCTCGTCGCGCAGGATATCGCGGCAGACGATGTGCTCCTCGTACTCCTCGGTCACCGCGAGCACCGCAAACCGCGCCGCAAGGAGGTCCCGTACGATCTCGCGCTCATCGTAGTCGAGCTTGTCCCATTCCTGCTCGCTGTAATGCGCGATGGGCGTCTCGTCCGTCGCGATCAGATGATAGTCGAAGAAGAAGAAATCCCAAAAGCGCAGCCAAAAGGTCTCCTTTTCCTCTTCGGACGCGTGCTCATATGCGTTCATATCGTAGCGTTCGCCCGTGTAGATCATCGCGGCGCGGCCGATATCGAGCTGATACGGCGGCCGGCGAAAGTATTCTCCGATCTTGTGCAGGAGGTTGTTGAGCTGGAGGTTCAGCTCCTCCATCTCCATGCGCTCATCCTCTTCGATATCCTCGAGCGTCAGCCCTTCGATTTCCTCCCATTCGACCATCTCGGGCAGTCGGAAACGTCCCGTGATATAGAACTCCTCGAGATCCGCATCCAGTTCGCCCATATCCGTCTCATAGTCCCCCGTCTCTTCGAGGTAGGCGAGGAAGACGCGCATGCGGGAAAAATAATCCTCCACATGGCGCTTGAGCGGGCGCCGATCGATATGCGCCGCGGCATAGCGAAAGAAGAGCGCGAGATAATCGATGCGGATGAGCAGACGCGCGAGCTCGTCGCTGCGGCGCAGAATGACGGCAAGGAAATCCTCGATGCAGTACCAGTCCGCGCAGAGCTCCTCATTGCTCCGTCCCTTCCACGCGGCGCCGCGCAGATAGCGTTCGATCAAGGGACGCGGGACGAAGATGTTCGCGCGTCCGTGTTCGCCGTAGAAACGCTTGACCAAAGCGTAGACATTTTCCATGCAGCCCTCCCGCCGTCATGCGTTTCCTAAATAGACAAAGAAAAATCAATACGGTTTATCCTAACAAATGCGTGAACGCTTGTCAACAAAGAAGCGGCCGCAGCTTCTTATGAAAGCCGCGGCCGCTCCGCCGTTTATTTTCACGCGCGCGCATCGCCGAGCAGGATCAGCCCGCCCCGGCGCTCATAGCCCGTTTCCCACAGGGTGCGCAGGTCGAGCCGGCGCCAACTGCCGTAGGTCACGGCCTTGACCGCGCACGCGTCGTCAAAATCTTCGTATCCCGTAATGAGGTACCAGTGCCAAACATAAAACGCCATCGAGGGCGCCCTATGCCGCAGCGTGAGACACGGGATCGGCATGCCGGCATCGATCTGCCGGCGCACGACGGCGCGCGTCTCTTCATAGCTGCGCGTCCCCTCCCACGGGGCGAGCGCGATGCAGTCCACCGCACGGTCGCGCAGATAGGCCGAGAAGCCGTCGATATAGATATCGAGGCGGTCGATGCCCATCGGGCGCGGACTGAGATACGGCCGCATCATCTGGGAGAACGCGACATAGTCTTCACGCACGACGGGCAGACGAAAGGGATATGCCCGCGAGATGTTCTTGTGCATGGCGAGATAGACCGACACGTCGCATGCCGTCTCCGCGCCGCAGCCGCCGCCCCGCATGAATTCGTCGGCGAACCAGTCCTGATTGCCGCCGTAGGAGCCGTCGATTTGAAAGTAAGGAAGTTCTCTCTTCATCACGTTTAGGTAAAGAGATCCTTAAATTTCTCGTAGAAGGTCTTCTGCTCCGGGTTGACGGAATCGCCGCTGAGTGCGGCAAACTCCTTGAGGAGCTCTTTCTGCCGCGCGGAGAGTTTCTGCGGGGTCGTTACCTTGATGCGGACATGCTGATCGCCGCGGCCGGAGCCGCGCAGGTTCGGAATCCCCTTGCCCTTGACGCGGAGCACCGTTCCCGTTTGGATCCCCGCGGGGATCTTGAGATCGACCGCACCGTCGAGCGTCGGCACCTGTACCGTCGCGCCGAGCGACGCCTGTACGAAGGTGATCGGGATCTCGATGACGACGTCGTTGCCGCGCCGCTGAAAGAGCTTGTGCGGCTTGATGAAAATGTAGACGTAGAGATCGCCGTTGCCGCCGCCCCGCACGCCGGCTTCGCCCGCGCCGGTGACGCGCACGCGCTGCCCTTCGTCGACCCCCTTGGGGATCTTGACGTCGATCTTGCGCGTGACGCGCCTGCGGCCCGTGCCGCGGCAGTCGTCGCACGGATTTTTGACAATCTTGCCCGTACCGCCGCATTTGCTGCAGGTACGCGCGGTGCGCATGCTGCCGAGCATCGTCCGTTGGATGATCTCTTCCTGTCCGGAGCCGTGGCAGACGGGGCAGGTCTCGGGCGCGGAGCCCTTGGCCGCGCCGCTGCCGCCGCAGGTGGGACAGTTTTCCTCTCGGGGAATCTCAAGCTGGATTTCCTTGCCGAATGCCGCATCCTCGAAGGAAATCTCAAGATCGTAGCGCAGATCCGCGCCGCGCTCGGGTCCCTGTCGGCGTGCGCGGCGCCCGCCGCCCATGCCGAACATATCGAAGATGTCGCCCATATCGAAGCCGAAACCGGCGCCGCCGAAGGGATCGCTCCCCCCGGCGCCGCCGCCGCGGCGCGGGTCAAAGGCATCGTGGCCGAACTGGTCGTAGGCCGCTTTTTTCTGCGGGTCTTTGAGAACGTCGTACGCCTCGTTGACCTCCTTGAATTTCTCCTCGGCGGTCTTGGGGTCGTTGCGGTTGAGGTCGGGGTGATACTTACGCGCGAGTTTTTTATATGCTTTTTTGATATCGTCGTCCGAGGCGCCTTTAGGAACGCCTAGGATTTCGTAGTAATCGCGTTTATCGCTCACAATGCCACCTTACTTCTTGTCGTCGTCCTTGACCTCGGTGAACTCCGCGTCGACCACGTTGTCGTCCTGCGGCGCGCTCTCGGCGCCCGCGCTTGCCCCGGCGTCGGCTCCCGGCGCCGCGCCCGCGGCGCCCGCCGCCTGCTGCGCCTGTTGATAGGCCGCGGCGGAGAGTTCGTAAAGGGGCTGCTGGAGTTCCTCGGTCGCCTTTTTGACGGCCTCGAGATCCGTGCCTTTGAGGGCTTCTTTCAGCTTCTCGACGCCCGCGTTGACCTTCTCGACGAGCGCCTTGTCCGCATTCTCGCCGAGATCCTTGACGGCCTTCTCCGCCTGGTAGACGAGGGAGTCGCCCGCGTTGCGCGTGTCGACGGCTTCCTTCTGCGCCTTATCCTCGGCGGCATGCGCTTCGGCTTCCTTGACCATGCGGTCGATGTCCTCTTTGCTCATGCCGCTGTCGGACTGGATCGTGATCTTCTGCTCTTTGCCCGTGCCGAGATCCTTTGCCGAGACGTTGACGATGCCGTTCGCGTCGATGTCGAACTTGACCTCGATCTGCGGCACGCCGCGCGGTGCGGGCGGGATATCGGTGAGCTGGAACCGGCCGAGGGTCTTGTTGTCCGCGGCCATCTCGCGCTCGCCCTGCAGGACGTGGATCTCAACGCCCGGCTGATTGTCGGCCGCGGTCGAAAACACCTGGCTCTTCGACGTCGGGATGGTCGTGTTGCGGTCGATGATCTTCGTGCAGACGCCGCCGAGGGTCTCGATGCCGAGCGAAAGCGGGGTGACGTCGAGCAGGAGCACGTCCTTGACCTCGCCGACAAGCACGCCGCCCTGGATGGCCGCGCCGATGGAGACGCATTCGTCCGGGTTGACGCCCTTCGAGGGCTCCTTGCCGAGGATCTTGCGGATCGCTTCCTGCACGGCGGGAATACGGGACGAGCCGCCGACGAGAATGATCTTGTCGATATCGCTGCCCGAAAGGCCCGCGTCTTCCATCGCCTTACGCGTCGGCTCCATCGTGCGCTCGACGAGATCCGCGGTGAGTTCGTCAAACTTTGCGCGCGTGAGCGTGAGGTCGAGATGCTTCGGCCCCGAGGCGTCCGCCGTGATGAACGGCAGGTTGATGTTCGTCTGGGACATATTCGAGAGCTCGATCTTCGCCTTCTCGGCGGCCTCGATGAGACGCTGCGCGCTCATCTTATCCTTTGAGAGGTCGATGCCGTTCTCCTTCTTGAACTCCTCGACCATCCAGTCCATGATCTTCTTATCGAAATCGTCGCCGCCGAGGTGGGTATCGCCGTTCGTCGCCTTGACCTCGAACACGCCTTCGCTGAGTTCGAGGATGGAGACGTCGAACGTGCCGCCGCCGAGGTCGAAGACGAGGATGGTCTCGTCCTTATCCTTATCGAGACCGTAGGCAAGCGCCGCCGCCGTCGGCTCGTTGATAATGCGCAGAACTTCAAGCCCCGCGATCTTGCCGGCGTCCTTCGTCGCCTGACGCTGACTGTCGTTGAAGTACGCGGGCACCGTGATAACCGCCTGCGAAACGGTCTCGCCGAGATACGCTTCCGCGTCGCTCTTGAGTTTCTGGAGAATCATCGCGGAAATCTCGGGCGGCGTGTAGCTCTTTCCGTCAATCGTCACATGATAGTTCGAATCGCCCATATGACGTTTGATGGACGAGATCGTACGATCCGGGTTCGAAACCGCCTGGTTCTTTGCGAGGCGCCCGACAAGGCGCTGCCCGTCCTTCGTAAAGCCGACCACCGACGGGGTGATGCGGCTGCCCTCGGGGTTCGTGATGACGGTCGGCTCGCCGCCCTCCATCACCGAGACAACGGAGTTCGTCGTGCCAAGGTCAATACCGATTACTTTTGCCATTTTATATTCCTCCAAATCAAATATTTAAATATTTAGATGTAGTTTTCTTTATGTTAGTTTCCCGCGACCTGAACCATCGAGGGGCGTATGACGCGCCCCTTGACCCGATAGCCCTTCTGCAGTTCCTGCGTGACGGTTCCGTCCGCAATGTCCGGATTTTCGACGCGCATGACCGCTTGATGGACGTTGGGGTCAAACGGCCGGCCTTCGGCTTCGATCTGCTCCAGGCCGTTTTTCTCGAGCACCTCGCGCAGCTGCGTAAAGATCATCTCCACACCCTTGCGGAAGGCCTCGCCGTCGGTCTGCTCGACCGCCATCGCGCGCTCGAAATTGTCGAGGAGGGGCAGAAGGTCGCCGAGCATATTCTGCGTGATGACCGCCGTAAGCTCTTCCTTCTCCTTTGCCGTGCGGCGCCGGAAGTTTTCAAAATCCGCCTGGAGCCGCAGAATGCGGTCGCTTTTCTCTTTGAGTTCCGCCTCGAGCGCGGCGGCGGGATCTTCCGCGGGGGGGACGTCCTCAACCGTCGGTTCGGTCTCCTCCGTCCCCTCCGCTTCGTCGGCCGCAGTCTCTACGGACCGCGCCTCTTCCTCCGCCGCCTCCGGCATCGTCTCTTCCTTTTCCTGCAAACCGTTCACCTCTTCTACCACTTCAAACGATGGATCATCTCTGTTAAATTTGCGTTGACATAGTCTAGGATGCGCATGGCCTTCGCGTATTCCATGCGCGTCGGGCCGAGTACGGCGATCGTGCCGAGCAGTTTCCCGTCGACATGATAGGATGCCGTGACGACGCTCGTGTCCCAGAAGGCGCTGCTCGTATTCTCGCGGCCGATCGTTACCGTAAGGCCCTCTCCCGCATGCGTATGCAGGATGTCCTTCACGAGATCCTCGCGTTCGAGCGCGAGCAACATCTCGCGGACGCGGTCGAGATCCCGGTACTCCGGATTCGCCAGCAGCTGTGCCGTTCCGCCGAGATAGAGACGTTCCTCCGTACGCCCTTCGAGGGCGCGGTGCATCACATGCATCGCCTCTGCGAAGATCGCCTCGTCACCGATCTCATCGCGGATACGCCTTAGATCCTCTCGCGTAACTTCACTCAATACTTTGCCGGAGAGGACCCGATTGACGGCCTCGGCCATACGCTGAAAGTCCGCAAACGACGCGCCTTCCGGCATATCGACGACGCGATTCTCAACAAAGCCGGCATCCGTCATCAGAACGGCGATCACTTGATCCGTCCCCATCGGCAGGAACTGCAGGAGGCGGAATGCCGCCTGCGCCGCCTGCGGCGCAAGGACAAGCGCAACGTTGTGCGTGACGTCGGCAATGAGACGCGCCGTTTCCCGGAACATCTCGTCGAGGCGCCGCACCCGCGCGCGGTACCAGCCGTGAATACGCCTCCTCTCGGTATCCGTGACAGGCGCGACGGGCAGGAGCCCGTTCACATAGAACCGGTACCCCTTCGACGACGGGATCCGTCCGGCAGACGTATGCGGATGCTCCAGGAATCCGAGCATCTCGAGATCCGCCAGCTCGTTGCGGATGGTCGCGGGGCTGATGCCGAGATTGTATTTGCGTGCAAGCGTACTCGATCCCACCGGTTCCGCCGACGCGATGTAATCGTCGACGACGGCCCATAAGATCTTACTCTTGCGCGCGTCGAGTTCGTCCAACATCAACCCCTCTCCTCTCTTTCGAGTATCGTTAGCACTCTGCAAAGTTGAGTGCTAACCGAATCTATAAAGAATATACAGCGGAAAAAGCAAAAAGTCAAGCGTTAAAACGACAAAAAGTCAAATATTTTTTAGAAACGGATACGGCATATTATGACGCGCGCACGCACAACCGATATCCGAGGCGCGCAAAAAGGGCTGCCGCACGATTTTCCATCGTGCGGCAGCCCCCTCTTCAATTCGTTCGAAGTAAATTACTTCAGCTCGACCGTTGCGCCGGCCTCTTCGAGTTTGCCCTTGAGCTCCTCGGCCTCGGCCTTCGCGACGTTCTCCTTGATCGGCTTCGGCGCGCCGTCGACGAGTTCCTTCGCTTCCTTCAGGCCGAGACCCGTCGCCTCGCGGACGGCCTTGATGACGTTGATTTTCTTGTCGCCTGCGGCCGCAAGAACAACGGTGAACTCCGTCTTCTCCTCGCCGCCGCCGGCAGCGGGAGCGGCGCCGCCCGCAGCGGCGACCGCAACCGGCGCAGCCGCGCTGACGCCGAACTTCTCTTCCATGGCCTTTACGAGCTCGGAAAGTTCGAGAACCGTCATGTTCTCAATGGCTTCAAGAATCTGATCCTTATTCATTCTATATACCTCCAAAAAATGTAATTTCTCTCTTCATCGTCTTATGCGGACGCCTTCTGCGCGCGCACCGCGTCAAGCACATAGACGGCGTTGCGGAGCACGCCGTGCAGCACGCCCACCGCGTTCGCAAGCGGCGCGTTCATGCTGCCCATGAGTTTGGCAACAAGTTCTTCGCGCGACGGGAGCGAGGCAAGCGCCTGCACCTCTTTCGTCTCGATGACCTTGCCGTCGACGGTACCGACCTTGACGGACAGGATGCCTTTTTCGTCAAGTTTGTTCTTCTTGATGTAGTCGCAGATGACCTTCGCGGGAGCAACGGCATCCTCTGCGGAGAACGCGAATGCCGTCGTCCCCTCGAGATGCGGGTCGAGCCCCTCGAGCCCGAGCGCATCGGCCGCGCGGCGCAGCATCGTGTTCTTAACGACGTGATAGGTCACGCCCGCGGCGCGCAGTTCGCGGCGCAGCTCCGTATCCTGTGCGACCGTGAGGCCGTTGTAGGTCGTGAACACCGCGCCCTTGGCGGAGCCGAGCTGTTCCTTGAGGCCCGCAACGATAGCTTCTTTTTTATGATCTGCCATGAAATTCATTTCCCTCCTTTCGTCTATGAAATATAAAAATCTCCGGCTGCTCCGCCGGAGATGAATGTTCTAATTCACGTCCGGCCTCGGCAGGCGACTTTGTCGTTAGATGCTTGCGCAAACCTGCTGTCTACAGCCCGGGGAAATTCCGTCGCTCAGGTTGAACCGAGCGCAACGGGGACGGCAGGTCCCATCGTCGCGACGACTGTGATGGAGCGGATATACTGCCCCTTTGCCGCCGCCGGTTTCACGCGGATGAGCGTGTCGATGACTGCCTGATAGTTTTCGCGGAGTTTCTCCGCGTCGAAGGAGGCCTTCCCGATGGGAACGTGGACGTTGCCCGCTTTGTCCGTGCGGTACTCCACCTGGCCCGCCTTGATCTCTGAAACCGCTTTCTTGAGATCCATCGTGACCGTGCCGAGCTTCGGGTTCGGCATGAGGCCGCGGGGACCGAGCACCTTGCCGAGACGGCCGACCGCGCCCATCATGTCGGGCGTTGCGACGGCGACGTCGAAATCGAGCCAGCCGCCCTGAATCTTCTGTACGATCTCGTCCGAACCGACGAAGTCGGCGCCGGCAGCTTCCGCCTCGGCGACCTTTTCGCCCTTCGCGAAGACGAGAACGCGCTGGGTCTTGCCCGTGCCGTGCGGCAGGACAAGCGCGCCGCGCACCTGCTGATCCGCATACTTCGGATCGACGCCGAGGCGCACGTGCAGTTCGACGGTTTCGTCAAATTTCGCGGTCGCGGTCTTCTTGACGAGTTCCATCGCTTCCTGCGAAGCGTAAAGCTTGCCGCTCTCAATCAGCTTCGCGGCGTCTCGGTACTTTTTACCAAATTTTGCCATAGAGTCGTATCTCCTTTCGTGGTCACAGCGGGCATACGATGCCCTCCCACTGCGGATCGCCTTAGTCGACGATCTCGATGCCCATGCTGCGGGCGGTGCCCTCGATCATGGATGTCGCCGCCTCAATCGACGCGGCGTTCAGATCCGGCATCTTGGACTCGGCGATCTCGCGCGCCTTTGCGCGCGGGAGCTTTGCCACCTTGTTCTTGTTCGGCTCGCCCGACGCCTTTTCGATGCCGGCCGCCTTCTTCAGCAGAACCGCCGCCGGCGGGGTCTTCGTGATAAAGGTAAAGGAACGGTCCTCGAAGACCGTAATCTCGACCGGAATGATGAGACCGGCCTGCTTTGCCGTGCGCTCGTTAAAGTCCTTCACGAACGCCATGATGTTGACGCCCGCCTGACCGAGCGCGGGGCCGACCGGAGGCGCCGGTGTCGCCTTGCCCGCAGGAACCTGCAGTTTTACGATACGCGCAACTTTCTTTGCCATCGACACATCACCTCCTTTCGGTGCGTATGATTTTGGAAATCAGATCACTTCGACCTGATTGATCTCAACGTCAATCGGGGTCCCTTCGATATCCACCTGAATCCGCAGTCCGGAGGAGTCGATCGACATGACCTTGCCCGCATAGTCCTCGAACGCGCCCGAGGCGATGCGCACGTTGTCCCCGACGCTGACCTTCGCGCGGCGCTTCGGCGCGCTGCCCGCAGCGCCGGAGAGGATGCGCTCCGCCTCCTCCGCCGTCAGCGGAATGGGGTGCTTTTCGGAGCCGACGAACCCCGTAACGCCCGTCGTATTGCGCACGACGTACCACGAGTGTTCGTCGACGATCATATCGACGAGCACATAGCCCGGGAACACCTTGCGCGGGACGACCTTCTCCTTGCCGTCCCTCACCTCAATCTCGTCCTCGACGGGAACGACGACGTTGAAGAGCATGTCGCTCATGCTCGCCGAGTGCATCAGCCGTTCGAGGTTCGCCTTGACTTTGTTCTCGTAGCCCGAATACGTATGGATGACGTACCATGCCCGGTGCGGGTTTGCCTGTCTCAGATAGAGTTCTTCCTTATCAGCCATATCCCTCACCTAGCCTAGTAATGCAGAATGACCTGAAATACACGGGCAAAAATCGTGTCGCAGATCCAGATCAGCGTGCAGACGATGACGATCGCTATCCCGACAACGCCGGTATAGGTCGCGAGCTCGCGCTTGGTGGACCACGACACCTTCTTCATCTCGGCGACGACTTCCCGCAGGAACTTTAGTATTTTTCCCATGGCATCAGGCGCGCTTACTTCGTCTCTTTGTGCGGCGTGTGCTTGCGGCAGAACTTGCAGTATTTGCTGAACTCGAGACGATCCGGATTGTTCTTCTTGTTCTTGTTCGTGCGGTAGTTGCGGCTATGGCACTCGGTGCACTCAAGCGTAATATTGCTGCGCATGAATATCAACTCTCCTCAATAAGTTCGTTTTGAAATAACTCTTACCAATTTATCATACTTGGAAAATGCTGTCAACCGGTACATTTTCACAGAAGTGCATAAAAGAACCCCCGGAGCGGGGGCTTGTTTCAAAATGGTGGCGGCACAGAGATTTGAACTCCGGACACTGCGGGTATGAACCGCATGCTCTAGCCAACTGAGCTATGCCGCCGCTATATGGAGCTGATGACCAGGATTGAACTGGTGACCTTATCCTTACCAAGGATACGCTCTGCCGACTGAGCTACACCAGCGGACAAACTTGGTTGCGGGGACAGGACTTGAACCTGTGACCTTCGGGTTATGAGCCCGACGAGCTACCGACTGCTCCACCCCGCGATATAAAGTGGTGGGCAGGGATGGATTCGAACCATCGTAATCCGAAGATGACAGATTTACAGTCTGTTGCCTTTAACCGCTCGGCCACCTACCCATGACAGCAGCGCGACACATTTTGGTTGCGGGGGCAGGACTCGAACCTGCGACCTTCGGGTTATGAGCCCGACAAGCTACCGACTGCTCTACCCCGCGATGATCCGCTCTGCGGCAGATACGCGCATTGCGCTGACAAGTCGATATTATACGGCAAAGAAATATATTCGTCAATACCCCAAATGAAAAAACAGACGCAGTTTTTCCGCATCTGTCGTTTCCATAAATAAGGAAGTTATGCCTGCGCGTCATCCTCAAAAAGGTACGCGTAACGCTCCTTAAACTCCTCCTGCGTGAGGCGGTAGGCGTTCGCGAGCCCCGGGTCCTCGAGGTCGCCCTTTTCAAGGCGCATCATGAAGCCGCGCGCAATTTGGTAATGGACGGAGTCGATGTTGACCTTGCGCACCTTCGTCTTGCCCGTCTCGGGGTCGCGGATCTCATCGAACCGCATCGGCACGGCCTGATTGTCCTGGATCGTAATGATCGCGCCCGAGTCGCCCGCTCTGAGGAACTGTACGGCGGAGTAGCCGAGCGAGCGGCAGTAGTCGATGTCGTACGCGATCGGCGCCGTGCAGCGCAGTTCGTAGCCGATCTCCTTGTCGATGATGGTGAGGGTGATGCCGAGCTTCTTAGTCTCGGCGAGCACCGCCTGTTTGAGGATTTCGCCGAAGTCCAGTTCGCTGTAACGGATATGGCCGTGCTCGTCGGTGACGATGCTGCCGAGTTTGGCAAAGTCCTCCTCCGCGATCTTTTCGATGACGCCCTCGGCGATGACGGCGACGCCGTAGTTGCGCCCCGTCAGGAACCGTTTCACAATCGAGCCCGTGATGATATCGACGATCTGCTGGAGCGGAATCCTGTCCTGCGCGAACTCCTCGGGAATCACCGTGATCGCAGCGCCCGCACTGCGCCCCATGCCGAGCGCCAAGTGCCCCGCCGTACGCCCCATCGCGATGGTGAAGTACCAGCGGTTGTTGGTCGTGCTCGCATCCTCCATGAGGTTCTCGATCTCCATCGTGCCGAACGCGCGCGCCGTCTCGAAGCCGAACGTCGGCACGCCCTCGGGCAGCGGGAGATCGTTGTCGATGGTCTTCGGGACATGCACGACGTTGATGGTGCGTCCCATCTTGCGCGCGTACTCCGAGACCGCCATGGAACTGAACGCAGTATCGTCGCCGCCGATGGTGACGACATGCGTCACGCCGAGCTCCGTCAGCGTCTCGACGACGGTGCGCAGGTCGGATTCCTTCTTCGTCGGGTTGAAGCGGGACATTTTGAGGATGCAGCCGCCCGTGAGGTGGATGCGGCTGATGCTCGGCGGGTCGAGACGGATGTAGTTCTTCTCCCCGCGCGCGAGCCGCGAAAATCCGTCGTACATGCCGAGCACGTCCCAGCCGTGCCGCGTCGCCTCGACAACCACCGCGGAAATCACGCTGTTGATGCCGGGCGCGGGCCCGCCACCGCAGATAATCGCAATCACATTCTTGATACCAATCATGGGATTCCCTCCTCTTCGGAATTGCCTTTACCCTAGATAGATTCGACGGTGTGAAATGTTTTCCTTCTAAATAATTTTCTTAAAGTTTCAAAAAATACTGTTCAGCGACTTCTCCGGCTGCGCCGGCCGATATTCGTCACCGTCTTGCCGGACGCTTTCCTCGTCTTTCTGCGCGCAAGTTTTCCGCCGCGCGGGGAGCGGCTCGGTATGCTGCGCCGCTCCTGTGCGGCGGGCCGCGCTTTCTGCGGCGCGCGGCGCGGCTTCTTCTTTCCCCCCGGCGCGCGCGAGCCGTTCTTTGAGTGCCGCCTCCATCTTTCTGAGTCTTTCGTGCTGGCGCGCCGTAACGAGCGTAACCGCGCGCCCGCGCGCCCCCGCGCGCCCCGTGCGCCCGATGCGGTGGATATAGTCCGTCACCGTCGGCGGCAGGTCGTAGTTATAGACGTGCGTCACGCCCTCGATGTCAAGGCCGCGCGCGGCGATGTCGGTCGCGCAGAGGATCTGGATCTTTGCCGCACGGAACTGCCGCAGGACAAAGGCGCGCTGCGTCTGCGTGAGGTCGCCGCTGAGGGCGTCGACGAGATAGCCGCGCCCCGCGAGCGCCGTCATGAGCGCATGCGTGCGTTCCTTCGTCGCGCAGAACACCATCGCGAGGTAGGGCGCCTCCTCGTTGACGGAAGCGCAGAGACGATCGAGTTTCTCCCCCTCGTCCACGGAAAGCACGATCTGCTCGATGTTTTCGAGCGTTGTGCGTTCCGACGCGATCTTGACATGTGCGGGGTTGTGCATAAAGCGCTTCGTGAGCCGCACGATGCGGTCGGGCATGGTCGCGGAGAACAGCGCAAGCTGATAGTCCTGTGCCGTGTGCTCGAGGATATTTTCCACATCCTCGATGAACCCCATCTTCAGCATCTCGTCCGCCTCGTCGAGCACGACCTTGTTGACGCTGCCGAGCCGAAGCGTGCCGCGCCGCACATGATCGAGCAGGCGTCCCGGCGTGCCGACGATCAGCTGCGGGTGCCTGCGGAGTTTCTCTTTCTGCCGCTCGATGTCCGCGCCGCCGTAAACGAGCGCCGTACCGATGCCGAGCGCCGCGCCGAGCGGCTCCGCCACGCGCGCAGTCTGTATGGCGAGTTCGCGCGTCGGCGTAACGACGAGCGCCTGCGCCGCCTGTCCTTGCGGCTTAATCTTTTCGAGGACGGGCAGGAGGAAAGCGAACGTCTTGCCCGTGCCCGTCTGCGCCTGCGCGATGACGTCGCGCCCCGCGCGCATGGGCGGGATCGCCCTCTCCTGTACGGGCGTCGGCGCGACGATGCCCCGGTGTTTGAGCAGCGCGCACAGTTTCTCCGAGACGCCGATTTTCTCAAACGACATCATGACGAGAGCACCTCGGCGCCGGTCTCCGTAATCAGAATGGTCTTTTCCCACTGGGCGGAAAGCGTGTGATCCTTCGTCCGCACCGTCCAGCCGTCCTTCGCGTCCACGGTGACGTCGTAGCCGCCCGCATTGATCATCGGCTCGACGGTGAAGATCATGCCCGGCACCATGAGCATCCCCGTCCCCGCCTCGCCCACATGCGCCACGAACGGCTCCATGTGAAAGTCCTTGCCGACGCCGTGCCCGCCGAGCGCCGTCACGACCGAGTAGCCGTTCTCGTGCGCCCAGTCGCCGCAGGCCGCGCTGACATCCCCGAGGAAGTGCCACGGCCGCGCCGCGGCGATGCCGCGCTCCATGATCTCCTTCGTCACGCGTACAAGGCGCTCCGCAGCCGCAGACACTTTCCCCACAAGATACATACGCGACGCGTCCGCATAGTAGCCGCCGAGAATCGTCGTCGTGTCGACGTTGACGATGTCCCCCTCTTTGAGCACGTCCTTCTTCGACGGGATCCCGTGACAAACCACATCGTTGATCGACGTGCAGATGCTCTTCGGGAAGCCTTCGAAACCGAGGCAGGCGGGGATGCCGCCGCGCTCCGTGATGTAATCGTGCGCCGCACGATCCAGCGTCTCCGTATCAACCCCGGGAGCGACGAGCGTATCCATCAGATCGAGCACACCGTCGTTGACGACGGCCGCGCGCCGAACGCCCTCGATATCCGCCTCGTTATTGATGATCCTGCGCGGCGGGCGCACCTGCCCCTTCAGCACATCATAGCGGACGGATGCGATCCGCTCGTCGAAGTCCGCGTGACATTTTTTGTATTTCTTCCCGCTGCCGCACCAGCACGGATCGTTACGATTCATTCCTTCGCTCCTTACTTTCGGATATATTTTCCGTCTTCATTATAGACCGAATCCGCGTTTTTATCAAAGTTTTTTCGGCCGTACCTTAACGTTTTCTTATAATTCCTTGACATGGAGTAAGGTATAAGCTAAACTTATCGTGAAATTTATGCAATCAAAGAAGGTACCCTCGGTGAAACGTTCACGAAAAATTTTTCTTGCCGCCGCGCTCATCCTCTGCGGGCTGCTCGCCCTCGCCGCCGTCGCGCTCATGTGGTCGGCACGGGGCGCCGTCCCCGTGCTCAACTATCATCAGGTGGAGCCGAAGGACGGCAATCCGCTCACCCTTTGGCCGGAACAATTTGAAGCGCAGATGGCGTATCTCAAGGAGGAAGGCTATACGCCCGTCACCATCGACGAGATGATGGATGCGTGCGAGACGGGCGCGCCGCTGCCGAAGAAGCCCGTCGTCATCACGTTCGACGACGGATATGACGACAATTATATATATGCCTATCCCATCCTCAAAAAGTACGGGTTCAAGGCGACCGTCTTCCTCATCTACGATTTTACCGATACCTATCCGGGCTATCTGACGTGGCAGCAGATCGCCGAGATGAAGGAGTCCGGCCTGATCCGCTTCGAAAGCCATACGATGACGCACGCAAATCTCTCCAAACTCACGTCTGCGGACGAGCTGCGCCACGAAATCACGGATTCGCAGCGTCTCCTGTCGGAGAAGGTCGGTAATGAGATGCGCTATATCGCCTATCCGGGCGGCGCCGTCAATCCGCAAATTGAGGAAATCACCCGCAGTTCCGGCTACCGCGGCGGCTTTACGGTCCACTACGGACTGAGCACGCCCGCTAAAGGTCCGTACCAGATGGACCGCATCCCCATCTTCGGCGCGAATATGCACACGATGAGCCGCTTTAAGCTGCGTCTCAAATACGCGCCGCTGATCGCGCCGTTCGAAGACTTCCGCCTTTGGCTGCGCGCAAAAGGGTTCGCGGGCCTCGCCGCGGTCCTGCCGATTCCTTGAATTTCGCGTGGAAAACATGTATAATAACGGCGTCTGTTATTGTGTTGAAGGAGGGCTTTTCATGGATTTTGAAGCACTGGTCAAGGCAAAATTCGACGAAGCGTACGAAGCGTCGGAGCATCCCAAAAAATTCTTCCTCACGGAGAACGGGCGCGGCGTCGTCGACGGCGGCGACCTGTACAACGCGCTGCTCCAAGATGTGCTCGACGTCGTGCAAAGGGCGCTCGTCGGCATTCTCAAAGACAGCCACCATACACGCTGAAAACCGGCAGTTAAAAACCGCTGTGCCGCACCGCACAGCGGTTTTTTGCGCGCCGCCGCCAGCCTACAAGGCAGGCGTTTTCTCGTAAAACGGCGGCCGCGCCGCGCTCTTTTACAGAGGCAGCCGCCCGGCACGCTGCCGATTTTACATATTTTCCCCGTCGCCCCCGTGTCCCTCCCCTTCAAAATGCAGCGGCTCGAGTTCCCAGAGGACCCCCGAAATCCGGTCCATATCGACGTCGGAAAAGATGCGCATGGTCGGGCGAATGTTCTTTTCCGGAAAGAGGGCGATCGTCGCGGCCTCCTCTCCGTGCCGGAAGAACGCCTCCACGGCGCCGTGGTCCACATACAGCCGCATGGAGAGGATCCGCTCGGCATAGAGTTTGAACCGGCGCTCCCCGCGCCCGCCGAGCTTCATGCCGTCACGCCGGATGGTCATGACCTGCGCGAGCCGATCATAGCGGAACACGAGTTTTTCGAGGCCGAAGAGCAGCTCCACGGCAATGCTGTATGCCTCTCCCATGGTAAGATCCAAAATAATCTCCGTCAGATCGTAGAGCGTCGCGCTGAACTCGCTCTCCCCCACGGCCTCAAGCGGGCGCTCCGTCTCTCGGTGCCGCAGCGCCTTCAGTTCGGCGGCGGGCGCGGAGAATATATGTCCCTGCCGCAGCGTCAATACGCGCGGCAGCGTGAGACTGTGCACCCATCCCTCCGCCCGCGACGGATAGTCCGCTTCGCGGTCCGGCATGCCCATCCACCCGATCAGGATATGTCGTCCTTCGTGGGTGAAAATTTGCGGAGCATAGAAGTCAAATCCGCGGTCGAACTCTTTGAATCTCCCATGCGTCAACATCTCCATCGCGTCCAGCGACGCATGCCCCGCGATATACCCCGCCTGATAGATGTTCTGTCGGTCATAGTCCCGTGCCGGAACCCCCTGCGGGCAGAAGGCCAGCACGTCGCAGTCGCCGAAGGAGAGCAGATTCGGGCATTCCCACATATAACCGAAATCCTTCAGTTGGGTTTTCAGCTCGCCGAGGCAAGTCCAGCCGTCCGCGATCTCGCGATAGACAAGCACGCAGCCGCGTTTCTCCGCCGTCTGCGCGCCGATCACAAGGTGCCGCGTTCCCTTCCAATGAAAGAGATAGGGATCGCGGAAATGCGACGTAAAGCCGTCCGGCGGCCCCGCGATGACGATCTCTTCCTTTTGTACCGCGCCCCTCACGAGCGTGCCGAACCGCTGTGCGGAGCTGCGGTTCCCCGCCGCGTCCTTCGCATTGCAGGTATAGAGGACGCGCAGGCGCCCGTCCTCGACGGTACCGCAGCCCGAGTAGCAGCCGTCCTTATCGTACGCGTCGCTCGGCCAGAGCGCAAGCGTCGGCATCGTATAGGTGCAGAAGTCGCGCGTCGCCGTATGCGCCCACGATTTATTCTTGTGCGTGCAGCCGAACGGATTCCACTGATAAAAGATGTGGTACGCGCCGGCATGATAGACCAGCCCGTTCGGATCGTTGACGAGGCCGAACGGCATCTCGATGTGCAGACGGTTGTGCCGGCGGTGCGTCAGAGGAAATCCGGCCGCAATCTTAGCGTCGATCTCTTTTTTGTCAAAATGCTCCACAACGCTCACTCCTCGGGACGGAAGAATGTGAAGGTCAGGCCGAATGCGACGGCAAAGCCGACCGCGTTGACGAAAATGTATTCGGTGAGATGATCCAAATAGAGCAGCGTTCCCGGCAGCACCGTGATGCCTATGCCCGTCCCCGCAAGATGCAGGAACCCGGCCGCGCCGCCGGCGCAGGCACCGCCCGCAAGTCCGTAGAGAAACGGTTTCATAAAGCGCAGGTTGATGCCGAAGATCGCGGGCTCCGTGATGCCGAGGAATGCGGGCACCGCCGACGAGATGTAGAGCGCACGCTTTTTCGCATCGTGTGTGCGCATCGCGACGGCGACCGCCGCGCCGCCCTGCGCTACGATCGCTCCCGTGATGATGGCGTTGAACGGATCCGCCCCCGTCGCTGCGAGGAGCTGCACCTCGAGCGCGTTGAACACATGGTGCACACCGAATACGACGATCGCCTGATGGATGCCGCCCACGATGAAGCCGCCGATGCCGTAGGGGAGTTCGAGAAATGCGCGCACCGCGCCGAAGATGCCGATCTCAAGGGTGTGCATGATGGGGCCGATGACGAGCAAGCCGAGCAGCATCGAGACAAGCAGCGTCAGGAACGGGGTCACGATGAGATCGACGATATCGGGCACAAAGGTCTTAAACCATTTTTGCAGGCGCGCGGCGAAGATGCCGAGGACGAGTGCGGGGAGCACCGATCCCTGGTACCCGACGACGGGAACGGACATGCCGAAGAGATCCATCGTAACGGGCGCGGCGTCGCCCGCCGCGATCGCATAGGCATTCGGCAGCTGCGGCGCAACGAGCATGAGGCCGAGCACAATGCCGATCACGGGCGTGCCGCCGAAACGGTTCATCGTCGACCAGCAGACGAGCGCGGGCAGGAACGCAAACGCCGTATCTGTCAGGATCTGACTCATGCGCACGAGATTCTCATTCATCTCGATGCCGAGGCTCTGCACCATCCCGCGCAGTCCCATAAAGAGGCCCGTTGCGACCAGTACGGGAATGATCGGGACAAAGACGTCGCCGAGCGTGCGCGAGATCTTCTGCAGCGGCGTCATCCGGTCGTACGCCTCCCGACTGCCGTTCGATGCGCCCGCGAGATCGGTTCCGGCGACAAACGCATCGTAGACCTTGTCGACAAAGCCCGTACCGAGAATGATCTGATACTGCGCGGCGGCGAAGAACTGTCCCTTCACGCCGTCGATGTTCTCGATCGCCTTCTCGTCGACGACGGATTTATCGTTCACGATGAGGCGCAGCCGCGTGGCGCAGTGCTCGACGCTGCGCACGTTCCCGGAGCCCCCGACGTATTTCCAAATGAGCTTTGCGACGCGCTCCTCTTTCGGCAGATGCGGATCGATATCATCCGCCGCCGCGGGTGTGAGGGAACGTTCGTCGGCAGACGCCTCGCCGGCCGACGATATCTCCGCGCCGTCGAGCGTAAAGGTGATTTTCCCATAATCCGCCGCGTTCGTCACAAGCACGGGCGTCGTCGTCTCATACCCCTCCGCCTTGATGCCCGCGGGATCGAATTCGAGCAGCAGCTGCCCGCGCTTCACCGTGTCGCCCTGCGCGACATGCGCCGTGAAATGCCGCCCCGCAAGCTTTACCGTATCCACGCCGACATGGATGAGCAAATCCATCCCGTCCGCCGTACGGATCCCAACGGCGTGTTTCGTGTCAAAGAGCACCGTCACCTCGCCGTCCACCGGCGAGACGACGCGGCCCTCCGGATCGGCGATCGCGGCGCCGCGCCCCATCGCGCCGCTCGCAAATGCCGGATCCGATACCTCCGAAAGCGGAACGAGACGTCCTCGCAGCGGGCTCTCAATACGAATATCCTGCATACCGGTCCCCCCTATTGATTTTTTACGGAACTCTTCCGTATGTTTACGATTTCTTCTGTCGAGGTCAAGTGTACTAATTTCACTTTCGCTTGTCAACAAACGGGAGACGAAAGAATTTTACAAGGCCGAAGGCTTGTGGTACAATGAAGTTCAGTTCATATGGGATTAAGATTTGGGGAGGCAGTACGAATGGATGTAAAATATGAAGTCACGACGACAGCCATCGGCAAGCTGGCGCGCAAGTTCCTCGAGACAAACAACAGCGTGATTCTGCTCGATGACGGAACGCATCCCAATCTCGCCGAAATGGTCGTCGAACATACGGCGGGCGAACTCAAGGGGGATATCGCCGTCGGCGATACGCTGACCGTCGGCAAGCAAAAGTTCAAGGTCACACGCGTCGGAGAAAACGCCAACGATACCATCCGTGAAAACGGACACTGCACTCTGCTCTTCAATACGACGGGCTCCATGCCGGGTCAGATCGAGCTCGAGGGCGGCACCGTGCCCTCGCTGATGCAAGGACTGACGTTCTCGTTTACGGGGAAATAATATCATTATCTTGAAAATTTCTAACCCATGAAATACAAAAAAGACTGATGCAAAATATCTATGCATCAGTCTTTTTTGTTGGAGCCCGTTTTTTCAAATGCGCCGCCGACGGCGACGATATCGCCGCCGCTCGCTTTGCGGAGGCGGTTCATCACGGCGAGCCCAAGCCCCTCTTCCTCCGTTCCCTCAGCAAGAAGGGACGCGATATCCGTCCGGTCGAAATGGCGCAGCGCATCGTAGAGGCGGCTCGCATATGCCGCGGTATCGCCGCGCGCGCCGCAGTCGTAACGATATGCCGCAGGAAGGACGTCGCGGACGACGGCGACGGTCTCCCTGCTTGCGATCAGTCCGACCCGCTCCCCCGCCGCGCTGCGGCGCAGGAGCTCCGCCCGCAGCGCGGCCGCGACCGCCGGCCCCGCCCCCGTATAGACGGTGAGCGGCGCACGCGGCGCATAGTGCCGGTACTTCATGCCCGGCGCACGCGGCACCGCGTCCGCGGCCATAAGCGCGGAATCCACACGCACCTCCGTCTGCGTCAGCTCCGCAGCGATCATCTCGCGCGTAACGGCGCCGGGGCGCAGGATAGTCACCGCCCCCTCCGCCGTACAGTCCACAATGGTCGATTCGATGCCCCAACGACAGGCGCCCCCGTCAAGGATGAGCGGGATGCGCCCCGCGAGATCGTCCGCGACCATCGCCGCCGCCGTCGGGCTCGGCCGCCCCGAGGTGTTCGCGGACGGCGCGGCGACGGGGACGCCCGCCGCGCGGATGAGCGCGCGGGCAATATCGTTTGCGGGACAGCGCACGCCGACGGTCGGCAGACCGCCCGTCACGATATCGGGAATGTGCGCCGCCTTTGGGACGATAACGGTGAGCGGCCCGGGGGCAAAGACGGTAAGGAGATGTGCCGCCGCGGGAGGAACCTCCCGCGCAACGTCCGCCGCCATAGAGAGGTCGGAGATGTGGAGAATCAACGGGTTATCGGCGGGACGCCCCTTCGCCTTGTAGATGCGCGCGCATGCCGACGCGTCCAGCCCGTTCGCCCCGAGCCCGTAAACCGTCTCTGTTGGGAACGCGACAAGCTGTCCGCGCCGAATGAGCCCCGCCGCATGTTCGATGTCCGTTTCCGTGACGGGTGAGATGATTTCCGTTTGCATGGGGCGAGCCTCCTTTCCATTGTTTAGGGTTTACTTCGCGGCTCAGGTGCGTATTTCGCTCCGCAGCGCAAATGGGACGGCAGTCAGATAAACGACTTCTAGGAAGTACACCGCCACGGCTCTACGTTGCTCTGCTCCAAGAGCCGTATGACGGTGTTCTCACATTGTAGTATACCGTATTTTATCATGCTGCCTCGCCCCTTCGGGTGATGCTAAGCGTTGCGAGAGCACACAACCTTCGCCGCACCGCGGTAACACCATATAAAAAAATCTCCCTCACTAGAAAGGCGTAGTAAAATGCTGCGTCGACCGCAGAGAGGGGGCGACATGACAAAGTTAGGCGCAAATATCACACGTCACACCGTAACTTAAGTGACACGGAAGTTTCGATGCATAGCTAGGAATTGCGGCGGACGCGAGGAAGGCGTAGAAAGCCTACGTCGACGAAGCGTTCGCCAAAAATGACGACGCTAGGCGCGAAAATCCCGTGTCACGCCGCCCCGCGTCATGACCTGTAAGCGATGACAACGCGTTCAATCCCCGCCAAATCCCTCCGCGTCTCCGTCCGCACAATCCGCGGATGCGCCGCGGCAAGCGCCGCAACGTCCGCCGCCCGGCCGATGCCGACCTCGACGGCGACGGCGCCGCCCTCTTTCAGCATGGCGGGCGCCTCCGCCATGATGCGGCGGTAAAAGTCAAGCCCGTCCGCACCGCCGTCGAGCGCGAGATGCGGCTCATAGCCGCGCACGTCGGGCATCAGTCCCGCAATATCCGCCGCGGGAATATAGGGAGGATTCGATAGGATTATATCATACGTCCGCCCCGCGAGCGGCGCAAGCAAATCTCCTTCATATACGGCGCAGCGTTCCGCCATGCCGAGCCGCGCCGCATTCTCACGCGCGACTTGAGCCGCACCGGGCGATATATCTACGGCGTCGGCATACATATCGAGAATATCCGCATGATGAAGCACAGAGAGCGCCACGGCCCCCGTTCCCGTGCCGAGGTCGGCGATATGCAGTTCCGCTCCGCTCGCTTCCTTGCGCCCTCTCAGGAAATCAAGAGCGGCCTGCACGAGAATCTCGGTGTCGGGGCGCGGGATGAGCGTGTCGCGCGTGACGCGAAATTCCATCCCCATGAATTCGCGCGTGCCGAGCACATAGGCAAGCGGCATATGCGCGCCGCGCTCTTTCACATGGGCGCGGAACTGCGCCAGTGCCTCCGGTTCAAGCGGCTCGTCAAAATGCACATAAAGATACATGCGGTCTTTGCCGAGGACGGCGGCGAGCAGAATCTCGGCGTTCAGACGCGGGCTCTCTACGCCGCGCGTCTTAAAAAAATCCGTCGTCCATGCAAGGAGCCGCCGAATCGTCCAGAGTTCGCGCTCCGCCATCACCGCACCCGGTTCAGACGTTCTGTCCGGTCCGCCGTAATGAGCGCAGCCAGCAGTTCGTCGAGGTCTCCGTCAAGGACGGCGTCGATCTTATAAAGGGTCAGCCCGATGCGGTGATCCGTGACGCGCCCCTGCGGGAAGTTATAGGTGCGGATGCGCTCGCTGCGGTCGCCCGAGCCGACCTGACTGCGCCGGTCGGCGGCGACGGCGTCCGCCTGCTCCTGCCGGGCGCGGTCGTAGATGCGGGCGCGCAGCACTTTCATCGCCTTTTCGCGGTTCTTGAGCTGCGACTTTTCATCCTGGCACTGCACGACGATGCCCGTCGGCAAATGCGTGATGCGGATCGCCGTCTCCGTGCGGTTGACGTACTGTCCCCCCGCGCCCGAGGCGCAGTAGGTATCGATGCGCAGATCGTTCGGGTCGATTGTGACCTCGACGTCCTCCGCCTCCGGCAGGACGGCGACCGTGACCGCCGAGGTGTGGATGCGTCCGCCCGACTCTGTGACGGGAATGCGCTGGACACGGTGCGTGCCGCTCTCGTATTTCAGCTTGCTGTAAGCCCCGGCACCGTTGACGAGAAACGAGATTTCCTTAAATCCGCCGATCTCCGTCGGGTTGCCGCTCAGGATCTCCGTCTTCCACCCCTGCCGCTCGGCATAGCGCGCGTACATGCGGAAGAGGCTTGCGGCAAAGAGCGCCGCCTCCTCGCCGCCGACGCCGCCGCGAATTTCGACGATGACGTTCTTATCGTCGTTCGGATCGCGCGGCAGGAGGAGCATCGGCAGCTCTTTCTCAAGGCGCGCGCGTTCCTCCTCCGCAGCCGCGATCTCCTCGAGGAGCAGTTCCTTCATCTCGGCATCCGCCTCACGGAGCAGTTCCTTGTCTTCGGCGACGGTGGCAATCGCCCGGCGATAATCGTCATACGCCGCGACAATCGGCGTCAGCGCGGCATGTTCGCGCGTATAGCGCTGCCACTGCGCCATATCCGCCATAACGGCGGGATCGCTGAGGAGCGCTTCGAGCTCATGATATTTATCCGCCACTGCGGCGAGTTTGCTTAACACGGCGCCTCCTTGCGATAGTTCCCGCTGCCCGGCGGAATTTGCTCCGGCGGCAGAACGGCCTTGAGCGACTCGATCGCGACCTCCACCATCTCGTCTGCGGGCGGGCGCGTCGTGAGGTACTGCAGCCACAGGCCGGGCGTGATGAGAAGACGAACGAGTCGGCTCTCGCTGCGTCCTGCAAAGCGGATGATCTCGTACGAGACGCCCGCGACGACGGGGAGCACGGCGAGACGGCTGAGGATCCGAAGCCAGAGATCGGGCCAGCCGAAAAAGACGTGGAACACGATGGCGACAATCATGACGATGAGGAGAAAATTCGTGCCGCAGCGCGGATGCAGCCGCGGGAACTTCTGCACATTTTCAACCGTCAGCGCCTCCCCCGCCTCATAGCAGTGGATCGTCTTGTGCTCCGCGCCGTGGTACCGGAAGACGCGTCGGATCCCATGCATGAAGGAGATGCTCCAGATATAGAGCAGGAACACGGCGAGACGGATGCCGCCCTCGATGAGGTTGAACGCGAGGGGATCGCTCGTATACGCGGCCGCGAGATGCGCCGCGCCCGTCGGGATCACGATAAAGAGAACGCTTGCGAGCACGAGCGCAAAGGCAATCGTCGCGGCGAGTTCCTTCTTCGTCATCTGCTCGTCCTCCTCGCCCGCCGCCTGTGCGGAAAAGGAGAGCGCGCGCATCCCGATGACGAGGGACTCGATCATAATGACCGAGCCGCGGATGAGCGTCCGGTTGAGCACGGGATATCGGTCGCGGACGGATGTGACCGCGTGCGTCTCGACCTCGATCTCGCCGGTCGGCAGACGCACCGCCGTCGCCGTCCGGTTCGCATCGCGCATCATCACGCCTTCGATGACCGCCTGTCCGCCGACCGCAAGGTCGGTTATTTTTTTCGGCATAATTGTTTCCTTTGTATGAAAAAGAGACTATCGCACGATCTCTCGTGCAATAGCCCCTTCCTGTCTTTCGTACGCAAACAGGCAAGGCGCGGCGCACCTCACCCATGCCGCTACTTCTTCGCGTAGCGCTTCTGGAACTTCTCGATGCGTCCGCCCGCCTGAACGTCGCGCTGACGTCCCGTGAAGAACGGATGGCATTTCGAGCAGACATCGACGCGGAGATCTTCTTTCGTCGAGCCGGTCTTGAACGTGTTGCCGCAGCCGCACGTCACCGTCGCCTCGAAGAACTCCGGATGGATACCCTCTTTCATTCCGATACACCTCGTTTCTTTTGTCGGATACAAGCGCGCTTGTGCACGCTTGGTTGAACTCGGCATTCCCGCCGAGAACGAGTCGTGGAAACGGACGCCCGGCGTCCGTTACCGCCGTAGTATAACACAAACGCGGACGGTACGCAAGCCCTACTCCATCTTGCTCAAAATGATGCGCGCAAGACGCGTCCCGAAGAAGAAATTCCAAACCCACTTGAGGCAAACGGTAATATCCGCGTATTTACCGGCAAGGCGCATGAGGTGAACAAACATCCACGCAGTCCACGCAAAGAGTCCGCTTGCCTTCAGATTAAATCCAAGCACAGGCACGGGGCCGTTCATGACCGCCTCGCCGCGTCCGATGGTCGCCATCGCGCCGAGGTCGTTGTAAACAAATTTCCCAAGTTCTTCGGACTTCGCGCCGCCGATGAGCTTCATGATATTTTTCTTGACCTGCACGGCCTCCTGCGTCGCCACGGGCGCGACGGTCGCAAGCGGCCGCTCCGTGCCGTGCTGGAAATTCGCGCAGTCGCCGATGGCAAAAACGCAGTCGCTGCCGCGTACGAGCAGATTCTCCTCGACGATGAGCCGCCCCGCGCGGTCTACCTCGCCGCCGCAGTTCCTGATGAAATCCTGTGCGCGCACCCCCGCCGCCCAGATCACGGTCTTCGTGGCGATGATCTCACCGTCTTTCAGCGTGAGATCGTTGCCGTCATAGGCCGTTACGGCTGTGTTGAGACGCACGTCCACGCCTTTTTTTCGGAGCACATCGATGGTCTTCTGCTGCAGATCGGGCGGCACCATCGGCAGGACGGACCCCATCGCCTCGAGGAGGATGACGCTGACTTCTTTGAAGTCGATAGAGTGAAACTCTTTCTTAAAAACAGCGATCAGTTCCATCATCGCGCCGGCCATCTCAATGCCCGTCGCGCCGCCGCCGACGATGACGAATGTGAGGTGCCGGCGCCGCTCCGCCGCATCGCCGTCCACCAGTTTGGAGGCGCGTTCAAATTCATGGACGATATGGCTGCGCAGCGCAATCGCTTCCTGCAAGGTTTTCATCGCATAGGCGTTGCGTTCAACGCTCTCATTGCCGAAGAAATTCGTCGTTGCCCCCGCCGCAAGAACGAGATAGTCGTAGGGAAGCTCTCCATGATTCGTCAGCAGGACGCGGCGGTCTTGATCTACGCCCTCCGCTTTGGCGAGGAAGAATTCCACATTCTTGTGATTCTTGAAAAATTCCCGCGTCGGATAGGCAATTTCCGTTGCAGAGAGTACGGCCGTACTCACCTGGTAGAGGAGCGGCTGAAAGAGATGATAATTGTGACGGTCCACAAGGGTAATGCGCACATTCTCTTTTGCGAGATCCTTCGCGAGACGAATCCCCCCAAAACCGGCCCCGACGATGACAACATGCTTTTGATCTGCCATAATATTCCCCTCTCGTCGACATAATAGTGAAACAAATCACATAGTTGAACCAAGCGATCCCATCAACCGTTCCATTTGAGAGTCTTTATCTCATAGCCCCCATCATACCACGTTTCAGTAGAATTTCAATATTGATTTTTTTCATAGGCGCACATGATTTTCTATGCCGTGGCCGCGGGCATATTTTTTCGGTTTTTACGCCGCATGCGGTTCTCGATAATGCGCAGGCGGATCATGAGGCATACGGCGCCGACGATGATCCCGCCGTTGAGCCCCGCCCAATAACCGTAAGGTCCAAGTTCCGTCATCTGTGCAAGCAGATATCCTGCGGGTAGACCGATCCCCCAGAAGGAGAGCACGGCGAGCCAGAACGTGACCGTGACGTCCTTGTAGCCGCGGAGCGCCCCCTGCAGCGGCGCGTTGACGCAGTCGCAGTACTGCATGACGAGCGCGTAGAGCAGGAATACGCGCAGAAGTTCCTGCACCTCGGGATTCGTCGTATAGAGCGCCGCGACATGATCGCGCATCGCGGCGAGCGCGAGGGCGATCGCGCCGACGAAGACGAGCGTCAGCACGCGGCTGAGACGGATATAGGCGCGCGCCCCATTTTCGCGGCCCGCGCCGACCTCGAAGCCGACGAGGATCGTGATCGCCATGGAAACGGAAAGCGGCAGCATGTAGACGATGGTCGTAAAATTCATCGCCGCCTGATGCGCCGCAAGCACCGTCGTCCCATATGCCGCCATTAAAAGGCCGACGGCGCCGAAGATGCTCTGCTCGCAGAAGACCGTCATGCCGATGGGGACGCAGATCTTGAGCTGCGCCCACCAATCGGAGAGCGCGGGACGCGGGAATCCCGAAAAGACGCGATAGCGCGCGAACTGACGCATGCGCAGGACCACGGCGACGTTGAGCAAGAGGAACACGCCGTAGCTCAGCGCCGCGCCAAGTCCCGCGCCGGCACCGCCGAAGGGCGCGATGCCGAACGCGCCGTACATAAATATATAGTTGAGCACAATATTGATCGGCACCACCGTCATCGTGACGAACATCGTGAGCCGCGTCTTGCCGTGCGCATCCATGAGGTTGCGCAGGACGCTTGCGGACGCGACGGGGAGCAGACCAAACCCGATGTAGGACAGATACTCCATCGTAATCCGCGCGACGACAGGCTCGAGATGCAGCGCCGCGACGAGCGCCGGCACGGCAACCGCGCCGAGCGCCAACAGGAACGCGGCAAAAAGCGTCGCCCAGTAGAATCCCTGCCGGACGACGCTCCGAATCTCCCGCCGCCGCCGCGCGCCGTAATGGTGCGCGATGACCGGCGTCAGCCCCGAGATCAGCCCGACAAACGCGCCGAATACCGGGAAGAAGATGCTTGCGCCGACGGCGACGCCGGCGAGATCCTCCTTGCTGATATGTCCCGCCATGACCGTATTGAAAAAACCGGGCGCCATGAGCGAGAGCTGCGTGACGAGAATCGGAAGGAGCACGATGAAGAACTGGCGGGCGCGCGCCCGGTATCCATGAACTTCCTGCAAGTCATCCCTCCTCTTCTCAACGTTTCATCCAAAATAATCTGCGATCCCGTCGGCAATGCCGCGCGCAATCTTCTTGACCCCCGCCTCGCTGTTCATCATCCGCTCCTCATCCGCATTCGAGATGAAGGAGATCTCCACAAGAATCGCGGGCATGTCCGTGTGTTTGACAACGTAGAAGTTGCTGGTCTGCGTGCCGCGGTCGAGCGTGCCGATAGAATCGATGAGCGCCGTGCGCACGCTGTCGGCGAGACGCTTCGACTGTGCCGATCCCTTCGTATAGTAATAGGCGGTCGTCCCCTTGACCTCGCGGTTCGTAAACGCGTCCGCGTGCACCGAGATAAAGATGTCCGCGTTCGCCCGGTTCGCAATCTCGCAGCGCGCCTCGAGTTCCTCCACAGAGGTCGCGTTCGCCCCCTTCGGCGAGACCTCGGTATCGCCCGTACGCGTAAGGATGACGGTCGCGCCCTCCGCCTCAAGGAGGCGCTTGAGTTCGCGGCTCACGCGGATCGTCACATTTTTCTCCATAACGCCCGTGGGGCCGATCGCACCCGAGTCGCTACCGCCGTGTCCGGGATCGATGGCGATCTTACGGCCCTTCAGGCCGATGATCTTCGAGATGTCGCGGTCGAGCGTGTCGTCGTCGCCTTGTTGACGCGCATCCTCTTCGCCGCCGTCCGATCCGCTCGGCTGCGGGCGCTGTGCAGGCAGCGGCGTTGTTTTTATGCCGCCGGGCGCTTTGCCGAAGTCCATCACGATGCGCGGCTTTCCGCCGCCAAGAGAAAAGACGTTATATCCGCCTTTCCCTACGGACGTCTCCACTACGATGCGGACCGTCGTCGGATTGAACTGGGCGATGCGCACGGCCGAGACAAGCGACGAATCGATCGTGACGGCGCGTTTTACCCCCGAGGCAATCCACGCATCCTGCACATCGATCACGACGCGCGTCGGATTTGCGAGCACGCTCTGTCGATATGAAACGGGGCGATCCGAGTCCACCACGATGCGGACGTTCCCGTCCGCTTTGCCGACGCGGATCCCCGTGATCTTCGCCATATCCTGCGCACGGTCATGGAAGGCCGCTTCCGCAGTCCCCCCGGCACTCATAAGTCCCATGAATCCGACGAGCAATACGCTCATGAGTAAAATGATACGGCGCAAGATAAAACCTCCCAAAAAACCTGCGAAATAGGCTTTGCAGCCTCTTCGCAGGTCCCTTTTTCACATATGATGCAGACGCTATTGCTGCGGCGTCTCCGCGGGCGCTTCGTCCGCCGTCCCGGGCACCGGTGCGTTCGCGGCCGCGCTGCGCGCGCCTGCCGCTCTGCGCGGCACACCTTCGTAGATGATCTGTGTGATCTCGGCCGCACGCGCGGGATCGAACGCAGACATCACCTTCGCCGCATTTCCCTCGTCCATCCGCTGCAGGATGGCGATGCAGAGGTCGACGTCAAGCGACTCCATGACTTTTGCGGCGTCGGCCGCCTTCATATCGTCATAAAGGCGCGCGAGTTTTGTGACGCGTTTCTTCTCCGCCGCCTCGCGCTCCGCCTGCTGTTTCGCGATCTCCTCTTTCGTGATCTTCACGCTCTCGGAGGCCTTCTTCGGCGTGCCGGCCGCGGCGGACTTTGCGGACGACTCCTGCGCGCTCTGCGTGCCGGCAGTCTGTGCCCTTTCGTCGCTCCCCGCCGGAGGAACAAAGTATTCGCCGACAATGGGAAGCTCGTGCAGGCCGTATTCCTCATTCAGCGCCTGCGTATCGAAGAGACGCAGATAGACGCCGAGGGCAAAGCCGCCGGCAACGAGCACGAGGAGTAAGATCAGACCGCATAGGATCTTCAATTTCTTCCGCATGGAATCCCCATCCCTCTTTCTCTTCCCTTATCGGTAAATATCCAATACGCGGTCGACATAATTCTGCGTCTCCGCATAGGGCGGTACGCCGCCGTACGCCTTGACGGCGCTCGGTCCGGCATTGTAGGCCGCGACGGCCTTCCGGACGTCCCCGCCGAAGGTATCGAGCATCTCGCGCAGATATTTCGTTCCGCCCTCGACGTTGCTCTCCATATCGTACGGATTGACGCCGAGGCTCGCGGCGGTATCGGGCATGAGCTGCATGACGCCGACCGCGCCCGTATCGGACACCGCGTCCTGCCGGCCCCCCGACTCGACTTCCGCCACGGCGGAAACAAGCTTTGGATCCACTTGATATTTCCGCGCGGCGGTATGAATCGTACGCGCCAGTTCTGGCTGCGCATAATCCGCCTGCAGGGGCTTACGCCCCCGCACAGCCTCTCCCGCGGGGGCGGGCGCCGTAACGTTCCGCGCGGTATGCGCCTTCTCTGCCGCCGCGGCCGCGTTCCGATCGATCTCCTGCCGGAGTTTCGAGGCGAAATCCGCGCCCGGAAGCTGCTGCGGCGGCAGATTGAACTGCTCCTCAATCTCGGCGATACGCGCCTGTATCTGGCGAATCGCGGAAAGATCCATCATACCGCTTCCTCCATTTCCCTATTTCTCATAGTCAGCTGCAGGCCGATCTCATCGAGCATTTTCTGCTCCTCCCGCAGTGCCTCCGCCTTGTATTCCGCAAGGCGTTTTTCCCTTAATTTCTCAATGCTCTTCAAGGCGCTCATGTGCTCCATCAACACCTTTAGGCGCTTCTGCCGTTCCGCATTCGCCTGCAGAACGACTTGCTGCTGGTCCTCGATCTGCCGGCGCTTCCATGCGAAGAATCGGTTAAAACTCATGAGACGGCCGATCTTAATGCATGTCCCCGTCTTAGAGATTTTTTCGTAGTCGCGCTGCCCCTGCTGCATCTCTTCAAGCAGCCGGCGCTGCAGCGCGCGGGCATCCTCCAGGCGGCGCACAGCCTCTGAAAAGGCGACTTCCGCCTTTTCCTTTTTCATGCGCGTCACCTTGAGGAGCGTCTCGAGCTGAAAGCGAAATTTTTTCATGATGCTTCCTCATCGGGCGGAGGCGCGCTCCCCGTCAGTTCGACGAGGCGTCGCTCCGTTTCCTCGTAGGAGGTCACTTCGAAGATGTCCTGCTTGAGGAAATCGTTGATGCCGTCGATCTTTTGAATCGCGGCGTCAATGTTCGCGCTCGAGCCCTTAACATAGGCGCCGATGTGGATGAGATCCTCGGCCTCGTGATAGACCGCCATGAGCTGGCGCATCTGCTGCGCCGCCTCGAGATGTTCCTTCGGCACGACCTCGTACATCACGCGGCTGACGCTGCCGAGCACATCGATCGCCGGGAAATGGTTCTGCGCCGCGATCCGGCGCGAGAGCACGATATGTCCGTCGAGGATGGAACGCACGGCATCCGCGATCGGCTCGTTCATATCGTCGCCGTCTACGAGAACGGTGTAGATCCCCGTGATGGAACCGCGTTCGCTCGTGCCCGCTCGCTCGAGGAGACGCGGCAGCATCGCAAAGACGGACGGGGTATAGCCGCGCGTCGCAGGCGGCTCGCCGATGGTGAGCCCCACCTCGCGCTGCGCCATCGCAAAGCGCGTCACGGAGTCCATCATGAGAACGACCCGATGGCCGCGGTCACGGAAATATTCCGCAATCGCCGTGCCCGTCATGGCGCCTTTAATGCGGACAAGCGCGGGCTGGTCCGATGTGGCAACGACGACGACGGAGCGTTTGAGCCCCTCTTCGCCGAGATCGCGTTCGATAAAATCGCGCACCTCGCGACCGCGTTCCCCGACAAGCGTGATAACGCTGATATCCGCCTCCGTATTGCGCGCGATCATGGAGAGGAGCGTCGATTTGCCGACGCCCGATCCCGCCATGATGCCGATGCGCTGCCCGTCGCCGAGCGTGATCAGCCCGTCGATCGCCCGTACGCCGACGTAGAGGTTCTCATCGATGCGCGGCCGCGTGAGGGGGGGCGGCGGCGGCGCCTGCAGCGGATATTCTTCCTTCGAAAGGATCGGCCCCTTCCCGTCGATCGGATTGCCGAGCCCGTCGAGCACCCGCCCGAGAAGTTCCTCTCCGACTTTGACACGCAGTCGGCGTCCCGTCGCAACGACCTCGCAGCCGGGACCGATGCCCTGCATCTCCCCGACGGGCATAAGGAGCACGCATCCCTCACGAAAGCCCACGACCTCCGCGGGTACGGCCGGCATGCCCGGAAAATGCGAACTCACATAACAGAGTTCGCCGACCGTGACCGTCGGTCCCTGCGACTCGATGACAAGGCCGATGATCTGCGTGACCTTCCCCGTCAATTTCATCGGGTCGGTATGGCGCAGAGCGTCTTTGAATTTCCGGATATCTATGGAAAATGGGGGATTTCCCCCCGTTTCACTCATATTCATAGCATAACTTCCCGCACGGCCTTTTTCAGCTGTTCGATCTGCGTCTGCAGCCGCGCATCCACGCTGCCGTTCGGGGTCTCCACAAGACAGTCGCCCGGTTTCATGGCCTCGTCGGAGGCGATCATAAGGTTCGTATCCCCGGCGGTCAGGAGGCCGCGCAGCTCATCGCGCGCCATCAGGACAAAGTCGTAACTGTCCGGCGGCACATGAACGATGATTTCCTTCTGGTCTTTGACCCGAAGGATCGCGTCGCGTACGACGGGCAGTACCGTCTGCGGCACGTCGATGAAATGCTGCGGCAGAATGCGCTCCACCGTCGTCATAGCGATCGAGACGATGTCCTCCTCCGCCTGCATGAGGTAGTCGCGCATGGCGTCGTGCGCATCGCGCAGCGTCTTTTCCGCCTTTGCGTTGGCCGCACGGATCGACTCCGCCATCTCTTCGCGCACGGCGGCTTCCCCTTCGGCTCTCCCGGCGGCAAAGCCTTCCTCATGCCCTTTGGCGCGCGCTTCTTCACGGTCGCTCTCGATCTGTTTCTGTGCCTCGCTGAGAAGCCGATCGCGCTCCTCCTCAGCCTCTCCACGCAGAACTGCGACCTGTATTTCCGCCTCTTTGACGCGTTCGTCCATCGCCTGTTCGCGTTCTACAATACGAGCAAGCAGATTCTGAACGGCCTCCTCGCTCAGCGCCTCCTCCTCGCCGTCCTCACGGGGCGGCGCCGGCGGCGGCGGTGCGTCGATGAGGTGGGGATTATCTTCCCAGACGGCTGCCTTGATAACTCTAGACAATCATCTCGTCTCCCTTGCCACGCGAAATCACGATCTCCCCCTTGTCCTCGAGCACGCGGATGACGCCGACAACCTTCTGCTGCGCCTCTTCGACGTCGCGGATCTTGACGGGGCCCATGAACTCGATCTCCTCGCGGAGCATATCCGCGGCGCGCGTGGACATGTTCTTGAACACCTTGTCTGCGACCTCCTGCGGCGTCGCCTTGAGCGCAAGCGAGAGGTCTTTCGTCTCGACTTGGCGCAGGACGAGCTGGAGGGAACGGTCGTCGATCTGGACGATGTCCTCGAACACGAACATGAGCTTTTTGATCTCTTCGGCGAGCTCCGGGTTGTCGACCTCGAGGGTTTCGACAATGGCCTTTTCCGTGGTGCGGTCGACGCGGTTGAGCACCTCGACGATGGCCTTGATGCCGCCCGCCGTGGTAAAGTCCTGCGTTACCATAGAGGAAAGTTTTCGTTCCAGCACACGCTCGACCTCGCGAATAAAATCCGGCGACGTGCGGTCCATCGTCGCAACGCGCTTGGTGACCTCGACCTGAGCCTCGGGCGGGAGCGCCCCAAGGACGATCGCCGCCTGATCCGGATCGAGATACGCCATGATGAGCGCGATGGTCTGCGGATGCTCGTTCTGGATAAAGTTAAGCAGCTGCGCGGGATCGGTTTTCCGCAGGAAGTCGAAGGGACGCACCTGCAGGCTCGTCGTAAGACGGTTGATGATCTCGAGCGCCTTGTCCGGGCCGAGCGCCTTCTCGAGGACGTTCTGCGCGTACTGGAGACCGCCCGACGAGATATAGTCCTGCGCCATGCACATGGAATAAAATTCTGAGATCACCTCTGCTTTGAGCGCCGAGGATACCTGCTTCTGGTTCGCGATCTCGAGCGTCAGCTGCTCGATTTCGTCGTCGTCCATATGCTGAAAGAGCTTCGCGGAATACTCCGGTCCAATCGCGATAAAGAGTATCGCCGCTTTTTGCTGATTGGACAGGTCTCCGCTGCCATACATATCCGGCATGGTCACTCCCCCTCCGAAAGCCAGGTCTTGACAAGGAGCGCAACCTCTTCCGGCTTCGCGTCAATAAGCGCCAGCAGCGCCTGTCTCTGGTTGATCTGCTGCTGCTCCTCTTCGGAGAGGTCTTCCTCCTCGACCTCGCCCGCTGCGATTGCAGCGGCACGCTCCTCCGCGATGCGTTCTTCTTCGAGACGCTGCGCCTCTTCTTCGGCTTCGCGTTCGAGACGTTTCTTGCGGCGGTACATCAGGATGCCTCCGACGATCAGGGCGATCAGGAGGAGCGCTCCGCCGACCTGCATATAGAAGATGCGGTCCTGGCGATCCTTCTCCGCCTGTTCTTCCGCCGCGCGGCGCTCGGCCGCTTCTTTGCTGAACGGCAGCGGCTCGACGGAGATCGTGTCGCCGCGCGCCCGGTTGATGCCGGCCGCGCTGCTCACCGTGCGGAGGATGCTCTCCTGCTGCGGCTGCGTCACGTCGTCGTTGACGAGGACGGCAACCGTCAGGCGGCGGATGGATCCGGGAGAAGCGATCACATGTTGGCGTTCCTCGTTGATCTCATAGTTCTTCGTGGATTCTTTTTTCTCGTACTGGGCATTTGCCGTGTTTTCCTGCTCCACATATCCGGGCACGTTGCTCTGCACGCCGGCCGGACCGCCGGGATTCGTCGAGGTGCCCGTATAGTTCTCGGAAATATCCTGCTGGCTCCGGATGATGCCCGCATCGTCCACCACGGGGGTAAAGGTCTGCTTATCCGTCAGGCGGTCGTCAAAATCGAGTTCCACGCTCACGCGCGCAAAAGCCCGCCCCTCTCCCAGGGTCTGATCCAGGAGGGACTGCACTTTTTTCTCAATATTATCCTGCACTTTCCGGGTCATATCGAGCTGCGTGAGCGTCTTGACGCCGACCGCGTTCTCGTCCTGGTCGTCCGGATCGTTGAGGATCTTTCCCGTATCGTCGACGATTGTGATATTCTCCGGCATCAGCCCCTTGACGCTGTGTGCGGCAAGGTTCACAATGCCTTTGATTTCCTTTTTCGTCAGCTCCGCATGCGGTTTGAGGCGCAGCATAATGGATGCCGTCGCCGGTTTTTCTTCTTTTTTGTAGAGGCTGTCCTCCGGCAAAACGATATGTACGCGGGCTTTTTCCACCGCTTCGATCTGCTCGATCGTGCGTGTCAACTCGCCCTGCAGCGCCTGAAGATAATTGACGCGGTTCTGAAACTCGGTCACGCCGAGTTTGCTGTCGTCAAAGATCTCAAACCCCTTGTTGCCGCGCGGCAGCCCCTGCGTGGCGAGGTTCAGCCGCGCTTCGTGGACGTTCGCCGTCGGAACAAGGATGGTCGTGCCGCCCTTGGTCTCCTGCACTTCGTAGCTGATCTTCGCCTCTTTCAGCTGATTCGCGACCTCGCCCGCATCCTTGGTCTCCATATCGGTGAACAGCGGCACCATGTCCGGTTTGCTGCCGTACCAAAAACTCAGTCCAAAGATGAGAACAAGGATTGCGAGCGCCGAACCGAGCATGATATAGCGCTGCCGCTTGTCAAAGCGTTCCCACATGGCGCGGGCGCGCTCTTTCCACTCTCCCATAATCTCTTTCCCTTCAAGTCATCATGGATGTGCTTTCCCTGGGCTTTCGCGGAACGTTCCGTGAAACTCCGGGAAGCGATTACACCTGCATCCGCATGATTTCCTGATAGGCAGAAACGGCGCGGTTGCGCATCTGCAGCGTCAGCTGTAAGGCAATCTCGGCCTTCTGCCCCGCCACGATGACCTGCGAGACATCCTGGACTTCCCCCGCCGCGAGCAGCGCGTTCTGTTTTTCGGACGCGAGCTGGAGCCGGTTGACCTCGGAGAGGGCATCTTTCAGATAGGTGCCGAAACTCTTCTGTTCCGGCTTTTCGACGGTCTCCCCCAGATGACTGGTCGCGCGCATCGTTACGGGTGTCATTTGCAGTGCCTGTATTTCCATATACGTCGATCCCCCTTACAAACGAGCGCTGAATCAGCTGCCGCTGCCAATGCGCAGCGCGGCGTTCACCATGGATTTGGCGGCGTTGATGGTCGTCGTATTCGCCTCGTAGCCGCGGGACGCCGAGATCATATCCACCATCTCGGAGACGATATTGACATTCGGCCGTTCCACGTAGCCGTCCGCGTTCGCATCCGGATGTCCCGGCTCGTAGACGAGCGGCCCTTGCGTGCGGTCCGTCTCAATCGAGAGCGCACGAACCCCGTCCCCCGGACGCATCCGCTCGGATGCGCGCGCGAGGAACGACTCAAAACCGATGCCGTTGCCTTTTTCACGCGGCTGAAATACCACATAGCGGCGGTGATAGGCGCCGCCCCCCTGCGCCCGCGTCGTATTGGCATTCGCGATATTGTTGGAGATGACGTCCATGCGCAGCCGCTCTGCCGTAAGTCCGGAAGCCGCCGCATCAATTCCCAAAAACATGCCCATATCGTTTCCCCCTATGTTCAGCTGCCCTGATTACTATTGATGACGCTCTTCAGATTGGTGATGTATCCCCCGAGCTGATGCGCAAGCGCGCTGTAATAGAGTTGGTTCTTCGCGACCTCCGCCATTTCGATGTCAATATCCACATTGTTTCCGTCAAGGCGCATATTGGTCGTCTGATCCTGCTCGATCACGGCGTGCGCTTTCCCGTGAAACGGGATGGGAAAATGCCGGTCATGCGTGCGCACGACTTTCATCAGCGGATCTTCGTCAAGCCCCATCTCCTTCTTCAGAAGATCTTCAAATCGGACATGACTCCGCCTAAAGTTCGGAGTATTCACATTGGCAATATTGTTGCTGAGCACCTCGTGCCGCAAAGAGGCCGCCGCGAGCGCGCGGCTCCCAATGTCGAACGTCGAGGAACTGACTAGCTGCTCAAGCATGAAACGTCACATTCCTTTCCCATTTCCTTGTGCGTAGAAAAAAGTGCATAGGAAAACTTATATATTATTTCTACATCCCCGAAAAAAATCCTTTTCATTCTAGCACTTTTCCCCCAAAAAGTGAAGAGTCCTTTTATGCGTGCGCCGCAGCCTGTTCGATATGAAGACTTTTCACTAAGATATTGATCTCGTGCACGACCATCCCGGTCATGCGTTCGATCTCGCGCTGCAAGTCTTTGCGCAGGTTCTCCATGGTCTCGGCGATCTCATACCCGTAGGAGAATATGATTTCGATCGAAACCGTGATGCCGAGGTCGTCGTCCCCGCGCACGACATGCCGCACATGCATCGCGCCGACGCGGTATACCTCGTCGAGTTTCTCGGCAACGATATGCACAATATTTTTAATCACGGAGTCGTCAATCACGAGTTTGCCGTAGTAACTAAATACCGGCCGCACGATGGAGCGTTCCCCAAGGCGGCGCCGTTTCGCAGACGACGTTTTAAAAAAACTCTTGATGGGATCGATCAGGTATCCCGAGAAATGCGGTTTGAGTTCGATGCTCGGCACGGGAATGATGTGCTCCCCCTTCCTGCGCCGATGGAACTGCGCGATCTCCATATCCTTCTTCGAAGCGATGTCTTCGATGCGGATGATCTTGCTGATGGCGCCAATGCGCAGCGTTTTAGCGATTTTTTGCACCATGTTTTCAGAAGTGCCGAGGACAAGAATCCGACGCGGATGCGCCGCGTCAATCGCCTCGCGCACCATAGAGGCATGTCCCGCCAGCACAAAAATAGCGCGGCGCACGGCCATAATGCGGTTCTTCTCCTTTTTTGCGGAGATTCCGCCGATGACCTTACCGTCCTTAATCAATATGCCGTCGTCAATGATGGCGTCCGCTCCGTTTTTTTGAGCGACCCACAGCGCGCGATGACTTTTTCCGGTGCCGCTCGGCCCGACAAGGGCGATTACGTCCATACCGATTCTCTCCTCTTTATGGTTTCGAAATCTTATGCGCCGTGCGGCGGTCTGTAAAAATTCTCCGCATAGATGTCCTCTATGGTGAACCGGCCGAGCGCATCCGGCTCCCGCCCCGCAAAGCCGCGGTAATCGGAGCCGCCCGAAACGAATAGGCCGTGCCGCTGCGCGATATCGAGATAATGCTGGGTATCCCGCATATCGTAGGTCGGATAAAACGCCTCGATACCGCCGATGCCGCGCACAATGAGATCCTGCACGACGGTCTCGTCTCCGATCGACTTCGGATCCGCGAGCACGGGAATACCGCCGGCTCCCTTGATGATCGATATCAGTTCGTCGGGCGCTAGTCGAAAGTGCGGCACATAGGCGGGCTTTCCGCGCATGAGCAGCTGATCGAAACACGCGCGTATCGAGTCGAAATACCCCTTCTTAACGAGCACACGCGCCACATGCGAGCGGCCGACAGCCTTGCACATGCCCTCGTCGGTGAGCACTTCGGTCTCGCCGATCTCGTACCCAAGGGCCTTGAGCCGGTCCACGATCTCGGTGAACCGCGTCCAACGCGCCTCGCTGAGTTCCTCTAGTTTTTCCTGGAGCCCCGCGTTGTAGATGTCGATCCCATAGCCGAGAATGTGAACCGTACGCCCCGGATAGTCGGCGCTGAATCCGACGCCCGGGATAATGCGCAGGCTGTTCGAAGGATAACGGCCGCTCTCGTAAAGTTCCGTCACGCCCTCCACGCTGTCGTGGTCGGTGATGGAGATATAGTGCAGTCCGGCGGCCTTTGCCGCTTCTACGATCTCCTCCGGGGTATCTTTCCCGTCGGAGAACGTCGTATGAATATGCAAATCGCTTGGCATAAAAAAACTCCCTAAGCGCGATGCTCTTCTTCACGGATCATCACGCGCTCGATTCTCGTGCGGCGCCGCCCCGCATCGTCGATATCCGCAATGACGGCGGCGTACTCTGCCGGGCCTTCCGCCATTTCAAAGCGCACGGGCATGCCCGTCAAAAACTTCTTGACCACAAGATCGCTCCGCACGCCTAGAATGGACGCGTGCGCCCCTACCATGCCGAGGTCCGTGATGTACGCGGTGCCGTGCGGCAGGATACGCTCGTCCGCCGTCTGCACATGGGTATGCGTGCCGACCACAATATCCGCGCGGCCGTCTAAATAATACCCCATCGCGAGTTTTTCCGAGGTTGTCTCCGCGTGAAAGTCCAACACGACGATATCGGCCGTATCGCCGATTTCCGCAAGAATCTCCTCCGCTTTTTGAAACGGACAGTCCAGCGGCGGCATAAAGGAGCGTCCCGACAGATTGACCACGGCGATATTTCGCGCCTTGAAGGGGAAGATACAGTATCCCTTCCCCGGCGTCCCCTCGGGATAGTTTGCCGGCCGCACGAGAAACGGTTCGTCCTCGATGAAATCGAAGACGTCCTTTTTGTCCCATACGTGATTTCCGGACGTCACGATATCGGCGCCCCCGGCATAGAGTTCGTCGAGCGCCTTGCGCGTAAACCCCTTGCCTCCGGCGGAATTCTCTCCGTTGACAATGACGACGTCGATCTTCCGCTCTGTGCGGAGACGCGGCGTATGCGTACGGAACGCGCGGCGCCCCGCGCGGCCGACGACATCTCCGACAAGCATGATGCGCACGCAGTTTCCTCCTATGGGAGACTTCTAAAAGTCCAAATTAACGATTGTAGACGATCACTTGATCGCGCTCCCGGATGCCGACCAGGCAGTCGTGCAGCGGCATCTCGCGCACGGCGGTCAGCATGCGTTCCAGCGTCTCATGCTGGATGCTGCTGAACTCCGCGTCGAGGGTATCCATATTATGCGGGTCGACGATCAGCTGCTCTGCAAATTTTCCGTGCATCAGACGTACGATGAGGCTGAGTTCCCCCTCCGTCACCTCGTTCATGCGGCGCATGAGGCGCAGCATCGTCAGCGTGCCGTGCTGTTCATAGGAACTGTGAACGTCGCAGGAAATCCCGTCCTCGATCGCATGATAGGTCTCGATGCTCTCGGCGAGAAATACGGTAAAGGCGTCTATCTCGTCGGCGGGAAGCGCCGCCCGCACCGTGAAGTCTATGGTAAGGCTGCCCTGCGCGGGCTCGTAGGCGACCGCCTGGATCTCGGGAAAACAAACGAGTACGGAGGCGAGGAGCTGCACGCCGGGGCGTGCCTGTTCCCGCGACTGCCGCCTTTTTTTTTGCGGTACGAAGCGGGAGCGCAAAAAATCCAACATGACATTCTCTCCATCACTGCATGCCCGGTCATTCGAGCTTCTTGATTTTACCGAGCCCGAGACAGTAGACCGCATTGCGGCCGGCTTTCTTGGCCCGGTACAACGCCTCGTCGGCATTCTTAAAGAGCTGCAGCTCATTCTCGTGCGCCGCATCGAACCGCGCGACCCCGACGCTCACCGTAATATAGCTGCCGAACGGCATATGCGCTTCCTCCACTCTGCGGCGAATCCGCTCGCTAACCCGTCCCGCGACCTCGAGGGGCGCATCCTGAAGGATAACGAAAAACTCGTCTCCGCCCCAGCGGCAGCCGGCATCCGAGCCGCGAATCGTCCCCGAGATGGCTTCCGCCACAGTCAATAGGACTCGGTCCCCCATATCGTGACCATAGGTGTCGTTGACGTCCTTAAAGTGGTCGATATCGATCAGCATGACCGACAGCGGCGTCTTATGCTCCTGCGCGTATACGACGGCGTCCTTGAGGAGCCGCTCCATCTCGCGGCGATTGAGCAGATTCGTCAGGGCGTCGCGGCTCGCAAGCTGCGTAAGCCGCTGATTTGCACTGTGGAGTTCGGCTTCCGTCACACGGATGAAATGCGACATAAAGGCGAGCATCTTCCGGTTGTAAGAGAGCTGCGCCACATGTTTCGGCTGAAACCGGATATCCGGCGTGTTCGCAGGGTTTTCCTTCATGCCGACCAGCATGACGTTGAGGTTCGCCGGCACAATCTTTTCACCGGCACGCCGCACCTCGCCAAACACGAAGGACACCGCCGAGGGAAGCCCTTCGCAGGCCGTCATTTCACAGACGACATCGTCGCCGAGCAGCAGATAGTGCCCGACGCATGCCGTTCCGATAATGGCTTGCGGCGAAAAATCCGCGAGCACATGCGCGTTTTCCGCAGCCCTCGAAAGGATCGCATAGGGATCGCCGTATGCAAGCCGAAACTTCGTCCCCTCCCGCATGGGCAGTCCGAAGGTCAGCTCTCCGCTCCCCTCCTCGATCTTAATCGGCACGCGCGCGGAGACGGAATCGTCCGCCTCTTCAAAGCAAAGCGGAAAGAGCGCCGCGTCCGAACTGAAATTCCCGTCTCCCCGTATGCCGAAATAACGCTCATAGATCTTCAGCGGCATCCCGCCGTCCAGTTCCTTGATCGTGCAGCCGTCGACACGGCTCGCCTGAATCTCCCGCCCGAGCGTGTGCCAGCCGAAATTACGCGTCACGCAGACGTCGAGCGCCGCCCCGTGGAAGACGACCGCAGCCATGCCGAGTGTCGTCGACGCATCGTCCGCAATCACATATCCGTCGGCATCCATCGGCTCGGCATCGACGAATGCGCCGAACACCTCGATGTGCGGGTCAATACCGGAAAAAGAGGCCAGCATATCGTCGATCTGATGCATAAGGCCGACAACGAGAAACTCAACGAGTTTCGTCTGCGGGCGTTCCCCGACAAAGTCGCAGAAACGCAGCCGAGACGCCTCGTCGGCAACATCCCCGTCGATCATGATAAAATCCGCGCGCGACGCTTCAAGCGCCGTAAACGTTATCATAATCCGCGCGGCATCGAGACGCATATTCGGCATCTTGAGCGCACAGGTGTGGATGAGGATGCGTGCGGCCGGAAACATCTCCCGGAGGATGTCGCGCAGGTTCAGCGCCTCCGGGAGAGGCAGCGAACACTGCGTTACGACGGTAATGAGAAGCGTCTCGATGTGCGGTATCTTATCTAGATTTGCCTTCGCCCGTTCGGCCGCTCTGCGCGCTTCTCCCGCACCGGCGACAGTATATGTCAGTTGCTGCATAAGATTTCCTCACAGAATAGTGATGTGCCCGCCTCAAACGTCTCCAATCGCCGTAATGCCCCTTATTTTTCCAATCTACTTCGCGTAGTCGACGACGCGCGTCTCGCGGATCACGGTCGCCTTGATCTGGCCGGGATACTCGAGATCGCCTTCGATCTTTTTCACGATATTGTGCACGAGTACCGCCGCGCCCGCGTCGTCGACCTTGTCCGGCTGTACCATGACGCGGATCTCGCGGCCTGCCTGAATCGCAAAGCAGCGCTCGACCCCGTCGAACGACTCGGCGATCTCCTCGAGGGCCTTGAGCCGTTTGATATAGGATTCAAGGCTCTCCCTGCGCGCGCCGGGACGCGCCGCCGAGACGGCATCCGCCGCCGCGACAAGCACGGCCTCGACGGTCGTCGCCTCCACATCGCCGTGATGCGAGGCGATGATGTTGATGACTTCTTTGGACTCGCGGTATTTTCGCGCAAGTTCGGCGCCGACCGTTACATGCGGTCCTTCGACCTCATGGCTGACGGCCTTGCCGATATCGTGCAGGAGGCCACCGCGCTTGGCGAGCATGACGTCGCATTCGAGTTCCGCTGCCATAAGCCCCGCAAGATGCGCCACCTCGATGGAGTGCGCGAGAACGTTCTGCCCATAACTCGTTCGATAGCGCATACGGCCGAGCAGCCGTACGAGTTCCGGATGGATGCCGTGGACGCCCGTCTCGAACGTCGCCTGCTCCCCGGCCTCCTTGATGCGCTGCTCCACCTCGCGGCGCGCCTTATCGATCATCTCTTCAATGCGGGCCGGGTGAATCCGCCCGTCCTGAATGAGTTTCTCGAGCGCAATGCGCGCGATCTCGCGACGCACGGGATCGAATCCGGAGAGGATGACGGCCTCCGGGGTATCGTCAATGATGAGATCGATGCCCGTCAGCGTCTCAAGGGTACGGATATTGCGCCCCTCACGGCCGATGATGCGCCCCTTCATCTCGTCGTTCGGGAGCGCGACGACCGAGACCGTCGTCTCGGCAACGTGATCGGCGGCACAGCGCTGGATGGCGACGCTGAGAATCTCGCGCGCGGCCTTGTCCGCCTCATCCTTTGTCTGTTGAATATACTCCTTAATCTTGCGCGCCTTCTCGTGCTTCAGTTCCTCTTCGGCCTCCGCCATCAGCACCGTGCGCGCGTCCTCGGACGAAAGACCCGAGATACGTTCAAGTTCGGCCCGCTGACGCTCGCAGAGGGCGTCAACCTCGGTCTGCGCCTTGTCGATGCGCGCCTCCTTGCGCGAAAGGCCTTCCTCCTTCTTCTCGAGCGACTCGAGCTTGCGGTCGAGATTTTCCTCCTTTTGAATCGCGCGGCGCTCCAATCGCTGGAGTTCGCCGCGGCGTTCCTTTACGTCCCGTTCAACCTCCTGCCGCTGGCGCTGAATCTCTTCCTTCGCCTCCAGCAGGACCTCTTTCTGCTTTGTCTCGGCACGTTTTTCAGCATCTTCGACAATGCGTTTCGCTTCGTTTTCGGCTGATCCTATTTTAGCTTCCGCCGTGCGCATGCGCGCGTAATATCCCGCGCCCCCGCCGACGATAACAGCAATAATTACCGCGAATAGTTCAGTAACGATAACGGCCACCTCCTCGTTTTCAGAATTCCAATTTCTTACTAGAAAATACTCGCATTCATTTTAATAGTTTTTGACAATAGTGTCAAGAATTCTATGCGCGCGCTCCGCCGCGGCGGCCTGCGGCACATATGCGGCAAAGAACTCCCCGCGGCAAAAAAATCCGTGACGTTTCTACTATAGACATCCGCCGTTCTTTTGTTTATAATTTATTCACGTGTTCATAAGAAGGAGGTACGTGATGGGAAAAAATATCTTTCTGCGCGTCGGCATGACCCTTGCCCTCTCGGCATCGATGGCCGCGGGCGCCACGCTGACGAAGCCGGCGGTTGCCGAGGCGGGCTGGGGCAATATCGTCGGCGCGGTCGTGGGCGGCGCGGTGGCGGCGTCCGAGATGAATAAGCAGATCAAATACTACAACGGAACAGAAGAAGGCCGTCAGGCACTTTTTCAAGAGCTCAAGGAAAAGTACGGCGTCTACTACGGCGAGGCGCGCAACGAGCAGCTGCGCCGCATCTTCTCGAACCTTACGTCGGCGATCGGCGCAACGGACGCGACCGTCTACGATCGCCCGTACAATTACTTCATCAATAACGAAGAGAGTTTCAATGCGTTCTGCACGCTCGGGCACAATATGAGCGTCAACGTCGGTCTCTACGATTATCTCACAAGCGAAGACGAAATTGCCGTCGTGCTCGCCCATGAGATGGGGCACGGGCAGAAGGATCATCCGGCCAAGGGAATGAAAAAATCCCTCGGGCCCGCGATACTTGCCAGTGCGACCGGCACGGTGCTCGGCGCCATCGCCGCAAACATCTGGAGCGGCCAAGGCCTCACAAAGCCGATGGAGTGGGAGGCGGACAATCTCGCATTCGAATACATCTCGCATTCGAATTACAACCCGGGCGCTACGGCGGCCGTTTGGCAGCGTCTCATCGACCTTGAGGGCAACAACGGTTCCAACGTATTCGCCATCATGTCCGGCGCCGCGGATCATCCGTCGAATACCGCACGCCGCGACAACTACGCCAAGAAGCTCACCGAGATGAGCGGCGGCCGCGTCGCGGTCGATAACGGCACGCTCCGCATCAACAAAAAGGAATTCGTCGTCCCCGCGCCGGTGGGGAATATGACCTCCGCGGAGCGCACCTACTTCGTTATGGGCAACCTCGCCGCAGCCTATAAGAACGGTCACGCGGCCTCCGACGCTTATGCCGACGGCAACACGGTGATGCTCGGCGCGCAGCCCATCATGACCGCCGCGAGCGGCGACCGCAGCGCGGCCGAGATCGCGGCGCTGCTGAATCAGATTAAGTAAATTCCCGTAACACAGCATAAAAAGAGACGACTACACATTGTAGTCGTCTCTTTTTATGCTGTGTGAAAAGGCGCCAAGATAGGACTTCACCGCTTACGGAGCGCAAGCGGCTTCCCCAGCACCTCGGCCGCCACAACCGCCTGCCGCATCGCCGCCGGCGTCAGTTGCGGCAGGATGGCGCGTATGTGCTGCCGTGCGGGCGTGACTGCCGCCGTCTGTTCTGCGGCAAGGCGCAGTTCCTCTTCCCGCCGAAGGCGGCGTTTCCGCTGCTCCTCTGCACGGCGCGCCTCTTCCCATTTCGCGCGCATCTCTTCCTGCGCGCGGAACACTTCGGCATCGGCTGCCGTCTGAGAATCCCGCGGCACGTTGCGCATCGGCGGAATCTCAAACGTCCCGGTCCGCGCCCTTTGCTCTTTCTTCTTCGGCTTTGGAATCTCGCGCGGGAGCGTCGGCGGCGGCACTTTTTTCTTTCCGCGAATCTTATCGTCGAGCAGCGATACGACGACTGCAATCACGATGATCAGAAGATATTCCATCGCGCTCGCCTCACTTCACGGGAGGTCCGGGATGTTTCTCGTCGGCTTTCCCGGCCGTACTGATTGCATGGCGCATATCCGTATCCGACTGGATGTTGTTCAGCTGATAATAGTCCATAACGCCGAGCTTGCCTTCGCGCAGCGCCTGCGCCATTGCATGCGGCACTTCCGCCTGTGCCTCGACGACCTTTGCCTCCATTTCCTGCGTATAGGCCTTCATCTCCTGCTCGCGGGCCACGGCCATCGCGCGGCGCTCCTCCGCCTTTGCCTGCGCGATACGCTTGTCGGCCTCGGCCTGGTCGGTCTGCAGTTCCGCGCCGATGTTGCGCCCGACGTCGACGTCGGCGATATCGATGGAGAGGATCTCAAATGCCGTCCCCGCGTCAAGCCCTTTACCGAGGACGGTCTTGGAAATATCGTCGGGGTTGGCGAGGACGTCGTTATGACTCTGAGAAGAGCCGACGGTCGTGACGATGCCTTCGCCGACGCGGGCAATGATGGTCGGCTCGCCCGCACCGCCGACGAGGCGGTCGATATTCGCACGCACGGTGACGCGCGCCTTGATCTTGAGTTCGATGCCGTTGGCCGCGACGGCGGACACAATCGGCGTCTCAATGACCTTCGGGTTGACGCTCATCTGCACGGCGTCAAGCACGTCGCGCCCCGCAAGATCGATCGCGGCGGCCCGTTCAAAGGGGAGGGCAATCTGCGCCCGATGCGATGCGATCAGCGCGTCGACAACCTTGTCCACGTTGCCGCCCGCGAGGTAATGCGCCTCGAGTTGATTGACGCTGACGTCGAGGCCGGCCTTGTTTGCCTTGATCAGGGGCAAGACGATGCGGCTGGGCGGCACGCGGCGCAGGCGCATGCCGATCAGCGACATGATGCTGACCGGGACGTTGGCCGAGATCGCGGATACCCAGAGGCCGAGCGGCACAAAATGCAGGAAAATCGACACGGCAAGGACAACGATAACAATGAGGAATGCTCCACCGAATAATGTTCCCATAATAACCTCCTAAACGATATCGTCCGTCTGCGATGCGTGCGCTATACTGTGCGTACGATGACGCGGCTGCCGTGCACGGACAGGACGACAACCTGCGTTCCCTTTGAAATAAACGCCCCTTCGGATATCACGTCGACCGGGCGTCCGTCGATGCGCGCCGTCCCCGACGGACGGAGTTCGGTGAGGACTTCGCCGACTTTCCCTACGAGGTCCGGCTGCTCCTCCGCGCTCACAAAGCCGCGCTCGGAACGGGAGCTGTCATGCAGCACCACTTTGTTCCACAGTCTGCTCGACGGCAGGCGCGAGACGATCAGCATGAACGCGGCGACGGAGATGACGAGCGCGATGCCGAGCGCCGCCAGCGCGCCGATATCCCCGCCGAGCGCAAGCACGATGCTGTAAAACATCGCGGCAATGCCAAGCCCCGCGAGCAGGCCCACGGTCGGCAGCAGAATCTCCACGATGATCATCAGAATCCCCGCGAGAAATACCGCGATATGATAGAACTCTACAAGTCCGCGCGTATACTGACTGCTCCAAAAAACGCCCGCCGCGACGAGGCCGAGCAGGACGCCGACGCCCATGCCGCCCGTCTTAATCTCCACCATGACGGAGAGGAACATGACGGCGAGGAGCAGTACTTGAAGCGCGCCGATATCGACAATGAAATCCATGAGATCGCCTCCTTCTCATTCCATACGTCATTTCTTACAACAAAAAATCCTCCACGCAGCCGCGCGGAGGTTCCTATGCAGAAAAATGGTCGGAACGACGAGATTTGAACTCACGACCTCTTCCACCCCAAGGAAGCGCTCTACCAAGCTGAGCTACGTCCCGAACGAAAGATATTATAGCCGTATTTCACATTTTTGTCAATCCCTTGCCGTCATCTGCCGCATGAGACGCAGGGCGCCGATCTCAACCCCCGTCTCGCGTGCGACCTGCTCGATGCTGCGGCCCGCACGCAGGAGAGCGCGCGCCTTGACGATCGCCTCGTTTTCCTGTGGCGCGGGGTCTTCCTGCCGCACTGACGGCGCGGCCGGTACGGCAGCCGCGGCGGCCGGCGGATGCATCCGTGCGGGAGGTACGGCCGCATCACGGCGCGGCGCGCCCTCCTGCGGCATCTGCTGCAGATACGCCTGTGCCTGCTCCCGCGGAGAAAGCGGTATGGGCTGCATCGGCGCTGTCGAAGCTTTTCCCGCATGCTGCGCCTGCTCGCGCAGGATAGACTGATGCAGGACGGCCGCAAAGTCGTCGCCGTCCACGCGCTGCGCCTCGGATTCCGACACGGACGGCGGCGGTACGGGGATCGTCCCCGCCTGCGCCGCTTGCCGCATCGGCATTTGCGGTTGTCCCTGCGCGGGCGCTGCCGTCCGGCCGAGATCGCGCAGGCGCCGTTCGAGTTCTTCGATACGCTGGCGGAGCGCCCACTCGAGTCGTTGGGCGTCGGCCACGCGCGTCTCAAGGCGCACGCGCCGATCGTCTGCCTCGCGCAGAAGTCCCTCGAGCTTTGTCACATGACTGCCGAGCCGTTTGATGATTGTGTCGGCCGACTGTTGGAGTTCCTTTTTCAGCTTCTCAATCGAGGCGGCGAGATCCTCCTCATCCTCCTCGCTGCGCTGGCGGCGATGAATGACGAAACGGACGATAAGGAGGAGGACGGCGCCGAGAATGATGAGCGCACCGAGAATTTCAGTGATGGAAATAATAACCAGACGCCTCCCTTATCCGCATCGTTTAGAAACTGATATCGAGGTGCACGCCGCGATTCGGATCCGCCGCAAGGCGCTGCAGCAGTTCTTGGCCGTGATCCTCACCGTCGTTTCCGCGCCCCCGGTCTCCTTGCCCGCCGCGGCCCTGCCGCCGCTCGCGGTCCGGATCCTCCTTGACGCGCGCATCATTGCTGGCCTCTTCCTTGGCGCGTACCTGCCGGCGCGCGAGCTCCGCATCCTCCTTCTGACGGATGGATTCAAAGCTCTGCTGGATGTTGACCTGGTTCTGGATGTTGCTCTGGACATTGCCCGCTTCATTTGACTGCGGGAACATCATCTGCATACTGATCGGCGTGACGTTCATGGCGCTACCTGCCTCTCTATAGGATGGATGTGACGACCTCTCCGTCGACTACGCGCATTTTCGTGTGACGCAGTTCCTCCTCGACCTTCCGCTTGATCCCGTTAATGGTAATGCTGACCCCCGGGAAGATCGTATCCGAAGCGGACACGGAGCCCTGCTTCATCTCATCCAGTTCCGCACGCATGGCGGCGAGATCTTCCCGCATCTGCTTGATCTTCCCGGCGAGCGGGAACTGTACCTTCGTCAGCTGCAGCATCTGCTCTTTACGCTTATCCGAGAGTTTTGAGAGATCCTGCTTCTTGAGCGTCTCGAGGGAAAGTTTGATCTCCGTCAGACGCCTCTCGTCCTCTTTGCATTCTTTTTCGAGCGCCTCATAGTTATGCTGCAGATTCGGATCAATACCGACGAGCAGATTCGTCTGCACGTAGAAACTGTTGCCAAGTACGCTCGCCTGAATGGACTCTCCCGCCCCGACGGAACCGCCCGTGATGATGCCGCGCTTCCCCTCGACGCGGAGATGATGCCCCGCTCGCACCTCCGAATGCAGTACGACATCGTTGACGAAGATATCGCGGCCCGCGGAAATGTTCGCGTTCTCGACAAAGGAGATGCTCACATCCTCTTCCGCGTGAATTTTTCCCACATTCATCCCTCGAATGCCGCCGTGGACGATGACGTTGCGCCCGGTGACCTCCGCGCCGCCGACCATGCCCTTGATCTCAACATCCCCCGCGGCCTTCACGGTGAATCCGCTCTCCACATCTCCGCGGATCTCAATGCTGCCGGCAAAATCGACGTTGCCCGTTCCGACGTCGACACTCTTATCAATGACGAGATGGGGATCCACACTGATCTTGCCGTCGTCTACAATCTGTCCGTCGATCATCGCGACGAGTTCGTGATCGTTGACCACTTTCGTGTTCTTTCCCTGCGGCAGCTGCGCGGGCTTTCCGGGCTTGGGGGCAACCTCTTCCCCCAACACGTTCTTCCCCGGAACCCCCGGGGTCTCCGGGATCCGAACGGCAAGCACGTCGCCGGTCTGCGTCCGGATAAAGATATTCATATCCTTGTAATCGACACGATCATAGGCGCGGGCCGCGGGTCGCCCCTTCTCTCCCATGTCGAATTTCTTCTCGATGCGGGCGTCCGTCCCCGCTTCGGGCGCCGTGCCGCGTGCCGCCACGAAGGTGTTCATACGCGCCACCCCGCGGCTGATCGCCTCGCGGTCAATGCCGTAGACAATCCCCTTCTCCGCCAATGCGGCGAGAATATCGGACGTACTAGGCGGGATATTCCCCTGTTTCTCATCGAACCGCACGGTAACGCTCATCGCGTCGCGTGCGATCTCGATGCCGAAGGGGACGGGCTTGTTGGCCTCGTCCGCGACATCCTCGGGCGGCGCGGGGTCAAGTTTCGTCTCCGTCCCGTCCGCCACACGGATAATGCGCGCAACCTGGAGGACGTCGTAATCTGTCACGCCCGCGGCCTCGAGGTATTTGCGGATATCGGCGAGTTCAACGATCGCGCCGCCCTCATCCTCCGGATAGATGGTGAGATAGTTTCCATCCGTCCTCAGCGCGAGCAAATATCCCTCATGCCTGCTCCCAACGGTTTTATCCACAAGACCAACTCCCCATCAATCAAAATTGCGCCGCTATTACAACGATTCAACATAAAATTTTACATTATCGGCTTTATTCCGTTTCGTTCATTCGCGCGAGAGACCCCCGCATGCGAAAGATGGCTTTCGTATGCAGCTGTGAGATCCGTGCCTCGGAGAGGTGCAGGATCGCCGCGATCTCCTTAAGCGTCATCTCATCGTAATAATAGAGCGCCACAACCGTCCGCTCCTTTTCGGGGAGCTTCTCAATGGCCGCGGCAAGCGTTTCCTTGACCTCGGTCCATTCCGCGTGTTCGACGGGTCCGTCCTCTAACGAGACGGGCGTGTCGGTACGCAGATATTCCTCCAGCGGGATCACAGTCGCGGCACTGACTTGGCTCTCCAAATGACGGAGACCCTCGCGCGTCAGGCCAAGTTCGTGCGCGAGCTCCTCGTCCGTCGCCGTCCGGCCGAGCCGGCCTTCGAGCTCCGCGACGGCCTTTTCATATTTCTTGATGTTCTGCCGCACGCTGACCGGGATCCAGTCCTTTGCGCGCAGATGGTCGAGCATCGCGCCGCGCACACGCACGCCCGCATAGGTTTCAAACTTATTGCCGCGCGTGAGTTCGTAGCGCTCAATGGCATCCAAGAGACCGAAGAAACCGCTGCTCAGCAAATCCTCCCGATCCACATGCTGCGGCAGACTGATCGCAATGCGTCCGGCAACGAGACGGACAAGAGGAAGATAGTATTCGGCGATGCGATTGCGCACATCGACGGTCTTTTTCTCTTCATAGGCCTGCCACAGCGCTTTGATATCTTCCCGCTGCTCCATCTCCGCCGCCCCCTCTCACCGCTGATCGTCCGCTTGATTTATGCCGGCGCGGGAGTTTCCTCTCCGCCCTGCGCGTCGGCCTCTTCTTCCGGCGTTCTCATGTGAACGAGCTCTTCCTCCGCAAGCGGCCGAAAATTCGTGGGCTCCGCAAATTCCTTTTCGGTATCGTCCCCGGGCGCGTCGGCATCAAAGTCGATATCATCCGCTCCATAGAGCACGTTTTGCATATCCGTCATGCGCTCATCCGGGAACTTATCAAAGGCTGCCCATCCTTTCGCTTCGAGAATAAACGTAACGAGGTAGGTAAACGCGCCGGCACAGACGAATCCCACGAGGCTGCGCAGGAACGCCGTTAAAAGGCGCGCGTCGGAGAAGAGTCCCGTCAGGAATATGACAAGCGCCGCAATAACGGCAAAAACGATCGCCATACCCAGTTTGAACATAATCCTCACCCGCCTCCTAGATGATCTTATCTCCCTTGCTGACGGTCTTCACCGTATAGGTGCCGTCGTTCAGATCGATCGAAACCGTACGGCCGTAATTGAGCCCGGTGTCTTCGGCAACGATCCGGATACCGTGCTGCGCGAGCAGTTCCTTCGCCGCCTGCGCGTTGCGCTCGCCGACGCGCATCACGCTCGTCGTATTCGAGAACGCAAACATCTGGGCGCCGCCCGCAATCTTTGCCACGAGACGCGACTTGACGGCACCGAGTTTCAAGACATCCGCAAGCATCAGCGGAAATCCCGTGTCGATAAATTTTGCCGGCGTATCGGAAGCTCTCGCCTGCTTGCTGTCGGGCAGCATATAGTGGAGCAGTCCGCCCACCTGCGCCTTCGGATCGTAAAGCGAAAGGCCGATACAGGAGCCCAATCCGTAACTGATCAAAGTGGATGGAGCCGCGCCGACTTTGTAGTCGGCCATACCGACTTTTATCAAATCCGGCATATCATCCAACTCCTACCGCATTCATAATAGTGCTCAGCGAGCCCGGATCAGGAACGAGGAAGAAATGTCCGCTGATGCTTTGGTCATCGGCCTGGAAGTTCGTCTCGATGAGGAGCGCATGATCTCCCATCTCGCCAAGCTGAACGAGTACCACGTTGAGAATCGCGCCCGCCATATCCACGGCAAGAGCCGGCGTTGAAGGCAGCATGCTCATCCCTGTGAACGTATAAAACGCGTTCAGATAGGAACCGGCAAGGATATTGCCGATTTCCATGAGTGCGGATTCATCCATCGCGTCAAGTTCCGTCGTTGCCCCCCGCTCCCGCCCGAGCAGCGTATCGACAAGCGCAAATGCGCTTTCCCGCGGGATAAGGAAGAGGATGTTGCTCGGCGCCTTACCGTAGACGCGCAGAAAAATGCCGACGACGACCAGTTCCGGTCCGCCGACATATTCCGGCACATCTTCGATTTTAACAAGTGCCACATGCGGCACGTTCATCTCTATGCGGCGCTGGATAAGACGGGAAAGAGCCGTCGCGGAGTTGCCCGCGCCGACGTTCCCGATCTCCTGGAGTACGTCCAGCTGCATCTCTGACAATTGTGTCAGATCATCGTCTACTGCCATTGGCGCTACCTCTCCTTACGGGTAAAGGATTTTCATCACTTCGTTTCCTTCGGAAGCCCGACAATCTCCTCGAGATTGAGAAGGACGATCAGCCTTCCGTCGATGTTGCCGATACCGCTGAGAAAACGGCTGTTTTCACGCGCATTGGTGGCTTTCTTGGTGTCGACGGGTTCATCATCGAGGCTGAGCACCTCCGTCACGGCGTCGACGAGCATGCCGACGTGCACGTCGTCCACGGATACCGTGACGATACGGGTACGGTCGGTATACGGCGTCTCCGCAAGCCCAAGGCGCTTCTTGAGATCAATGACGGGGAGAACGGAGCCGCGCAGATTGATGACGCCCTTGATAAAATCTGCAGCGAACGGAACGCGCGTGATATCCGTCAGGTTCCGGATCTCCTGCACGTTCAGAATGCTGACGCCGTATTCCTCGTCGCGAAGGTTAAACGCCACATACTGCGAATTCTGCGGCGTCCCCGTCTCAATCTGATTCATATCTTCTGCCATTTCTTTACCCTCCCCTTACTTACTGCTGTATCATCGTCGCGACGTCGAGAATCAGCGCGACCCTGCCGTCGCCGAGCACCGTTGCGCCGCCGAAGAGTTTGAGTCCGGCGAAGAGATTCCCCAGCGTCTTGATGACGATTTCCTGCTGTCCGATGAGATTATCTACGACAATGCCCGCTTTCGCCTCGCCCGCATGAACGACGACGACGAAGAGCTCGTCTGCATCCTTCGTATGCGGCACCTGCAGCGCCTCTTCCATGCGGATGATCGGGATGATCTCGCCACGCAGGACGATGACTTCCTTGTTCTGAATGGTCTGGATATCCGTCGGCTCGATGTTGATCGTACTGTCGATGGAACCGAGCGGAATGGCGTACATCTCCCCCTGCACCTGCACAAGCATCGCCTGGATAATGGCGAGGGTCAGCGGCAGCTTGATCTTGAAAATAGAGCCCTTATCAATATGCGTCTCGACGTCGACATGCCCCGAAAGCGCCTCAATCTTGCTGCGCACAACATCCATACCGACGCCACGTCCCGAAATATCGGTGATTTTCTCCGCCGTGGAAAACCCCGGCAGGAAGATGAGCCGGACGGCTTCCGCATCATCGAGGCGATCCGCCTCTTCCTGCGAGATCATGCCCTTTTCAACGGCCTTACGGCGAATGACCTCCGCATCGATGCCGGCGCCGTCGTCCGTAATCATAATGACGACGTTATTGCCTTCGTGACGCGCGATCAGACCGACTTCGCCGATGCGGGGCTTGCCCTTCGCCTCGCGCTTCTCGGGACTCTCGACACCGTGATCGAGAGAGTTGCGCAGGAGATGCATGATCGGATCGCCGATCTCGTCGATAACGGTACGATCCAGCTCCGTCTCCTCACCCTCGATGGTTAGATTGATCTCTTTGCCCAACTCTTTGGAAACGTCGCGTACCATACGGGGGAAACGATTGAACACGGCGCTGACGGGGACCATGCGGACCTTCATAACGATGTTCTGGAGATCGCCCGTCACGCGGTCCATCTGCTCGAGCGTCTCCATGAGATCGCTCATACGGTGCGTCTGGCCGATCTGCTCGAGGCGCACCTTGTTGATAACCAGTTCGCCCATCAGATTCATCAGGGTGTCGAGTTTTTCGATATCCACGCGTACGCTCTGGCTCTGATGCTGCTTCTTCGCAGGTCCGCCTGCCGCGGGCTTTGCCGCGGCGGCAGGCTTCTTCGCCGGCGCCCCGGCTGCCGGTGCGCCGGCTGCCGAGGTCGTCTGTGCCGCTTCGGCCGCCTTGCTCAGCTGATCCGGATCCAGCTCTTCCACCTGGATGTCCTCGATCTCCGAGACCGTATCGACCGCATTCTGTACCGCTTCGGCATCGCTTGCCGTCGTAACGACAACGTCGAAACTGCGTTCAAATTTCTCTTGTTCGAGATCTTCGGCATCCGGAACGCTCTTGATCACATCGCCCACTTCGTCGAGGGCGTGCATGACCATCACGGCCCGCGCCGCCTTGAGGACGCAGGTCTCCATGAGCGTCACCTTGACGTGGAAAATGCGCAGGCCGCTCTCCTTGGCCTTTTTCATGACGTCGAGGTCGATCTCGTCGATGCCGAGATCGCCGTTTGCGGAGGCTGCGGCGCTTTCCGCGGCGGAGGGCGCCGCCGCGGCGGGTGCGGCCGGTGCGGGGGTTCCCTTGGAGATGGAACTCAGCTTTGCGACGAGGTCCGTCACGTCGACGACATCCTCAGCCTCACCGTTGCCCACGCTGTCTACCATCTGCTCCAGGGAGTCCAGACATTTGAACAGCGTATCCATAATGTCCTCATTGAGCTTGAGCTGCTCTTTGCGGACGAGATCGAGAACGTCTTCCATCTCATGCGTCAATTCGGCAATCTTAGCAAAGCCCATGGTCGCCGACATTCCCTTCAGCGTATGCGCATTGCGGAAGATGTCGTTGACGGCACCGATCTCTTCCATATTCTCTTCGAGACGCAGCAGACCTTCGTTGAGGGACTGCAAATGCTCGTGCGACTCGTCCAAGAACATGTCCATATACTGGTTATCCATTGATATTCCCCCTATTTCCTATCTTCTCACAGCCGCCTCAATCGCCCCGGCGATCCGCGGCAATGGGCATATCTCATCGGCCAGCCCTGCGTCGATTACGGATTTTGGCATTCCGTAGACGACACAGGTCGCTTCATCCTGCGCAATGCAGTAGCCGCCGTTTTCCTTGATTTTATACATCCCATCCCGTCCGTCGTGCCCCATTCCCGTGAGAATGACCGCGACGACGTCCTTGCCGAAATGTGCGGCGGACTCGTACATCACGTTGACCGCCGGACGGTGGTTTCCAACGGGCGGTTCATCGCTGAGCGCAATACGCCGGCCTCCCGTATCGTCAAGAATCCGCAAATGATGATTCCCGGGCGCGATGTAAACGCATCCGGGCGCCAGCATATCGCCGTCCCGCGCCTCTTTGACCGCGACCTGCGCCATGCCGTGCAGACGCTCCGCCAGGGCTCCCGTAAAACCTGCGGGCATGTGCTGAACGACGACAACGGGACATGGGAGATTTTTGGGAAACCCCATGATCACGGTTTGAAGCGCCTGCGGTCCCCCTGTCGAGGAACCGATCACAACCAAACGCATCCCTGCACGCGCGCCGGGCGCGCCCCGATTTCCGGACGGCTGACTCCGATCCCGTTCAATCATTGTTTGCCCGTCCCACCTGCGCGCGCTGTACCTGGAAGAGATAGCGTACGATCTTGTCCCGCAGGGCGCGCGAGAGGCTTTGGAATTGTACCCCGACGTGGTAGATGGGCAGTTCCTCCTCGCGCTCAATCCGTGTGCAGCGCACGATACGCGACATGAGTTCGAGCGTGCCGATGCCCGGGATGTCGTTGATCTCGAGCGCCGCATCCGAATCGAGCGGAACGGCCTTCGGCCATACAAACGCCATGCCGCTGCCGCTCAGGTCGACGGCGCGCGCACGCACGGGGGCATCGATCTGTCCCACCTGATCCACGAGACGCACCGTCACGATGAGGTTCACCTTCACGCGGAACAGGCCGCGCTTCTGGAACCGCTCGGCGATCTCAGGGATGGATATGTGCAGAACGGGAAGGCGTCCCTCGTGCCGGCCGTGCGAACGATAGGTGCTGAAAAAACGGAAGTGGCACCCGTCGCCGGCGGCAAGCACGTAAAGGTTCTCGCGCGCGTGCGGAATGACCGGCACATGCCGCTCATCCACCGGCATGGCAACAACGAGATCGTCCCCGACGATATCTTCCACGCGGCTCGTATAGCCGGCGGTTCCCTCCTCGCTGTTTTCAAAAAATATTTCGAGCCGCTGCCCAATGGCCAAAATATTCCTTGCCTGTACCAATTCGCCCGCCATCTAAAATATCCTCCCTGTTTAGGTTGAAAACTTAAAAATTTGTTGTAAAAAACCTTTCCATCCGCGTTTGACTTTCATCTTTGTCCCCGTGATCAGCGCCTCCGCCAACGCCTCGATGCAGCGCCCCGCCGCACTGTCCGGATCGGCCTCGATGAGCGGCGTCTGCCGGCGGACCGCCTTCGTTACGGCAGTATCCTCGAACACGTAGCCGAGACAATCGACCGGCATGTGCAGGAACTTTTCCGCCGCCCGCCGGAGTTTGAGCGCGACCTCGCGGCTTTCCTTCTGCTCGTACACGCGGTTGATGATGAGCCGGAGGTTCTTCTGCGCGGCATAGATGCTGTAGGCCTTCATGACGGCATAGGCGTCCGTCAGCGAGGTCGGTTCGGGCGTCGTAACGAGCAGCACCTCGTCCGCCGCGAGAATAAAATCCATCACATTGCGCCCGAGGCCCGCCCCCGTATCCACGATGATGATATCCGCACGCCCGGCACAGTCCGCAAGTTTCTGCTGGAGCAGCAGTTTTTCGGCATGATCGTAGTGCATCGCCTTCTCGATGCCCGAGCCGCCCGAGATGTACTGAATCCCCTGCGGCGTCTCGACAATGACGTCGTCGAGCGTTACCTCGGGCTGCAGAAGGTCCAGCAAGTGCCTGCGGGAGGCTGTGCCGAGGAGCACATCCACGTTGGCCATGCCGAGATCGGCGTCGATGACGAGGACGCGGTATCCTATGCGCTTGATTGCAATCGCAAGGTTGACGGCAATATTCGTTTTCCCGACGCCGCCCTTGCCGCTCGTGACCGCGACGACGCGCACGTTCGACCATGCCTCCGTCTGTGCCGGTGCGAGAGGTGCGGGCGCAGGGACGGCGGGTACGACGCCCGTGTGCGCCGGTTCGACCATTTGGCGCAGACGCGTTGCCTGATCTGTCATATCATTCCCTCAACAGCAGTTCCGCCAATCGCTGTGCCGTCGCCGGAATGATATCGTCCGGCACGCTCTGCCCGTTGGACAGGAAGGAAAGCGGCAGTTCTTTGCCGGCGAGGAGATTCAGCACCATACCGATCGTACGCGTCTCGTCCGTCTTCGTAAAGATGATGCGGTCGGGCTTGCATGCGGAAAACCGCATCATGATTTCGGAAGCATCCTGTTCCTTCGTCGTCGCGCTCACGACGAGATGCTTCTCCATGCGCGGATGCGCGGCGAGGAGTTCCTTGAGTTCGTCCATTTGGAACTCGTTGTACTGACTGCGCCCCGCCGTATCGACGAGGATAAAATCCTTGCCGCGGTGACGTGTGATCGCCTTTTTCAGGTCTGCGGCCGAGTAGACGACCTCGACGGGGAGCCCTAATATCTCGGCGTATTTTTTGAGCTGCTCCACCGCCGAAATGCGGTAGGTGTCCGCCGTGATGAGGGCGCCCTTGAGATTCTGCTCGAGAACGAAATGGGCGGCAATTTTGGCAAGCGTCGTAGTCTTGCCGACCCCCGTCGTGCCGATGAATGCGACCACACGCGAGCCGTGCGGGTTGGGCCGGAGTCCGTCCGTGAACTTCATCACCTGCGCGAGATAACCCGCGAGCACATCTTTTGCGCGCGGATCGAGACTGTCCAGATTGATGTCGGCAACGGGGACCTTGGCCGCGAGATCTTCGCCGAGTTCTTCGCGCACATCCTGTCTGCGCAGGGCGTCTCGGATAGAAACGACCTCTTTCGGCTGGGCCGCAGCAATCATCGAGGCGAGCATCGTCTTCATCTGTGCCAGCTCATCCTCCAGGAGGCGGATGCGCGCGGCCGATGCGTCGTCTTCCCCGGCCGCCGCCTCCTGTGCCGGGAGCGGTTCGGCGGGAGGCGCCTCATAGGCGGCTTGACGTACGGGCGGCGACGGGGCGGGCGCGGGAGGAACGACGGAGGCGGTGCCCGCCGCACCGTATCCCTCCGGCATGTATGCGGGCTCCGGCGGCACATAGGCCGACGGCGGCACCGGTGCCGCCGTATAGGCGCCATAGGCCGGCAGCGCGGCTCCTGCGGCCGTAAGAGAAACGGCCTCCTCCTGCGGAGACATCTCGTTCATCCGATAGCGGTCGGCCGCATTCGTGGGGAGAATCGGTGCGGGCGGCGGCACGTAGGCGGATGCCGACCGAGGCACGCGCGCCTGCGTCTCGTCGACCGCTGCCGTCACTTCGATCATCTCCTCCCCGCCAAGCATGCCGCCCTCACGGTATTTTTTCGTATGGAGTAGAACGGCGTCGCTGCCGAGTTCGTCCTTAATCTGTTCCATCGCCTCCTTCACAGAGGAAGCGCGTACCGTTTTGACCTGCACTTAGATTCTCACCACCCCTAGGATCTGGATTTCAACGTTCTGTTCAATTTCCGCGTGCGATAGCACGATCAGGCCGGAGATGGACCGCTCGACGAGATTGCGGAAATACGGCCGTACCGTCGGGCTCGTGAGCACGATGGGCTGATACCCCTGATCCGTCAGTTTGTTCAGTTCTTCCTGCAGCGCCGTGAGGAGCTTCTGCATCGAGTCCGGATCCAGGCTGACGTAGGAACCGTGCTCCGTGCGCTGCACGCCGCCCGCAATCTTGTTCTCGAGGGCGGGATCCAGCGTGATGCAGGGCAGGACGCCGTTCTGTACGTTTTGCTGCGTAATGTGCCGCGCCATCGTATGACGCACGTATTCCGTAAGGATATCCGTATCCTTGGTCGCCGTGCCGTAGTCGGCCAGCACCTCGAGGATCGTGCTCATATCGCGGATGGAAATACGCTCGTGCAGCAGGTTCGCGAGCACTTTCTGTACCTCGCCCACGCTGAGCAGATTCGGGACGACCTCGTCCACCAAGGCGGCGTTCGTCTTGCGCAGGTTGTCAAGGAGGTTCTGCGTTTCCTGGCGCCCGAGAATCTCGTCGGCATGCTGCTTGATAATCTCCGTCAGATGTGTCGCAAGCACGGAGACCGCATCGACGACGGTATAACCGTTCAGCTCCGCCTGTTCGCGCTCGTTCTCCGAAATCCAAAGCGCGGGGAGGCCGAAGGCGGGTTCCACCGTTTCGATCCCCGGCACCTCCTCAAAGACGGTGCCGGAATTCATCGCGAGATAATGGTCGAGCATCAACTCGCCGCGCGCGATCTCGATGCCCTTGAGTTTAATGATATAGGCGTTGGGCTTGATCTGAATGTTGTCGCGGATGCGGATGGTCGGCACGACGAGGCCGAGCTCCAAGGCGCACTGCCGCCGGATCATGACGATGCGGTCGAGGAGATCGCCGCCCTGCCCCGTATCGACGAGAGGAATCAGGCTGTAGCCGATCTCGAGTTCCATCGGGTCCACCTGCAGGAGGGAGACGATATTCTCGGGCGTCGTCGCCTCCTTTTTGGCTTTGGCCTTCTGTTCGACCTTTTGCACCTCCTGCTCCACGGTCTGTCCACGGTGGAGGTTCCAGGCGATGAAGCCGCAGAGTAAGGCAAGCGCGGAAAACGGGAGCCCCGGCAGCCCCGGCATAATGGCGAGGAAGACCAGAACGCCCGCGAGGATCATAAAGATGCGTTCGTTTTTAAAGAGCTGGCGCACGAGATCGCTGCCGAGGTTCCCCTCCGCAGCGGAACGTGTGACAATGATACCGGTTGCCGTTGAGATAAGCAGCGCGGGGATCTGTGCGACGAGGCCTTCGCCGACGGTCAGGAGCGTATAGGTCTGCAGCGCCTGTCCCGCGTCCATGCCGCGCTGCAGCATGCCGATAACAAAGCCGCCGCCGATATTGATCATCATGATGACGATGGCCGCAATGGCGTCGCCCTTCACGAACTTTGAAGCGCCGTCCATCGCGCCGAAGAAATCGGACTCGCGCTGGACTTTTTCGCGGCGCCGCTTTGCCTCCGCATCGGAGATCGCGCCTTGGTTGAGGTCGGCGTCGATCGCCATCTGTTTGCCGGGCATCGCGTCGAGCGTGAAGCGTGCCGAAACCTCCGCGACGCGTTCGGAGCCCTTGGTGATGACGATAAAGTTCACGATAACGAGAATAACGAACACGATAAATCCGACGACCGCGTTGCCGCCGACGACAAAGTTGCCGAATGCGGTGATGACCTCTCCCGCATAGCCGTTGAGCAGGATGAGGCGGGTCGACGAAATGTTGAGCGCCAATCGGAAGAGCGTCGTAATGAGGAGGAGCGACGGGAACACCGAGAGATCGAGCGCCTCCACGTTGTAGATGGCCGACATGACGACGAGCAGGGCAATCGTGATATTGAGACAGATGAGGACATCCAAAATCATCGTCGGCAGCGGGATGATCATCATGATGACGATCGTCACGATGGCGACGGCGATCAGGACATCGCTGTACCGTTGTATGAGGTTGCCGGATGAAAGCGGATTGACGCTTCCCGACTGCGGTGCCGCCATGCCCTTACGCCCCCCTTCTTTCCCTTTCCCCTGCGAAGATCGATGCGCTTCGCTACGATCTCCTTAATATTATACCAAATATTGGAATCACGTCAAATGCTAATATGACTTTTGTCATGGATTATGCGCCGCGTCTCGCATGCTTGAGACGGTAGACATACGCGAGCACCTCGGCGACCGCTTGATACAGCTCCTGCGGCACCGCGTCGCCCACCTGCACGGCGGCGTACAGGGTGCGTGCGAGCGGTTTGTTCTCGACGATGGGGACGCGCGCCTCACGGCCGAGGTCCTTGATGCGCTGCGCGACAAGGTCCTGCCCTTTCGCAACGACCGTCGGCGCGGTCATGCCCTTTTCATAGGAGAGCGCGACTGCGTAATGCGTCGGGTTCGTGATGATGACGTCCGCTTTCGGCACTTCCTTCATCATACGCGCCATCGCCATCTGACGCTGCTTCTGCCGGATCTTCCCCTTGATCTGCGGGTCGCCCTCCGTCTGCTTCATCTCGTCCTTGACTTCCTGCTTCGTCATCTTAAGGTCCTGGGTCGTCTGCCAGTTTTGATAACCGTAGTCGCAGATCGCCATGATCATAATGACGCCGATAACGATGAAGGCCATCTTGAAAATGAGATCGGCCACGAGCGCGAGGCTCGTCGTCAGGTCAAAGAACATGAACTGCGGCATCGCGAGGATCTGCTCATGGATGAAGCGATAGAGGAAAAACCCGATGACGAGAATCTTGAAGAAGGATTTTACCAGCTCCACGAGGGAACGCTTCGAAAAGATGCGGCCGAACCCGTTGATGGGGTTGAGCTTATCCAGTTTAAACTCGATGGATTCCGTGTTGAATGTCAAACCGACTTGGAAAAAATTTATCGCCAGCCCGATGAGCATGATGAAGAGCATGATCGGGAGCGCCGTCTGCGCGAGCAGCGTCATAATGCCGATGAAGATGCGCGTGATGTTCTCCGTATCGACCGTTTGATTGAGATTGCCGAACACATAGGTCGTATACGTTGCAATCGATAGGTAGATCGAATCCCACAGGAGCTTCAGCGAAAAAAAACCGACCAGCAGGACAAACGCCGTGTTCAGTTCCTGACTGCGGCCGACCTGTCCTTTTTTTCGCGCATCGGCACGTTTTTTAGCGGTCGGCTCTTCCGTCTTTTCCCCGCCCGCGAAACGCTGGAGGTCGAAGACGAACGGCGCCCTATTGGAGGGCGCGCACCGCAAGCGATATGTTTCCATACATTTCATTGAACAGCACATCCAGGAATAAAACATAAAACGGGATGATCATCGAGAGCACAATAATGCCGATCATCAGCTGCATGGGGATGCCGACGACGAAGATGTTCATCTGCGGCATCGTGCGCGAAAGGATCCCGAGCCCCACGTTCGTGAGGAGAATCGCAAATGTGATCGGCATCGCGATCTTCATTCCCGTGAGGAAAATATCTCCCGTGAATTTCGCAATCATAAGCGCAAGGGAAATATTGGCCTCCGGCCCCCCCAGCGACACCGCGCGAAAACTCTCGGCGAGCGCGGCGATGAGCATATGATGCCCGTTTGTCACGAGAAAGATGATCACAGCCAAATTATAAAGAAAACTTCCGATGAGCGGTATCTGCTGACCGGAAGTCGGATCCACAACATTGACGACGGCAAAGCCCACCTGCATGTCCATGACCTTGCCCGCCATTGTGATAGCGGCGAACGAAACGTACGCCACAAAACCGATCAGCCAGCCGACGAACAGCTCCCCGACGGCCGCCGCGGCAAACATCATGACGCTCGGCGGCGCCGCCGGTGTGCCGAGTCCGTCCACGACGGGAAAGAGCACAACGGTCATCGCGAGGGCAGTCCCAACGCGAAAGAACATGGGGATGTTCATACTGCCGAAGAACGGCGATATGAGAAAGATGCCGCTGATGCGCGTGAGCGTGAGCAGGAACGCTGCGATATGGCCTTGGAGCAGCTCATAGAGATCCATGTGAAGCCCCTTTCACCGCAGATACTGCGGCAGATTAACGAACACATTCGTCACATATTCGACCATGATGCGCAGCATCCACGGACCGAAGATGAGAATCGCGACGAACACCGCCACGATCTTCGGGATGAACGCGAGCGTCTGCTCCTGAATCGATGTCGTCGCCTGGAACACCGCGACCAAGAGGCCGACGATGAGTCCCAGACCGAGCATGGGGGCGGACACCAAGAGCACGACCATGAGCGCTTCCTGGGCAAGCTGGATGACCAAATCTCCGGACATCGCGTCGCCTCCCCGTCAGCGGAAGCTCATGATGAGCGACTGGATCAGCAGATGCCACCCGTCGACCATCACGAACAGCAGTATCTTGAACGGCAGCGAGATCATCACCGGCGGCAGCATCATCATGCCCATCGACATGAGCGTGCTTGCGACGATCATATCGATGACGATGAACGGAATATAGATCATAAAACCGATCTGAAACGCCGTTTTGAGTTCGCTGATGATGAATGCCGGGATGAGCGTAAACGTCGAAACGTCGTCCTGCGAATTGGGGCGCTCGGCATCCGACAGGTTCACAAAGAGCGCGAGATCCGATTCCCGCGTCTGGCGGAACATGAATTCGCGCATAGGCTCCGCAACATTTTCGAGCGCCTGCTCCTGCGAAATCTGCCCCTCCAGATAGGGCTGAATGCCGTTCTCGTTCGCTTGTCCCCAATAGGGCGCCATGATATAGAACGTCAAGAAGAGGGACAGCGCGATCACCACCTGGTTGGGCGGCACATTCTGCGTCGAGAGCGCATTGCGCAAAAAGCCGATCACGACGACGATGCGCACAAAGGACGTCGTCATGATGAGCATTGCGGGCGCAAGCGACAGCACCGTAAGGACGGCGAGCAGCTGCATGCTCGTCGCGACATCCTGCGGGTTCTCCGACGTCCCAACGCCGACGCTGACGGTAGGTACGAGCGGCGCGGCGCTTGCGTCTCCCGCAAGCATGAGAAAGAGCGCCGCTCCTCCCAGAGCGAGCAAACTGCGCCGATGCAAAACCGTCCCCCCCATTCCTCTCACCCCGCTCATTTCCGAAAGAGCGGCGGTATCTTCCGAACAAAATCCGACAGCGAACCGAACTGTTCGCTGAATACGCCCGTCTGTCCCGCGGCGGCATTTGTGCGGATCTCTTCGATGGCCTCCGGATCGTCGATCTCCGTGATCAGACGAACGCTGTGCTCCGTTACCCCCAACACAAAAACGCGCCCGAAAAGTTCCACGACGCAGACCGAGCGGTTCGGCCCGAGCGGAAGCTGCATATAGACCTGTCCGCCGCGTGCCGCAAACGTCCGCATAGAGCTTTTGCCAAAGGCGCGCGCAACAAAGTAGGCGAGAATAACCACGAATGCAAAAACGGCAAAGAGGCTGACCACATAGGCGACCGTCGACCACCATGATACGGCCGACGGGCGCGGGTCAGCCTCTTCATAACCGGCTAGGTATCCGCCGCCCGTCTCGCCTGCGGCGGATACGTCCCCTATACATAGCGCAAAGAGAGCACATCCGAGCAGCAAGGACAGAAAAAAAATCCGTTCTTTCATCAGCCGACGGCTTTGCGAATCGCCTCCAGCACGCGATCCGCCTGGAACGGCTTAACGATAAAGTCGCGCGCGCCCGCCTGGATCGCTTCGATGACCATCGCCTGCTGACCCATGGCGCTGCACATGACGACCTTCGCCGCGGGATCCACTTTCTTAATTTCCTTCACGGCGGTGATCCCGTCCATCTCCGGCATCGTGATATCCATCGTCACGAGATCCGGCTTGAGCTCCTGGTACTTCTCCAGCGCCTTCACACCGTTTTCCGCTTCGCCGACGATCTCATAGCCGTTCTTTGACAGAATGTCCTTGACCATCATCCGCATAAACGCCGCATCATCAACGATCAGAACGCGAGTTGCCATTTTCTCATCTCTCCTTACACTTGACTCAGAGCATCCCCATTCCAAAGGGCACCGATCGTACACATCCTCGATGTGCCGTTTTCAATCGCTACTCATTATAACGAAAAGTGCCGTCTGTGACAAGGACTTTCTACGTTTCTTTCAAAAGATCACCATGTATGCCGCTATTGAAGGCGCGCGGCGCGTTCCAGCGGACTGACAATCTCCGTGATGCGAACGCCGAAGTTTTCGTCGATGACGACGACCTCGCCCTTCGCCAGATACTTGCCGTTGACCATGATATCCACGGGCTCGCCGGCAAGCTTGTCGAGTTCCACAATCGATCCTTTTGTGAGGTCGAGAATGTCCTTGATGGACTTCTTCGTTCGGCCGAGTTCCACATTGACCTGAAGCGGGACGTCGAGAATCAGACCGATATTTGCGTCGTTGACCTGTACGGGAACGGTGCTCAGCGGCGTGAACTGCGCCGACTGCACAGGGACGTTTGATGCTACATGTGGCTGCATAGGTGGTGCTCCATATCCATAGTTTGCCGATGCGGCCGCCGCTGCCGCGGGGGCCTCGGATGCCGGTGCCGAAGCGGGCGGCGGAGCCGCCTGAGCCGCCTCGACGGCCGCTTCCTCATTATCCACATCGGGCTGCTGATTCATCAGTGCGTTCACCATGTCCTTCGCGACGTCGAGGGGCAGGAGCTGCATAATCTCACTGTCGATGAGCCCGTCTACTTCCATACGGAATGAGGCTTGGACAATGGGATCCGCTTTATCCAACAGCTTGGAGACAACTTCCTCTGTTCCGAGATCGACGAGCGTGACGACGGGAGGAGTGATGTCTACTTTCTTATTAAACATTGAGGAAAGCGAGGTCGCGACGCTGCCCATCATCTGGTTCATGGCCTCGCTAACCGCACTCATATGAATTTCGCTGAGTTCCTCGTCCGGATTCGTACCGTCGTTGCCCATCATGAGATCGGCAATGATCGCGGCGTCCTTTGCTTGAATGCAGAGGACATTGTTGCCCTCGATGCCGATGCTGTATCCAACCTCGACGACGAGGAACGGAATGGGGTACCGCTCTTTGAGCTGACGCAGATTCGAAATCGATACCGTCGGCGTCGTAATGGAGACCTTGCGCCCCAGCAGCACGGACAGCGTCGTCGCCGCGCCGCCCATCGATATATTGCCGATTTCCCCGAGCGCGTCGCGCTCCATCTCGGTGACGCCCACATCGTCGACAGAAGATGCGTCCGCCTCGGACGGGGCCTCCGCCGCGGGGGCGTCGCCGCCGGCCGCACCGCCGCCGTTCAGGAGAGCATCAATCTCCTCCTGTGAGATCATTTCATCGCTCATTCGCGTCCTCATCCCCTTCTATAATGCCCGATATTTGGACGGCCATGTGTTTTCCCGTCGTTCCGGGATGCGCACGGAACTTGGGGTTCGTGCCGACATAGCAGACCAGCTCATCCTTCGCCGGCGTGTCGAGCTGGAGCACGTCGCCGAAACCGAGGGTCAGGAACTCGCTGATCGTAATATCAACGGTTCCGAGTTCCACAGAGAACGGTACCCAAGTCCGTTCGATCTTGCGCTGCAGCGCCGCAACCTGTTCCGGCGTACTCTCCTTATCCACGGAGGACGCCACCCAGAACGAGGTCGTGAGTTTCGACATGACCGGCTCGAGGACCAGATAGGGAATGCAGATATTCATCATTCCCTCGACGTCGCCGATCTTCATGTGGATCGTGATCAGCACGACCATATCGCTGGGCGGCACGATCTGCGCAAACTGCGGATTCGTTTCCATCGTCTCGAAGCTCGGGCGGAACTCGACGACGTTGCTCCACGCCTCCCTGAAATGATTGATGATCGTATCGATGAAGCGCCGCATGACGGCCGACTCGATGTCGGTCAGCGCACGCGATTTGACGCCGGGTTTTCCCTCGCCGCCAAAGATACGGTCGATATACGCGAACGCGATATCCGTCCCCACCTCGATGATGATGTTCCCCTTCAGCGGCGGCAGCGCGAGGATGCCGATCACCGCGGGATTCGCCATAGACTGGACGAATTCCTGATACGTCATCTGCTCGACGGACAGGACCTCGATGTCGACCATCGTGCGCAGGCTCGCCGACAGATAGGTGTTCAACAGACGCGAAAAACTCTCGTGCAGCATGAAGAGCGTTCGAATCTGGTCCTTGGAGAACTTATCCGGCCGCTTGAAGTCATAGACCTTGACCTTGCGCTCTTCTTCCTCCGCCTTGACTTCCTCGGCGGAAACCGAGCCGTCCGAAAGCGCTGAGAGCAGCTTATCTATTTCGGATTGAGACAGTACGTCTTCAGCCAAGACTCTTCCCCCTTCCCTTTGTGCAGTGTTTCATGTTGCTTACTGCAGCAGGAAGCTCGTGATGTAAACATCGTAGACAGAGCCTTGCCCAAGACGATCGTTCAGGGCGTCCTTGAGCTGCTTTTTCAGTTCGTCCTGCTTCGAAGCGTCGAACTCCTCGAGCGGCGCCGCACGCAGGAACTGCATGGTCGTGTCGAGGATCTTCGTCTCCGCGACGGAGCCGACCTTGCCGTCGATCACGTTGTCCTTCTTGCCGGGGTTGAGTTCCAGCACGATGCCCGCCTTGAGGAACTTGCCCGCGCGGCCGCCGCCGACATTGACAAGAACCCCCTCTTTCGCGTCGCCGAGTTTGTAGAACACGCCCGGGTCATGATGCGAACCGCCCGAAGAGTCCTCTCCATGAGAGGTCGATCCCTCCTGTGAAAAGATATAGTACGAAATACCGCCGGCCGCCGCCACCGCGACAAGAACCGCCACAACGACCACGACGATCATCATGAGCATCGGCGATTTTTGCGTGGACTGCTCCGCCGCCTGTTCTTCCTTTTCCTCCGCCATGAGTTAATTCCCTCCCTAAAAATGACTACGAAGCCATACGGACTTCACATTGGGGCACTCCCTTGCCGTGTGAAGGAACACCGTCCCTCCATTATACCAAAGGAATGGAAATTCGCCAACTAATTTTGATGAAGTGCGCGGCGATACTTGATCGTACGCTTCACGATCTCCTCCATCGGCTCCTCGACGATCAGCTTCTTCCCGTTGGTGAGCGTCACTACGGTGTCCGGCGTCTCTTCGATGCTCTCAATGATTTCTGCATTGAGGACGAACTCGCCTTTCTTGTTCGTCTTGGAGTTGAACTTCGTCAGCATGATCATGACAGGCTCCCCCTCCGTTCCCTTTTCAGTCTCTCCCTTCGCATATAAAAACTACATGCAAATGAGTACTTGTATATCTTCGCCGTCTCTTTCTCTTTTCCTTTTTTTATGAACGATTTTTTCATTATATCTTAAATATTTCCGTGCGCGTCATCCGAGCTGCGCTAAAAAGTCCAAGGAATGCAGCGGCCGCCCCGTCAGTTCCCGCACATGCGCGAGCACGATCGCTTCGGCGCTCATCAGCGTTCCGCCGCGCACATGCAGCGACCCGGGATGTTCCCAGTCGAACCGCGCAAGGCCCGTTAAAAGTTCCCGCAGTTCCGCCGGGAACGCCGCCGCATCCGCCGTGCGGCAGGCCGGGCAAAGCACGCCGCCCTCGCCGGCGAGGAAGAACGCATCCCCCGCGATGTCCGCGCCGCAGTGCAGACAGCGCTCGTAACTCTGCTGGAGGCCGGCCGCCGTCAGAACCTGAAGCACGGCGGCCAAGGCCGTGACGCGCGGGTTCCGCGTTTCAAACGCCGTTAGGATCAGTACGAGACGGTCAAAAAACGCCTCGTCCGGCACGCCCTCGGGCAGGAATTCGCGCACGACTTCGGCGACAAAGGTGGCATAAGCGAGCGCCGTGAGATCCGCCGTGAGTTTTGCGTGATGTGCCCGCACAGCGGCGGTTTTGACCGTCTCGAGACGCGTTCCTTCCGCGAGCTGAAGTTCCGCATGAACGAACATCTGCATCGCGCTCGCCAGCGCGCTGCGCGGCCGGCGGCAGCCGAATGCCGCGGCGCGCAGCATCCCCCGCTCGCGGGTAAATACCGTCACGACCTTATCCGCCTCGCCCCAGTTCCGCGCGCCGAGAACGATGCCCTCCGCCGCATAGAGCACGGGCTACTCCTCCCGCGCGGCGCGCTGTTCGGCGGCCTGCGCTGCGGCAAGGACCGCGAGCTGTTCCATTTTTTTCTGTACGGCCTTCTGTGCGGGCGTTTCCTTCGTGTCCGAAAACGGCATCACTGCCCCCGCGGTCAGCATGTACCGCAGCGCGTCCTCCTTTGAGATATCGATATCGACGACGTCCTCCGCGCGCACGAGAAGCGTCGTGCCCGACGTCATATTCAGGCTCCACGGGATGAACACGCAGATATAGTCTTCTCCGCCCATCGCCTCCCGAAAGCGCGGCGGCAGATCCGCCATGACGAACCCGAGGGCGCGCGCCCCTTGGAACGGCACATGCACGACGCGCTTGAAGTTGCTGCTCGAATCGAGCACGGCCTCCGAGAGGCGCTTGACGCTGGTATAAATGAATTTCACAAACGGGATCGTGCCGATCATATTCTCCCCGAAGGAAATGACCGAAGCGAGCACCCAGTTGGTCGACGCCCAGCCGACGCCGTAGATGATGATAACGAGCGTGATGATCCCCATCCCCGGGAAATAAAAGGGCAGATACTGGCCGAGCACGCCCTCCGTGAAGCGCAGCGTCCACTCGATCACGAAAACCGTGATGATGAGGGGCACGATCACCAGGAGACCGTTGATAAAACGCCGCGACATCCGGTTTACCGCTTTGCGGTACATACGATTCAATTTGATTGTCATCCCCTTCTCCCTTCCTCAGTCGTCCCCGGAGAGTCCGAACTGGCGCAGCGCGCTCTCGCGGTTGCGCCAATCCTTGCGGGTTTTAACCCAAAGATCGAGATAAACCTTCGCGCCGAGCAGCGTTTCGATATCCGCGCGCGCGCGCGCGCCGATCGTCCGCAGAAGCGCCCCGTGCGCGCCGATGACGATCCCCTTCTGCGATTCGCGTTCGACATAGATCGCCGCGCGGACGTAGACATCCCCCTTGGGACGCGCCGCGATCTCCTCGATATCCACCGCAACCGCGTGCGGGATCTCGTCCCGCGTCAGTTCGAGCGCCTTTTCCCGTACCAGTTCCGCAATGATGAGCCGCTTGGGCTGATCCGTCACCATATCCTCGGGATAGTAGCGCGGTCCCTCGGGCAGGTGTTTCTTAATCTCCGAGAGCAGCCCCGCGAGATTCTCTTCTTCGCGCGCCGAGATGGGAACGATGCCCGCGAAGTCGTACCGCCGCGCATAGTCCGCAATGATCGGCAGCGTCCGTGCGCGCGGGAGCAGATCGATCTTGTTGACCGCGAGCACGACGGGAACGCGCACATTTTCGAGCCGTTTTAAAATATACCGCTCGCCCGCCCCCGGTTTCTCCGTCGCGTCCACGACGAAGACGACGACGTCCACACCGTGCAGCGCGCCTTCCGTCGCCTTGGCCATGTGGCCGCCGAGTTTGTGCTTCGGCTTGTGGACGCCCGGCGTATCGAGGAAGATAATCTGCGCGTCCTCCTGCGTCAGGATGCAGAGGATGCGGCTGCGGGTCGTCTGCGGTTTATCGCTCATGATCGCGATCTTCTGCCCGACGAGCGCGTTGATCAGCGTGGACTTGCCGACATTCGGCCGTCCGATGACGGCGGCAAACCCCGATTGATAGGTATTCATCGCAGTATCCCCAAGGCCTCCATCACATGCCGCTGCCGCTCCTCCATCTCCAGCCGCTCCGCTTCCTCCATGTGATCGCATCCGAGGAGGTGCAGCATTCCGTGTACGGTGAGAAAAGAGAGTTCGCGCAGATAGCTGTGCCCGTATTCCTCCGCCTGTGCCCGCGCGCGTTCGAGGGAGATAACGAGATCGCCGAGCACCGCCCCCGCGGGACTTCCTAAAATCTCCGGCTCCTCGCTCTCCGCAAGGGCAAACGAGAGCACGTCCGTCGGCCGGTCAACGCCACGGTATTGCCTGTTCAGCGTATGGATATAGTCGTCGTTCGTCAGCGTCACGCTGACCTCGGCATCCTCCGCTCCGTAGAGCCGTCCCACCGTCTCGATCGCGCGGCGCACTGCGGCCGCGTCCTCCGGCACGGCGGCCGGCTCTTCCGGTTCGGTCGAAATCGTGATCTCCATCATGCGCGCCCCCGTCTCTTCTCCCACGCGCCGTACGCCTCGACGATGCGCGTCACGACCTCGTGCCGGATGATGTCGACCGGCTCGAGTTTTATGATGCCGACCCCCTTCACGCCGCGCAGGATCCGGCACGCCTGTTTCAGCCCCGACACCGCGCCGTGCGGGAGGTCCACCTGCTCGAGATCCCCCGTCACCACCATGCGCGAGCCGAAGCCGAGGCGCGTGAGGAACATCTTCATCTGCGCGCCCGTCGTGTTCTGCGCCTCGTCGAGGATGATGAACGCATCCTCGAGCGTCCGCCCGCGGATATAGGCGAGCGGCGCCACCTCGATGAGGCCGCGGCTCATCATCTTCTGGTACGCCTCCGTACCGAGAAGGTCCCGGAGCGCATCGTACAGCGGGCGCAGATACGGGTTGATCTTTTCCGTCAGGTCCCCGGGCAGAAAGCCGAGATGTTCGCCCGCTTCCACCGCGGGGCGCGTGAGAATGATGCGGTTGACCGCGCGGCTGCGCAGCGCTGCCACCGCCATGACGACCGCCAGATAGGTCTTGCCCGTTCCCGCGGGCCCAACGCCGAGGGTCACCGCATTCCGGCGGATCTTTTCGAGATAGTCGCGTTGTCCCGCCGTCTTGGCGCGCACCTCTTTTCCCTTCGCCGTGACGAGCAGCACTTCGGAAAAGAGCTCGTGCAGCTCTTCCGCACGCCCTTCTTTGACGAGCCGCGCGCCGTACGTCGCCTCGTGCGTCGTCGGCTTCGCCCCTTGACGGTGGAAAAACAAGAGTTCGCGCACGAGCGTCCGCACCGTGGCGACCTCCTCGGGCGTGCCCGTTACGGCAAGGGACATGCCCCTGCTCACGATCCGGCAGTCAAAGCTCTCTTCTATACGCCGCAGGAGCGCGTCGCGGTCGCCGAGAACCGCGTACGCCTCCTGTTGATCCTGAAATGAAATCTCCTCTGTGATCTCCTGCAAGTGCCGGCCTCCCGTCCGTCCTAATTTTTCATATCCTAAATAAAGTATTCGATCATATCGCCGGGTTCCCTGCGCGTCCGCTCGTCGAACAGCAGGATCGCTTCGCGCTCGTCCGTCTTTCCAAACGCGTAGAGTTCCTTCGTCTCGCGGTTGAAGCATGAGAACGGAACGATACGGTTATATGCGTGCGGATGTGCGCAGGTCACGCCGATGCGATCGCGCAGGAACGCAGTCTCGGCTTTCGCCAGATAATAGGGATCGAAGAGATAGATACGATCCGCATCCGCCCCCGTAATCAGCGCATAGTGCTCCACTTCGTAAAAGAGGCGCACGACCGCCGCGCCTCCGCGCAGGACGGCGTCGTTGATATAGCTGTCGCGCCCAATGTGTACGGCGCGCCCCGCAATATAGCGGCACGAGATCGGGAACCCCGTCGCGCGGCCGAAGCCCTCGAGCCAGTTCGCGAGATACATCATCGCCATGCGCGACGTCCCCGCCTTGCACGCATGCCCGTCCGTCCCGTAGCAGTCGAGCGAGTAGAGCATGACGCTGCGGATGATCTCGGGCGGAATCTCCGACCGATCGAAGAGGTAGCTCACGCCGTTGAGCAGCGCCGTCGGACCGCAGTCGTACTCCGACATCTGGTAGCGCAGCGGGATCTTCATGCGGCTCTCCTCTTCTTTTGAATATTGGGTACGGCGATCGCCGCAACGACGAGGAAAATCCCCGCCGCCTGCATCGGCACAAAGTGCGTGTCAAAGAAAAACCAAGCGAACAAGACGCTCGCCACAGGCTCGATCGTCGCCGTAACGGCGGCCGTCTCGGGCGAAAGCCAGCGCAGACCCACATTGAAAGAAAAGAATGCGACCACCGTGCCGAGCACGACGATAATGAAGAGATCGGCCCACGTCTGCGGCGTAAAGAAGCTCGGCGCGTCCAATACCGCACGCGTGACGGGCAGCAGCGCAAGACCGCCGATCAGCATACAAACCGCCAAAAGGAAGAAACGGTCGAAGAGATGCAGGAGATGCACGGGGTAGATCATCGCAAACGTGAACGTCGTCGCCGAGGCAAGGCTCCACACGACGCAGGCGATCGGCACCGTGAGCCGCTCCGGATTGCCCCCCGTCACAAGCAGAAAGACCCCCGTCACAGCCGCGGCAACCGTCACCGTCTCCGCGTGCGTCGGCAGCCGCCGATGCCGCGCCGCAAGATAGAAGATCATGATCACCGGGCTCGTATAGGTGATGACCGTCGTCGCCGCCGCATCGCCCGCCGCGATCCCCTCGAAATACGTATACTGCACCGACATGATGCCGACGCCCCCGAAGATCGCGAGTTTCATCAAAATCGGCGGATTGCGCCGCAGCGAGCGAATGCCGCGGCGGAGGCCGCCGCTCCACCACGCGAGCAGGAAAAAGAGGCCGCTCGAGAGGAACAGCCGCACCTGCGTTAGTTCGATCGGCGTATGTGTGGACTGTGTGTAAAAATGCTGTGCCGCCGTACCGCTTGCCGCCCACATAATGCCGGCGATGAGTACGAACAGGATCGCCGATACGTGTGACATAGCGTTTTACGCCTCTCCCTGTTCCCGCAGGACGACGTCCGCGATCGCGCCGCAGACCTCTTCGAGCTGTTTGTTGTCGGCGCCCTCCGCCATCACGCGGATGAGCGGTTCCGTCCCCGAAGGGCGCACCAGCACGCGCCCGTCCGCCCCGAGGCGCTCCTCTCCCGCACGGATCGCGGCGCGGATCGCCTCGTTCTCCGCCCATCCCTCTTTCGTTTTGACCCGTACATTGACGAGCAGCTGCGGATAGGTCGTCATCATCGCGCTCAGTTCGGACGCTTTTTTCCCGCTGCGCTTGAGCGCCGCCAGGACTTGCAGCGCCGTTACCGGGCCGTCGCCCGTCGTGCCGTAGTCCGCGAAGATGATGTGCCCCGACTGCTCGCCGCCGATCGTATAGCCGCCGCGCCGCATTGCCTCGAGCACATAGCGGTCGCCCACCTGCGTTACCTCGACACGCGCGCCGAGCGCCGTAATCGCCTTATGGAATCCGATATTTGCCATCACTGTGGAGACCACCGTCTTGTGCGGGAGTCTGCCCGCGCGCAGCATTTCCGCGACGCATGCCACGAGAATATGGTCGCCGTCGATGAGTTCTCCCTTCTCGTCGATGCAGAGACAACGGTCGGCGTCGCCGTCATGCGCGATGCCGATGTCCGCCCCCGTCTCGACTACCGTGCGGCGCAGAGAGTCCAGATGCGTCGAACCGCAGTTGTCGTTGATATTGACGCCGTTCGGCAGCGCGTGGATGACCTTCAGATCCGCGCCGAGGCGGCGCAGGATCCTTGGCATCGTCTCATAGGCGGCGCCGTTCGCACAGTCGAGCACGATCTTCATGCCGTCCAGCCGCTCCGCGCAGGTGCCGGTCACATAGTCCACGTACTGATTGACGAGATCGCCGCGGTGCTCCACAATGCCGATCTTCCCGCCGATCGGGCGCGCCTCGTCATCATGGGAAGCAAGGCGGCATACGAGCGCCTCGAGTTCATCCTCCACCGCGTCGGGGAGCTTATAGCCGTCGCCGCCGAAGAACTTGATGCCGTTGTCGCCGAACGGATTGTGGGACGCGGAGATCACGATGCCGGCCTGCGCCTTGTGCTTGCGCGCAAGATAGGCGACTGCAGGCGTCGGAACGATCCCCGCCAGGAGCGCGACGCCGCCGGCCGAACAGATGCCCGACGTGAGCGCAGCCTCGAACATCTCGCCCGAGATGCGCGTATCGCGTCCGATCAGAATACGCGGCCGCACCTCCGAATGCGCTCCGAAATAGAGCGTCGCCGCGCGCCCCAGCCGGTATGCCAGCTCCGGCGTCAGCTCCGTATTGGCCTCGCCGCGTACGCCGTCCGTCCCAAAAAGTCTCACTATGAACCGCCCCTTATTCTTTGGTATCTTTTGCTCTACCATAATCTACTGTATCTTCGTCAAAAAAGCAAGCGCGGCTTTCATTCCGTCGAGCGCCGCGCTCATGATGCCGCCCGCATAGCCCGCGCCCTCGCCGACGGGATAGAGCCCCGCCGTGCCCTCTGCCTCCATTGTCAGCGCATCGCGCACGATCCGGCAGGGCGCGGAGGAACGCGGTTCAACCCCCGTCAGCGGAACATCGTCCGCCCCAAATCCCTTCATGCGCTCCCCCCAGTGCCGGAGCGCCCGCGCAAGCGACGCGGACGCATATGACGGCAGGATCTCATGCAGGCCGGCGCACCGTACGCCGGGCGCATAGGTCGGCCGCACGGCAAAATCGCGCGTCCCCGTCCGCCGCGCGAGGAAATCGCCGACCGCCTGTACGGGCGCGCAATAGTCTCCGCCGCCGGCACGAAAAGCCCGCGCCTCCAGCGCCCGCTGAAAGCGTATCCCGCCCAGCGTATCGCCGCCCCAATCCGCGGGGCTTACCTGTACGAGGAGCGCGCTGTTCGCCGTCCCCGAATCGCGCCGATAATTGCTCATACCGTTGGTCGCGAGGCCCCCTTCTTCGGACGCCGCCGCGACCACCGTGCCGCCGGGGCACATACAGAACGAATAGACGCCGCGCCCGCCCGCCTCGTCGCGATAGGTCAGCGCATAGTCGGCCGTCGGCAGCCGTCCGCTCCCCGCGGCCGCGCCGTACTGCATGCGGTCGATGAAGTCCTGCGGATGTTCGATGCGCACGCCGACGGCAAACGCCTTCGGCGCCATAGCAACGCCCGCGCCGTGCAGCATCGCATAAGTATCGCGCGCCGAGTGTCCGATGCCCATAAAGACGGCGTCGACGGGAATGCGTTCTTCCCCGTTGACAACCAGCGCCGCAATGCGCCCGTCCCTGCGCTCGATACCCGTTGCCTGCGCCTCGAACCGTACCGTGCCGCCGCGGCGGATGATCTCGGCGCGCAGATTCTTCACAACGGTGCGCAGGATATCCGTCCCGATGTGCGGCTTTTGAAGGTACCGGATCTCCTCGGGCGCCCCCGCCGCGATCAATGCCTCAACGACGGTCCGCATCCGCGGATCGCCGCTGCGTGCCGTCAGTTTCCCGTCGGAGAACGTCCCCGCCCCGCCTTCGCCGAACTGCACGTTGGACGCGGGATCGAGCCGCCCCGTCTGCCAAAAGTGCGCCGCGTCGCGCGTGCGCCGGTCGACGTCCCGCCCGCGCTCGAGGACGAGCGGCGCCGCGCCGGCCCGAGCCAGCACCCACGCGGCAAAGATACCCGCGGGGCCGAATCCGACAACGACGGGGCGGCGGCGCATGCGGTTGTTCCACATGATATCGGGCGGCGGTATATCGGGTACCGTCTCATCCGGCGCCGGCGCGACGTTTTTATCACGGCGCAGCTTCCTCAGCACCGCGGCCTCCCCCTCCGCCTGCACGTCCAGCGCGTAGACCCGGACGATGGGCGCGCCGCGGTGCCGGCGCGCGTCGAGCGCCTCATGAACGACAATCACCCCGTGCACGGCCCGGGGTGATATCGAAAGGCGTTCTGCGGCATGCGCCGCAATCGGCTGCGGGTCGTCGTACGGAACCCGCAGATTTTTAATCCGGATCATTTCATCGCTCCGACCTTGATCTCTACCGTCACGTTCGGATCGGTGACTGTCACGCCCGCGGGCAGGCGGAGCTTCACACGGCGCGTTTCATTTTCCTTCACGTCCGCAAGGGAGAGTTCCTCCGTCTCAATGCTTGCGATCGACTTCAATACGTCCTCTGCGCCCGCGATCTCGATGCGCGTCGGATCCGCGGAGATGCTCTCGAGCTTCATCGTAGGCGGGAGGTCGCTGCGCGATTTCACCTTGATCTCGACGATCTTGCGCGAAAGCCCTTTCGCGAGTTTCACCGCGATCTCCGTCTGATCCGGCGCCACCGTCACATCCGACGCTTCCCGCCCGTCGCCGTTCAGCGCGAAGAGCGGCGCGATCACCGAGAAGTCCTGCCCCTGCCCGCCGAGATTCACATGCGCCACGATGCGCGTCACATGATCCACTGCGGCGCGCGGCCCTTCGACCGTCGCGGCATCCGTCGACTGCGTAATCTGATCCACGGCAGCCCCGCTCGCCGGCGTACCGCTGCTCAGGACCTCCACCTTAAACGTCTTCTGCACGATACGGTCCAACGTGACCGAGATTTTATCCGGAGACGTTCCGATCAGTTCGAATCCGTTGGGAACGGTCGTCTCGACCGCGTAGAGTTTCTCTCCCTCGGCATAGTCCGTAAAATTCAGCTTCGCGTGGAAATCCCCGCGGTCCGCCGCGACGAACAGAGAACGCGGTCCGCGCACGCGGATCGTCACCGTATCCGTGCCGGCGTGTATTTGATAGCCCTCCGGCGCGTCGGCCATCGACACCGGCACCGAGTAACTCCCCTCGATCGCGGGATTTTGATCGTTCATCACGTAGAGCCAGAGCACAATGGCGATCACGAGCGCGAGGATTTTCATGGGCAGATTGTGCTGCAGCATGTTGCGAAGATCCGTCATCATTTCCTCCTCCACCCCCGAAGCATCTCAAAGATCGACGAACGCGCGCTGTACGCAAACGCGGGGGTGAGGATATGCGTGAGTTGATCCTCGTCCAAGTGCCGATGAATGCGGCCGTTCTCCGCGATCGAGATCGTCCCCGTCTCCTCGCTGACGACGACGATGAGCGCGTCGCACTGCTCCGAGAGTCCGATCGCCGCGCGGTGCCGCGTGCCGAGCTCCGTCGAGAGCGTGCGGTTCTCCGTCAGCGGCAGAAGACAGCCCGCCGCGATGAGCCGCTTGCCCCGGATCACGGCGGCGCCGTCGTGCAGCGGCGTGTTTGGAATAAACACGTTGATCAAAAAATCCGATGTGATGAGTCCGTCGATCTGTATGCCCGTCGCGCTGATGTCGTTGAGCCCCATATTGCGTTCAATGACCAGCAGCGCGCCGATTTTATTCGTCGAGAGGATCTTCACCGCGCTGCGGATCTCGCGGATCGTGCTCTGCGCCTCCTCGTCGTCCAGCAGCCGCCCCGATCCCAGGAAGCGCCCCTGTCCGAGATGCTCGAGCGCGCGGCGGAGTTCCGGCTGAAAGACGATCGGCAGCGCGACAAAGAGAAGCGTCACGGCTTTTTGCAGGAGCCACGAGATCACATGCAGATCAAACCAGCTCGCCACAACCGTGACGCCGAGCAGCACGAGGATTCCCTTCGCCAGCGTAATGGCGCGGGTATCCTCGAGCATAATATAGACGCGATAGAGAATGACCGCAACGATGAGAATGTCGATGACATCGAGCGGCGTAATCGTTGAAAGGATGCCGCGAAACTGCGTCGGCATCGTAAAATCAAACGGCATATGAACCCCCAAGCGTTAGAAATCCCTCTCCGTCTCTCCGTGTCCGCGGTGCGGTCCGCGGCTTCCCCACGCGGCGCACCCGTCGTTTCAAATGATTGTAACCGATATATTTTAGAGATTCTCTCAAAACATCTAAAAATCCTTTTCATCTTTTCTTTTCTTTGTAAAAAAATTTCGTCCCCCGCAAGCGAAGGACGAATACATGTCTTATTGATTTCAGCAAATCCTGCGGATCCACCCCGCGGGCGCGGGTACGGTGCCGAGCTGAATGCCGCGCAGCGTATCGTAGAGTTTCTGCAGTACGGGGCCCATATGCTCCGAACCGCTCGGGAACGAAATCACACGGTCCCCATGCGTCACGGAGCCGACGGGCGAAATCACCGCCGCCGTCCCGCAGAGGCCGCACTCCGTGAACGAGGCAACTTCCTCGAACGGTACGGGCCGATGCTCGACCTTCATGCCGAGGATGTGCTCCGCGATATAGACGAGCGAGCGCCGCGTAATCGACGGCAGAATAGACTCCGATTTCGGCGTGACGACCGTACCGTCCGCCGTCACGAAGAGGAAGTTTGCGCCGCCCGTCTCCTCGACATAGGTGCGCGTCGCCGCGTCGAGGAACATATTCTCGTCGAATCCCGCCGCATGTGCCGCCATGTAGGCATGGAGGCTCATCGCGTAGTTCAGCCCCGCCTTGATATGCCCCGTGCCGTGCGGCGCCGCGCGGTCAAACGCGCTCACGCAAAGGCGGACGGGCTTCGCGCCGCCCTTGAAATACGGCCCCACGGGCGTCCCGAAGAGCCTGAACTCGTAGGCGTCCGCAGGCTTCACGCCGATCACCTCACCCGAGGCGAACATGAACGGCCGCAGATAGAGCGAGGCATCCGATCCGTATGGGGGCACGTAGTCCCTGTTCGCCGAGACGACGGCGTCGACGGCCTCGAGGAAGCGCTCTTTGGGAAAGGACGGCATCTCAAGATACGCCGCCGAATCATACATGCGCGCCGCGTTGAGATCCGGCCGGAACGTCACAATGTGCCCGTCTGCCGTCTCATATGCCTTCAGTCCCTCGAATACCTCCTGGCAGTATTGAAGAATGCCCGCGCACTCGCTGATTGCCACCGTCGCATCGGAGGACAGTCCGCCCTCGTCCCATGCACCGTCCGCATAACGCGCCACGTAGCGCTGCGGCAGAGTGCGATATGCAAATCCGAGATTCCCCCAATCGATATCCGCCTTTGCCATAGATCGACGCCTCTTTCCTATCGTTAAGAAGCACGGTTGTGCCTCCTCAAATTTTAAAACCTATCATAGTACCGTTGAAACTACATTGTCAACTCTTTCAATGCCTTCGGGAGCTTCATCAAAATATCCCGCGCCATGAGACCGTTGCCTTTTCTCTCGTAGGTCAGATCCCCTGCGCGGCCGTGCAGGTGCACGCCGACGATCGGCGTCATACCGCTCTCCATCTGGCGCATCAGACCCGCGATCGTGCCCGCGAGCACATCGCCGCTCCCCGCCGTCGCCATCCCCGCGTTGCCGCAGGAGGTGAAGAACGCGTCGCCGTCGGGATAGACGACAATCGTGCACTCGCTCTTGACGACAAAGACCGCTTGGCACTCGCGGGCGGCATCCCGCGCCGTCTGCAGGAGGTTCCCGCGCACCTCGTCGGCAGGCTTGCCGAGGAGATGTGCGAACTCTCCGATATGCGGCGTGAGGATCGGCACCTGCGGCAGTTCGCGCAGGGCTCCCGTCTGTCCCGCAAATGCCCAAATCGCATCCGCGTCCATCACGAGCGGCGCCTTTACGTCCGCGGCAAAGAGGCGGACAAACTCCGCCGTCTCCGGCGCGCGGCCGATGCCGGGGCCGATCAGTACCGCATCGGCCTCCGCCGCGCGCGAGAGCGTCTTTTGCAGTCCGTCCATACCGCCGAAGCAGCCTTTCCCCTCGTCGGGAATCGGCACGACCATGACCTCCTGCATCTTCGCGGCGAGCACCTCGTAAACGCGTTCCGGCACGGCGAGCGTCACAAGCCCCGCGCCGACGCGCAGCGCCGCCTCTGAGGCGAGCGCCGCAGCCCCCGTCATCCCGACGGAGCCCGCGACGACGAGGATCCGGCCGCAGTCTCCCTTATGCACATCGCGGCGGCGTGCGGGCAGGAGTTTGGCGGCCGCCGACGCGGTAATCAACGACTGGCGCAGCGCGTTCCCCGCGAGAAGCGCGTGCGGAATGCCGATATCGTCGACGAGCAGTTCGCCCGTATAGTTTGCGCCCTGCCCGAGGAAATGCCCGACCTTGGCGAGGCCCAGCGCGAGCGTCCGATTTGCCTGCACCGCGAGGGAAGCGACGCGCCCGGTATCCGCCTCCACGCCGCTCGGCATATCGATGGAGAACGTCGGCTTCCCCGCCGTATTGATTTCCTCAATCAGGCGCAGCACGGGCTTGCGCAGTTCTCCCTGCACCCCCGTGCCGAGGACTCCGTCCACAACGCCGTCCGCAAATCGCAGCGACACGCGCAGCCGATCCCAGTCGCGGTCGCTCTCGAGCGGCCGCACCTCCGCGCCCATCGCGCGGACCGCCTCGTGCATCGCGCGCGCGGCATCGCCGAGATGTTCCGCGCGGCCGGTGAAAAAGAGCTTCACGCGCGCCCCCATATTCATGAGGTGGCGTGCCGCCGCAAACGCGTCGCCGCCGTTGTTGCCCCCGCCGGCAAAGACGCAGATCGCCTTTCCCCGGGCGTCGCCGACAAGCGTCGCCGTCTCTTCGGCCGTGCGCCGCCCCGCGTTCTCCATGAGTGCAAGAGCGGGCAGGCCGTACTCGCCCGCAACACGCTCGTCGATGGCGCGCATATCCGCCGCAAACGCTATATTCATCGCTGTCCCTCCAAAACACAATATGCCGTCGCATACTCTCGCTCATGACTGAGCGTCATCCATATCTTTGCAACGCCGAGCTTCGCCGCCCGCTCTGCAAATCGCCCCGCGAGAGTCACCTGCGGCGCGCCGAGCGCGTCGGGCAGGATCTCGATATCGCGCAGCGTTCCGTCGCGCAGCCCCGTGCCGAACGCCTTGAGCACGGCTTCCTTGCCCGCGAACCGCGCGGCAAAACTTGCGGCGGCACCCGCGCGGCGTCCCTGCGCATATGCGCGTTCCCCCGGCGTGTAGACCCGGGCGAGAAAGCGCGGTTTCTCCATCGCGCGCGCTATACGCGGCACGTGAACGATATCGCTGCCGATGCCCAAAATCATGCGTGCTCCTCCGCCTCAAAATGATACGAAAAGGAGCCATTGCGCCCGCAACAGCCCCTTTCAATCTCTCTTGTATTTCCCATGCGCTCAATGCTGCAGCGGCGCCGGCACAACGCCCGGCGTCGCCGGCATCGGCCGCTGTTCCGCGCCCATCGGCGCGACGCCGCCGCCCGTGTTCCCCGACGTCTGGGTGGTCGCCGCCTGTTTCGGCAGCGATGTCGAAGGCGCGTTCGCGCTCGTCTTGACCTGCCCGTCGGAGGAGGCCGCCGAATCCTCCTGACTGAACCGCATGCTCCGCGCGATGAGCACCTCGACGCGGCGGTTCTGCGCGCGCCCCTCGTCCGTATCGTTGCTTGCAATCGGACGGTATTCGCTGTAGCCGAGCGCGCTGAACCGCGCCGGATTGAGCGACGGCTGCGCGCTCATCAGGCCGCGCATGAGGCTGACGGCGCGCGCCGAACTCAGTTCCCAGTTGGACGGGAACTGCGCCGTAGAAATCGGCACATTATCCGTATGTCCGGAGATCGTCACACGCTCCGGCAACGACGTGAGCAGCGCCGCGATCACGGGAACGATCTGCTCCGCCTGTCCCTGCAGTTCGGCCGAGCCCGACTCGAACAGAGCCCTCTCCTTGAGCCGGATCATCAGTCCGTCTTCGGACAGTTCCGTACTCACTTGATCCTGGAGGTCATGTTCCTTGATATACTGATCGAGCTTTTCCTGTACCTCCGAGAGGTTTTCATTTTCCTTCAGATAGGCGCCGTTGCCGTTATCGGAGCCGCTCACCAGCGGCGCGTTCTGCGACGTCGAAGGCCCCATGCCCGAGAAGAACGACGGCCCGCCCATATTGAACGCCGCCGTAAAGGCCTCCGCAAGCGCCTGCATCTTCGACGCGTCGGTTTGGGACATGGCGAACAGCGCGATAAAGAGCGCGAGCAGCAGCGTCATCAGATCGGAATAAGGCAGCAGCCAAGCCTCACCCACTTCCTCCTCATGGGGTTTCGGATGCTTTTTCCGTGCCATATCAGCCCTCTCCCTTCAGCGCCTCACGCTCCGTCTGGGGGATAAAGACCATGAGTTTCGCCTCAATCGCCGTGGGCGAGTCGCCCGCTTGGAGCGAGAGAATCCCCTCAATGATCATGCGTTTCTGACTGACTTCCTGTTCGGACATGATCTTGAGTTTGTTCGCGAACGGCATCCACAGAACGTAGCCCGTGAAGATACCGAGAATCGTCGCGACGAATGCCGCCGCAATGGAGTGACCGAGCTTATCGATATCGTTCAGGTTGCCGAGCGCCGCGATCAGACCGACGACGGCGCCCAAAACGCCCAGCGTCGGGGCATAGGTGCCGGCCTGCGTGAACATCGAACGCCCCTCGGCGTGACGTTCCTGCATGATGGCGAGCTCGGCATCGAGCACGTCGCCGACAAAGTCCGGGTCCATGCCGTCGATGACCATGCCGAGGCCCGTGCGGAAGAACGGATCCTCTATCTCCTGCGCCTTGCTCTCGAGCGCGAGGATCCCCTCGCGCCGCGCAATCTGCGACAGTTCGATGAATTGCTGTACCAGCTGTCCCTTTTCCTGGAGCTGCGGAACCTTACAGGTCTTCTTGATGAGATTAAGAAAATTCCCCAGCTGCTCCATACGGAAGCCGATAAAGAGGCACGAGAACGTACCTCCGATGATGATGAGGAACGCCGCCGGGTTGTTCATTGCCGTCAGCGGCGCGCCTTTTAGGATCATACCAACAAAGACCGAGATAAGTCCCATGCAAATCCCGATGACCGTTGATTTTTCCAACGCAAAAGCCCCCAATCCATTTCTCGCGGTCGTCGAACGCGCGTCTCATGACTGCCCCATACAGCGTAGGTATCGGACGCACGTCCACATCTTCCTATATTATTCCATAATTCCCCGAAAAATCCTACCTGCTTTTTAAAAAAACTCTCAAAAATCCTAGAAATTTTTTCAATAAATTTACATTATCCAATCATATATTCGTCAAAAATATGATATAATAGAACCCATATAAAAAAAAATTATTAGGAGGATGGTTTCATGGAACTACGGCAATTGGAATATTTCCAAATGGCGAGCCGCTTGAAGAATATCACGCGCGCCGCCGAACGCCTTCGCGTCTCCCAGCCGAACATCACCGTTGCCATCAAAAAACTGGAAAATGAGCTTGGTATCCAACTCTTCGACCGCAGCCAGAAACAGCTCGCGCTCACACCCGAGGGCGCCGTCTTTCTCGGCCGCGTCGAGGTCGCGCTGCGCAGCATACAGGATGCTGTGCTCGAAGTGAACGATTACAAGCAGCTCCAGAAAGGCACGATCAAGATCGGCATCCCGCCCATGATGGGCGCGTATCTCTTCCCGAAGATTTTCTCGAGCTTCCAACGGCGTTACTCGCACCTCGAGGTCTATCTTCATGAAGAGGGCTCCGTCGCGATCCGGGAGCAGCTTGAACGCGACGAACTGGACTTCGGCATCATCATCATCCCGGAGGCGTCGCCCAGTCTTCAGCTGCTGCCGATGGCACGCAGCCAGGTCGTCTGCTGTGTCCCGGAGGACAGTCCGTTGGCCGCCCGCAAGGCGATCACGATGCAGGACATCGAGGGCAGCAGCCTCATCATGCTCAAAGAGGGATCCTTCCTCCGTCAGACGATGCTGCAAAAAATGAAAACGGCGGACATCACCCCAAACATCGTCCTCGAGTCCAACCAGGTGGTCACCATCATGGGACTCGTGGCGAGCGGCGTCGGCATCGCTTTCCTGCTCGATATGGTCGTCCGCGAGGTGCCCGGCATCCGCGCCGTTCCGCTCGCGACGCCCACCTATGTCGACGTGGGGCTCGCGTGGAAGCGCGACCGCTACATCTCGCGCGCGGCGCAGTCCTTCATCGACTTTAGCAAGGATACCCTCAGCCGCAGCGACGATCACAGCATACTCTGAACCGCGGCGAAAAACAATACCCATAAATATAAAAATCCCATGCACAACGGTGCATGGGATTTTTTGCGCACATTTATATGATGTATCTCGCAGGAGCGCGGCGCTGCCGTTCCTTACCGGAAGCCGCGCGCGCCTTGCCTTATGCTCAGAAGAGCAGATGCGCGACGACATACCCGACGCAGCAGCCCGAAATAACGCCGATCAGGCCGGGGATCATGAACGAATGGTTCAGGATGTATTTGCCGATGCGCGTCGTACCCGAGCGGTCAAACCCGATACACGCGAGATCGGACGGATAGGTCGGCAGGAAGAAGTAGCCGTAGCACGCCGATACGAACGACAGGATGAGCACGGGATCCATGCCCACGTTAATCGCCATCGGCACAACAATCGCGATCGCCGCCCCCTGCGAGTTGACAAGTTTCGACGTCAGGAATACCAGCACCGCATAGGCCCAGGGATACGTCTGCACCGCGGAACCGAGGAAGCCCTTCAGGAAAGTAATATGATTCATAAAATAGGTGTCGGCCATCCATGCGACGCCGTAGACGGAGACAAGCGCAACGATGCCCGAGCGGAATACCTGCGAGTTGCCGACATCCTTCGCCTTGAGTTTGCAGCTGACGAGAATCAAACCGCCGACAAGCAACATGATCATCTGAATGACCACGACCATCGAGATCGGCTTCGGCGCCGCGCCCTCCTTTGCGGCGAATTTCGGCAGGAGTTCGGGGAAATTGCCGAGCAGTGCAATAGCGATGATGCCCGCGAAGAAAATAAACATCGCGCGGTAATATTCCCTCGGGAGCTCCTTATCGAGCAGCGTCTCGGAGTCGCCGTAGACATACTGCTTGTTCTCCGGGTCGCGGATGAACTCTTGGAACCGTTCGTCCTGATCCAGATCCTTGCCGCGGCGGTAACTCCAAAGCGCCGCACAAAGCACGCCGCAGAACGTCGCCGGAATCGACACCGAGAGCACCTGGAACACCGTGAACTCATGCCCCGATACCGAGAGAAATGCGACGAGCGAAACGACGGCCACGGAGACGGGGGACGCGCAGATCGCCATCTGCGAAGCGACCGACGCAACCGCCATCGGACGTTCCGGACGGATGTTCTGCTTGATCGCGATATCGTAGATGATCGGGAACATCGTATAGACGACGTGTCCCGTCCCGCAAAGCACCGTCAGGAACCACGTCGTGAGCGGCGCGAGGATGGTGATATGCTTCGGATTGTTCCGCAGAAATCTCTCCGCATATTTCAGCATGACCGTAAGGCCGCCCGAGGTTTGCAGGAATCCCGCGCAGGTGACGACCGCGAGGATGATCAGCATGACGTCAACGGGCGGTTTGCCCGGCTGATAGCCGAACCCGAACGTGTAGATCACGAGGCCGAAGCCGCTGATCACCGCGAGACCAAGTCCGCCGTGCCGTACGCCGACGATCAGACAGACGAGGAGGACGATGAAGCCTAACAGCATTTCCATGAATATAATTCCTCCATTCTTTTAGAAAGCATCGCGCCCGCAACGCTTCCCACACAAGTTCTTCATCTTATATGCAGTCCTCACAATGTCCTCATTATACATCAGATCATTTTATAGGTAAAGTATCGTATATATAAATAAAATCTATACTTACAAACAAAAAACGAGCCCGCCGCATATTGCAGCAGGCTCGCCCGTAAATCCTATGAAATTCTTACCGCTTCATGTTGATGAGCGTCTCCAGCATCTCGTCGGAGACCGTGATGATCTTCGAGTTCGACTGGAATCCGCGCTGCGTGATGATCATGTCGGAGAACTGATCCGCGATATCGACGTTTGACATCTCGAGTGCCGAAGTCGTCAGCTCCGATCCGATATCCGCCGCGCCGCTCACCGTGCGCGTGCCGGAGTTGTTCGACTCCTGATAGAGATTGCCGCCCATCTTCGTCAGACCCGAGGGGTTGTTGAACTGCGCCATGGCGATCTGCGCCTCGGTCCGACGCACGCCGTTGGTATAGACGCCCGTGATGACGCCCGCGCTGTCGATCTCGACCTTCGAGAGCGTGCCCGCCGCGTTGCCGTCCGCCGTCCCCGAGACCGTGCTCGTACCCGAGTACTGCGTGATGGGAGACAGATTCAGCGTCAGCTGCTGCGGCGCGGCGCCGTTCGTATAGGTCATATTGAGCGATGCCGATCCGCTCACATAAGCGCCCGACGTATCGAATGTCAGATCGGTCTTTGTGAGCGCGACGGTCGTCGTGGTCCCGTCCGCCTCGGTAATATTGTAGGTGTCTCCGCCGCTGCCGAGCGACATCGTCCACTTGTTGTTTGCCGATTTGGTAAATACCACGGGCACGGAGTGCTTCGCGCCGAGCGAGTCATACACCTCGATCATCGCCGTGACGGAAGGATAGAACGTATCTCCCGCAGCATAGTTATGGCCGACAAGACCGTCGACAGTGGTGCCGCTCTTCGTATTCAGCGAAATACTGGATACGGTTTTTCCGCCAAACTCATAGGAGGATTCGCGCGTAATCGCCGTGATCGTGCCGTCCGTTGCGCTGCCCGTATGCGAGTATGACTGCGTCGCGCTCGTCACGGCAAGCGTTCCGGTGAGTTCGGCTTTATTGCCGTCTGCCGTCGTCACCGTGGCGCCACTATGACCCGTAACCTTTTTGATTTTGAGCTGGCCCGTATACTTATCTCCCACTTTATAAGTGAAACTCGTCGGGTTGGGGACGACCACGTCGACGGTAGATCCCGGATTGATGTTATTGTCCGTGTCAAGTGTCAGCTTCACTGTCGGCGGCGTCCCCGCAATCGTCGTGGCCGCCGTGATCGAGCCGCTGATATTGTAGGTGTCGCCGAAGGCATAGGTGCCCGTCGTCAGCCCCGTACGGTTCGCCGTAGCCGCACCGCCGATAGAGAGTGGGCTCGACGGATTGGAAGTATCTACGTCGAGCTGCAAATCCACCGTACCGCCGGTTTTCGCCGTGATATTGGAGATGTTGGACGTATAGAGCGTACCGGTGGGCGCGGAACCGATTGCCTGTGCCGGCGCCGTATTTGCGATTCTGATTTTCTTCCCCGTGCTGGTCGTCAGAATATAGCTGCCGGACTCCGTCGGCGTATAGGAACTGACCGTGCCCGTCGTGCCGTCCGCATAGCGCACGAGCGTATTCGCCACTTCGTAGCCCGGCGTGCTCGCATTGAGATTCTTCGTAAAGGACGCCGTCGTTGTCGTCGTCGCCTCCATCGACTTGCCCGCGGGGACGTTAATCTTTGTCGTATTCTCGCCCGCAGGCCGCACAACGCCGTTGTTCGCCATATAGCCCTGCACATAGAGACCCGTGCTCGGGATCGTGAGGTTGCCCTGCGCGTCGAACTCGAACGCACCGTTGCGCGTATAGTATTTCTGCTCGCCGCGCGAGACGACGAAAAGGCCGTCGCCGCGCGAGATCGCGATATCCGTATTCTTGCCCGTGGACTGCACGGAACCGTTCGTATAGAGGAGATCGGTGCTCGCCACCGACATGCCGAGACCGACCTGCTTCGGGTTCACGCCGCCGATCGTCCCCTGCGGTGCGGACGCGCCCGAAAGGTTCTGCGAAATCATATCCGCAAACGTCACGCGGCTCGCCTTAAAGCCCGTCGTGTTGACGTTCGCGATGTTGTTGCCGATCACATCCATGCGGGTCTGATGGCCCTTGAGGCCCGAAACACCCGAGAACATGGAACGCATCATAATGAATCTCTCCTTTGCTTGTGCGACAGTGCAAAGGAAGAGCCGTTATCTTTGCGGCGGACGGGATCCCTATAGGTCCGTATCGCCGCGGGAAACACCGATCATACGCAGTGTCCCCATGCCGACCGCACTAGTCGAGCGCGGTCAAAAGCCTCCCGTAGGTCCAGCTTTCTCAGATAATGGCTGCACTGTCAATGTTCGTAAAAATACTGTCTGCCGCGGTCACGTCGTCAAGCGCCGTAATCACGGTGCGGTTCGTCACGGAGACGACCATCGCCGTACTGTCCTTCATGTAGATCAGGGCTTCCCTCGCGCCCTTTTCCCGCATGCGGTCAATCGTACCGGCGAGCTTCTCGAGCTCGCTGTTCGTGAGCATCACGCCGCGCTTTTGCAGCCGCTCTTCCGCATGCTGCGAGAAACGGACGCGCTGTCTCTCTCCCTCGAGTACCTGTGCAAACGACGCTTTGCTGCCGCCTATCGCTCTTCGTCCCTGTCGGGTCCCCCCGCTTCCCTGCCCGACCAGCGCCGTCAGCTCGTCTGCAATTCTCATCGCATCACCTCCTCCGGTCTATGTAAATAAATAAAATGCTCCACCGTGTATATCGGCAGGATATTGGAAAAACTTAAATTTAGGTGAAGGTTTTTCGGCGCGTTGCAGTGAGGCGCATTTGCCCACGATGTAAGGCGCGCATCGTTCGGAAGAGGGCGACATAACGTATCCCCGTACAAAATGACGATGCTAGGTGTGAAAATACCGCGTTACGCCGCAACGTCATACCGCAACCCGAGTGACAGTCAAGCTTGGATGCATAGCTAGGCATGAGGAGAATACAAGCGAAGGCGTAGTTAAGAGCTATGTCGAGCGAAGTATTCGACGAATAACGACGCTAGGCGCCAAGATCGGCTGTCACGTCATCACGCCGTAAGCAACTCTGCTATACCTCCCTCCCACAACCTCACTAAATCCGAGCCGTTCAAACTCGCCGCTCCCGCGCCGCTCCTTCATCACGACACGCCGGCGGGCAACGCGGTACGCGGCAGCGACGGTCTCGGGGGTGAGCGCGCGCATGTCGGCGCTCGCCCGCAGGGCGTTCATCCCCGCGCTCTCATGCAGGGGACGGCGGAACATGGGATCAAAGTACACGACGTCAAAGCTGCCGTCAGGCTGCTCCCGCAGATAGGTCAGCGCATCCGCCGCATGCACGGCGATGCGCCGCATGGCGGCGTGCATCTCGTAGTTGTCCCCCGCGGCGTGCGCAAGCCCGTCGCCGATCACCGCCGCTATGAGCGGATTCGACTCGAGCGCCGTGACGCGCCCGGTCTCCCCGACGGCATAACTCTCGACGATGGCGTCCGCCCCGGCGCCGAGCGTACAGTCAAGCACGCGCATCCCCTCCGAGAGCGCAAGCGCTGCGACGAGATGATCCCCCTGTCCGCGCGTGAGGTTCTTGATGCGCAGATGCGACATGCCGGGGTGAAAAAAAAGTGCCCCCGACGGCGTGTCGAGGGTAAGGCGTCCATTGCGCGCCACAAGAACATTCCGCACGCCGCAGCGCGCGCGCAGATCGTCGAGCGAATCGTTCCCGCGCGGCACGTTCGGAATGCCGAGCCGCGCCGCCGTCTCGGCCGCAAGCCGCCGATTCGCCTCCGCGAATCGATGTCCGCGCCGCACGGTCGTCACGACGGCGTCAATCTCCGCCGTCATAGGTTGAACCCCGTGCGCTTGAACATCTTCGCGAGATCCGTCGTGTCGAATTTGAGAATTGTCGGCCGTCCGTGCGGGCAGGTGAAGGGGAACGGCGTCCCGCGCAGCTCCTCGAGTAGAATTTCCATCTGACGAAAGTTCAGTTCCTCGCCCGCCTTGATCGCGGCGCGGCATGCCATCGTTGCAAGCGCCGCCTGCCGCAGCTCGGCGGGCGTCGCCGCATGAAGATCGCCGAGCGAAACGAGAATCTCGCGGATCACGTGCTCCGCCTCGTCCGTCGGCACGTCGGCGGGCGCCTCCGTGAGACGGTATTCGCGGTCGCCTGCCGGCTCTAACCGAAACCCTAAACGGGAAAAGAGTTCGCTGTTTTCTTCAATATATTGGGCCTCGCGCGCATCGAACGAAAGGATCGCATGGACGAGCATCTGCTGCGACGGGATCCCCTCCGCGCGCGCGGAAAATCGGTCAAAGAGAATGCGCTCGTGCGCCGCGTGCTGATCGATGATATAGAGCGCCTGCGCGCTCTGCGCGACGATGTAGGTGAGGTCCACCTGTCCGATGGGCAGGAGGCCGCCCTCGATCGTCCCCTCCGGATGATTCTCCCGCCGGCCGTAGGGCGATGCGTCCTCCGCCGCCGCGAGCGCCACGCGGTCCTCTGCCCGCGCCCTGCCGATCGCATCCTGCGCCGTCCGCAGGTCGACGCCGCCCGCTGCCCGCCGGACCGCCTCGTGAACGGTCTGCGGGCGCGTCTCCGGCACCGCGTAAGGGCGCGCCGCGGATATGCGGGGCGGGGCGGCGGCGGGAATGTTCAGCGGCATCGCCTCGCAGCGGAACTTCGGCTTCTCGACCGCCGCCGCGATCGCCGCCGTCTCGCCCGCTGCGCCGCGTACGGCGTCGAGCACAGCCTTATAGACGGCCTTGAAGATGCGCCCCTCGTCCTCGAATTTCATCTCCGTCTTCTGCGGATGCACGTTCACGTCGATCGTGCGCTGCGGCACCTCGATGCGCAGCACCGCGAGCGGGAAGCCCATCTTCGGCACGAGGGAGCGATAGACGTTGTCGACGGCTTTCGCGATCGCACGGTTTTGAATCGTGCGCCCGTTGACGATGTAGGTCTGCCACGCGCGGCTACTGCGGATCATGGAGGGCTTTGAGATGTACCCCGTGATGCGGATGTCCCCCGCCTCGTCCGTAAAGTCGAGCGGGATGAGCGCCCCCGCGGCGTCGCCGCCGTAGATGCTCTCGATCGTCCGACGGAGGCTGTCGTCCCCCGCCGTCATGAGGGTCAGCCGGTTGTTGTTGACGAACCGGAACGCAATATCGGGGCGCGAAAGGGCGAGCATGATCACGTAGTCGCTGATTTTGCCCGCCTCCGTGCGGTCCGTTTTGAGGAACTTTTTCCGCGCGGGCGTGTTGAAAAAGAGCTCCTCAACGCGCACGGTCGTTCCGGCGTCGCAGCCCGCCTCCTCGATCTCGGGCGGCTTGCCGCCGATGATGTCGACACGCGTGCCGAGGTCGGCGTCCGCCGTACGCGTGAGGAGGGAAAAGCGCGATACGGAGGCGATCGTCGGCAGCGCCTCGCCGCGGAAGCCGAGCGTGCCGACCGTCTGCAAATCGGCGGCGGAGGCGATTTTACTCGTCGCATGGCGCAGAATCGCCGTCTCGGCGTCCGCGCGCGCCATGCCGCGCCCGTTGTCCGTCACGCGGATGAAGCTCGTTCCGCCGCCCATGATTTCCACCTCAACGGCGGTTGCGCCCGCGTCGATCGCGTTCTCCACGAGTTCCTTCACGACGGAGGCGGGGCGTTCAACGACCTCGCCCGCCGCGATCTTATTGATGGTCGCATCGTCCAGCACATGAATCCGCGTCATATCTGCCCCGCCTCCTTCCGCGCCTGCTCCTGCAGGCGGTAGAGTGTGTTCATCGCCTCGAGCGGCGTCATCGTCATCACGTCGAGTCCGCGCAGCTCTTCAAGCATGCCGCCTTCAAAGAGCGACGCCATCCCCGGCTCCTCCGGCGCGGGCGGCATATCCGGCTCTGGCTGCCCCGCAGCCGCCGCGGCACGCTGCCCCACGGCGCATTGCTCGAGCGTATGCAGAATCTCCTCTGCACGCTCCGTTACCTTCGGCGGGAGTCCCGCGAGCCGCGCGACATGAATGCCGTAGGATTTATCCGCCGCCCCCGCGACGATGCGCCGCAGGAACACGACCCGGCGCCCCTTTTCGCGTACGGCGATGCAGTAGTTGCGGATACGCTCATTCGCCATCTCCGTGAGCTCGTGATAATGCGTTGCAAAGAGCGTCTTGGCATGGATGCGCGCGTCGATATGCTCCACGACCGCGCGCGCGATGCTCATGCCGTCGAACGTGCTCGTCCCGCGTCCGATCTCATCGAGAATGACGAGGCTGTCCCGCGTCGCCTCGCGCAGAATCTGCGCGACCTCGTTCATCTCGACCATGAACGTGCTCTGCCCGCTCACGAGGTCGTCGCTCGCGCCGATGCGCGTAAAGATGCGGTCGACGGGCGCGATCTCCGCCGACCGCGCGGGAACGAAACTGCCGACCTGCGCCATGAGCGTTAAGAGCGCGACCTGCCGCATATAGGTGGATTTGCCCGCCATGTTCGGCCCCGTGATGAGCATGGTCTCCGTCCCGCCGTGGCTGAGGTGCGTGTCGTTCGGCACGAAGATGTCGCGCCCCAGGAGCCGCTCCACGAGCGGATGCCGCCCGTCCTTGATGACGATCTCGCCGTCGGATGCGGGGCGGATTACGGGGCGCACGTAGCGGTACGATGCGGCAGCCTCCGCCATGCTCTGGAGAACGTCGACGCGCGCAATTGTGCGGGCGACGGCTTGAATGGGGACGAGCCGCTCCTTCACGCGGTCCCGCAGTTCGGTGAACAAATGGTACTCGAGCGCAGTAATCTTTTCCTGTGCGCCGAGAATCTTCGTCTCGAACTCCTTCAGCTCCTCGGTGATGAAACGCTCCGCATTCGCGAGCGTCTGCTTTCGGATGTAGTCCGCGGGCACGCGGTCGCTGCCGCTGTGGCGCACTTCTATATAATAGCCGAACACCTTATTGTAGCCGATCTTGAGCGTCTTGATGCCCGTGCGTTCCCGCTCGCGCTCCTCCATCTCCTGCAGGAGCGACTTGCTGTCATGGGAAAAGCGGTGCAGCTCGTCGAGCTCCGCGTTGTAGCCCCTGCGGATGATGTCTCCATCGCGAACGGAAAGCCCCGGCTCGTCGACGATCGCCCGCATGAGGAGACCCTGCAGGTCGTCAAAAGTCTCGATGCCTGCGGCGGCGCGCATGAGCAAACGGCTCCGTGCCGCTGCAAGCGTCTCGCGCACAGCGGGGAGCGCCGCCAGAGACACGCGCAGCGCGACGAGATCGCGGGCGTTCGCGGACTGCGTTTCGATGCGCGTCAAAAGGCGCTCGAAGTCGTAGACCGAGCGCAGGTGTTCACGCAGCGCGCCGCGCAGGGACGACGCATCCGCGAGTTCCGCCACGGCGTCAAGCCGCGCGTCGATGCGGTGCGGCGCAAGCAGCGGGTGCTCGAGCCACGATTTGAGGAGACGCGTCCCCATCGGCGTGCGCGTGAAGTCGAGCACGTCAAAGAGGGTGTTCTTCTTGCCGCCGTCCCGCAGGCTGCGCGTAATCTCGAGATTGCGCAGCGTGTAGGTGTCAAGCTGCATGCTCGCCGCCGCATCGAGGAAGGCAAGGCGATTGATCTGCGAGAGATCGGCCATGACCGTGTCGTGCAGATAGCGCAGAAGCGCCGCGACCGCCGTACGCGCGCCCGCATCCGCCGGAATCTCCTCCGGCGGGAAATGCCGCGCGAGCAGAGCCTCCGCCCCCGCATCCGCCGAGACGATCGAAATCGCGCAGTGCGGCAGGCGCTGCCGTACAAACGCGCGCACATCGTCCGCAATCGACAGTCCCTCGGTAAAGAGCAGCTCCGCCGTCATCCGCCGATAGAGTTCGTCGAGGATCTGCTGCGCGGCGCTCTCCCCCGCATACGCGGCGTAGAAGCATTCGCCCGTCGAAATATCCGCCCCCGCGAGCGCGCAGCATCCCGGCGCCGTCTCGTGCAGGAGGGCAATGTAGACGTTCGACGCATCCTTTAACACTTCGTCGGAGAGGGCGGTGCCGGGCGTCACGACCTTGACCACCTCGCGCGGCGTCAGCCCCTTCGCCTTCGGATCGCCGATCTGCTCGGCGATCGCGACCTTGAACCCCTTCGCAACGAGGCGCGCGATATAGCTGTCGGCCGCATGGTAGGGCACGCCGCACATGGGATTCTTGTCGAGATCGCCGCTGCGGCTCGTCAGCGTCAGGCCGAGCTCCTTCGCCGCGATCTTCGCGTCGTCGAAGAACATCTCGTAGAAATCGCCGAGACGGAAAAAGAGCAGCTCGCCCGGATGCGCTTCTTTTGCCGCGAGATACTGCTGCATCATCGGCGTGATATTCTGTTGCTCCACGGCGATCCTCCTTATTATGGTATGTTCTTCACATCGGATTCTTTTGCGTCTGTTTCTGCACCCTTAACAGATTTCGCCCTTCAGCACCCATGTCTGCGCGCGGTCGATATGCACGCGGACGAAATCGCCCGCCCGCTCCGTGCCGTGGGGGAAGAGCACGATCTTATTCGTGCGCGTACGCCCGCTCCAAACGGCCGGGTCGTTCTTGCTCTCCCCCTCGACCATGACCTCGAGCGTCTCACCCGCAAGCCGTTCGTTGATCGCGCGGCTGATTCTGTTCTGCTCCTCCATGAGGCGGTTCAGCCGCGCGTGCTTCACGTCGTCCGGCACCTGATCCTCCATGCGCGCCGCGGGCGTGCCCGAACGTTTCGAGTAGAGAAACGTATACGCCGAGTCGTAGCGGATCTCGCGCAGGAAGTCGAGCGTTGCGGCGAAATCCTCCTCCGTCTCCCCCGGGAACCCCACGATGAGATCGGTCGTGAGACTCGCTTCGGGCAGCGCCTCACGCACGCGCCGCACGCGCTCGCGGTAGGACTCCACCGTGTAGACGCGGTTCATCGCCTTCAGGATGCGGTTGCTGCCGTACTGCACGGGGAGATGGATATGCTCGCAGATGTGCCGCCCGTTTTTGATGGTATCGATGAGTTTATCGCTGATGTCCTTCGGATGCGACGTCATAAAGCGCACACGACGGATGCCCTCCACCTCGTCCACCATGCGCAGGAGGTCGGCAAAGTCTGCCTGCTTGTGGTCCTTTCCGTAGGAGTTCACATTCTGCCCGAGGAGCGTCACCTCGGTATACCCCCCCTCGACCGCGCGGCGCACCTCCGCCACGACGTCCCCGGGCGTGCGGCTGCGCTCGCGCCCGCGCACATAGGGGACGATGCAGAACGTACAGAAATTATTGCAGCCGTACATGATCGGCACCCACGCCGAGAACCGGCCGCCGCGCGCGATGGGAAGGTTCTCCGCAATGGCACTCCCAATCGCCGTATCGACGACGGGCGAGCGTTCCGCGCCGATCTCCGCGATGATGCGCGTCAGCTCCTGGACCTTGCCCGTGCCGAGCACGAAGTCGATGTGCGGCGCGCGGTGCATGAGGCGGTCGCCCTCCTTCTGCGCCATGCAGCCCGCGATGCCGAAGATGAGATTCGGATTTCGCTCTTTGAGTTTTTTTATCTCGCCAATCTTGCCGTAGACTTTATCCTCCGCGGACTCGCGCACACAGCATGTGTTGATGAGAATCACGTCGGCGGTCTCCATATCCTCCGACCGCGCGTAGCCGACCGATTGGAGCTGCCCCTCCATGCGCTCGGCATCCGCGATATTCATTTGGCATCCGTAGACGAGTATCTTATAGCGTCCCGTGGACATTCGTTTCCTTCCCCATGACACAGATAGTAAAAAAGTCCGGAAGACGCTTTCCGGACTGTGTTTCTTATTTGGAGGCGACACCCAGAATCGAACTGGGGATAAAGGTTTTGCAGACCTCGGCCTTACCACTTGGCTATGTCGCCGAACAATGGAGCGGAAAACGAGGCTCGAACTCGCGACCCCCACCTTGGCAAGGTGGTGCTCTACCACTGAGCTACTTCCGCACAATGTCTTCCCGCCGCGTTATGCGCGACATGGGATATTATAGCCACAATCAGGAATGCTGTCAAGTCTAAAATCCCGCGGCATCGCTTTAGCCGGTCGACCCTGAATTGCGGCAGCAAGCGAGATTCCCGGAGAAAAATCTAGACTGTATTTAGTATAACCCATCGTATCAAATATCCTGTAATTTTGCAAAAAAAGCTTGCTCCGGATACGCATTTATGCTATGATAAACACAGAAAAGAGATATATCTCCTCAGTTCGACAGTAGCAGAAAGGAGAATGTCTATTGACACAAATTCTTCAGCGCGGCGACCGGGCCCCTTGACGGGAATGCATCTTTGAAGAATCAACGAGCGCACGACACATCGGCGCTCCCATGGCATAGTGTCAGCAAGGCTGGTCGCAGCGTCGTCACTCCCCGACTGTCGGGGCAGATGACATGTCCATCTGTACGATTCGATTTCGAAAACCAAGCGCGCAAATTGGATGAATCTACGAGATCTCCAAAACGGTTTCAGCTGAACGTACAAAATAGACCGGTTCCGCCGGCGCGAACGCACGCGGCGATTCGCACGACGGAGACGAGCCGCCACAACTGAATAAGGACGGATCTAAGTTTTATGATGATATCGGTATAAACCGGCAGCCTGTTCGAAAGAGAGCGGTTGCCGGTTTTTTAGTGCGTTTATTTCCCGCTGTTCAATGCCGCATTTTCCATACGGCTGATCTGAAAATCGTCGCCGACGTATAAGGCGGGGCGCGGAGCGCGTTCCCCTCTACATCAATTGATCCATCGCCTCAAAAACCGGCAGCAAAAAGGAAAGAACGCCAAAGAAGATGACGCACGCAATCATGACGATCATCACAGGCTCGGCCAATGATTCCATACGCGCGGAGAGCTGCTGCGACATGCGTTTACAATACTCCGCCGCCTGACGCAGGAGGCGTTCAAGATCCCCGGCGGACTCCCCGGCCGCAAGCATTCCCTGCAGGATCTGCGGCAGCTGATTTTCCCGAGACAGCGCCCGCGCCAGGGTCTGCCCCTGAAGGAGCCCTCGCTCCACCCGTTCCAACGAGCGGGCGAGCACACGGTTCCCCGCCACGGACCGCGCTAGATGCACGGCGCGATCGAGGCGGATGCCGCTGTGCATGAGGATGGCAAGCGTCCGCAGGATCATCCCCCAGGCCGCAAAGCGAATGAAACGTCCGAGGATAGGAATACGCAGGAGCGCGGCGTCGATCCGGAACCGCAGCGCGGGGATACGCACTAAGACAACGCCTCCCATGAGCAGTGCCGAGAGTGCAAAAATCAAGAGATAGGGATGCGCGGCGGCCGTATCCGCGGCCGTCAGCAGGATCCGCGTCGGCAGCGGCGGCTCCGTGCCAAGATCCCGCAGGAGCGAGGCAAACACAGGCAGCACAAATATCGTCATCAACACAATAGAACATGCCGTTGCCGCAAGGAGAAAAATCGGATAAGCCAACGCGCTCTTGAGAGACTCCCGCAGCGTATGCGCCTCGGTCAAAAACGCCGCCGCCTCGGCAAAGATTACGTCCAGCGTTCCGCTCTCCTCGCCCGCGCGCACCATACCGACAATACTGGGCGGAAAATCCTCGGGGTGCCGTTCCATCGCCCGCGACAATGCGGTGCCGCGCAGCACCTCTGCATGCAGCGCGCGGACAAGTCTGCCGAACGCAGACGTTTCGTTCGTTCCGTCCGCAAGCCTGCCCAACGCCTCATGGAGAGGCAGCCCCGCGGCAAGAAGCGCGGCAAGCTCTTGAAAAAGAGCGATCCGTTCCTCCTCCGCCACGCGGCCGCGCAGCTGCAAAGGCATGCGCCTCATCGGAAAAATATGCCGCCGCTCCTCGATTTGCACGACGACCAACCCGTCGGCGGCAAGAGCGCGCGCCGCAGCAACCGCGGTCTCCGCCTCGATCCGCCCTTTAACGCGCCGGCCGTCCGACGTACAGGCACGATAGGAAAAGGGCTTCATAGGATAAGCCCCGCGGCACGCAGCGCCGCCTCGGCCATCGCGGACGTCTGCATCCCCTGTGCGGCGCCGCTCATCATCACGGAGCCGAGCTGCCCGTAATGCCCTTGGCGGATCATGTTGCGCACCGCGGGCGTCGCGCAGAGCGCCTCGATCACGGCAACGCGGCCGCCGTCCTTTCCCGGTACGAGCCGCTGGGCAAAGATCCCCGTCACGACGTCTGCAAACTGTGCCCGCACGGCGTCGCGCACATCCGCGGGAAACATGCTCTCCACACGCATTGCCGTCTGCTCCGCGCTCCGCGTATGGAGCGTGCCAAGGACAAGAACCCCCGTCGACGCGGCCGAAAGGGCAGCCTCCATCGTCTCGCGGTCGCGGATCTCACCGATGAGCACGATATCCGGGTCTTCCCGCAGGGCGCTCCGCACGGCCGCCGGGAACGAAATAAAATCGCGCCCCAAGGCGCGCTGGCTTACAAACGCGCGGGCCGGCTCAAAAATATACTCGATCGGATCCTCAAGCGTCACAATATGCGCCGCACGCGTTTGATTGACCGCCTGCAGCAAAGCGGCAATCGTGGTCGTCTTGCCCGAGCCGGTCGCCCCGCAGACAAGCGCCAGACCTTCGCGTGCGGTACACAAGGTGCGGAGCGCCGCGGGCATCCCGATCTCCTCCACACTTCGGATCCGTGCGGGCAGAAGGCGAAGCGCAAGCGCCGGCACATCCCGGACGCCGTATATATTGCCGCGAAACCGCCGGCCCTCATACCGCCATGAAAAGTCGACGTCGCGGTGCGCGGCCAGCTCCGCCCTCTGCGCTTCCGAGAGCATCTGCACCGCGAGCGCGCGCATAAACGCCGCGCTCGGCACCATTTCTTCGGCATAAAGCACGCCGTCGCGGCGCATCTGCACGCGCTGATCCGCCGCGGCATGCAGATCGGATGCCTCCGCCGTCATCGCGCGCCGAAGAATATCCTCCCACAGCGCCTGCTCATCCATAGAGTGCCCTCCCGACTTCATCCAAGGTCGTCTCGCCTGCAATCGCCTTTGCAAGGCCGTCCTGCCACAGCGTCTCCACGCCGTCTGCTTCCGCCGCCGCACGCAGCGTTTCTTTATCTTCCTCCCGAAGGATTGCCGCACGAATGCGCCCCGAGATGGGGAGCACTTCGTGAATCGCCATGCGTCCGCGGTACCCGGTGCCGCGGCAATGAACGCACCCGCCGCCGCGCGTGAGGGTCAGGCCTTCTCGGTACAGCGGCCCCAACCGAAGTGCCTCATGCGACGCGGGCGCCACTTCATAGGTTTCGCGGCAGTGCGGACAGATCCGCCGCACCAGCCTCTGTGCAATGACGCCCGAGAGCGTCGCGGCGAGGAGATAGCGCGGCACGCCCATCTCCACCATGCGGAACACGGCCGACACCGCGTCCTCCGTATGGAGCGTCGAGAAAAGCGCGTGCCCCGTGAGCGCGATGCGCACGGCCATCTCCGCCGTCTCGCGATCGCGGATCTCGCCGAGCAGAATCTTCTGCGCATCCTGCCGCAGCGCGGCGCGCAGTCCCGCCACAAAAGTCAGCCCCGCTTCCGGATTCACTTGAATCTGGCTGACGCCCTCAATGCGCCGCTCCACGGGATCCTCGAGCGTCATGATATTGCAGCTCGGATCATTGAGCGCCGAAAGCGCCGCATAGAGGGTCGTCGTCTTGCCCGAGTTCATCGGTCCGCAGAGGAGCAGCAATCCGGTAGGGCGACGGATCAGGCCCTCGAACAGCGCGAGATTTTTGGATGAAAAGCCGAGTTCCGCACAGCCGAGGAAGCGTGCGTCGGCATCCAGAATGCGCACGACCATGCGCTCCCCGTCGACGACGGGAAGCACCGCGACACGCATATCGACCGCACGCCCGCCGCTGGCACGCCTCAGCTGTCCGTCCTGCGGCCGGTTGCGCTTGGCGATATCAATGCCCGCCATCACCTTCAGCCGCGCAATGACGACCGGGGCGAGCTCCGCAGGCAGAGGAACGGGGCGCTCCTGCAGCAGACCGTCGACACGCAGGCGGATGCGGAGTCCGTCGCGCTGCGGTTCGAGGTGAATATCCGTCGCGCCCGCGGCGATCGCCGCATCGAGAATCTCGTTGACGAGCGCCACGACATGACTGCCGTGTGCCCCCGCATCGAGCGATCCGCGGCGCACCTCGCGCGCCGCCTCGGCCACCAGCCGCTCTGCCGCCTGCCGCTCCATGTCCTCCGCTCCTTTCATTCCGCCGTACGGGGATTCCCTTCGTAGTCCACGCGAAGGAGATACAGCCCGCAGGCCGGTGCCGTCGGACTCGCCAGTTTCCGGTTCCGCGCGGCAAAGATCTCGGCAAACCGCCGCGTCGAAATATCCCCAAGTCCCACATGCACGACCGTACTCATAATATTCCGCACCATATGATAGAGGAATCCGTTGCCGTGGATATAGCAGGTAAGGCGCCCGTCCACCTCCGCCTCCAACCGGATCTCGTCCAGCGTCCGCACGGGCGACATCGGTTTCCCTCCCGCCGCACGGAACGAGCTGTAGTCGTGCGTTCCGACGAGGAGCGCAAGCGCCGTACGCATCGCCTCGACATCGAGCGGCCGGAAGATCTGCCACGCATAGCTGCGCGTAAACGGATTTGGAACCGCGCACCGCTCGATACGATAGAGATACGCCTTGCCTGTCGCCGCATGGCGCGCGCTGAAATCCCGCGCCGCTTCCCATGCCTCCGTGACGGCAATGTCGGGCGGCAGGAGCCCGTTCACCGCACGCGGCAGACGCGCGGCAGGAATCCGCCCGTCGGTGAAGAAATTCACCACCTGCCCGTAGGCATGCACGCCCGCGTCCGTCCGCCCCGCCGCGGCAATTTCCACCGGCTCTCCGCAGACCTGCGCGAGCGCCACCTCGAGCACGTTCTGTACGGCGACGACGGGCGGCGACTGCCGCTGGAACCCGCGGTAGTTCGTCCCGTCATAGGCAACGCGCAGAGCAAGGTTCCGTGCGCGCGCCTTCATCATCTCCACATGCTCAGGGCGCAAGACGCAGTCCTCCAAGGCTCGCAAGGTAGACGCACGCCGCGCCCGCCAAAAAGATCCCGATTGCCGCATAGTCGAGCCGCCCCACGCGCATCTCCTTCATCCGCGTGCGCCCCTCGCCCCCGTGATAGCAGCGCGCTTCCATTGCGAGCGCAAGTTCGTCCGCGCGCCGGAATGCCGAGAGAAAGAGCGGCACAAGGATGGGGACAACCGCGCGCAGGCGGCGCAGGATATTTCCCTGCTCAAAATCCATCCCGCGCGCTTTCTGCGCCTTCATAATGCGGTCCATCTCCTCGAGCAGCGTCGGTACGAAACGCAGCGCGATCGTCATCATCATCGAGAGCTCGTGTACCGGGATGCCCACACGGCGCAGCGGAGACATGAGCGCCTCAAGCCCATCCGTCAGCCGCAGCGGGCTCGTCGTCAGCGTCAGCAGCGTGCTGAGCAGGATGAGCAGGATGAGACGCAGGCCGATATAGCCGCCGCGCGCGAGTCCCTCCCACGTTGCCGTGAACACGCCGAGGCGGAACGCCGCCGTGCCCGGCGTCATAAAGAGATGCACAAGAAACGTAAAGACGACGATCCACAGAATCGGACGGACGGAGCGCAGCTGCAGCATGAGAGGAACCCGCGAGGTCACCATGAGGAGCGCCGTCGCTGCGCAAAGCACAGCGACGCCCGCCGGATTTTCCACAAAGAAAACGAGCAGCAAAAAGCCGACGAGCAGGAGGATCTTCACGCGCGCGTCCATACGGTGCAGGAAGGAATCCCCCGGCAAATATCGGCCGATTTGGATATCCTGAAGCAAAAGTTACCACATCCCGGTTGTTTTTTCTCATTATATCATAAAGCGGCGCTTTTTCATTTCTTTTTCGCAGGAACTATGTTATAATATGCGTCACATAAAATTACGTATGACGACACAACGGAACCTTTGGGATTTTTCACCGACAGAAAGAGGCCGATCTTATGGACGAATTATTCATCGGACGCCAGGCCATTTTGGACAAGAAAAAAGGCGTATTCGCTTACGAAATACTTTTTCGCAGCGGACTAAAGAACGCTTTCGACCCGCGCTTGGACGGCAACGTCGCCACACAGAGCGTCATGGTGAACGCGATGCTGGATTTCGGTATGAAGAAGCTCGTCTCGAATAAGAAAGCGTTCATCAACTTCACGGAGAAAAACCTGCTCGACCGCGCGCCAAAACTCCTGCCCGCCGACACCATCGTGGTGGAGATTCTCGAGACCGTGCAGGCTCGCTCCGAGATCCTCAACGCCGTGAAGGAACTGAAAGAAGCGGGCTACAAGATCGCGTTGGACGATTTCGTCCTCATGCCCGGCTACGAGCCGCTGATCCAAATGGCGGACATCATCAAGGTGGATTTCCGCATCACGACGGATCCCGAAGAGCGCCGGAAACTGCGGGAGATTCTCCCCGCCCACGTGCGTCTGCTCGCCGAAAAGATCGAGACGGAGGACGAGTTCCGACAGGCGCTGGCGTTTGGTTATGTGCTTTTCCAAGGGTACTTCTTCTGCAAGCCGACCGTGCTGAGCAAAAGAAAACTCAGCAGCAGTATGCTCTCGCAGATGCGTCTGCTCAAGGAGATCAACCGCCCCGAATTCGACTTTTCCTCCATCACCGACGCCATCTCGTCGGATACCAATCTCGTGCATAAGCTGCTCACCTACATCAATTCCGTCGGCATAGGTCTCACGCACAACGTGTCGAATCTGCATCAAGCGACCGTATTGCTCGGCTTCGAAGGGATCCGCCGCTGGGTGACGCTCGTCAGCCTGCAGACATTCTCGAAGGACAAGCCGTCCGAACTCTTCACCATCTCGCTCCTGCGCGCGAAGTTCTGCGAGCTGATCTCAGAGGATCTCAACCGTCCGAACGTTACGCCGGACACCGGCTTCCTGCTCGGCATGTTCTCCCTCATCGACGCGCTGCTGAACCAGCCGATGGAGGAAATCCTCAAAGAGATCGCGCTCTCGCCCGAACTCAACGCCGCGCTGCTCGGCGAGGAAAACGACCTGCGCAGAGTTCTCGATCTTGCCGTCGCTTACGAACAGGGCGACTGGGACCGCGTGATCACATTGTGCGGCGAAGAGAACATCCCGCCGCGCCGGCTCAAACAGAATTACGACGCCGTGCTCCAATGGTACAACGTGATCCAGTCGGTAGAGTAAAAAACGAAACGCAAATGCCCGTCGGAATCATCCGACGGGCGTTTTCATATGCCGTTTGATTTACTTCGGGTTGTATTCGAGAATCGAAATTTCCCTCTGCTCGTTGAGATCGATCATCTCGTCGTCGCCTATTGAAACGATCGGCATCGGAACGACGCCGTGCGGGTAGGAGACGAGCGTCCCCTCGCGATGGTTGCTGAGGAGCACGCGCGACCCGAGGAACGCATTTTTAATATTCGTCAGAACGGCCATACAGACCGTGGGATCGAGCTTCGTATACATCTGTCCGGCGATCACCGCCACCGCGTCGAACGGCGTCCGGCGAGGATAGCCCTCGCGCTCAATCGTAATATTGTCGTAGAGATCCGCAACGGCAACGATGCGCGCGTAGAGATGGATATCGTCTCCCTTGACGTTGAACGGGAACCCGCTCCCGTCCATGCGCTCATGATGCTGCAGCGCCGTCAGACGCACGCCCTCCGTGAGCCCCGCAATCCCGTTGAGGATCTGCGCCCCGTCGACCGTATGCTGGATGTAGCGCTCGTAGTCCTCCCCCGTAAGCGTATCGATGTTCTTCTCGAGCAGCCGCTGATCGAACCTTGCCTTTCCCACATCGTGCAGGAAACCGGCCATCACGATATCCTTTGCCGTCTCACGGTCGAGCCGCATCCACTTCGCAAAGACGCCCGCAAGGATCGACACGCGCAGCGAGTGGTTGTAGATGTCGCTCGCGAGGTGGTTCAGCTCGTTGAGGTAATCGATTGCTCCGCTGCGGCGCGAGAGCGGCAGGAGATCCCCCTGCACCATATCGTTCGTCTCTTCAACGGGCACCTTCCCCGTCTTCTTCGTCTGTTCAAAGATGGACTTTGCCGTGCCGACAACGTTTTCATACTGTTTGATGAAGAGATTGCTGCGCGAGAAAATCGGCGATATCGCCTCTTTCAGCTCGTTCTCATCCTTGATGTAAACGACGGGAATCTTCAGGAATTTAAGCCGTGTGATGTGCGCCTGCGTCAGTTCGGTGTTCTCGGACACGACGACGACGCGCTTGGCATTGACGATCGTTCGCGCAAGTATCATTCCATTGTCAAGATCGTCCACGGATATTGCACGCAATGTAAGCCCTCCCCCGGTTTACGCGGTCAATGTTATACGAATATGATATCTATAATGTATTTCTACCTTTCTTAGAAAAAACCTGCCTGTACAAAATAAATACTTGACATAATTTTATCCTTTCGCTTATAATATCAACACGTCATCACTTTATCTTGTTAAAGAACAGCAAAAGGAGAGTGGAAAAGATGAATTGGAAAACAATCTTGACCGGAGCCGCCGTGACCATGATGTCCGCCGCTCTGCTCGCGGGCTGCGGCGGAGGGGATAAGACCGGCGCGCCTGCGAAGGACGGAGACAAGGGGAAAATTGTCGTAGGACTCGACGACAATTTCCCGCCGATGGGCTTTAAGGACGAAAAGAACGAGATCGTCGGCTTCGACATCGACCTCGCGAAGGAAGCGGCAAAGCGGCTCGGGCGCGAGGTTGAGTTCAAGGCGATCGACTGGTCGAGCAAGGAAGCCGAGCTCAAGAGCGGCCGCGTCCAAATCCTGTGGAACGGACTCGATATCACGGAAAAACGCAAAGAGAACATGCTCTTCTCCGATCCCTACATGGACAGCCAACAGGTCATCTTCGTCCGCAAAGGCGACACTGCGATTACCGACGAGCAAAGCCTCGCCGGCAAGGTGATCGGCACGCAGAGCGCAAGTACGGCGGAGGAATACATCGACGCGACTGACTTCTATAAAAAGGACGTCAAAGAGGTCAAGAAATATCCCGATTTCGTCGCGACCTTTATGGATCTTGAGAACGGGCGTCTCGACGCGGTGGTCGGCGACCGGATTGTCGGGCGCTACTACATGAGCAAACACCCCGATAAAATCGAAGAGCGCAACATCCCGATCGGCCCCAAGGGCGAGCTCGGCATCGCCTTTGCAAAAGACAATACGGCGCTGCGCGACGAAGTGCAGAAGGTCATGAACGAGATGAAGGCGGACGGCACGGCCGCAAAGATCTCGGAAGAGTGGTTCCAAACGAATTTGGTTAAGTAACTGCACGGAACGAGGCTGCCGCGCTCCCTGCGGCAGCCTTTTTCACGCCGGGAGATATGATGGATAAAATACTGGATACCGCCCTCCTCATGCTCGAGGGATCGACGGTCACGCTCGAGATTTTCTGCGTTACGCTCGCGCTTTCGCTGCCGCTCGGCTTCTTCGTTGCGCTGGGACGCCTTTCGCGCAGCCGGATCCTCGGCCGACTGATCGACTTCTACATCTGGGTCATGCGCGGCACGCCGCTGATGCTCCAGCTGCTCTTCGTATACTTTGCCCTGCCGATGATCGGCATCAAGCTGTCGGATCTCTCCGCCGCGTTCCTGGCCTTTGTGCTGAACTACGCGGCGTACTTCGCGGAGATCTTCCGCGCGGGCATCCAGGCGGTGCCGCGCGGACAGTACGAGGCGGCGCGCGTCCTCGGTATGAGTTATCCGCTCGCCCTGCGCCGGATCATTCTGCCGCAGGTGCTGCGCATTACGCTGCCGCCGGTCAGCAACGAGACGATCAATCTCGTCAAGGACACGTCGCTGGTCTACATCCTCGCCATGAACGACCTCCTGCGCGTTGCGCGCACGATCGTTCAGCGCGAGTTCGACATGACGCCGCTCGTCATTGCGGGGGCGTTCTACCTTGCGATGACCGCCGTGCTCACTTGGGGATTCAAAAAATTGGAGGCGCACTATGGCAGATATGACCGTTGATACGGAAACGATGCTCACGATGCGCGGCATCCGCAAGACATTCGGCGGAACGGAGGTGCTGCGCGGCATCGATCTCTCGCTCGCGCGCGGCGAAGTCCTCGCGATCATCGGCCCCTCGGGTTCCGGGAAATCCACGCTGCTCCGCTGCATCAACAAGCTCGAAACCGTCGACAGCGGCGATATCGTCATCCGCGGCAGGGCGCTCTGCCAAACAAAGCCGGGCGAGATGCAGGCAGCCTACGCGGAGCCGCGTGCGGCGCGCGATATCCTCGCCTCCACGGGGATGGTCTTCCAGCAGTTCAATCTCTTCCCCCATATGACGGTCATCGAGAACCTCATCGAGGCGCCGTGTCATGTCAAGGGGATGGCAAAGAGCGCGATTCTCCCCTACGCCCGGGAACTTCTCCAAAAGGTCGGGCTTGCGGATCGCGAGAACGCCTATCCCGCACAGCTCTCGGGCGGCCAGCAGCAGCGCGTCGCCATCGCGCGGGCGCTCGCGATGTGTCCGGACATCATGCTCTTTGACGAGCCCACCTCCGCGCTCGACCCCGAACTGACGGGCGAAGTGCTGCGCACGATGCGCGCGCTTGCCGCCGAGCGCATGACGATGATCGTCGTCACGCACGAGATGGCGTTCGCGCGCGAGGCCGCGACGAACGTCATCTTCATGGAGCACGGCCGCATCGTCGAAGAGGGCGCGCCGGACGCGCTCTTCTCCGCACCGCGCGAGGAACGGACAAAGGAATTTTTGAGAAATATGCTGTAGATAAAAAGGCTGCCGCACGAACGTATCGCCCTTCGTGCAGCAGCTTTTTTAGTGAAAAGTCAGGCGCAAACATCCCGATCCGCGCCGAGCGTTTTCTCCGTCCAATAATACGCAATCGCAACAGGCACCCCCGCGCCGATCCATGCGAGAGGGTTTGCAAAGCAGGCTCCCAGGAAGCCGAACTGCGCGCAGAGGAAGATCGCCGCACCTGCGCGCATAAGGAGTTCCATCGCCCCCGCAACGGTCGGCATCACGCTCTGCCCGAGTCCCTGCAGGACGTTCCGGTAGACGAGCAGGAGCGCGAGAATCAGATAGCAGGAACCGTTGACGATAAGAAACATACGACCGTAGGAAATGACATCGGCTGCCGCCGCATCGTCACCGACGAAGAGCGCGAGAATATTCGTACCGAACGCGATGAGCAGCGCTCCGATCAACACGGCAAAGCCCATCGAAAGTTTCAGGCAGGCGCGCACCCCCGCACGAATGCGGTCATACTGCTGCGCGCCATAGTTTTGTGCGGTGTACGCCGCCATCGCGTAGCCAAAAGACAGCATCGGCATGACGGCGACGGCGTCAATTTTCTGCGACGCCGCATACGCGGCAACGGCAACCGCGCCGAGATTGTTCAGCGCGATTTGGAGAATCACCGCGCCGACGGCAATGACCGTGCCCTGAAATCCCATCGGCAGACCCACGCGCAGATGCTCCCAAAGCAGCGCTCGGTTAAGGAAAAAATCCGACCGCCGCACATGGAGCGCGGGGATGCGCCGCCGAATGTAGGCGAAGAATATCAGCGCGCCAAGCCCCTGCGAAATGACGGTCGCGAGCGCTGCGCCGGGAATCCCCCATTCCAGCACGAGAATCGCGATCGGCTCGAGGACGATGTTGAGAAAGAGCGCGATACCAAGCATCAGGGTCGGGATTTTACTGTCTCCAAGCGCGCGCACGAGGCAGTTTTGCAGATAGAGAAAGAGGAAGATGACGAGCCCTGCGAAAACAACGCTGATAAAATCCTGCGCGCCGTCAATGATCTCCGCGGGCGTCTCCATAAGCATGAGCAGCGGGCGTGTGAGCGGCAGGACAAGCGCCGTAAGAAGGAGTGTCACCGCCGTCCCGAGCACAAGGCACGCGGCCGCGCTCCGCCGCACGCCCTCCATATCCCCCGCGCCAAAGCGCTGGCCCGTGCAGATGGTCATGCCGACGCAAAAACCCATGATGAAACCGAGCGCAAGGAACATCAAACTGCCCGTACAGCCGACCGCCGCCAGCGCCGAGACCCCGAGGAACCGCCCGACGATCAGCGTATCGACGAACGCATAGAGCTGCTGCATCATATTCCCCGCAACGAGCGGCAGCGTAAAGAAGAAGAGCAGCCGCAGCGGATCGCCTACGGTCAAATTCTTCGTCATTCCAAATACCTCGTGATGAACGTCCGCAGTTCTTCACGCAGGAACGTGACATTGGTCTGAAAGGGCGGGACGCTCGGCGCGAATTTCAGCGGGTTGAGGTTCGGATGCGCGGGCACCCAAAAATCCGACGGATAAGGCGTCACCTCGACGCCCTGCTTCTCAAAGTTCAGCACGGCGCGCGGCAGGTGGAATGCCGACGTCACGAGGATCGGATGCGTAAAACCTTCGCGGCGCAGGATCTCCGCCGTGTTGCGCGCATTTTGCCCCGTGGTGAGGCTGTCCGCTTCCACGTAGATTTGATCCGCGGGCACCCCGAGCGAAATGAGGACGCGCCGCCCGATCTCGGACTCCGAGCCCGTGTCCTTAAACACCCTGCCGCCCGAGAGCAGGATCGGCAGCCCGAGTTTGTCATGAAGGCGCACGGCGGTCAAGAGGCGGGAGGAGGGACTGGGCGCCAGCATCCCCTCGCCGTCCACATCCTGCACGCCGCCGATCGCGCCGCCGCCGAGCATGACGATGATATCTCCCCGCGGCTGCGCCGGCACTGCATAGGTACGCTCAAGGCCGCCCATCAGGAGGTCGGCGACCGCGCCCGTCGTGAGGAGATAGAAAACGAGCGCAATTCCCGCGAGGAGCCCCGCAGCCGCCTTCATACGCTGCCGCCAAAGATATACGGCGATACAAAAAAGCGCGAGGATGAAGATGCCCGGCGGCAGAATCCATGCCGCGCCAAATTTCAAAACGTAGATCATAAAAAGGAAAATGCGCCTCCACCGCGAATATTTTTTTTAGAAGATATAGGGAGCGTATATTTCTCTAAACGCCCTCTTTTGTATTCTATCAAACTCTATGGAAAAAGAAAAGGAGAGATCCACGCATGGCGATCACACGGCACGAACGCATCTCTGCCGAGAACCGCTTCGGCGGCAGCGGCACCATCCATATTGAAAAGCTCCTCGGTCCGGCAGAGCTCGACGGCAAATGCGCGATGTATGCGCGCGTCACCATCCCGCCGCACGCCTCGATGGGGCTGCATCGGCACGAGGGCAACACGGAGACCTACCATATTCTCTCCGGCCGCGCCCGCTATAACGACAACGGCACGGAGGTCGAGATCGGCCCCGGGACGACGACGTTCTGCGGCGACGGCGAAGCGCACGCCATCGAGAACATCTCGGACAACGAGGATCTCGTCTTTATGGCGCTCGTCATCAATAAGTAAATATTTGTACACAAACGAAGAAGCCGCACCCGATAAAGATGCGGCTCTTTTATTTGTAATTGAACGTAATGACGCTGCCCTCGCAGCGGCGCCGTGCTGCTGTTCCCTATAACAACGAACGGCGATGTACTGCATCTCTGTTTTTCAATACGGAATCGTATCGTCATCCATGGAGTGATGCTCTATCTTCGTAAAATAGTTCACCGACAAATCGACCGGCCCGTCCAACAAGGCGCGCATGAACGCCGTGTAGGAAATCCCTTCAGATTGTACCGCAAAGAGATAGTCGCCAACTGCCCAATGTGCGGCGTAGTTGGTCGTCATCCCGTTCTCATCTTTGACCTCCGCAATCGACACGGGGACACCGCGCATGGTCACCTTCTTCCACGTTGCGCCATAGATGCCGCTGATATCGTCATTCTGCATCAGATTGGCGGGCGCCGTGCGCACGAGCAGCTTTGCGTTGTCGTTCCGGATGCGTGCATAACGGATATCGATGAGGTCGCCCGCAATGACGTAGATATGCTCCGCCTGATAGCCCGTGAGTTCCGACAGTGACAGGGGATAATAGCCCGCCGCCTGCGCCGCCTCTGCAACGGACTGATATTCAACCATCGGATTGGGCATACCGTCCATCTCCTGCGCAGACGTATAGGAGCGCGCCTGTGCTGCAGGGACGTTCAGGGGAACGGCGACGAGCACTGCCGCTGCCACGAGCATCCCGGAAAGAATCTTGAAAGAACGTTTTTTTCGCATAAGATATTCTCCTCTCTTGCATGTCCGCACGGGACACATCACAAAACGAAAACTATATCCTCCCGCTTACTCGTAGCGCAGAGCATCGATGGGATCGAGCCGCGCCGCCTTGCGTGCGGGATAGATGCCGAAAAAGAGACCGATGCCGACCGCGAAGGTGAACGAGACGACGATCGGCAACAGTGAAATCGTCGTCTCGAGCGCGCCGAATTTTGCAATGGTCTCCGAGAGCGAGACGCCCATCACAATCCCGATCACCCCGCCGACAATGCCGATCACCATGGACTCGATCATGAACTGCATAAGGACATTCGACGAGGTCGCCCCTAGCGCCTTGCGGATGCCGATCTCGCGTGTGCGCTCGGTAACAGAAACCATCATGATGTTCATGATGCCGATGCCGCCGACGAGCAGAGAGATCCCCGCAATCGAGCCGAGCAGCAGCGTGATCATATTTGTGCTCTCTGTAAAGGACTCCATAAGGCTCGTCATATTGCGCACAGTGAAGTCGTCCTCCGTACCGGTACGTATATGATGCCGCGACCGCAGCAAGGTCTCGATCTCGCTCTGTACCTGATCCATGCGCGCCGGGTCGGACACCTGAATATTGATCGACTGCACATGGGTGATCGCAAGCATGCGCTCCTGCGCTGTGGTCAGCGGAATATAGATCACATCGTCCTGATCCTGCCCCATGGACGACTGTCCCTTCGAAGCGATGAGGCCAATGACCTTAAACGGCTGATTATTGATGCGGATATTTTGACCGACCGGATTCTCCGCGCCGAACAGATTCGCGGCGACGGTCGCGCCGATCACGGCGACGCGGCTGCGTTTGCTGAGATCGCTCGCCGTGATGAAAGAGCCGTTTTCCACCTTGAGCGAGCGGATCTGCATCAGCTCCGGCGTGACTCCCATCACCTCCGTATTCCAGTTGAGGTTGCCGTTGACGACTTGATAGGAGGTGTTTACCGTCGGCGAAACATAGTCAATGCCCTTGATTTTGGCTGCAATCGCCTTAGCGTCGTCGTATTTGAGGGATTTGCGCGAGCCTGCTGCACCGCGGATGCCGCCCTTATTGGTGGAGCCCGGCATAACGATGAGCATATTCGTACCGAGACTGGCAAAGGAGTTCGTCACGCTCGTTCGGACGCCCATGCCGATGGAGACCATCGCAATGACCGCGCCGACACCGATGATGATACCGAGCATCGTGAGGAGGGAGCGGAGCTTGTTCGCAAGGAGCGCATTCAGCGCCATGGCGAAGCATTCCTTAAACAACATCCATCACGACCCCCTTTCCTTCGTCGCGCGTGATCCTGCCGTCGCGGACGAGGAGCTGGCGGCTCGCGCGCACGGCGATTTCCGGCTCGTGCGTGACAAGGATGATCGTATGCCCCTTCTCATGCATCTTTTCAAAGATATCCATGATCTCTTTCGTGGACTTGGTGTCGAGGTTGCCCGTCGGCTCGTCCGCCATGATGATATGCGGCTCGTTGACGAGCGCGCGGGCGATCGCGACGCGCTGGCGCTGGCCGCCCGAGAGTTCGTTCGGCAGATGTCCGCCGCGGTCGGCCAGACCGACGGATGCGAGCACTTCCTGTGCGCGCGCCAGGCGCTCTTTTTTGCGTACGCCCGCATAGACAAGCGGGAGAGCGACGTTTTCAAGCGCGGAGATACGCGGGAGCAGGTTGAAATTCTGAAAGACGAAGCCGATCTTTTTGTTGCGCGTGACGGCGAGCGCGTCGTCGTCGAGCCCCGCAACCTCGTCGCCGTCGAGCCGGTAGGAGCCCTCGGTCGGACGGTCAAGACAGCCGAGAATATTCATCAGCGTAGACTTGCCGGAACCCGAGGGTCCCATCAGCGCGGCAAACTCGCCGCGATGAATGTCGAGGTCGATGCCGTCGAGCGCCGCGAGCTCCTCCCCGCCGATGCGGTAGACCTTGCGGATGCCGTGGAGACGAATGGCCGCGGGATGTGTTTCTTTGGTCTGCATGATGTCCCCCCGCATCAGAACGGCGGCGGTCCGCCGTCCTGTTTCACGCTGCTTGCCGCCTTTGCCGCCTTTGACGTGTAGGTATTGACGACGCGTTCCCCCTCGTCCAGCCCCGAAAGAATCTCGACGTATTCGTCGCTGTAGATGCCCGTCTCGACATAGCGCTGCTCCTGCGTGCCGTCCTCCTTGAGGACAAACACGTAGGACCCCTGCGCATCCGTCTTGAGCGCGGAAAGGGGAACGACGAGCGCATCCGCTTTGTCCGCCGTATTGATCACGACGCGCGCGGTCATCGCGGGCAGAAGCATACTGTCCGGATCGTCCACGTCGAGCGTGACGTAGTAATAGATAACGCTCGCGCTCGAGGACGAGGAACTCGACGAACTCGATGAACTCGTATCCCAGCTGTTTGAAACGTCGGTCTGAGAGATCTTCGAGACGCGCGCCGTAAATTTTTGATCCGTAAAGGCGTCGACCGTGAACGTCGCATCCTGCCCCACGCGGATATTGCCGATATCGGTCTCATCAACCTTCGCCTTGATCTGCTTGCGCGAGAGATCCGCGATGCGCATGATGACGGTCGGGTTGTCCGACCCCTGCACGGCCATCGTCCCCGCCGTCTTCGGTTCGCCGACGACGACGCCCGAGATCGGCGCGGTGATGATGGTCTCGTTCGCGTCGGAGACCGCCTCTTCGAGCGTCGACTGCGCCGTATCGTAGTTATATGCCGCATCTTCAAGATCCTGCTGGGATTTTGCCCCGATGCCCGCGAGATAGTTCATACGGTTGTACTTTGCACGCGTATTCGTCACACGGTACTGCGCCTGGTCCCGCTTCGCCTCGTAGTCCTTGCCGTCGAGCGTCGCGACGGTCTGTCCTGCCGTCACCGTATCGTTCTCCTTCACGAGCACCGAGCTGATGCGCGCGGTGATCTTGGAGCTGACCTCAACGGAATCGACGGGCTGTATCGTCCCCGTCGCCTCGACGGTCGACTTGATATCCATACGCTGTACGGCAACGGTCTCAACGACCTGCGCGGATTTTTCCGCCTCGCCCGCCGAATAGTAGTAATAGCCGCCGAAAGCGACGACCGCCGCGATCAGCACACCGATACCGATGATTTTCTTCCGTTTCATTTGCCGGGCACCTCATTCTTCGCAACCGTCATCTGTACCGCCGCGCTCGTCGCGAGGTTTGCGGCGTCCGCACTGTCGCGCTCGGCCTGTGTGACCTCGGGCAGCCCGTCGGCCGCGGCGCGTTCCGCCGCGGTGAGCGGTTCGCCCATCAGATTCTCCACCTGCGCCCGATAGCGCGCATAGTCATAGCGTGCGTTGATATCGTTCTGCTTGGCCTTCGACAGCGCAAGCTGCGCGTCCAGCACGTCGAGGAGGATCCCCTCCCCCGCACGGTAACGCTGACTTGCGATGAAATAATCTTCCTCCGCCTGCTTCACCGCGTCCCCCGTCGCCGTAAAGCGCTTCTCCGCCTCACGCAGGTTCAGATAGGCCTTCCGCAGGTCCAGATCGATCGTCTCCTCGGTCCTGCGGACATTCAGCAGCGCCGTGTCGCGCTCGGCCTCCGCCGCGTCGATCTGCGCGCGCGTCACGCCGCTGTCAAAGATGTTCCAGTTCACCCCGACGGACGCGGAGACGTCGCGATTCGTATCGCTGCGCGGGCGGAATTGACTGGTGATGCCGGTGCCGACCGTGAGATTGACGGTCGGCTTCTTCCCGGCCTTCGCGATGTCTACGGCGAGTTCCCGCTGGGCAAGCGTGTCCTTCTGCACCTGCAGGTCCCGCCGGTTGCCGTAGGCGTAGGCAATACAGTCCTGCACCGCCTTGTCAAAAGGAACGTAGGCGACGTCCGTCGTGAGATGCAGTTCCTCGCCGCGGTCCATATTGAGGAGATTGCGCAGCGTCGCAAGATTTACTTCGTAGGCATTCTCCGCGCTGATGAGCTCCTGCCGCGCGTTCGAGAGCTCGACGGAGGAGCGCAGCACATCGATGCGCGCCTGCGCCCCCGCCTCGTAGAGCGCCGTGACATTCCCGAGATGCGCGTCGTAGTTGCCGACCGCTTCGCGCTGCACTTCCGTCTTCTTCAGCGCCTCGACCGCATTGTAATACGCGGCGATCACCTCGTATTTCAGATCTTCCCGTGCGCGTTCCGTCGTGAGCCGCGCAGCCGCCGCGCCGATCTCGCCCGACTTGATGCTCGCCCGGTTCGCCCCGCCGCTGTAAAGCGGCATGCTCGCCGAAAGATTCAGCCCGTTCGATGCCTGTTCGCTTTCCCCGTTCGTCTTGCCCGCACGCAGACTGTCGCTCGCCGATACGGAGACGCCGTTCTTGCCGCGCGCCTGTTTCAGGGCGGCATCCGCCGTATGCTCCGATTGACGCGTGATGCGCAGTCCCGTGTTTGCGGAGAGCGCCGTACCGACGGCCTCCTGCAGAGAGAGATCGCGCGCCTCCGCCCCGGACTGCACCGCAAATAAATATGCGGCAAACAAGGGCAGACAAAGCATGCGGCGCTTTTGACCGTACATAAAAAAACCTCCTCGATCGCAAGCATCTAAAATAATTGCGCCCATGCTACCGCAAGGGCGCTAACCTTTTCTTTGAGCAGAATTATGTTTTCATTAGAGAGTTGGATGATCGATCAGCCATCGCTTCGCGGCCTCAAACTGCACATCGGACGCATCCTGCGGACTGCGCTCGACGACGACGTCGGGCACGATGCCGATCCCGTCGATGAAGCGGCCGCTCGGCGTCGCATACTTTGCGACCGTGAGTTTGAGCCCGTCCTCATGCATGAGCGGCAGTACCGTCTGCACGGAGCCTTTGCCGTAGGATGTTGTCCCGATGACGGTCGCGGCGCCCGTATCCTGAAGGGCGCCGGCAAGAATCTCGGAGGCGCTCGCGCTGTTCTCATCGATGAGCACAACGATCGGATATTTCCGCTCCGCAAGACGGGAGCGGTAGGTCTCCTCGTTCCCGTCGCGGTCAACCACCGAGACGATCGGTCCCGCCGGCACAATTTGCTCGGCAACGGCGACGCAGCTCGTGATCAGCCCGCCCGGATTTTCTCTCAGATCGATGATGAGGGACGTCATGCCGAGCCCCGCAAGGCGGTTCATCTCGGCGGCGAACTCGTCGCCCGTATGCTCCGCGAAGGACGCGATACGGATGTAGCCGATCGTCGTCCCGTCGACAATCGTCCCGCGTACGGAAGGCACCTGTATCGTCGCGCGCGTGATCGTAACGTCATTCTCCGCTCCGTCGCGCAGGATGCGAAGCGTAACATTCGTCCCGACCTTGCCGCGGATGTTCATCGCGACTTCTTCGCTCTGCATCTCGCTCGTCGGCGCACCGTCGACCGCGAGGATCTCGTCTCCCGCACGCAGCCCCGCCGCCTCTCCGGGCGTCCCCTCAAGCACGGAGATGATCTTCACGCGCTTATCCTTGAACCCCATCGTCACGCCGATGCCGCCGAAAGCCCCCTCCGTCTGCTGCCGCAGCGCCCCGAACATCCCGGGCGGCATATAGACGGAATGCGGATCGCCCAAGGAGGCCACCATGCCCTCGATCGCGCCGTCGATGAGATGCGTGGTATCGGGCGCGTTCACGTAACGCGCCTGGATGAACTTCATGACGCCGAACAGGCGCAGTACGTCGTCGCCGTAAAATCCCGCCGCGCGGAGGAAGGCGCCGGCTGCCAAAACGGTCAGCAGGCTTCCAACCAGCGCGGAAAGGACGATGCCGGCAGCTATTTTTTTTCTGCTCATATACTCTTTCGTTTCATCACAGATAACCGAGCGGATTCACCGGCTCCCCGTCTACGCGCACCTCGAAATGGCAGTGCGGCCCCGTCGAGTTGCCCGTCGATCCGCACTCGGCGATGAGGTCGCCCTGCGCCACGCTTTGGCCGGAACTCACGTCGAGGGACTGACAGTGCCCGTAGAGCGTTGAGATGCCGCCGCCGTGGTTGATGATCACGGCGTAGCCGTACCCCGAGATCCAGCCCGCGTATTCGACGGTGCCCGCCTGCGCGGCATAGATCGGATCGCCGTAGTCGCCGCCGATATCGATACCGCTGTGGAAACGCTGCGCCCCCGTGATCGGATGTGTGCGCCAACCGAACGGCGAGGTGATAGGGCCCGCGAGCGGCCAGATCATCGCGCCCGAACCCTGCACGGGCAGGTTGCGCAGGCCGCTGCGCTGCAGCATGCGCGTGATGCGCTCCGAGGCCGCGCGCGCTTCGTCCTGCTTGCGGTCGATCGTCGCCTTGTCGTACTTCATCTGCTCGATGAGAGCCCGCTGCGCCTCAACCTTGTCCTCCATCGCGAGGCGCGCTTCGCGCGCCTTCTTCTCGAGAGGTTCCTGCGCGGCCTTGTCCTCCTCGAGTTCGGCCTTGAGCGTAACCATCGCGTCGCGCTGTTCGAGCACGGCGTGAACGAGCTCATAGTCCTGCTTGATGACGCGCTTGAGGAGATCCATGCGCGTCAGGAGGTCCGAGAAATCCTTCGCCCCAAAGAGCACGTCCACATAGGATATCTGCCCGTTGATATAGATGTCGCGCACGCGCTTGCCGAGGGCGTCGCTCTTGCGCTCGTATTCGATCTCTGCGGCCGCGAGCTTTTCCTCGTTCTCTTCGAGACGGGCGAGCGTCTCGTTCAGTTCCGCCCGCCGCGCCTTGTGCTCGGCGATCGCCTCGCTCGCCGCTTCGTCGAGCATCCTCTTTTGCTCCGAGAGCGAATCGATCTTGTCCGCAAGCGCGTCGCTCTGCCGGCCGAGATCCTCCGCCTGCGCGTCGTAGCTGTCCCGCTCCTCCTCGAGGGTCGCGGCCGTGACCGGACTCGACGCAAGGACGAGTACGGCGAGTACCGCGCTCACATATCTTTTACTCCCAATGCTCATGCGGTCATACCCTCAAGAAACGCTTCAGCGATACCCATGCGCCCGCCGCGCCGATCGCCATGCCGAGCAGAACGATGACGATACTCACATACGTCATGAACGGCGACTGCGGGATGAGGGGGAAGAACGCGAGCGTATCGTATACCTTATTCGCCACCCCCGCGTAGAAACTGCGCAGGACGAATGCGGAAATCACGCCGCCGATACAGCCGAGGACGACGCCCTCGAGCACGAACGGCCAACGGATGAACGCGTCCGTCGCGCCGACGTACTTCATGATCGCGATCTCGCGGCGCCGCGCGAAGACCGTCAGGCGGATCGTATTGGCGATGATGAACACCGTCGCTCCGCCGAGCAGGAGAATGAGCAGCACGCCGAAGAGGCGCACGAGCCGGGTGATGTCAAAAAGATGCTCCACGACATCCTGCCCGTACTTCGCCGACTCGACGCCGTCCATGCGCTCGATCTGCTTTGCCGCCGTCTCCACCATGTCCGGCTGGCGTACCGTCACCTCGTAGGCGTTGGGCAGCGGGTTCTTGTCGCCGAGCGCATCGAGCAGATATTTCTGCTCGCCGAGGCGCTCGGAGAGACGCTCCCGCGCCTCCGCACGGCCGACGTATTTGACGCTTTCAATCCCCCGGAGGGCCTTGATCTTATCGCCGAGCTCCTCCTCTTCGTCCTCCGTCAGATCGTCCGCCATATAGACGCTGATCTGTACCTGCGACTCGAGAAGAGAGGCCGCGCGGTTCATGTTGAGCGCAAGGATGAGGAACACGCCGAGAATGAAGAGCGACACGGCGACCGTACCGACCGCCGCAAAGGTCATCCAGTTGTTGCGGCGCAGGGATCGAAAGACCTCCTGCACATAGTATTCGGCGGTTCTAATCTTCATAGCCGTAGCCTCCGTGCATATCGTCGCGTACGATATGACCGCCTTCAATGGCAATCACACGTCGCTGCATCGTATCGACAATGCCTTTATCATGCGTTGCCATAACGATCGTTGTCCCCGCCGCATTGATGCGTTTAAAAATATCCATAATATCCCAACTCGTCTCCGGGTCAAGGTTCCCCGTCGGCTCGTCCGCAATGAGAATCGCGGGATCGTTGACGATCGCGCGCGCAATCGCCACCCGCTGCTGCTCGCCGCCCGAGAGCTGCGAGGGAAAGTTCTTGTATTTATCGCGCAGCCCGACCACGTCGAGAACCGCGTTCACGCGCCGCTGCACCATTTGGCGCGGGGCCTCGATAACGCGCATGGCAAACGCCACATTTTCATAAACCGTCTTGTCGGACAGCAGTCGGTAGTCCTGAAAGATGACGCCGAGGCCGCGCCTGAGATACGGCACGTCCTTCATATCCATCCGGACGACGTCGTGGCCGTTGACGAAAAGCTCGCCCTCGGTCGGGAGTTCCTCCCGGAACAGCATCTTGATGAATGTGGATTTCCCCGCGCCGCTCACGCCGACGACGAAGATAAACTCGCCCTTGCCGATTTCGATATTGATATGATCGAGCGCGACGACTCCGTTATTGTATGTCTTGGAGACATTCTTCATCCGAATCATTGCGTAACTCCTATTTCTATCCGAATAAGGAACGTTCCGATGAGAGGGCGGTCCCTTAAAAACCGCCTTTCATTATAACACAAATGAAAGCCCTGTAAAACCACAAATGCCATATTCGTGAACCTGCGGAACGTAAAAAGGACCGCGGGCGCAGTCCTTGCACATATGCCGGTTATGCCGACGCTGGATTTTTCCGTTCGATCGGCGGCACGCGCCGGAGGATGACGGCAATCGCAATGCCGAGCGCCGCAAATCCCGCGGCAACGCCGAGCCAGCCGTTCCGGGTCATACCGTCCACAACGTAGCCGATGAACGAACAGAGCGAGACCGTGAACACATATGGGATCTGCGTGTTCACATGGTCGAGATGGTGGCACTGCGCGCCCGCGGACGCGAGAATCGTCGTGTCCGAGATGGGCGACGCGTGATCCCCGCCGACCGCCCCCGAGAGTACCGCCGCCACGCAGACGACGAGCATTGCGGAGCTGTCCACGTCGCCGAGCACCGCGATTGCGATCGGAATCAGGATCCCGAACGTCCCCCACGACGTCCCCGTCGCGAACGACAGGCCGAGCGCCACAAGGAAGAAGATCGGCGGCAGGAACATGACGATGGACGCGTGCGCGCTGACGAGTCCGCCGACAAAGCCGCCGAGGTTCAGATATTTATCGCTGCACACGCCCGAGAGCGTCCACGCGAGGCACAGGATGAAGATCGCGGGCACCATGGCCTTGAACCCCTTGCTGAAACTCTTGCAAAATTCCGTAAAGGAAAGAATGCGGCGCGGCAAATAGAGCAGTCCCGTAAAGACGAACGCGAGGAAAGAGCCGAATACCAGCGACTTCGACGAACTGCAGTCCGCGAACGCCTGCGCCACGCTCTTGCCCTCGTGGATGCCGCCCGTATAGAGCATCCCGTAGATGCAGGCGCCGATCAGCACGGCGAGCGGCAGGAGCAAATCGATCATCGTCCCCTTGCCCTCTTCCTCATCGCCTTCTCCCATATTGTCACGGTATTCCGCCGGAACGAAGAATTCCTTTTGATTCTCACGCACCGAGCGCCTCATCGCGCCGTAGTCGCGCCCCGTCCAAATGATGAAGATCATGAACGCGAGCGTCAGCAGCGCGTAAAGATTAAACGGGATCGTCTGCAAAAAGAGCGAGAACCCGTCGATCGAGCTGTTCTCCGGGAGCGACGAGCCGACGGCCGCCGCCCAGCTCGATACGGGCGCGATGATGCAGATCGGCGCCGCCGTCGCGTCGATGATGTACGCGAGCTTCGTCCGCGCGATTTTGAGCTTATCCGTAACGGGCCGCATGACCGTGCCGACCGTCAGGCAGTTGAAGTAATCGTCGATGAAGATCACAACGCCGAGCAGCGCCGTGAGGAGCAGCGCGCTGCGCTCGCCCCTGATCGTGCGCGCCGCCCATTCGCCGTAGGCGCGCGTCGCGCCCGAGCGCGTAATCGCCGCGACGAGGATGCCGAGGATCGCAAGGAACACCAAGATGTTCACGTTTGCGCCGATCTTTTCCTCCATCACCGCGAACATCATAAGCACGGCTTCCAGGATGTTAAACCCCGTGAAAAGCATTGCCCCGGAAAAAATCCCGATGATGAGCGACATATAAACTTCCTTCGTCCAGAGCGCAAGCGCGATCGTAATGACCGGAGGAAGTACGGACCATGCGGATTCCGCCATTATTTAACCCACTTTCCGGGGGAGACGTCCCGCTCCCCGCAATTTTCAATTGCTGTTTATTTTATAACAAAGCGGCCGGACAATCAAGATATATCGTTTGCCGCCGATCTGTTATTGATAGGATTACGATAGAAGTATGACAAAAGAGGAGGCCGGACCATATCCCGACGGTTTTAATACACCGGGAAACGGAAAAGGTCTCCCTTGACATATTACGCAATATTACGTATCATAACCTATATAGTAAGGAGGAACGTTGATGAAGATATCCGAACTCATCAAGATACTCAAAAAGCACGGTTGCCGCAAGGAGCGAAGCGGCGGAAATCATGATATCTGGTACAGCCCTCTTACGAAGAAATTGTTTCAAATCCCGCGCCATGCCGGCCAAGAAGCCGGCATAGGGCTCGCCAACAGTATTTTGAAGCAGGCAGGACTAAAATAGATGTTACGGAAAGGAGTTTCCCCTATGAAATATGTTTATCCCGCTGTTTTTCAGCCGGAGGAAACGGGCTTTTTCATCTCGTTTCCCGATATTGAGGGGTGTTTCACGCAAAGTCCCTCTATCCAGGACGGGATGGATATGGCGGCCGATGCGCTAAACCTCATGCTGTGGCATATGGAAGAGAAAGGATTGAACATCCCCGCCCCCTCCTCGCTGCGGGAACTGAAATGCCCGCCCGATAGCTTTGCAACATTGATCGGAGCCGATACGCTCGCCTATCGGAAACAGCATGACACAAAGTCCGTGAGGAAAAATGTCTCGATCCCTCGTTGGCTCGACACGCTTGCCGCGGAGCACAATGTAAATTTCTCAAATATTATGCAGAACGCGCTCATGGATGCCTTAGGGGTCGGCAAAGCATAGCCGCGGCATACGAAAACGAGGCTGTTTCGCAAAAAGAATACAAAAAGCAGGTGAAATCGCCTGCTTTTTTGTATGCGTCACAGCCCCTTGCGCGGCAGGCGGCTACCGTCCTCCGTCTCCATGCGCAGCGCATAGAGGATTTTTTCAAAATATCGCGCCACGGGAAAAGCGCGCGTGTAGGCAGAGCCGCTGACGCCCGTGCTGTGGCGGAACGTGCCGTAACCGACGCGCACCTGCGCCCCGTCGCCCGTCCGGGCGGCGCGTGTTGAATTTTTTCCTTCCCCATGTTATTCTCTTCCCTGACAAATATTCTCAAAATCTTGACATACCGACGGAAAAGGAGCGCTCATGCCCCTCAAAAAAATCTTCTTCGGCGCGCTCGGCATCCTCAGCTTTGCGCTCGGCGTCATCGGCGCATTTCTCCCCGTACTGCCGACCGTTCCGTTCATTCTGCTCGCGGCGTACTGCTTCGCGCGCAGCTCGCGGCGCCTCGACCGCCGGCTGCGTACGACGCGTATTTACAAAGAGACGATGCGCATCATGCGCGACGGCAGGCGCGGCATGACGATCGGGCGGAAACTCCGCATCATACTTCCCATCACGCTCCTGATGGGAATTTCCTTCCTATTGACAGACAGCCCTCACGCGCGAATCATCCTCGCCGTCGTATGGACCGCGCATCTGATCGTCTTTATCTTCCGCATTCCCACGCGAATAAATATCCACCCGCGTAGCGGGTGGTTTTTCATTTTCGGGCATAGCCCTAATATTACTAGCGGCGTACAAGTACGCTTTTTATTGGCCTGCCAGCCATGCGTTTGTTACTTGCTACCCATAAATGGGTCTCTCGGGTCAAATAAACTCAACTGATCAGATTCCCTGTCTCGTTTCAGTTGACCTTCGATGTATTCTGTTATCGCCTTCGTGTTTTTCCCTACCGTATCCACATAGTAACCTTTACACCAAAACTCCCGGTTCCTATATGCAAATTTCATATTCCCAAACTTCTGGAATATCATTAAGCTGCTCTTGCCTTTTAGATACCCCATAAACCCCGATACACTCATTTTCGGTGGGATACTTATCAGTATGTGGATATGATCTGGACACACCTCTCCTTCGATTATTTCTACACCTTTCCACTGGCATAACGTCCGCAATATCTCTCGTATTGCCATCCGCTTCTCTGCATAAAACACTTTCCTCCGATATTTCGGTGCAAATACTATGTGGTACTTACAATTCCACTTCGTATGTGCTAAACTATTTGTGTCTGCATTTTGTCGTTTTGACATTATGTGACCTCCCTAGTACGGTTGCTCTTGCTAAGCTGGCAGGCTCGGCTCTAGCTTACCATACTAGGGTCTATTTTTTTCACCGCTTAAGCTCTTTGGAACCACGCGACTATCGCGTGGTTTTCTTTATACAAAAAAATAAGCTGCGGCGGCAGCTTATTTTTTTCTCAATCATATATGCGTCAGTAAAAATTCGCATCGTCCCCTTACCGTATAATCGCCGAGCCCCGCCGGAACGAAGGCGGTCTCTCCGCGCGCCAAGTCGAGGTATTGCATCCCGTACATAAGCGTACACGTGCCGCCCGTGACGACGATCGCATGGAACGAGGCGGGATCCGCCGCGAAATGCAGGACGCTCGAGACGGTGAATCGATACGCCGTGAAATACTCCGTCGCCGCGAGCAGATATCCCGTTCCGCCGCGGAGGAACCCGAGACGCACCGTCGTCCCCCGAGCGGCATCTTCCGCCGGCGTCAGGCATGCGACATCCTGCGCTTTGGCAATGTGGAGATCGCGCGGCTTCCCGGACGCGTCGACGCGCCCGTAATCATAGACGCGGTACGTCACGTTCGACGCCTGCTGGATTTCGCAGATAAGCACGCCCGCGCCGATGCCGTGCAGCGTTCCCGCGCGCACAAGCAGCGCGTCTCCGCGCTTGACCGGCACATGGTTCAGCACGGAGACGATCGATCCGTCCGCCGCCTTCTCCGCGAGTTCCTCCCGCGTGAGCGGCGCCGACACGCCGCAGATCACCTCCGCGCCCTCGGCCGCGTCGAGAACATACCACAGCTCCGTCTTCCCCGCATCGCCCTCGACGCGGCGCGCATAGGCGTCGTCGGGATGTACCTGCACGGAGAGATTCTGCGCGGCGTCGATGAACTTGATCAGCACGGGGGCGTCCGTACGTCTGCCCGCGCGTGTGCCGAGCGCTGTGGGATGATCGGCCAGCCACGCGGCGAGCGTCTCTCCCGCGCCGGCCCCGTTCTCGATACGACAGAGTCCGTCCGGATGCGTCGAGAGTTCCCAGCTCTCTGCCGTGATCCCCATGCCGCAGTCCTTCCGGAGCTCCTGGCGGAGCCGATGGCCTCCCCACAGATAGTCCTTAAAGGCGGGCGTGAGTTTTATGATATAGGACAAGCGTCATCCACTCCTTTTCGCTCATCCCATTATCCTAGAAATTCTGAAAAAAAGCAAGCCGCATCTATTCCATTTGACAAAAACCCGGGGATTCGATAGAGTATTATTGTATCTGTATATTCGGATCCGCGGAGGATATTTATGATAGAACGCAAAGAAATCAATTGGCGCAGCAAGCGCCTTGACCGCGTCATGAACATACGCGTCTACGGCCGGCCGGGCGGCGCCCCGATCCTCGTCTTTCCGACGCAGGACGCGATGAGCGACAACTTCGAGAACTTCGGCATGATCGACGCGATGGCGGACGATCTCGAACGCGGACGGATACAGTTCTTCTGCGTCGACACCGTGGACGCCGAGACGTGGTCCGACGCGGGGGGCGATAATCCCCGGCGCGCGCGGCGGCAGGAGCAGTATTACGGCTACATCATCGACGAGGTCGTGCCGTTCATGCGCGGTGAGAACGACGCGGGGCGCCGCCCCGTTGCGGCGGGGTGCAGTCTCGGCGCGCTGCATGCCGCCATTGTATTCTTTCGCCGCCCGGATCTCTTCGACGGACTGCTCGCGCTCTCCGGCGTCTACGACGCAAAATTCTTCACGGGCGGCTGGATGGACGGCGTTCTCTACGACAACTCGCCGCTCGATTTTCTCTCGAATATGCCGCTCGACCACCCCTACGTCGACACCTACAACGATCGGCGCATTGTGCTCTGCGTGGGACAGGGCCGCTGGGAAGAGGAGGGGCGGCGCACCGCGGCGCTCATGGGCGATGTGCTCCACAGCAAGGATATCCGCGCATGGGTGGACTTTTGGGGCTATGACGTCGACCATGACTGGGACTGGTGGAAGAAACAGTTCCCCTATTTTCTCCCGTTCGTTCTGCGCGAACAAGTCTAAATGAGGTGACCGCATGAACTTTATCTTCGTTTCACCGCAGTTCCCGCGCGTCTATTGGAATTTCTGCGACCGCCTGAAAAGGAAGGGCGTCAACGTCCTCGGCATCGGGGACGCGCCCTATGACGAACTGCCCCACGAAGCGCGCGATGCGCTCACCGAATACTACTTCGTCCCGTCCCTCGGCGACTACGATCAGATGCTGCGCGCCGTCGCGTTCTTCACCTTCAAATACGGCCGCATCGACTGGCTCGAGTCCAACAACGAGTTCTGGCTCGAGAGCGACGCGCGCCTGCGCACGGACTTCAACATCCGCACGGGCTGGCAGTTCGGCGACATGGCGCGCATCAAGAACAAATCCGGCATGAAGCCCTACTATAAGAAAGCGGGCATCCCGACTGCGCGCCTGCGCCCCGTCACGACGCTCGAGGACGCAGAGGCATTCCTCGCCGAGGTCGGCTATCCCGTCATCGTCAAACCCGACACAGGCGTCGGCGCAACCGATACCTACCGCATCGACAACCACGACGAACTCTGCCACTTCTATTCGTCGAAACCCGAAGTTCCTTACGTCATGGAGGAGTTCGTCACAGGCGACATCTGTTCGTACGACGCCGTCGTCGATTCGAACTCCGTCCCCGTCTTCGAATCCATGACCGTCTGGCCGCCGTCCGTCATGGACATCGTTCTCTATCAGCTCGACCTCTCCTACTATACGGCCGACCGCGTACCCGAGGCGCTGAAAGAAATGGGACGCGCCACGCTCAAGGCGTTCGGCGTACGCAGCCGCTTTGTCCATCTCGAGTTCTTCCGACTGACGAAGGAAAAACGCGGGCTCGGCGGCGTCGGCGACTTCGTTGGGCTCGAAGTCAACATGCGTCCCGCGGGCGGCTATACGACCGACATGATGAACTATGCCCACGCCACCGACGTCTACGAGATTTGGGCGGATATGATCACCGCGGACCGCCGCCTCCTCCCGGACCTCGGCGCGCACTGCTTCTGCGCCTACGCGAGCCGCCGCGACTTCCACCGCTACGTGCACAGCCACGAGGAGATCATCGACCGGTACGCGGGCAAACTCGTCATGTGCGAGCGGATGCCCGAGATGATGTGGCCACAGATGGGCAATCACATGTACACCGCCAAACTCAAAGATCAGGCCGCAACGGACGAATTCATTCGGTTCGTCCATGCGCAGACGGAACAGTAAAAATTGCACAAAACCGCATGCCGGATGTGAGACACATCAAAAAACTCCCGCCGCAGCGGGAGTTTTTTGACGGTATGATACAAAACAGTGCAAAGAGTTTAGTCCAGTCCTTTTTCATGCAGCCACTGTTCTGCAATATCGGCGATTTCCTTATTGTTCAGATCTGCCATAAGGAAATGGGTGTTTCCCTTGATGCCACGCTCCGGCAAATAAATGATTGTCGCATCTCCGCCGTGACGGTTGATCGTCGCAACAAACCTTTGTGCCATTTGATACTCCGTGCGCCATTTATCCGGACCGACTTCCTTCGACGGCTGCTCCGCGATATTGCCGCCATAGATGAGGAGCATGGGAATGCGCGTGAGCTTTTCAAAATCCGCTGCGGGTATCCCTTTGGCACGCGCGCTCAGCGGCGGGTAAACGGATTCGATGGGTTCGGGCATCTCATTCTCAGGGAAGATAAACGGTGTCCCGCCCGGCTCGAACGAAACGATCGCCTTCACGTTGTCGGTACGGATCGGCGTACGCCAGCCGATCGTACCGCCCATCGAATGCGTCACGAGAATCGACGGTCCAATCTTATTGAGCAGCGCCGCCATAGCGTCCGCATTCATATCGTCGTCACGCGGCCCCGACTCAATCGTCCACGAACGTTGGAACTGATCGTAGCTCTCGGCGCCGGGCGGAAATTTTGAATCCGCAAGCAGTTCCGGCGCTCCATTTGGAAAACGTCCGACACGCGACAGCATATAAAGCGTATGATCGCCGTACATGGGATTCGCGCCCCACATTTCCCCGGGATTCTTCGCTTTCGTAGAGAGCCCCGCATCGCCCGTGCGCGGCTGATCAATCAGGTAGACGCTGTAGTGCTTCCGCAGGAAAATGTTTTGGAAGCCGTCGCGTCCGTCGGGCGTCGATTCCCATGTGCGTTTCGTCTGTGCTCCGCCGTGCTGAAATACGAGCGGATATTTTCGCGTATGTGCCGGAATCTGATAGAATACATAGGCATGGTCGCCGTATGCTTTCTGTCCGTCCTCGGAGAGGAATTTTTCCTCCGAGAAAGTCCCCGGATGTGTGACCGTCGTTCCGCCAACGGCAAAACTGCCCTGTGTCTCAAGGACAATAGGCTTTTCCTTTGCCGCCGCGTTCTGCGGCTTGGCGACAAAGCAAAGATCGAGCCCGGCACACATGCGACGATAAGTTTTGATTTCTTCATGTTGTTCCCTCTATTTCCTTTCATGCAAGCCCTGCGAGCCAATAGGCGATGGGCATCGTTATGGGCGCGACCAGCGTCGTCAGCGTGATCCCCTTCATGGATACGGGGTAGGCCTCCTTATTGTACATTGCTGCGAGCAGCGCCAATCCGTTGCCGACCGGCGTCGCAATCGCCGCCATGCAGACGCCGAGAAGCACCGGGCTGTCAACGAACCGGCCGAGTGCCAGAACAACCGCTGCCGGCAGGATGATCATCTTCACGAGTGAAAACGCCCATATGCGGACATCCGAGAACATCCCGCGCCAATCCATATCGGCGAGGAGCGCGCCCATGAGAAGCATCGCAAGCGGTGCGGTCATTGCGCCGAGCATATGCAGCGTCGCCTGCAGGGCATAGGGTACCTGCACGTTAGCGAGATAGAGCGGCACTGCGAGGAAACATGCGAGCATCCCCTCGTTGAGCACATCGCGCAGACGAAATCCACCGCCGGCTCCGCCTTTGATCGCCGTCATCGCATACGAGTAAAACAGCAGGTTAAAGGGGATCAAAAATACCGTGATATAGATGAGCGCGCCTTTCCCATAGAGCGCGTCAATCATGGGAACGCCCATAAACCCGATGCTGCTGAACATCTTCATGAGGTTCACGACGGTGTAATACTTCTTCTCATACCGCAGTATACGCGGCAGAATCCATGCCCCCGCAAGGAGGAAGATGAGCAGCGCCAGCGTCACGCCGAACGTAAATAAAAGCTCCGTTCCGGTCACATGCGGCTCATCCGTAATCGCCCCCGAGAGAATGATTGCGGGATATGCGATCCGTACGACAATCCCCGAGATCTGCGCTTGGCTTTCGTCCGTGACCAGACGCTTATGCCGCGCATAAAGTCCCGCCATCACGAGCAGCGTAAAAATAAGCATTTGCTGAAAGACGGCCATGTCAATCTATCGCCTTTCAGTCATGGATATGCCAACCGCTCAGCCACTTGACGGTCTCTGCGGTGCGATGATCAACGATCTCGCTGCGCCCGAGGTCAAGGCGCGAAACCTCAGCCATCTCGGCATCCGTCAACGAAAAGTCCCAAATATCGATGTTCTCTTCCATACGCTCCCGCCGCACGGATTTTGGAATAATCACGACGCCGCGCTGCACATTCCAGCGCAGGACGACCTGCGCCGTGGATTTCCCGTATTTTTTCGCGATGGCGACGATCTTTTCATTCGTAAAGATGCCGTGCTTGCCCTCGGCAAGTGGTCCCCACGCCTGCGGTACGACGCCAAACGCCTTCATTGTTTTGAGTGCCTTCTCCTGCGCGAAGAAGGGATGCAGCTCCACTTGATTGACCATCGGCGGAATCTTTGCATTGAGGCAAAGATCGGTAAGCCGATCCGGATAGAAATTGGAGACGCCAATTGCACGAATCTTGCCCGCCTTATAGAGTTCCTCCATCGCGCGCCATGCGCCGTAATAGTCGTTAAAGGGCTGATGGATCAGATAGAGATCCAGATAATCCAGCCCCAGCTTATCCATGGAGACGGCGAACGCCTTCTGCGCGCCCTCATAGCTCGTATCCTGCACCCATAGTTTCGTCGTAATAAAGAGTTCGTCGCGCGGGACGCCGGATGTGCGGATCGCCGCGCCGACAGCCGCCTCGTTAAAATATGCTGCCGCTGTGTCAATCAGCCGATAGCCCGCCGCAATCGCATCCAACACTGCCTGCTCGCACTGCGCCGCATCCTCAACTTGAAAGACGCCGAATCCTTCCATCGGCATCCGAATGCCATTCTTCAATGTTACATATTCCATGGTATAATCCTCCTGTTTCCCAACAGAGTGCGGTGCCGTCTCCCGCCTTGTCAAGCCCCCTGCTCAGCTCCGCGGATCTTCGCTGAGTTTCCCGTAGAAATAGGAAGCCGTCGCGCCTCCGTCTATAAGGAAGTCCGCGCCCGTGATGAACGCGCCCTGCGGACTCAGCAGCAGCTCGGCGACGTTCGCGATCTCGTCCGCCGTGCCGGGACGCCCCGCCGGGCATTTGGCAAACATATTCTTGTAGAAGTCGCCGCGAATGCCGTTGAACTCGTCGATGGCAAGCGGCGTCACGACGATGCCCGGCGAAATCGAGTTGATGCGCGCACCGCGATCGCTCCAGCGCCCTGCCGCTTCACCCATGACGCGTTTCGCATTCGCACGTTTGGAGAGCTGATAGGCATGGAGGCTGTTTTCGATCCGATCCGGCTGCAGGAAATCGAGCGCGAGCAGTTCCTCGGTCGGCGTCACGGCGAGCGCTCTGTCCTGCTCTGCCGTTAGCTGTGCCATGCGGTGCCCGGACTGACTGGAGATCGTCACGCCCGTGCCGCCGCGTGCGATGACCTTGCCGACCTCCTCGAGGAGCACGGCCGTGCCGTAGAGATCGACCTTCAGGATGGCTTCGATGCTTGCCTGACTGGGCGAAAGCCCCGCGCCGTTGACGAGCATCTTGACGTCGCCGTATTCCTGCGCCTTTTCGATGAGGGCGCGGATGGAGGCGCGGTCGGAGAGATCCATCTCCATCGCCTCCGCATCAAAGCCCGCGTTCGTCATGGTCTCCGCAATATTGCCCGCGTTCTTCCGGCTCTTATCGCCCACGACGATCTTCATCTCATAGCCCATGCGGCGCGCAATCGCCATGCTCAGCTGACCGGCTCCCGTCACAATCATAACGTCTTTCATATGTTCTTCCCGTTTCCTATGATAGATTCAAAACGTCACCGGTTTATTTTCCAAGTGCGTGCGTATCGGAAAACATAAAATACTGCTCCCGTGCCGCAATGCGCCACCCCGCCGCAGTCCTCACATAGCGATCCTCATAGCGCACGGCGTGCGTCGTCAGCATATCGGCACCGTCCTTCTCGTTGACGAGATGTGCCAGCGCATAGCAGGTTCCCGTGGCATGCGTCTCGTCCTCGAAGGCGACCGTCTGCTGTCCGTTCATATGGAACGCCGCCTTTGCCGCGCCGAATCCCTTGTACGCCGCAATCAGATCATGCACATTCTTCAGATCCATACCGAGCTCGCCGTTAAAGTAAACACGCACCCGGCAGTCCTCGGTAAAAATGTTTACATAGTAGTCCTGATTGTTCTTGTCGGACTCGTTTGCGTAGGTATCGACAAGCTGTTTCAGCTCTTGGCTCGCTGCGATTTCTTCGATCATCGTCATTGTAATCCCCCCGTTTTCATGGTCAATAAATTTTTATTCTGAAAAGCTTTCGATCCAACTGCGGATGATCGGCTCCGACGCAGTGACACCGGCGCCGTGAATCGGCAGCCCCTTTGCAACGTGCGCACCCGGGCAAAGGCGCGCGATGTCCTTTTCGCTCGCGCCCATGCCGCTGCCCTCGTGCGTGCAGAACGGTCGGATCGTCTTTCCTTTGAAGTCAAAATGCTCGAGAAAGGTGAACACCGCCATCGGCATCGTCCCCCAATAATTGGGGAATCCAAGATACACGACGTCATAGCCGTCGAGGCTCTCCGGATATTCCTTCAGTGCGGGGCGGGCATTGTTCCGCCGATCGGCGCGCGCCTCCTCGATGCAGGTGTTGTAATCCGCGGCATATTCCCGAACCGGATCGATGCGGAATATGTCCGCCCCCGTCAACTTCCGGATGATGCCCGCGGCGACTTCCGTATTCCCTACCGGCAGTTCCTTGAGTGTGCCGCTCACATAGTTCTCGTGTGCGCGGGAAAAGTACGCAATCAACGCTTTCATTCTGTGTGCCTCCGTTCTCGTTTCTGTACCTATCATACAGCAAGATTCGTTGACACGGAATCTCCGATATGTTACAGTCACTTTAACCAAAAGTTCAAAGCGGAGGCATCATATGATCAGCACACAGTTATCGGTATTTTTAACGGTCGCGAACTGCGGCAGTTTCAGCAAGGCAGCCGAGCGGCTCTTCATCTCTCCCACGGCGGTGATGAAACAGATCAATACGCTCGAGAGCCGCCTTGCACTTCCTCTCCTCACGCGCAGCTCGCACGGCGTCCGTCTGACCCCGGCGGGCGAAATCATCTGCAAGGACGCACAGTTTCTGACGGACTATGCCGCTCAATCGGTTGAAAACGCGCGCCGCGCCATGACCGAAGAACCGAAGGTGTTTCGCGTGGGAACCTCGATGCTCAACCCGGCAAAGCCGTTCATGGATCTCTGGTACCAAATGAGCGAGGCGTTCCCGAACTACGCGCTGAATCTCGTTCCCTTCGAGGACGATCACAACGGCATTCTTGCGGAGATTGTGCGCATTGGCGAGAAATACGATTTCCTCGTCGCGGCGTGCGATTCCGATGCATGGCTGGAAAAATGCAATATGCTCATGCTGGGACGCTATGAGATCATGTGCGCCGTTCCCCGCGGGCATCGCCTTGCGCAAAAGGAGCTGCTCACGCCGTCCGACCTCCGCGGCGATACGGTGCTCATGGTCGCCGCGGGCGACTCCGCGAGCAACGATGCCGCGCGCCGCACATTAGAAGAGGATCTGCATATCCGGATCGAGGATACCGCGCATTTTTACGATATCTCGGTGTTCAACCGCTGTGCCGAAACGGGCAGCGTACTGCTGACGCTCTCTTGTTGGAAGGATGTGCATCCCGCGCTCGTGACGATTCCCGTCGATTGGGCGTACGCCGTCCCCTATGGACTCCTCTATGCGCAGCATCCGCCCGCGCACATCGAGAGATTCGTCCGCACACTCGCGCAGCATAGATAAAAGAGCCGGTATGCCGATGCGTACGATGCACCGGCATACCGACTCTCTATTTATCTTTTCCCAAGAACGGCGATCCAATATTCGCCGTCCATAAAATGTGTCTCGACCTCGGGGAATCCCGCCGCACGGAAGAGCCGTTCAAATTCCGCGGGCGTCGGATTCGTCAGCTCGTATGCCTCAACCTTTTCCCGAATGCCTGCCGGGAGATCGGGGCGCTCGTAGATCTCCGCAAGCAGGAGGAACATCCCGCCCGGCTTTACAACGCGCGCGACCTCCTTCAAGCTCTCCGCAGGATTCGGCCAAAAGTAGAAACTCTCAACGGTCACAACTTTATCAAAGTGCGCGTCCGGGAACGGCAGAGACTCTACCGATCCGGAGAGAATTTCCATGCGTCCCGACGCCACGAGCGCGCTGTTGAATGCCCGCGACGCCTCGACCGACGTCTCGGAATAATCGATGCCGACGAGATGCCCCGCCGTCACGCGCTCCGCCATGCGTGCGAGTGTGTTGCCGCCGCCGCAGCCGATGTCGAGCACGGTATCGTTCGGCGCAAAGGAGAGCAGTCCGATCCCCCATGCCGTCAGCCGCGCATGGCTCTCGTTCATCCGCGCGAGCATCGCGCGCCCCGCCGTGCCTTCGGGGTGCCGCGGGTTCCCCTCGGCCGTCTCCCGATCGAGTTCCCGCCAGTCTTTTTCCGCCATTACTCCGCCGCCCCCATCGTCTGTTTCGAAAGATCAAATCCGAACTGCACGGGATCCGCGGGATCCCAAATGCGCGTCTTTTCATTGTAACGCACGGGGACATAGAACGTCGCCGTACCTGCGGGCTTGAGGTCGCGATACGCCTCTGCCGTCGCCTCGACGGCAATGCGCCGGATCTCCTCGGGAGAGTCGTCGAGTTTCATGCGGCGGCGCAGGAGAGAGGAGGCCCTTTCTTTCGCCTCCTGCATATCGAACCGCGTCACCGTTACCTCGACCGTCGCCCGCTCCTTGTTCCGCTCCGAGACCGCCGTCTCGACCGTCGCGCCGCGCAGGGACTCCATGTACGCGTCGCCGAGCTGTCCCGCCTCCTCGGGGGAGAGCGCCGCCCCCGTCGTCTGCAGCGCGTTCGAGAACGCCGCCTTCATATTGAACGACTCCGTCGGCGCGCCGTAGGCTGCCAGCCGGTTCTGCGCCGCCTCATCCTGCCGCACGAATGCGTCGCAGTAGAGTTTGACGCTCTCCGCCGCGTCCGCCTTCTCCATGCGCCCGATGGTCGAGACATAGAGCGCCGCAAGGATTGCCGCCGTAAAGATGCCGATGAAAATCACGGGAAATTGAATCTTGGATTTTTTCAATGTTGTATCACCTCTTTTACGTATTCTATCGGAATAAAATGAGAGCGGGTTAAAATCCTATTTCCCCATTGATAAAAACCATACGAAAAAGCAGGCGAAACCGCCTGCTTTTTACACATCGCGATACGCCTCAGAACTTGTACGTCACCTGCATCCGGAAATAGTCTCCCAGCTTAAACTTCTCTGCGCCGTAGAGTGTGTCGCGTTTGCCGATGCCGCGGGCGTCGAAGGTGTAGAACGCTTCGACGAGGAGGTTTTCCATCGGGACGTAGCCCGCGCCGAGGGTGAAGCTCCGTATGCCGTCCATGTAGCGGTCGGGGACGCTCTCGGTGCCGTTGCCGCCGAAGAAGGAGCCGTGCTCGAAGTACTTATAGTCGAGGAAGGCGTTCCAGCTGCCGGGGCGGTTGGTATCGCTCTCGCCGACGTCGAACCGCAGCGTCCAGAACATGGGATTGCTGCCTATGCGCCGTCCCTTAAAGACGAATTCGGAGCTGTCCGGCGTATGCTCGTAGACGGTCTCGCCGTTCATGAATCGCCCGAATGCGGTGATGTTGCGTCCCCAGTCCGCGGAGACACGCAGGTTACGCCCCGGATGCCATGCGGCGCCGATGCCGACGACGTTTGCAAGCCGGTTAAAGCGATGCACGTCGTTGCTCTTCACATCGCCCTCGTCGTGCGCGGCCTCCATCGTATGTGTCCGGTCGCCGACGGAGCGCAGGTAGAACGCGGTGATGCCGAGCTGCGGCGCGACCTCGTGCCGCGCCTGTACGAACAGCGCCTTATCAAGCGCGGGAATGCGGTCCTGTAGAAGCGCAGTGCCGGTGTACGGCATGAGGACCCCGAGTTTCTCCAATAGATGCAGCGGCAGCTTTCTGTCGCTCTCCGGCTCCCATGATTGAGGAAGCGTAAAACGTGCGATCTGTTCCTGCAGCATGCCAAGGCCGCGCTCTGTCCGTCATTATAATAGTGGAAATCGATGTCCCCGTACATAAATCCATCAGTCCAAGACAGCGCGGGGTCGGTCAGGCTGCGGTAGGACAGCTCCTTTGCCTCGTCCCGCGCGATGGGGGCGAACTCGCTCGGGTCATAGGGACGGGCATACCAGAGCTCCCCTTGGGGGCCGAATCCTTGGTCGCCGATGTATCTGCCCGAGATGAACTCCGTCGTCGCATTCACCATCTGCTTCGGGTGCCCCGGCAGCTCCAATTCTTCCTGCGATGTACGAATGTCCCCGGGCGTATACCGCTCTACACGCGTTCTCCACGCATCTTCAAATTTTTGCCGCCGTTTCTCGGGATTGAGGAATGACTCGATGTCCGTCTTCGGTCTGAACGTAATCTGCTCGATATATGTTCCCAGAACGTTGCCGTGAATGTCCGTATAGGTCGTCTTTCTCCAGAGATACGATTGGAGATCTTGGTCCGCACGCATTTCTTTGACCTTTTTATCCGAGCCGTCCTTCTGCGGCAGCTCCTTGATGAGGTCGAGATAGCTCTTTAGAACGGCATCCTTTTCCTCGGGCGTCGCTGCCTTCAGCATGCGCTGGTAGAGGCCGTCGTACCCCGGGACAGGATAAAGCTCGCCCCCATCGGCAACGCCCAGCCATTCATACTTCGTCGGGGCGCGCAGGAAGGCCTGCCGCGTCGCGTGCGTATATGCCGAGTCATGGATGCCCGTACTGTGGCGGAACGTGCCGTATAGCCGAGCCGCACCTGCGTCGCCCGGCCCGTCCAGACGGCGCGCGCGCCGTCGTACTCCTTGCCGAAGTAGTAGCCTGTGACGCCCATCGGCTCGGTGAGGCGTCCGAGGGAGAGGTCCCATTTTCCTACGTGCTGGGTGACGTCCGCTTCGTCGATCCGCGCGCGGGAGAGGCCGTGGTTCTTCGATGCGTCCACCTCGGTATCGACGCCCGCATTCCCTGCGGCGCCGCCAAGCACACGGACATTCGTATTGTTGCCAATGCGCGCGTCTACCCCCGCGCGCAGGCGCTGCTCGAATCCGTGCTCCGCCTTCTCGAGGTAGTTCTTATACGCCGTGCCGACCTGCGCCTGCCTCGTGACGCGCGCCTCGGACGGCTTGATTTTGCCCGTGAACACGTTCCACCGTGCGCGGTAGTCTCCGATGACGCGCACGCCGCGTTCCTTCTCTGTTTCAAAAGGCTTTACGATGAACCACCGGTCCTTCGGCAGCGTCCACGGTTTTTCTTCGGCGGTCTTCGCGCGTATCTCGGTATCCGCGTCGGGGCCGAAGGTAAGGTTCACGCCGATGCGGTAAACGCGCTGCTGGAGAGCGCGGTCGTCGTCGCGGTGATTCAGGATGTTGTCGATGCCGACATATGCGCTTGACCCCTTGCCGAGGTCTTTTTGCACCATGAGGTTCCAAATGCCGAACGTCTTTGTCTCATAGGTCTGCTTGCCGCCCTCGGCAAAGTTATATTTGATGTTGTCGTGTTCGTCGTAGGTGAGGTAGTTGCCGTTATTCGCAACAGTGTTGCTGTCGAGCATCTTGATGTAGTAGCTCCCCCAAAGCGAGGCGCGCCAGCCCCTGTTCTCATAGGAAATACCGATGTCAAGCTTATGCTGCGGGCGGTCGAGCAGGCGGCGCGGCATCAGCGTGTCGCTCTTGTTGATCGCATGGAGGAGGGTATAGCCGAGTTTCCCCGACCAGTGGCTGTCGAACCTGCGGTCCACCTCCGCCTCTAGCCCCGTAATCTCCGCGCGCCCGATATTCTTGAAACTGTATATCATATCGGGCGGGAGCAGCCATTTGAGCGACTTCTCCTCATCTGTGTTGGCGGGGAAGAAGTCCAGCAGGCGCCCTGTGAAGAAGGTCGTCATATAGTTACGAATGCGGTTGTGGAACGCGCTGACGCGGATGGCCGTCCGCCCCTCTTCCATCTCGTAGCCGATGTCGATGTTCACGGACTTCTCAGGTTTTAGATACTTATTGCCGATGAAGTAATAGCCCATGCGCGCGACGCCGCTGTCTACGGGATGTCCCGCGTACATCTCCCAGTTGTAGTAAAGCTCGCCCATGCCCGGCTCCGTGTAGCCCGTGCCGAGATTCGCCTTGAACCGGCGGTTCGATTTGCCGCCGATGTTGTGCGTCATGCCGATGTTAAAGGTCATGTTCGTACCGAAGAGGCTGCTGTGGTCGAGCCGCAGGATGGGCGCGAGGATGGTATCGCGGCCGAGCTACCATGTATCCTGCACGAAGAGATATTCTTTCTTGATCTCCGCTTTGCCGACGGTTTGCTTATTCTGCCGGAGATAATATTCTTCTCCAAACATCCGCCCCTTGTAGGTAATCCGATGCGTAGGGTCGTCTTCGTCTATGACTCTGTTATAATAAAGCCACAAATACATATCGTCCGATAGGTTGCCCGGTCTTATCCAAGCGTTGTTCGGGTCGTTTCTCAGTTCCTCGGCAAAGGCGTGGTGGCGCGCCCTCACGTCGGGCGGAGCGTCGGGTCTGAGGTAATCGTTCCGGACGTTTTCGAGGTAGTCTTTATAGTCGTATATCGGTTTGAGCGTTCTGCCGTTCGCGTCGCGCAGCCCATACATTTCGTAGTCGTAGTCATATTGAGGAATGCCGTTCTCGTCGTAGTTGAGCGTATAGTCGTGCACGCGGGAGAGCGGTGGTTTATCACTCGAACCATCCTGTGTGAAGAGGTTCTTGTCATAGTCCCACGGATTGATGGCACGCATATAGGTCTGCGGGGCATTCTTGAGTCGGCTGCCCTCGCCCGTCTCCTTGCTATATCCGAATCCGTAGGTGAGGAGATGGTCGTTATTTATCTGTGTATTCGCGGACGCCTTAATGCTCCACTGGGAATGTAGGATATCGTCGATATAGTCGAGCCGGTTCTTGCCCTCATACTTCGAGTGAGCACGGTTCGAGACCAACGTGATGTCGTCTCCGCGCATCTTCGCATAGTCGAGGTCGACCTGCCAGTCGCTCGCGCCGCCGCGCCCCGTATACGTCATGCGGTAGGTGTCGCGGGTGACGGTGCGCTTGAACTGTTGGCGGTCTTCCATATCCGAGTTGGAATGCTTAACAAATCGCTGCATATCCTCGGCGATATGGTCGAGCCCGAGCGTCAGCCCATGGTTCGCGTTGATGTCGTAGGCGGCGGTAAAGCCGATGTCCTTGATGTCGCCGTAGTAGCGCAGGGAGTTGCGCACGCGCGTGCCGTCGCTCGTTCCGCCGTGCAGGACGCCGCCGAAAGTGTTCTTGCTGTAGGCGGGCATGATGTCGCGCTTGCCGCCGTAGATATCGAACCGGAACTTGCCTATCTGCCCGCTGTCCGCGCGCAAAAAGCCGTTGGCGAACGGGAAGAGGTCGCCGTCGCCCCGTGCGCGCCACCCCTCAAGGTTTACCTACAGGCCCGCGGTCTTCGATGCCTCCTTCGTGATGACGTTGACGACGCCGCCGATGGCGTCCGCGCCGTACTTCGCGCTCGCCGCGCCGCGGATGATTTCGATGCGCGCGACGTTCTCCGTGCCGAGGCGCTGGAGCTCGTCGCCCTGCCCCGTGTATTTGGCAAAATCCCCCATGACGGGCCGGCCGTCGACGAGGATGAGCGTATGGCGCGGCTCTGCGCCGCGGATGGAGAGGCCGACGCGTCCCATCGCGTCGACGGTGCGCGTCATGCCCGTCTCGTCGAAGATGATGCCTTCGACGGATTTGGCCTGTTTCTTCGCGATGTCCTCGGCCGTGATGATGGTCGTCGACTGGGATTCGTACTTCGCATTCTCCTTCGCGGAGTCGGCCTCTACCCGGATGTCGGCGTCGTCCGCCCATGCGGTACAGACGGGCGCGGCAAGCCACGCGCCTACGGCGCAGGAGAGCAGGCGGCGCATCCGCTTCTGTGTCCTTTTATTCATTATATATAACACTCCTTCAACTGTAATTCATAATGGATGATTCTCATTCTGTTGAAGATAAATGAAAATCTATTTCAAATTATACGACTTATGAGAATGATTGTCTATATCTTTATGAAACTTTTATAATTAGATTCGTTATTACTCACTTTTATGAATTATGTTCACTTTTTTCTTTGCACAAAAAAAGAGCCGTTCCCGCTTTTTTATACGGGGCAGCTCTCGAATCTTTCTTACGCTATGCCATACCTTCCCACCAATGCGCGTAATCGGCGGGCGCGGCGATGTCGACGGCCTCGCCGATGCGCGGCGTGACGAGGCGATAGGGACGTCCGACGCTCTCGCGCAGAAGTTCCCGATAGGGTTCCTGCCACGCGTGCAGGGCGAGGGCGAATTTCCCGGCATGCGCGGGAAGCACGGCGCGCGCGCGGACATCCTCCGCCGCCTGCGCCGTCTCGACGGGCAGCATGTGGATCGCGTGCCACTGCATGTTGTACTGACCGTTCTCCATCAGCGCGAGGTCGAACCCGCCGAAGCGTTCGCCGATTGTACGAAAATGTTTCCCATAGCCGCCGTCGCCGCTGATGTAGACGCGCCGCTGGGGCGTCACGGCGGCAAAGCCGCACCACTCGGTATTGTTGCGCGTGAGGAAGCGCCCGGAAAAGTGCTGCGAGGGCAGGATATGGATGTGGAAATCGTCGGCGAGCGCGATATCCGCGTCCCAGTCCTCCTCGTGCAGATGCGCAAGGTCAAAGCCCCACGCCTCGAAAAACTCGCCGACGCCGAGCGGGCAGACGATCTCCTTGATTTTTGGTTGCAGCGCCATGACGGTCGCATAGTCGAGATGATCCCAGTGGTCGTGCGTCATGAGGAGAAGATCGAGCTCCGGAATGTCCGCCGCGGTATAGACGTTGCTCCCGCGGAACGCGCGGTTGATGAAGAAGATCGGCGAGCCGTACGCCGAAAAAACGGGATCGACGAGGATGCGGCGCCCCGCGATTTGAAGATAAAACGTGGAGTGCCCCATCCATACGGCGATGTCCTTTTCGCGAGGAATCGACGCGAGGTCGGTCTTATTGCTCGGAATGAGCTCCTTCGGAACGCGCCCGTCATCGCCCCCGAAGAGGACGCGCCAAAGGGTCTCGATACGCCCGGGGCGCTCCTCATCCGGCAAATTGTCGTCCATGTATTCGACGGGTTCGAGGCAGACGAACCGGCCGTTCACATAATGCGGCGACCGCTTGATGCGTTCGAGCCGCGCACCCTGCGGCGCGCGGCCGAATTTCTCCTGCCGGACGAAAAGTCCCGCCCCGCCCAAGAGCGCTCCGAGTCCCGCGAGCGCGCCGAGCAGGAAGTTTCTGCGTTTCATAGTTCCCCCATATAGTACGATGCGCGCCCCCAAGGGCGCGCATAATACCTACGTCGACCGAAGCGTTCGACGAAATGACACCGCTGTGCGCCAAAATCGCTCTTCACAACGCATCGCTGCGACGCGCAAGTTTGGATGCAGAGCAAGGAATCAGAAAAATCCAAGGGAGTCATAGTCAAAAGCCTACGTCGACCGCAGGATTTTTCGCAATGACACAGCTATGCGCCAAAATCGCGCGTCGCCTAAATACCAAGAGCGGCGATCCACGAATTAATCGCCATCGGCGTCTCCCCCATCTCAAACCGCCGTCCCTCCTTGACAAGGGCGCCCTTTGCCGAGGCGCGCAGGCGCGCCGTCGTCTCTCCCATGGGGCTGCCGCCCGATGTGGAAAACGGCACGACGGTTTTATCCTTTAGGTCGTAATGTTCGAGGAAGGTGTTGATAATATGCGGCGCGACGTACCACCAGATCGGGAACCCGACGAAAATCGTCTCATAATACGAGATATCCGGCAGTTCGCCCGCGATCTCGGGACGGCTCGCCGGATCCTTCATCTCGATGCTCGATCGGCTCTTTTCATTGTTCCAGTTGAGATCCTCCTCCGTATAAGGAACGGCGGGCACAATCTCATAGAGATCGGCGTCGATCACATCCGCGATCTTTTCGGAAATCTTCTCCGTGCGCCGCGAGGGAGACGCGGAAAAGTAGGCAATCAGGTACTTTCTACGCATGGCTCAGTTCCTCCTTGCCAGGAAATCATAAGCGGCCCCGCGTTCTCCGCGCAGGATATCCGACTCAAACATACGGTTCCAAGGGAACGTAACCTCCAGCTCGTCGATGTCGGCAAGCGGCGGAAGGTTTTCCTCGACGAAACGGTTCATCATGCGCGTGGAGCGGGCGCTGACGGCGTCTTTCTTGGACCCGAGGCTGCCGTAGAAGCCGTCGCCGCGCAGCCATGTGAGCTGGCGCGCGATCGTGTTGCGCACGTTCGCCTGATACGCCCAGTCGTCGAGATAGCGCGTTGTGAGCAGGCGATCCACGGCATCCGGCTGCATATGACGGACGAGCATGCCCTCGCCGATCGCAAAGCCGGAGCTGTTCGTCGGCGTGTTCCACCCCGCATAGGCGCGGATCTTATAAAGCAGTCCGCGCTTCTGGAGTTCCGCCATGAGCGCGTTGTCCGCGCCGTTGGCAAAGGCAACGTCGGCGATCGCGACGGGGTAGCCCTTGCCCACATAGTCCGTGACGATATCTGCAAAATATGAGGTTCCCTCGCGCGGCGTGCCGTCGTTCAGGGCCGCATTCGCTTCGTAGGTGCGGCCGTCCGGGTTCGTATTCACGGTGAGCACGACGTCCGCCTTCTCCGGGCCGCGCACGATCATGCCGCCCGCCGCGACAACGGCGTCTCCGATGGAGGCGCCGATCTTTTCATCCGAGTACAGGGGAACGGTCTCTTCCCCGCGCCCCCAGTTGTAACGCGCATAGACGAACGGGATCTCGCTGCGCCGCTCGTTGACCGCGCGCGTCAGCATGAGGAGCGCGATCTCGTCGATGCCCGCCATCGTCTGGAACCGCGTCCTGCCGAGGTCCGCCCCCTCCTGCGTGAGATGGCGGCTCTCGAGATGCGTCTGCGAGAACGGCGCGTTGTCGTCGCGCCCAAGCGCGAGATAGCGGAACGTCCCCTTTTTCCGCAGGAGGCCAATCATATACTCGTTCACAGCGTAGTTCTTCTCGCGGCGCCCCATCCAGTCGGCGAGCACCTCTTTCGGGATCAGCCGCTCGAGGAACGCATACTCTTTTTTCTCGCGGCGGGTCAGCCCCTCGACCTCATTCTTGTCGCGGAGCACCGTGTAGCGGAAGATATCCGCTCCGTAGCGGCGGTAATACTCCGGTTCTTCGTGTCCCGAGGCCTCGGCCGTGCGCGGCGTGCGCATGATGGAGCCGAACACGTAGAGCGGAACCTTCGGATGCTCGTGCTGGAGTTCGCCGAAGCGTTCGGCGCGCGCCATCACCTCTTCCCGCGTATAGCTGTGCTTGCGCGAGCCGACGAGGCTGCCGTAGATCATGGCGTCGGAGGAGATCACGGCGGCCTTGACCCCGGGCTGCGCGATGTTGGTCCGCACCCACGTCCAAAGTTCGTCGGGATGTCCGAGGTCCTCGCGGTTGCCGAGCAGATCGTTCGGCGGCACCACGATGTCATAGCCGAGCTGCGCCACGACGTCCGCCGTCTGTTTGCTCGAGATCGGACGGCTGTCATGCGGGATAAAGAGGATTTTCTCCGCGGGCGGCTCCGCCTTGGCCGCGTCGGCCGTCTGCGGGAGCAGTCCGAGGAGCAAACCTAAACAGAGTATACGAATGAACGGGTTGCTTTTCAAGCTGTACCTCCTTCCGCCGCGCTGGAACGCGCCGCGTCTTTCAAAATATTCTTCAGCGCATCCTTCACATCATCCGGCACGTTGAGCTTCGTATCGAACATGATGCCGCCCTCGCGCACCTCGGCGCCCTCGATCTCGATCATATCGACGAGGCGGTGCCCGCGGAATTCCGTTTGCCCGAGGCGCGACGCCTCAAGCGCCGCCCGGAAATCGACGCGGACACGGTTGCCGCGCACGTCGACGGGCACACGCTCCGAGACGTCGAGCGGTCCGACCATGCGCTCCACCATCGAAAGGGAGACGCGCGAGAATATCCACGAAACGAGCCCGTGATGCGGGACGTTTTTCCTGCGCACCCGATAGACGGCGTAGGATTTCTCGCCGTCGTGCACGATCTCCTCAATGGTTCCGGAGAGTTCGATATGTTTATATTTTTTCTTCGTCGTGCAGTCGATATCGAGTCTGCCGTCCGCATGCGACGTGAGTCGGATGCCCGTGACGGCGGCGTCCGTACCGAGATTCTTCGCGATCGCGTCGTTCAGCATCTCGTCGCGCACGAAGAGCCGGCCGTCCGCGATCTCGGTCAGGGTCTCGCGGTCCCATGTGTCGCGCACGACGCTCAGCACGGGACCATAGTCCGCCACGGCGTCTTTGACCGCGCCCCAATCGATGCCGCGCACGTCCTCGACGATATGCGCCGGAATATCGATGACCATCAGCCGTCCGCCTTTTCTGCGGCGGCCTTCTTCTCGCGCAGTTCCATCCAAAGATGCCGCGTGCGTTCAAAGAGTTTCGCATCGTTTTTGCGCACTTCTTGATCGCTCATGATCTGCGAGAGTATCTGCGTCGCCTTCTCATAGTCCCCGAGGCGGTAGTAAGCCGCCCCCGTCATATAGACCGCCATCATATCGGTCATCCCGTTGATGGGGTAATGCTCCGTCATGACGGATTTCTCATACAGCTCGGCGGCGCGGCGGAGCATCTCGTTCTCCTTCTCACGCTCGTCCGTATCGCGGTAGACCCACGCCATCCCCATGCAGTAGCCCGCCTGCTTTTGCAGCGGCCAGCCGAGGCGCTCGGCAAAGTAGATGCCGAGTTTGTAGGCGCGGATCGCGTCCTCGACCGACCGCTCTTCCGTATAGTGCAGGTTGATCTTGTGCCCCTCGAGGAGTTCCTTGATCTTTTCCTTGTCGCGCGGATGGAGCGGCTCGTCGACGAACTGCTTTTCATCGGCGGCAAAGCCGCAGTGCTCGCACACCCAAACGCGGTAACGGTAGGGGTTGACCCCCTTGTAATGGGCGCAGAAGTCCTCGTCCGTCCCGAGCGTAATGAGACGCGCCTTCATCTTCGTCGCGTGCGTCTGCTGCCCGCAGACGGGACAAGTCTTTTCAACCGTAAACGTATACTCCGCCATGGTTACCATTCCTCCCTGACAAAAAGACTATTCGTAGCATACCATAAAACAATTAAAAAGGAAAGAAAAAGCCCGCCGCACGAATCCCATGCGGCGGTCCCGCTGCCCTCCTCTTATCGATGATAGCGAATGCAGAGATCCTTGAGTTTTCCGGGATCCAGTTGGAGCAGGTAGTCCTTCTTGAGGCTCCAGCGCCAGTTGATGCCGACGGTGCCCGGCGTGTTCATGCGCGCGCGCTCGTCGAGGGCGAGGAGATCCTGCATGGGGATGATCGCCATGCGCGCGTTCGACGCATACGCCGCCTTGACGAGACGCTTGCAGATCGTCTGCGGCCGGTCGGCCGTCGTTCCGACCATGTTCGCGAGCGTCTCGCGCAGCACCTCGTCGATGTCGCGGAGGTACCAGCCGACCGTCGTGTTGTTGTCGTGCGTCCCTGTGTAAACGATCGTGTTCTCCGGCACGGCAAAACCGACGCGGCCCGATTCGTTCGGCACAAGCATGAATTGAACGACCTTCATGCCCGGGAATCCGCACGCCTCGCGCAGGCGGTCGACCTCGGGCGTGATGATGCCGAGGTCCTCGGCGACGATACGGAGCGTGCCGAGGCTCCGCTCGATCTCGTCGAAGAACGCCTTGCCCGGCCCTTTCAGCCATCGGCCGTTGACGGCGGTCTCGGCTTTGCCGTCAATCGACCAATAGGACTCGAACCCGCGGAAATGATCGATGCGGATGATATCCACCTGTTCGCTCAGTTTTTGGAAGCGCATCTTCCACCACGCGTAGTTGTCTTCCGCCATCGCCTCCCAGTCGTACTGCGGGTTCCCCCACAGCTGGCCGCGCGCGGAAAAATAGTCGGGCGGCACGCCCGCGACGGTGCGCGGCGTCCCGTCCTCGTTCAGGTCAAAGAGGCGCCGGTTCGCCCACACGTCCGCGCTGTCCTGCGCGATGAAGATCGGCATGTCGCCGAGGATCTCGACGCCCTTTTTCTTCGCATAGTCGTGCAGACGGTTCCACTGCGTGTGGAAGATATACTGCTTGAACCGATCCAGCGCGATCTCATCGCTCCGGCGCGCGGCGAGTTCCTTGAGCGCCGCGGGGTCGCGCCCGCGGATCTCCTCCGGCCACTCTGTCCACGGCACGCGGCCGTACTCCTCCTTCGCCGCATGGAAGAGCGCGTAGTCGTTCAACCAGTAGGCTTCCATCGAGCAGAAGCGCCGATACTCCTCATTGCCTTCGCTCTCCTCCCGAAATGCGGCGTACGCCTTTGCGAGCAGTTTTTTCTTAAACTGCTTGACGCGGTCGCAGTCGACGAACGCCGTATTCGCCTGGTAGGGCAGGAAGAGGTCCTTTTCCGTCAGCCAGCCTGCCTCCATGAGCTGCTCCGGATCGATCAGCATGATATTGCCCGCAAATGCGGAGATCGACTGATAGGGCGAGTAGCCGTATCCGACGGGACTGAGCGGGAGAATCTGCCAGACCTTTTGCCCGGCCGCGGCGAGGAAATCGACGAAGCGGTACGCCTCTCTGCCGAAATCTCCCACGCCGTATTTCGACGGCAGCGAGGTCGGATGGAGGAGCACGCCGGCCTTGCGCTCATAGCAGCGCGGTTCTTTGCGTTCGCGCAGGAGGAGACCGTAGAGCGGCGGAATCTTGATCCGCAGGCGGCCGCGCTCTGCCTCGTAGAGGCGCGACGGTTTGAAGCAGTCCTCGAACACGCCGCAGGCAAAGTCGCTGACATCCGCCTCTATCGTCATCGTCTCGCTCGGGTTCCGGTTGAACGCTGCGATAAAGACGCCGTCCTCCTTCTCGCGGTTGAACACGTCGTAGCCCGAACGGATCGTCCGCGCGTAGGCGACGACGTCTCCCGCGCCGTAGAGCGGCAGGATGTCCCCCGTGCGCAGCGCGTCGTTCTTGTTGCGGATCTCGATGAAACGCTCCACCCAGCCGCGGATCTCCTTGCTGCCGTTCGCCCAGTCGTAGGGGCGGCGGTTGAACGGGTCCTTGAACCCCTGCATGCCGATCTCGTCGCCGTAGTAGACGCTCGGCACGCCGGGATAGGTCATCTGCCACAGCGTCGCCATAAGGAGGCGTTTGGACCCCAGTTCGAACTGCTCAGGCGTCATGCGGACGCGCGCCTGCTCGACGGCGGGCATCCCCTCGTAGTAAGGCACGCCCCCGAGCACGGTGACGGCGCGCTGCACATCGTGGCTGCCGATGAGGTTCATCATCGCATAGAGATTTTCTTTCGGGTAGTTCTCGATTTGGCTTGCGAGACGCCGCGCCGTTAATCTGCCGTCCGCATTCCCCATTAAGAAGTCGAAGAGGATCGCGCGCAGCGGATAGTTCATCGCCGCGTCCATCTCGCAGCCCGAGAGGTATTCGCGCGGCGTGCCGTAGGCCACTTTGTTCGAGGCGTCCTCCCACACCTCGCCGATCATGACGGCGTCGGGGTCATGCTTCTTGAGCTCCGCAAAGAAGGTCTTGGAGAATGTCGGCGGCAATTCGTCGATGACGTCGAGGCGCCAGCCGGCAATCCCTTCGTTCATCCAGTAGTGCAGGACGCTGTTCTCGCCCGTGATGACGAAGTCCATATAAGAGGGGTCCGTCTCGTTGACGTTCGGCAGCGTGTCGAAGTTCCACCAGCAGTCGTACTCGTTCGGATAGCTGCGGAACCGGTACCACGAGTAATACGGCGACTCTTTCGACTGATAGGCGCCGATCGATTCGTACCGGCCCCGCCGGTTGAAGTAGATGCTGTTGCTGCCCGTGTGGCTGAACACGCCGTCGAGGATGATGCGGATGCCCCGCGCGCGCGCCTCTTTGACGAGCATGCGGAAATCCTCAATGTCGCCGAGCATGGGGTCGATCTTATGATAGTCCCCCGTATCGTAGTGATGGTTGCTCTCGGACTCAAAGACGGGGTTGAAGTAGATGCAGGAAATCCCGAGATCCGCAAGGTAGTCGAGCTTTTCGACGATTCCCCGCAGGTTGCCGCCGAAGAAGTCGTAGGCGACGATCTCCTTGGTATCGGGATCCTTGAGATACATGGGATCGTCCGTCCAGTCCGTCCGAATGACGGCGCCCTTCTTGCGCACAATCGCATCCCCCGACCGCGCAAACCGATCGGGAAAAATCTGATACATGACGGCGTTCTTGAACCAGTCGGGCGTGCGCGCCCCCCTGTTGTAGACCGTCACCTGATACGAGGCGGGCGCCGTGCGGCCGAGGGCGCCGATGCCCCCGAGCATCTCCTCGTTGTTGCCGTAGAAGTAGGTGCCGCTCTCCGCTGTGATGATAAAGTAGTACCACACGAGGCAGCCGTAGTCCGGCAGGTTCACCCGGCAGGTATAGAAGCGCCGCTCCCCATCGGCGTCCTTGGTCTCAAGGGGAACGAGCAGTTCGCCCGTGCGGTCCTGCCACAGGCGCACGAGCACCTGCCGGATCGGCTCGCTCGTACGGATACGGATGCCGAGCCGCAGGCGCGCGCCCGCCTCCGCCGCGCCGACAATGGAGCGGAAATAAATATCCTGCGAGTTGTGCTCCACTTGATCATTTTCCAGCATAGCGCCGCTCCTTTCCCTGAAACAAACGCACAGAAACCACCGGCGAATCGAATGCGATCATTCGCATGCATTCGCCGGCGGTTCCCAAAGTCCGCGCCGCAATGAGCATTTCCCACATGCCGCACGCAGACGTATTTCCATCGGGAGCACTCACGCCCCCGCCATGATGCGCTCATAGAGTTTCTCGTACGCTTTCGCCGAACGCGTCCAGCTAAAGTCGCTGTGCATCGCGGTAAAGATGAGCTGCCGCCACTCGCGCAGGTTCGCGTAGGCGGCCAGCGCACGCTTCAGGGCGTACATCATCTCATGCGCGTTGTACTCGTAGAAAAGGAAGCCGTTCCCCTTGTCCGGGTCCGCGCGGTCGAACTGCACGACGGTGTCCTTGAGCCCGCCCGTCTCACGGACCACGGGAATGGATCCGTAGCGCATGGCGATGATCTGACTGAGGCCGCACGGTTCGAACATGGACGGCATGAGGAAAATATCCGAGGCGGCATAGATCCGCTGCGCCAGTTCGTTCGAGAAGCGGATGTTGATCGACGCCTTGTTCGGGAAGCGCCACGCCAGCTCCCTGAACCAGTCTTCATAGCTGCGGTCGCCCGTGCCGAGCAAGACGAACTGCACGTTCTCGTGCATCAGTATCTCGTCGAGCACGCGCACCACGAGGTCGATCCCCTTGTTCTCGACAAGGCGCGTGACCATCGCGATCATCGGCGTGCGGCGGTTTTTGGGAAGGCCGAGGTCCTTCTGGAGCCGGACCTTATTGTCGGTCTTGCCCTCGACGGCATTCTTTGGGCCGTAGTTGACGTAGAGGTTCGCGTCCGTCTCCGGATCGTAGACGCCGTAGTCGATGCCGTTGACGATGCCGCAGAGATCCGCGCTGCGGCTGCGCAGCAGGCCGTCGAGATGCTCGCCGTAATATTCGTACCGGATCTCCTCCGCATAGGTACTGCTGACGGTCGACACGCAGTCGGCATAGATGATGCCCGCCTTCATGAAGTTGACCGCGCCGAAGAACTCAAAATCCCCGTTGTTGTAGTACCGCCAGTCAAGTCCGAGCACATCCTCCATGACGTCCTTTGGGAAAACGCCCTGATACTTCAGGTTATGGATCGTGAACAGCGTGCGGATCCTCCTGTAGCGCTCGTCATCCATATGCTCGAGACGCAGCAGCACGGGCACAAGCGCCGCGTGCCAATCGTTGGCGTGGATGACGTCCGGCCAAAAATCGAGCGCGGGGAGGAGGTTCAGCACGGCGCGGCAGAAGAACGAAAACCGTTCGGCATCGTCCGGATAGCCGTAGCACCCCTCGCGGTTGTAGTACTCCTCGTTGTCCACAAAATAATAGGTAACGCCGTCCGAGACATACTTATCGATGCCGACGAACTTATCCCGCCACGCAACGTTCAGGATGCCGTCATAGACATGCTCCATCGAACTGCGGAGCTCTTCGGGAATCGCGCCGTATTTCGGCAGAATAACGCGGCAGTCAATCCCGTCCGCAGCGAGCGCGTGAGGGAGCGCCCCCGCCACGTCTGCGAGCCCGCCGGTCTTGACAAACGGAACGGCTTCCGATGCGACGTATAGAACCTTCATCCCTATATCCTCCTTTGATCCTCATGGACGGCGCAGTCGTCATCCGTTCCATGGGCCGTTCATATTCTGTTCGCGGTTGTGCTTCTTTCCCGTTCCTTTGCGGCGCGGCGGTTTTATCTCTTTGTGCCGCTCGCCTTCTTGGGCGGTTCTTCCGCCTCCTTCGGCGCCTGCTTGCGGACGGACTTCTTCTTCACCGCGGTCATGCCCGTCTTTTCGGTCGGTTTTGCCGCCCCGGAAGCGGTCCGCTGTGCCGCGGATGCGGGACGCTTCGTCCCGGGCTTTGGCGCCTTGGCCGCGGACGCGTCCGCGGCGGTCTTTGCGGCGAGCTTTTTCGCGGCCGCCGTCCGCTTTGCCGGCTTCGCCCCGTCAGTTTTCGCGGGCTCTACCTTCTTTGCGCCCGTCCGCTTCTTCGGCGCTGGTTTTTCCGCCGGAGGCACCCGATCCGCCTTCGTTTTTCGTGCCGCGGCCGCCTTCGGCCGCGCGGCGGCCGTCTTCTTTTGAGCGACAGCATCCGCGAGCTCGGGCAGCTCGCTGACGGGTGTGCCAGCGCCGCTCTGACGCCTCAGCCGGTAAAATGCCGACGCGAGCGGCGGCACGGTGATGACGAGGGACTGCTCGCGTCCGTGATAGGCATAGTTCTCGCTCACGAGATCGCCCGCGTTGACCACGCCGCTGCCGCCGTAAGCCTCCTCGTCCGAGTTGAACACCTCGACGTACGTCCCCTTCGTCGGCACGCCGATACGGTAGCCCCGATGCACCTCGGGCGTGAAGTTGTGCACGCAGACGAGGAAGTCGCTCTGATCGTCGGCGCGGCGGATGAGGGCAATGACGCTGTTCTCACTGTCGTTGCAGTCGATCCACTGGAACCCTTCCCAGTCGAAATCCACCTGCCAAAGGGGCTTGTTCTCCACATAAAACTTGTTGAGCGCCTTCGAGTAGGCCAGCATCTTCGTGTGCATCGGATACTGCTCGACCAAATGCCAATCGAGACTGTCGTCGAAGTTCCACTCGATGAAATGCCCGAACTCGCCGCCCATAAAGAGCAGTTTCTTGCCCGGGTGCGCGATCCAGTAGCCGAAGAATCCGCGAAGCCCAGCAAATTTTTGCCAGTAATCCCCCGGCATCTTTTCGATGAGCGAACGCTTGCCGTGCACGACTTCGTCGTGGGAGAGCGGCAGGACGAAGTTCTCGGAGAACGCGTACATGAGGGAGAACGTGATCTTGTCCTGGTTCCACTTGCGGTAGATCGGATCGAGGCTCACATAGTCGAGCATGTCGTTCATCCAGCCCATGTTCCATTTATAGTTGAAGCCCATGCCGCCCATATAGACGGGCTTGGAGATGAGCGGCCACGAGGTCGACTCCTCGGCGATCATGAGCGCGTGCGGATGGTACTTGAAGATGGTTTCGTTGAGTTTCTTGAGGAAGTCCATCGCCTCAAGGTTGCCCGTATCGCCGTATTTGTTCGGCTGCCACTCCCCGTCCTCGCGCCCATAGTTGAGGTAGAGCATGTTCGCGACGGCGTCGATGCGCAGCCCGTCGATGTGGAACTCCTCCATCCAAAACAGCGCGTTCGAGATGAGGAAACTCTGCACCTCGGTGCGGCCGTAGTCAAAGTTGGTCGTACCCCACTGCCTGTTTTCCGCGCGCGTCTCATTGTCGGACTCGTAGAGGTTCCGGCCGTCAAAATGCCGCAGCCCCTGCTCGTCGTTGCAGAAATGCCCGGGCACCCAGTCCATGATGATGCCGATGCCGTTTTGATGCGCGGTGTCGACGAGCCAGCGGAAGTCGTCGGGCGTGCCGTAGCGGCTTGTCACGGCGAAGTAGCCCGTCGCCTGATAGCCCCACGATCCGTCGTAGGGATGCTCGCAGAGGGGCATGAACTCGATGTGCGTATAGTTCATCTCTTTGACATAGCCGATCAGCCGATCCGCCAGTTCGCGGTAGGAGAGGTACGCCCCCTCGAGCGTCCGCCGCCACGAGCCCGCATGCACTTCGTACGTGAGCATCGGCCGCACGTAGGAAGATCCGCGCGCCTTTTGCTCCCGCCACGCGGCGTCCCCCCACTCATATTTGTTCATATCGAAGGTGCGGGATGCCGTCTGCGGTTTCCGCTCCGCATAGAACCCGTAAGGATCGGCCTTCATGATGCGCGGCCCGCCCCACTGCGGCTCAATCGCGTATTTGTAGATCTCGCCCTCGCCGAGGCCCTCGACGAAGGTCTCCCAGATCTCGCCGTCGGCGATGCGGTTCATCGGATGGCGCGCGGCGTCCCAGTCGTTGAACACACCGACGACGCTGACGGACTTCGCGTTCGGCGCCCAGACCGTGAAGCGCACGCCGCGTTTGCCGTTCCGCTCGAGGAAATGCGCGCCCAGCATTTCCTGTGCATGATAATTCGTCCCCTGATGAAAGAGGTAAAGATCAAACTCGCTTAACGCTGATGTCTTCACAAGATCCCCTCCTATGTGTTCCTAACGGCTGCGGATTATGAAATGACGACGGGTCGGATGTCCCAGATATCCCGGGCATACTCGTCAATCGTGCGGTCGGACGAAAATCCGCCGGAATGCGCGACGTTCACCGCCGCCGTCCGCGCCCATCCGTCCTTGTCCCCGAACCGCCGCATCACCTCAAGGCGCGCATCGTCGTAGGCGTTGAAGTCCTTCAAGATGAAGAACTCGTCGTTCGCATGCAGCAGGTAGTCGTAGAGGGAGCGGAAGTCTCCGTAGGCGCCGTCCACGAGTTGGTTCATCACCGTGCGCACCTTCTCGTTCGCGTGGTACTCGTCCCATGCGGAGTACGTGCCGCCCGCATAGTAGTTCATGACTTCCTCGGCGCGCAGGCCGAAGATGACGCAGTGATCGCTGCCGACCGCCTCGCGGATCTCGACGTTCGCGCCGTCGAGCGTGCCGAGCGTGATCGCGCCGTTCATCATGAACTTCATATTGCCCGTGCCGGACGCTTCCTTGGAAGCCGTGGAGATCTGCTCGCTGACGTCCGCCGCGGGGTAGACCAACTCGCCGATGGAAACGCCGAAATTCTCGATGAAGATCACCTTCATGAACTCCGAGACGCGCGGGTCGTTGTTGATTTTATCCGCGACGGCATTGATGAGGCGGATCGTCTCCTTCGCGATGTAGTAGCCCGGCGCCGCCTTGCCGCCGAAGAAGTAGGTCACGGGCTGCGCGAGGAACGCGGGATCGTCCTGCGCGCGCCGGTAACGGTACATGATGTGCAGGATATTCATGAGCTGGCGCTTGTACGAGTGGATGCGCTTCACCTGGATGTCGAACATCGAGTCGGGGTTCAGCTTGACGCCGTTGTGCCGCTCGATGTAGCGTGCGAGCCCCATGCGGCGCAGATGCTTGATCTCCATGAGCCGGTCGCGGAACGCCCTGTCGTCCACATGGTTGTGCAGACCGCGCATCTGTTCCGGGTGCCGGTGCCACGCGTGGCTGCCGAGCACATCGTCGATGAGCGCCGAAAGTTCCGGATTCGCCCCCATAAGCCATCGGCGGTGCGTGATGCCGTTCGTCTTGTTGTTGAACTTGCGCGGCGTGTAGTCGTAGAAATCCTTGAGCGTCGTCGATTTGAGAATGCCCGTATGGATCTTCGCGACGCCGTTGATGCTGTGGCCGCCGACGACAGAGAGGCGCGCCATATGGAGTGCGCCGTCCTGGATGATGGAGAGGGCGCGCACTTTGTCCTCGTTGCCGGGGTACCGGCGGCGCACCTCCTCCAGGTGGCGGCGGTTGATCTCGTCGATGATCATGTAGATGCGCGGCAGAAGCGGCCGGAACATATCGATGCTCCACGTCTCGAGCGCCTCCGGCATGATCGTGTGGTTCGTATAGGCAATCGTATCGCGTGTGATCGCCCACGCGTCCTCCCATGTCAGACGCTCCTCATCGACGAGGATGCGCATCAGTTCCGCCACGCAGAGCGCGGGGTGGGTGTCGTTGATATGAATGCCGATCTTCCTGCCGAACTCGTAGATGCTCATCCCGGTCTTCTTATAATACCGCACGATACTCTGCACGCCGGCCGATACGAAGAAGTATTCCTGAATGAGACGCATCCGGCGTCCCTCGAACGTGCTGTCGTCGGGGTACAAATAGCGCGTAATCGCCTCGACAAAGCTGCGGTAGTCGTTGCGCTGCTGAATCTCCTCCTGCGTGAGCATGCCGTAGTCGGAGAAATCGCGGTTGACCTCCGCGTTCCACAGGCGCAGCGTGTTGACCGTCGCGTTGTGGTAGCCGACGATCGGCATATCGTAGGGCACCGCCATAACGACCATAGGGTTCTCATGTACGAGCTCGAGCCTGCCGCCGACGTCGCGCATATACGCGTTGCCGCCGAATTTCACATCGACCGACTTATCGGGCTTGCGGTACTCCCATGCAAAGCCGTCGCGCAGCCAGTTGTCGGGAATCTCGACCTGGTTGCCCCCGACGATCTTCTGCTCGAAGAGTCCGTACTGATAGCGGATGCTGCACCCGTGTCCGGGCAGGCGGTGCGCCGCGAGGGAGTCGATGAAGCACGCGGCGAGACGGCCGAGGCCGCCGTTGCCGAGGCCCGCGTCCGGCTCCGCTTCGTAGGCGTCGGAGAGATCGAGCTTAAAGTCTTCGAGGACCTCTTTGAGCGCTTCCTCGATGCCGAGATTGATGAGGTTGGATTTTAAGAGCCGGCCCAGCAGGAACTCGATGGAGAAATAGTAGATCTGCTTCTCTCCGCGCTCCGTATACGTCCTATTCGTCTTAATCCAGTTGTCCGAGATGGACTGTTTGGCGGTCGCGGCGACCGTCTTGTAGATCTCGACCTCCGTGAGCTGGTCCACCTCGCGGCCGAACATGACGTGTGCGGTCGTGATGAACCTGCTCTTTAGGATTTTCTTCATCGTTTCAAGCGCTTTCCCCTTTGGTCTCGCGACATGATCCTTCTGTGCCAAATCGTCCACTCCTTTTCCGGTATCGTCGTCCCATCCCTCACCGCGGCCGCGGCATCCCCATAAGAATCCCGGGAAACAATAAGCCGCTAAAGCGCTCGCCCCTCTCCCTATGCGGACGAGCAAGGCATTACTCTAACGGCAGGCAAAACATTTTACGCTTAGATCGTGATATTCTTCTTGATGACGAGAGGATATTCCCGCGCCCCCTTGAGCCACTTTTCGGGCGTAATCACGACGTTCTTGTCGCAGATCACATTCTCGACGAGCGCGCCGTCGCCGATATCGCATTTCTGCATGATAATTGAATTTTTTATCTTCACATCCCTGCCCACCTTGACGCCGCGGAACAGGATGCTGTGCTCCACCTCGCCGCGCACGACGCAGCCGTTCGCGATGAGGGAGTTCGATACCTTCGCCGTATCCTTGTACTGCACGGGAACGCCGTCCTTGATCTTCGTGTAGACCGGACGCTCGCTCATAAAGAGACTTTCCCACACCGCGGGGTCGAGGATCTCCATATTCGCGCGGTAATAGGTGGACATGGAGTCCACATGCGCCATATAACCGTCGTGCTCATATGCGAACATCGTATAATCCGCGGCACGGCGAATGATGCCGTCCAGCATGAAGTCCCGCCCGCCGCGCTCATACGCATAGCGCACGGCATCGGCAAATACGTGCCGATCCATAAGACAGACGCCCATCGATACTTTCATCCCCGGGGCGGCAACCGGCTTCTCGGAGATATCGCGCACCAGACCGGTCTCCGCCGTTTCGAGGACAATGTTGTTCCCCGCGTTCTCTTCGGCCGTCGTATGGGAGACGAGCGTAATGTCCGCGCCCGTGTTCTGATGGAACCGCAGCGCCTTCTCAAAGTCGACGTTATAGACGAAGCTGCCGTTCGTCAACAGGATATAGCGGGAGGAAGCGTGTTCGATGAAGTCGAGGTTGTGGTAAAAATTCTTCAGATCGCCTCCGCGCCGCATCGTATCCTCATGCGGGGCCGGCAGATAAAAGAGGCCGTCATGGCGGCGCGCGAGATCCCAATCCTTGCCGGAGCGCAGATGATCGAGCACGGAACGCGGCTCGTCCGGCAGCATGACGCCGACCTTGTTGATGCCGGAATTGACCATGCTCGAGAGGGCAAAATCGATCAGGCGGTAGCGCCCGGCGAAGGGAATGGAGCCGACGGCACGGCGCTCGGCGAGCTCACGGATCATGCCGCCGTCCTCCTGCAGGTTGATGAGCCCCATAACGCTGTTCATTGTTCTCACCCCAGTCTCTTCGGGCAGATCAGCCGACGCGCTGTGCTGCCGCGGCGGTCACGACCTCTCCTTCGGGAATGACGGCAATCCGGTTCTCTTCGCCGACCGCCTGCGCCCCGGCCTCGACGGTACAGTTCTGCGCGAGGATGGCATAGTCAACGACGGCGTCCTCCCCCACGACGGCGCCGGGCAGGAGGACGGCATTGCGCACAACGGCGCCCTTGCCGACGCGCACGCCGGGGAAAATCACGGAGCGCTCGACCGTGCCGAGAATCATCGTCCCCTCGCTGATCATCGCGCGCGTGATCTTCGCGTCTTTGCCGACGAACTGCGGCGGCATCGACGGGTTAAACGAGCAGATACGCCACTTGCCCGAGAGTTCAAACGGCGGTTCATCCTGCAGGAGGTCCATATTCGCCTGCCAGAGGCTCTCGATCGTGCCGACATCCTTCCAGTAGCCGTCGAAGGCATAGGAGTAAAGACGTCCCTCGTCCGCAAGCATCTTCGGGATGATGTCCTTGCCGAAGTCGTGGCTCGAGGTCTCGCTCTTTGCATCCTCCGTCAGATACTTGGCGAGATAGTCGCGGTTGAAAATATAGATCCCCATCGAAGCGAGATTGCTCTTCGGTTTTGCCGGTTTCTCCTCAAACGCGACGATCTTCCCGTCTTCGTCCGTATTCATGATGCCGAACCGCGGCGCCTCGTCCCACGGCACCTCGAATACGCCGATCGTCGCCTGCGCCTTTTTCTTCTTGTGGTGTTCGATCATCCACGCATAATCCATCGTGTAGATGTGATCCCCCGAGAGCACGAGCACATAGTCGGGATCCGACATATCGATGAAGTTGAGGTTCTGATAGATCGCGTCGGCCGTCCCGCGATACCATTCCGCGCCCTTCTCACGCGCGTACGGGGGCAGGACGAACAGGCCTCCGTCGCGTTTGTCGAGATCCCACGCGCTGCCCGATCCAAGGTATTGGTTCAGCTCGAGCGGCCGGTACTGTGTGAGCACGCCGACCTTTTCGATCCCCGAGTTGACGCAGTTGCTGAGCGGGAAATCAATGATGCGGTACTTCCCGCCGAAGGGAACGGCCGGCTTTGCGACGCGCTTTGTAAGAGCCCCAAGGCGGCTGCCCTGTCCGCCCGCCAAAATCATTGCCAAGCACTCTGTCTTTTTCATAAGGTTCTTCCCCCCTTACGGATACCGACGGTATCCTCATGATATATGCGCGCCGTGCGGACACGCCGTACATCCGCCCGATGCGCCGTATTTCTGCCTGTCTTACAGCTGTTTCCTTCATCTTTTCCGCCGTTTCCCTCCTTTCTGCCGATCATTTATTTATTAATTATTTTATTCGATAAATAAGTTTGATTTCCTGCAATGCTTCGTCGTACTTCCGCCGTTTTTTAAAAAATATAATTGCTTACGGGAGGATATTCATACAAAATCGACATTCTCCGTCTATCGTTTCATTATTTATTTTTATCGTTCGATCCATTCCCCGGGGGAAAGAAAAACATATTGCAATTTCTATATCCGTGTGATAGAATAGCGCAGTACATTTTTCGTCGAGGGGGTGAACGATTTGCCGAATATCAAGGCTTCTATTCTGAGCGTAAAGTCTGACGCCAAGCGCCGCGCACGCAACGTCGCGGAGAAGACGCGCGTCCGCCGTGCGATCCGCAGCGTCAACGACGCCGTCGCAGCGGGCAATGCGGACGAGGCGAAGAACCTCCTCGTCGCCGCTTACAAGTCGATCGATCAGGCGGCGGCCAACAACGTCTATCATAAGAACGCCGCAGCCCGCAAGAAATCGCGTCTTGCCAAGAAGGTCAACGCGCTGGCACAGTGAGAATATAAAAACGCCGTTCCGGACGGAACGGCGTTTTTTGCTGCCCATATCAAGTGACGCGGGATTTTGGCGCATAACGGCGTCATATCGTCAATCGCGGAATTTTCCGCAGCGACGATGCCGGAAGCCAAAATCCCGCGCCGCATTAGGAGATGCGGCGAAACACATACATACCGACACATGCCTGCGCCAGGCACAGCGCCGCAAGAATCCCGAACGCCGCATGCAGGTTCGCAAGATGTGAAACGAAACCGATCGCCGCGGGTCCCGCGAGGATACCGAGGTACCCCATCGCGCTGACGGCGGAGACCGCCGTACCGATCGGCATGACGTCCTGTTTCCCCATGAGCGAGAAGAAGACGGGCACGATATTCGCGCTGCCGATGCCGACGGCAAAGAAGCCCGCGTAGACGAGCGCATCCGCGGGGGCAAACATGACGAGCAGGATGCCGGCACACGCAAGCAGGGCGCCGCCTACGGCGACGCGGCGCTGACCGATCCGCTGCACAACGGCGTCCCCGAGGAAGCGCATCAGGAGCATTGCCGCGGAGAACACGGAGAAGCCGACGCCCGCGAGCGATAAATCCAGCCCGCGCACGGTCGTCAGATAAACGCCGCTCCAATCCATCACCGCGCCCTCACTGAGGAACGCGATGAATGCGGCGGCGCCGATGCATACGATAATACCGCGCGGCCGCGCGACGAGCGCGCCGCCTCCGCCACCATATGGAATAAGACTGCGGCTGAAAGCCGCCGTAAACAGAAGAATGATCCCGGCGGCAATCGCCGTCGACTGGAAGGCCGTCAGCCCCAAGGCGCCGACCCATACGCCGTAAAGCCCCGCCCCGACGAATCCGCCGAGACTCCAAAACGCGTGCGTTCCGCTCATAATACGCCGCCCGATCCCCTTTTCGACAATGACCGCCGCAACGTTGATCACAACATCCACGCAGCCCATGAGCGCACCGAAGAACAAAATCACCGGCACGGCGATCCACAGGGAATCCACTAGGCATACGGCAAGGAGCGTCGCCGCATAAACGACGGCCGTCGCGGTCAGCACACGGCGGCAGCCGAGTCGTGTGGAGAGCGCCCCCGCAAGAGGCATCGTCAAGAGCGAGCCGATCCCGACGCACAGCAGCAGCATCCCCAGGACATCGTCGCCGATCGCGAGGCGCTGCCGCAGGAGCGGCACGAGCGGCGCCCACGAGGCCGAGCCGAATCCCCCGATGAAGAAAAAGGCGCGCACGGCGTGCGCCTCGCGGCTGCCGATCTGCTTTTTTGTCCCCATTGGCGTATCCCCTTCCGAAAAACTGCTGCTATTCTACCATATCGAGCGAAAAAAGCAATGTCCACCGTTTGAGGCGCAGCCCGTGCCGGTCTCTTTACAGAGGACCGCACGCGTAGTATATTGGAGCGCATAAGGGGATCCGAACGGAGGAAGCGCAATGTATGCAAACAAGCGCGAGGCGCTTTGGACAAAAGAATTTCTCGGCATGAGCCTGTGCAATTTTCTGCTCTACATCTCTCAGTATGCCATGATCGCCGCGCTCCCCATCGTCATGATGGCGGAATACGGCGGCGGAGAGGTCGAGGCGGGCGTTGCCATGACCTTCTTTCAGATCGGCACCGTCTCCGCGCGCCCCTTTGCGGGACTTGTCATCGACGCGGTAAACAAGCGCCGGCTGATGCTTGCCGTGACCGGCGCATTCTTCCTCGTCATGGCGGCGTTCGTTTTTGCCGCTTCGCTCTCGGCCATCTACGGACTGCGCCTCGTCCACGGCGCCGTCTTCGCGCTCTCGACGACGACGGCCGCCGCGCTCGCCGCGGAGACGAGCCTCTTCTACGCGTGCTATGCGGGTGCGATCGTCGTGACGCATCCCTTTGTCGGGCGCATCTTTGATCGTAAAGGACCGGATTATGTCGTCTACCCGGGGCTGCTCCTGTTTGGGGCCGGCATGATCTTTCTCGGCAAATCCGCGGATATGATATCCCTCCTCGAGGCGGCCGTTCTCCTCGGCGCGGGCTTCGGCGCGGCGACGCCCGCGTTCCAAACGCTCGCCGTCCGCAGCGCCCCGCCGGCGCGCGCCGGCGTCGCCACCGCCACTTACTTCTGGTCGCTCGACATCAGCGTCGGCCTTGCCGCGGCCGGTCTCGGGCTTGTCGCCGTCGCCTACGGATACGCTTTTACCTACGGTGTCGTCGACGCCGTCGTCGTTCTCTGTGCCGCGCTCTGCTACGCAGTGTGGCGGCGTATGCGAAAATAATGGAAGCGGCGCGAAAATACGCGCGGATCCAATCTTTATAAAAGGATTTTTCCTTTATTTGTCGAAATAGCAAAATTATTATGTTTTTCGCTGTAATCAACGGGCTTCTACATCATATCCGCTCATCGGATGGAGGCCACTCCGGGAGGAATCTGTATGACAAACGAACTGCCGAACGCTGCGCCGCCGAAACAGGAGGTCGGCGGCATCCTCGGATGGATCGAGCGGATGGGCAACCGCATCCCCGACATCACAATGCTATTCATCTGCGCCTTCATCATTACCTGCGTTTTATCCGCAATCCTATCGCAGATGCACTTCGACTACATCCATCCCTCGACGCACGAACCGATTGCGGTCAATAATATGCTGGACCCCGCCGCGCTCGTCACGCTGCTCACGAAGATGGTGACGAACTACACGGGATTCCCGCCGCTCGGCATGGTCATCGTGGCGACGCTCGGCATCGGCATCGCGGACGGCTCCGGCTATATCAATACGGGGCTCAAGAAAATCCTCGCCGTCACGCCGAAACGCCTCATCACGCCCATCGTCATCCTCGTCGGCATGGCGAGCCATCTCGCGCCGGACTCGGGATATATGATTATCATTCCCATCGCCGCGTACATGTTCTACGCATCGGGCAAGCATCCGCTCGCGGGCATCGGCGCGTCCTTCGCGGGCATCGCGGGCGCGTTCGCCGCCAACTACACGCCGTCGGCAATCGACCCCGTCATTCAGGGGTTCACGCAGATGGCGGCGCAGATCATCGACCCGACCTATGAGGTCAACGTCCTCTGCAACTACTTCTACGCGCTCGGCTCAACGTTCATCGTCATCGCGGGCTGCTGGTGGGTGACGGAAAAAGTCGTCGAACCGTGGTGCCGCAAGGCCTGCCCCGTGGACGCGGACATCGACGTCCCCGCGCAGGACCTCTCCGTCACGCCGCGCGAGAACCGCGCGTTCTATATCGCGAGCGCGTTCCTCGTGCTGCTCCTCGTCGGGCTCGTCCTCGCCCTCCTGCCCGAGGATTCCATCCTGCGCGACCCGGCGGGCAATATCGCGAGTTTTAAGGCGCCCGTCATGCAGTCCATCGTCGCCATCATCTTCCTGCTCGCGGCGGCGGTCGGCGTCGTCTACGGCATCATCAGCGGCAATTTCCGCAGTTCCAAGGATTTCACGCATTCGATGGAGGAGATTACGAAGACGCTCATTCAGCTCATCGTGTTCTACTTCTTCGCCGCACAGTTCATGTATGTGTTCGGTGCGTCCGGCATCGGCGCGCTGATTGCCATCGCGGGCGCGGAGTTCCTGAAGTCGCTCGCGCTGCCGCCGCAGGTCACAATCTTCGGCATCATCCTCTTCGTCGGTATGCTGAATCTCATCATCACCTCGGCGTCGGCGAAGTGGGCGATTCTCGCGCCCATCTTCGTTCCGATGCTCATGGCCGTCGGCATCGCGCCCGAACTGACGCAGGCGGCGTTCCGTGTCAGCGACTCCGCCGTCAACGTCTGCACGCCGATGTTCGCGTTCTACCCGCTCATCATCGTCTACTGTCAGAAATACTATAAGGCGACGGGCGTCGGCACGCTCAGCTCGCTCATGCTGCCGTACACGGTGACCCTCCTCGTCACGCTGACGATTATGCTCTACCTCTTCTGGTGGCTGAACATCCCGCTCGGGTTCCAAGCCGACTACGTCTATCCGCGCGTCATGTTTTAACGCAGATTGAAAGGAGATTCCGATGACCGACCATGAAACAGAAGAAGAACTCGTCAAACGCTTTCTCCGCTACGTCAAGGTGCCGTCGCAGAGCGAGGCCAACGGCGGCGTAAAGGTGCCGAGCACCGAGAGCCAATGGGATATGGCACATCTCCTCCAAGAGGAACTGAATGCGCTCGGCATGGCGGATGTCTCGCTGAGCGATAAATGCGTCCTCACGGGATATCTCCCCGCGAATCTGCCCACAGGCGCGCCGCACGTTCCCGCCGTCGGGTTCTGCGCGCATATGGATACGGTCGACGTCTCGCTCAGCCCCGTCGTGAAACCGCGCCGCGTGCGCTACGAGGGCGGCGATATTGTACTGAACGAGAAAGAAAACATCGTCATGCGCGCGGCGGAGCATCCGGAGCTCGCGCCGTACGTCGGGCAGGAGCTCATCGTCACCGACGGCACGAGCGTCCTCGGCGCCGACAACAAGGCGGCCATCGCCAACGTCATGACCGCGCTCGCAACGCTTGCGGGCGATGCGTCCATCCCGCACGGCGACATCTATGTATCCTTCGTCCCCGACGAAGAGTGCGGGCTCTGGGGCTCAAAGAACATGGACTTCACGAAGTTCCCCGTCGCCTACGCCTACACCATCGACTGCTGCGCCCTCGGCGAGGTCGTCTACGAGACGTTCAACGCGGGTTCTGCGGCCATCACGATTCAAGGCGTGAGCGCGCACCCGATGAGCGCGAAGGGCGTGCTCGTCAATCCGACCCTGCTCGCCGTCGATTTCGTCAATCTCTTTGACCGGAAGGAAACGCCGGAGTGCACCGAGGGAACGGAGGGCTATATCTGGTGCCAGACCATCCGCTCCAATCCGACGACCGCGGTCGTTGAGCTCAACATCCGCGACCACGACAAGGCGCGCTACGAGGGGCGCAAGCGCCTCATCCTCGAAAACATCGAAAAGCTGCGGCAGCTGGAGCCGCGCTGCCGCGTGACCTATACGATGGAGGACACCTACGGCAACATCGCGGACGCCGTGACGGACGAGAACCGCAGCGCCATCGACAATATCTACGAGGCGATGGAGCGCCTCGGCATCACGCCCAAGACCATCGCCATGCGCGGCGGCACGGACGGCTCCTTCATCTCCACGAAGGGGATTCTGACACCGAACTACTTCACGGGCGGGCTCAATTTCCACTCCAACTACGAGTTCCTGCCGATCCCCTCCCTGCGCAAATCCTACGAGCTGACGATGGCGCTGATTGCACTGGCATACGAAAAGGCGCGCTAACCGGCGACGCTGGATTTTTGCGCCGAATTTCGTCATATCGTCGAATGGTTTGCCGCCATAACGAGCCGCAGAACACAGCGGCGCGGCGCCCCAACGACAGGTTCGATCGCGGCGCAGAATCTCAACATATCCAAAAAGAGACTGCCGCGCAGATGTATCTGCGCGGCAGTCTCTTTTATATGCTCAGGATTTCGACTTCATCCTGCTTTCCTTTTTATTTTTCTCCCGCAGCGCTTTTTCCTTCTCCTCGCGGGCTTTCTTTTGCTCCTTGACGCGTTTATCATATGCTTTTTTATCAATATGCTCTAAGTAGGTGTCCGGGATACGCGCGGCGGCGCGCGGCTCGACTTCGTAGAGTTTCTTGAAATACTGCTCTGCCTGTGCGCCGTCTCCCATCTCGTCGTAGAGTTCCGCCGCGATGAGGTATCCGAAGGGATTCTTTGCGTCCACTTCGATCGCCTTCATGCAGTCTGCGAGCGCTCCCTCACGGTCGCCGAGAGTACGGCGCACATCCGCGCGGTTCACCCATGTGAGGACGTTCTTCTCTCCCTCCGCGACGCCGCGGTCGGCATCTGCGCGCGCCGCCGCGGCATCTCCCCGCGCGGCATAGGCGCGCGCGCGGATAACGTAACTGAGCGCGCGGTCCGTGTCGTTGGGAGAGGCAAATACCCGCTCCATGAGCATGAGCGCCCGCGCGCTGTCCCCGTAATCGCTGTACGTGTCGCTGTTCTCGCGCATCTTATCGACAGCCTTTGCGTCCGCCGCCTCGACCGCCGCGCGCTCCTTCGCGCGTGCGTCCGCGCGCTCTTTTTCGGCGGCGCGCAGTTTCTCCCGCGCGCCGCTCGCCGCCTCACCCGCATAGGCTGCCTGCACGAGATCGCGCAGCAGTGCGCCCGCATGTGCCGCGGTCAAAAAATGATAGAGCAGTTCATTCACGCGCGCATCGCCGCGCTGCGTCGCTCCGCCGTTCCGCGTCACGGCAAGCCCCCACGCATCGGCCGTATCGAAGTCATGAAACGCGCGCGCGAGCGCGCCCGCGACAAGGTAGGCGTTCTCAGGGCTGTTGTCGTAATTGTCGTTCGTCCACGTCACGGTGAGGAGCGGCGTGCCGTCGATGCAGACCGTTTTGCGGTCTTTGACCGTGACATGCCCCGCGCTGTAGTCCGTCATGTACTGCGCAAGTCGTTTCTCACGCTTTTCCGTGGCGGGATGGTCGGAGAAATCGTCCTGCGGGAGTTCTTTCTGCGTCGGGTCTTGATACTCGAGCAGTTCCTTCGTCTCGTAGGTCATATAGTAGCCCATGCGCGCCATCGCCGCCGCGCCGCCGCCGGGGTTGAATCCCGCGCTCGTCATGATGCGGAACCCGCCCTCGTCGGCCTCGTACTCAATCGGCAACGTGACATTCTTTGCGATGGAGTAATTGACCAGCGCGCTCATCTTCTCCCAGTCCATGAGTCCCGTACTCATGTTGAGGAAGGCCATCCCGTAGAACTGTGCCGCCGCCTTGGCGTAACTGTGCGCGCTGTGCTGGCGCAGGCCGTGCGTCATCTCGTGTCCGAGCACCGCGGCGAGTTCGTCCACATTGCCGTTCAGCCCGTGAACGAGCCCGCGGTTAATCGTCACGTAGTCGGTCGGGTAACACGCCGCGTTGAAGACGGGACTGTCGGTGAGCGCCCACGTAAAGGGCAGGGAGTTCGCGCGCAGCACATAGTCGCCGTGCTCTACGAGCCGCTCCATGATGCCGTCGACGAGCCGAACGTCATTTGCGTTCTTCGCGCGCCCCTGCTCCTCAAGGTCCTGCCGCTTGCTCTGCACCTGCGCGTTGACATCGTTGCCCATCGCGAGCACCGCCGCGAGAGAGGATTTATACGCGCCGAACACGCCGAGCGCCTGCGCGGCGATCGCCCACGCGTCGATGGCCTCCGCGCGCGGCATCGGAACCAGCGCCCCCGCCGCAACCGCGAGTATCGTGAGTACCGCACAGAGTTTCTTTCGCATCATACACCTCATTCCCTTATGACGATATGCTCAGCATAGCATAGATTTCTTATTTTATGCTGAAAAAGATTTTGACACCGATGGTATAATAAATAGAATAGCGATGGAGGAGGTTTTATCATGGAATTCAACGAGCTCATCAAGGAACGCTTTTCCTGCCGCGCGCTCTCGGACAAAGAGATCCCGCACGACGCGACGGGCCGCATCTTCGAGGCGGCGCGGCTTGCCCCGACGGCGGTCAACAAGCAGCCGTTCAAAGTCTGGGCCGTGCAAAGCCCCGCGGCGCGGGCAAAGCTCGCCAAGACGACAAAATACACCTTCGGCGCGGGACTCTTCCTCGTGGTGGGCGGCAAGGCCGACGAAGCGTGGGTGCGGCAATATGACGAGCGCAATTTTGCCGATGTGGACGCCGCCATCGCCGCGACGCATATCATGCTCGCCATTCACAACGAGGGGCTCGCCTCGACATGGGTCGGTCACTTCGACGCGCCGAAGCTGAAAGAATTCTTCCCCGAGATGGCGGGCTACGACCTCATCGCCATCTTCCCCGTCGGCTATCCGGCCGAACAGGGCGTCCCCTCCCCGCGGCATACCGTACGCAAAAGAGCGACAGAGATTGTGAAAGTGCTCTAAAGTGGGATCTTTTTCGAACGCTTCGTCGACGTAGTCTATATATGCCTTCCTCGTGTTCTCGTTATTCCTGACGATGCGTCAAAGCTTCCGCTCCACTGACTTTAGCCTTTACAAACGAACATTCTCCCACATGACATAGAAAAACCACCGCCGCAGCGGTGGTTTTTCTATTGCCCTCAAAGGCTCTTATTTCATAAAGCTGAACGCGCGCTTGCCGGGGTAGACCGCGCTCACGCCGAGTTCTTCCTCGATGCGCAGGAGCTGGTTGTACTTCGCGACGCGCTCGGAACGCGACGGTGCGCCCGTCTTGATCTGCGCGGTGTTGAGCGCAACGGCAAGGTCTGCGATCGTGGTATCCTCGGTCTCACCGGAGCGATGGGACGTGACGGCCGTATAACCGGCCTTGTGCGCCATCTTGATCGCCTCGAGCGTCTCGGAGACGGAACCGATCTGGTTGAGTTTGATAAGGATCGAGTTGCCCGCGCCGATCTCGATGCCCTTCCTGAGGCGCTCCGTGTTCGTCACGAAGAGGTCGTCGCCGACGAGCTGGACTTTGTGCCCGAGCGCCTTCGTCATGGCTTTCCATCCGTCCCAATCCTCTTCGTCCAGACCGTCCTCGATGGAGTAAATCGGGAACTGATCGACGAGCGATTCCCAATGTTTGATGAGATCGTCGGACGTGAACTTCTTGCCCGATTTCGGCTGATGATAGAAGCCCTTGCCCTTTTTCTTGTCCTTCCACTCGGAGGAGGCCGCATCCATCGCGAGGACGAAATCCTTGCCGGGTTTGTATCCGGCCTTGACGATCGCCTTCAGAATGTGTTCGATCGTATCCTCGTCGGAATCGAGATCCGGCGCAAAGCCGCCCTCGTCGCCGACCGCCGTCGTCTTGCCTTCCTTCTTGAGGAGTGCCTGCAGGGCGTGGAACACCTCGGTCGACCAACGGAGCGCCTCGCGAAACGTGGGGGCTCCTGCCGGCATGATCATGAACTCCTGCGTATCCACGGAGTTCGTCGCATGTGCGCCGCCGTTGAGGATGTTCATCATCGGCACGGGCAGGACGTTCGCCTGCAGTCCGCCGAAGAAACGATAGAGGGGGATATCCTCGGACTTCGCCGCCGCAGCCGATGCCGCGATGGAAACCGCGAGGATCGCATTCGCGCCGAGCTTGGATTTGTCCTTCGTGCCGTCCAGATCGAACATCGCCCGGTCTACGGCATAGATGTCGCACGCCTCGATCCCTACAAGGGCGGGCGCGATCTTCTTGTTCACGTTATTAACGGCTTTCGATACGCCCTTGCCGCCGAATTTTGACTTGTTGCCGTCGCGCAGCTCGAGCGCCTCAAACTCGCCCGTAGACGCACCCGACGGAGAAGCGCCGCGGCCGATCGTCCCGTCCTCGAGAATAACATCCGCCTCAACCGTCGGGTTGCCGCGCGAATCGATGATCTCACGTCCGATAACCTGAGCAATTCTTAAGTAATCACGCATGAATATTCCTCCTCCATCACCAACGAAGGGATACATCCCTCCCGGGGGACGCCGTTTCCCACAGCCTCTCCGCTTGATAACCCTTATCCGGTATTATACGATTCTTTCATTGAAAAAGCAATGTGAACCGCCTTCATATTTAAGCGGATCACGCATTTCTTATGAAGAAAATTTTTTAACCCCATGTCGTCTTATCGCCTCTTGTTTAATATGAAATTCACACAAACAAATCGATTCTTAACTAAATTCTTTTCTTCTTAAGTGACTCAAGTCACAAAATTTTCGAAACTAATATGATATGATACGAATGTCAACAGGGATACGAAACGTCCTCCCCGACATCTTCCCCCTGTTGATCATCCCTCTAAAAGGAACGTCTCCCTGCGTTCCTAATTGTAAGGCATTGTCCTTACATCCCATTTCTCAAGCCGCAGATTTTCCCGATCTGCGAGCATCCCTTTCCAAGAAAAAGAGCACGCCCGAGCAGTGGATTGCAGGCGGCTCTTTTTCTTTTGCGTATTTTTATTCTTTAAAAGGCGAGCGGTTCGTATCCATGCCGGATACGAACCGCTTCATATATTTTATTCCAAGGTCACTATTTTATTTTTGAGGACGTAGACGAGTGCCTGTGTGCGGTCGTTGACCTTCAATTTATGGAAGATGCTTGTAAGATGATTTTTGACCGTCTTCTCGCTGAGGCCGAGCACCTTTCCGATATCTTGGTTCGAGAGGCCCTTCGCAATGCAGCCGAGGACCTCCATCTCGCGCGGGGTGAGCCGCTCGCCGCGGCTCTCGTCCCAGATCTCCTTTGCCATGCGGCTCACGTCCCCGTAGATCGCCGTACTGCCGAAGAGGCGTTCCGCGAGTTTCGGATAGACGAAGGGAGCCCCTTCGTTGACCATGTGAATCGCCTTGATGAGCACATTCGGCTCGACGTCTTTGAGGAGATATCCGAGCGCACCGTTTTTCAGCAGCTCCAGAACGTAGTTGTCGCTGTCGTGGATGGTCAGCGCGATGATCTTCGAACGGCAGCGCGCCTGCTTGAGCTGTTTCGTCACCTCGAGGCCCGTCAGTCCCGGCATATTGATGTCGAGCAGGAGGATGTCGGGCTTCAGCATGAGTGTCCGCGCGAGGGCTTCCTGTCCGTCCTCCGCTTCCCCCACGACCTCGAGATCGTCCTCAAAGTTCAGCACGCGCTTGATGCCTTGACGGAGCAGCGCATGGTCGTCCGCAAGCAGTATTCTGATTGCCACTTACATCTCCCCTTTTCTTTGCTTCCTGCAAATTCTCATGTTTCGTCCAGTACACGTGCCGTAAGGAAAATCATCAGCTCGGACTCCGTTTTGCTCGTCCGTACGCTGCGGAAAAAAGATCCTAGGATGGGCAGATCGCCGAGGAACGGTATCTTGGACAGCGACCTTGACTCGTCGCTGTCGATGAGTCCGCCGATCACCATGGTCTCGCCGTCTCGGAGGCGCACCGTTGTGTCCGCACTTCGCTTTTGGAACCGATAGACCTTGAGATCCTCGACATAGACGGGCGTGCTGACCTCCGTGTGGACGCGCGCCGTAATCGTTCCATCCGCCGTCACACGCGGTGTGTAGCGCAGGATAATCCCCGCCTCGCGGTAATCGACGGCATTGGTCGTGACATGATCGGACATCGTCGTGCGCGGTACGGGCACCTCCGCACCGATGTTGATGAGCGCCTCGCGCCCCTGCACGGTGGTCACATTCGGCCGGGCAAGCATCTTTGCCTTGCCTTCTGTGATGAGTGCCCGAATTGCCGCCGAATAATAAAATTCATAGGGCACACCCTCGGGGCCCCTGCCGAACCGTATGATGCCGGAGGCACTCGTCCCTCCGGTGCCCGCGCTGCGGCCGCTGATGCGCCGGCTCCCGGCATCCACGTTCGGATACAGGGGGAGCGACGACCATGTCCAGTCGACGCCGAGATGTTTTGCAGCTTCCTTTGAAACGGCGACCACGCGGGCCTCAAGGGAGACTTGACGCGGCTTCACATCGAGTGCGGAGATGATTTCGCGCACGGCAAACGCCTCGGTTTCCGTCCCGTAAAAGAGGAGCGTATTCGTTGCGGAATCGACGAGTACGCGCCGCCCGCGATCGGAATCCGAGGCTTCGCCCCCGCTCTCCTCGTTAGTTTTCGACATGTTTCCACGTTTTCCTTCACCGCTGAGGGATAAATTTGCTGCGTATGCGAGTTCCTCGGGATCCGCAAAACGCACGGGATAAACGTGGACACGACGATTCTCCGTCCGCGCCTCCCCTCCGAGGGCAAGGAAAACGCCGTCGCGCCGCTCGATCTGGATGCCGCGCGCCGCCGCGATGAGATGCAGGAGCGCTTCCGGTTCGCCCGTCAGATGTGCGGTTACGGAGCCCGTGACGCCGTCGTCGACGATGAGCGGCACATTGCCCATGCGCGCGACGGCAAGCAGGACGGTGCGGACATCGCCGCCCGTCACGTCAATGCTGACGGGCACGGCATGTGCGGCGGCGGGCATCATCATGAGAAGGAAAGAAAGTCCCGCAACGATCCTCCGCTTCATATTCCACGCGCCTCCTATTCCCTCCGCAGTGTAATCGTCTCGCCGCCCCTCCGCAGGGTCACGGCAGTATCGCCCACATCCTCCACGACGTAATCCCGCCATGTCTCTCCCACCGAGAGCGCGGCGCTTTCCTTGTCGAGGGCAATGATTGCAATGCGTCTTCCGTCCGTGCCGGTCACGGTTCCCCGCAAGGCGGGCCGGTCCTGTTTCGCCGGGGGCGTCCCAGGCTGTGCGCCTGCGGCAACGGGGGATGCCGCATTTTCAAGGGGCGCCGTCCCTGCGGGCATCCTCTCATCCGCCGCCCGATGCTTTTCCCCCTCAACCGTCTCCCCGCGCGTCTCGTGTATATATGTGAACGGATCCCGCAGCGGCGCGCGCTGTGCCGCCGCGTCGAGTCCCGCGATCTCCCGCGGTCCCTCGGGCACCAGGGTGCGTTCCTGCGGCGGGCGCTCGATGACGGCCGGAGGATCCGTATCCCACGATGCGTATATGACGCCGCCGAAAATACATGCCGCTGCCGCAGTCCCCGCGGCGATATACGGCACGGGAACATGTGTAAGACGCTCACGCCATTCCTCGGGTGTCATATAGTCCCTCCGCACATAAAATCTTGATAGACGATTTCTTATTTCATTTTATTGTAATATAATTTCCATGATTCTGCAACTTTTATTCTCTCTACGCGGATCAAATATTGCAATTATTTTTCTGCTCAAGTGCAGTTTTCTTGCATTTGAGCAGAATATGCCTCATCGGTTCTTTCGTGTCTACGCCAATCCTCCGTCCTCCCGCGCCCATACGTTCAGCGCGCGGCGCATGTCGCGCCAGTCCGGAAGGTAACGATCCATACACGCCCGGAAGGCCGCGCCGTGTCCGTGTACCCACAGATGCGTAAGTTCATGGAGGATGACGTAGACGAGGGCGCGCCGGTCATAGCGGGCGAGCGCGAGGTTCAGCGTGATATGCGCGGTGCGGACGTTGCAGCTCCCCCAACGCGTCTTCATCATGCGGATACGGCATACGGCGGCGTGTTTGCCGACGACGCGTTCACATTCCGGCAGCGCACGCGCGACGGCTGCGGCAAGTTCCGCGCGATAGAGGCCGCGGATCGCGGCAGCGCGTTCCTCCGCATCCGCGTCCGGCAACGCATAAATATAAATCTGCCCGTTCTCATATGCCGCATAAGCTTTGCCGCGGGTGAGCGGGCGGATTTCGAGCGGGTACCGTGCACCCCAAAGGAGGATCGTCTCCCCCGCGGCATACCGACGCATACCGCAGGCTGCCGCAGAGGCAAAAATGAGCCGCAGGCGTTCGTCAATCCACGCGCGCCTGCGGCCGATAAATTCCTCAATCTCACGCGCTGTCATCCACTGCGGGGCACTGACTTCAACCATTCCCGCGGGAGACACACGCAGATAGAGGTTCCGGATATTCTTATAACAGATATGAACGGCGCGCCCCTCCACCGTTCGGTTCTCCTCGCGCAGGAGCCGCACGCGCCGTTTCACTTCGCGCTGCGCGCGTGCATGGCGCGCATCTTGATGGCGGCGCTGCGGATGGCGCCGAGTTCTTCCTTATCGAACTGATACGCCTCGCCGCAAAAATGGCATTTCACCTCGGCCTGCCCGTCCTCAACGAGACTGTCAAGGTCATCCGCGCCGAGCGTGATAAGCCTGTCCGTGATGTAGTTCTTTGAGCAGTTGCAGCGGAACGCGAGATCGGTCGACGAGAGAATCTTCACATCGTCAAAATTGCCGAGCAGCACGCCGATGAGGGCGCGCGCGTCCATCCCCTGCTCCACCATGTGAGAGACGGAGGAGATGAGCCGCAGGTTGCCCTCAAGTTTATCTATCACATCGTCCGGCGCGCCCGGCATGGGCTGGACGAAGAATCCGCCCGCGCCGAGGCAGCGGAGCTCGGGGCTGACGAGCACGCCAAGCCCGATGGAGGACGGCGTCTGCTCCGAGGTGTAGAGATAGTTGATGAGGTCGTCCGCGACCTCGCCCGTTGTGATGTCGACACTGCCCGTGACGGGCTCCTTCAGCCCTGTGAACCGCGTCACAGAGAGGATGCCGCGCCCGATGCCGCCGCCGACATCAATCTTGCCGAGCGGGTTCAGCGGCAGATGCGTATGCGGCGCATCCACATAGCCGCGCACCGCGCCCTCTGTCGTCGCATCCGCCGTGACCGTGCCGAGCGGACCGTCCCCCTTGAATTTAATCGTGACCGATTCCTTATTCTTAAGATTTGCGGCGAGGAGCAGCGCCCCCGTCATCGTACGCCCAAGCGCCGCCGCCGCGACGGGCCAGCAGTCGTGCCGGCGCATCGCCTCCGCAACCGCGTCCGTCGTCACCGCGGCGTAGGCGCGCACCGCGCCGTTTGCGGCGGTCGCTTTCACAAGTTGATCCATAAATCCTTACCAGTCCAAGGCGAGATGATGCAGCACCTCGCCCGTTTCTATATCGCAAACATGAATCGCACCATCCTCGAGCACCGCGACGGTGTTGCGCCCGTCGGGGCGTTTCGAGAGCGCGGCCGAACCGGGGTTGAGAAAGACGGTGTTGCCGCGCTTTTCGAGTACCGTCACGTGGATATGCCCGCTGATGAAGAGGTCGGCCTTCAGATGCGCTGCCATCGCGTCCTTCTCCGCGTCCGTCATGACGGCGTCGCCGTGCGTGACGACGATGCGGTGTCCCTCCCAGACGACATAGGCATAGGGCGCCATGAGGGGCACCGCGAGGCAGCTCGCATCGACGTCCGAATCGCAGTTTCCCTTGGCGATGACGACGGGAATCTCCGATGCGTTGATGCGCTCGATAAGCCCCATCGGGTTGTAGTCCGCCTTCATCGGATTGCGCGGGCCGTGGTAGGCGACGTCCCCCGCGTGGAGGATGAGGTCCGCGCCGCCGAAAAACTCTGCACAGGCGCGTACCCATGCGCCCTCATGCCCGTGCGTATCGCTGATAATCCCGATTTTCATACCGGCCTCACATCTTCCGAAAGAGATTCGCCGTCTCCATCGCGGCGACGGCGGCATCGGCGCCCTTGTTGCCCGCCTTTGTGCCCGCGCGTTCGATCGCCTGCTCGATGTTTTCGGTCGTCACGACGCCGAAGATCGTCGGCACGCCGCTCGCAAGACCGACCTGCGCGACGCCCTTGGAGACCTCGCTGCACACATAATCGTAATGCATCGTCGCGCCCCGGATCACCGCGCCGAGGCAGATGACGGCGTCGTAGCGGCCGCTCTCCGCCATCTTCTTCGCCGCGAGCGGAATCTCGAACGCGCCCGGCACCCACGCGACGTCGATATCGCCGTCCGCCGTCTCGTGGCGGTGCAGCGCGTCGAGCGCGCCGCTGAGGAGGCGGCTCGTGATGAATTCGTTGAAGCGCGCGGCAACGATGCCGATCTTCAGCCCCTTGCCGCTGATATTTCCTTCGATCATGTTTGCCATCTTAGTTTCCTCCTAGTTCCTCATCCGTCAGCAGATGCCCCATTTTCTCTTTTTTCACCGTCATATAGCGGCGGTCAAAGTCATTCGTATGCATGACGATTGGCACGCGCTCGACGATCGTCAGCCCGTAGCCCTCAAGCCCCGCACGCTTGGCGGGATTGTTCGTCAGCAGGCGGATGGTCGATAGGCCGAGGTCAGCAAGAATCTGCGCGCCGATGCCATAGTCGCGCAGATCGGGCGCAAAGCCGAGCTCGACGTTCGCCTCGACGGTATCGCGCCCCTGATCCTGCAAGGCATAGGCGCGCATCTTGTTCGCAAGGCCGATGCCGCGCCCCTCCTGCCGCAGGTAGAGGACGACGCCCTCGCCCTCCGCCTCGATCGTGCGGAGCGCCGTTGCGAGTTGATCGCCGCAGTCGCAGCGCATCGACCCGAGCGCATCGCCCGTGAGGCACTCGGAATGCACGCGCACGAGGACGTTCTCCTTGCCGCGCACATCGCCCTTGACCACCGCGAGATCGCAGCGCCCGTTCAGGCTATTCTCGTAGGAAACAAGGCGAAAATGTCCGTATTTGCTCGGGAAATCCACATCCGCCACCTGTTTGACGAAGCTCTCCGTGCGCGTGCGGTACGCGATGAGCGATTTGATCGTGATGATGTTGAGGCCGTGCTGTTTTCCGAATTCTTTGAGCTGCGGCGTGCGCATCATATGCCCGTCGTCCGCCATGATCTCGCAGCAGAGCCCCGCGGGATAGAGTCCCGCAAGCCGCGCCAGATCCGTCGTCGCCTCGGTATGCCCTGCGCGTCGAAGCACGCCCCCCTCCGCGGTGCGCAGCGGAAAGACGTGGCCGGGACGGCGAAAATGCGACGGCTTCGCCGCGGGATCGATGAGCAGCCGCACCGTATGGCAGCGCTCGAACGCGGAGATGCCCGTCGTCGTGTCGTAGGCGTCGACGGAGACGGTGAACGCCGTCTCGTGGTTGTCCGTGTTGTTCTCTACCATCTGCCCAATCTGGAGTTCGTCAAGGCGGCTGCCGATGATGGGCGTGCAGATGAGCCCCTTGGCGTACGTCGCCATAAAGTTGATATGCTCCGGCGTGAGTTTCTCGGCGGCGACGATGATGTCGCCCTCGTTCTCGCGGTCCTCATCGTCCACGACGACGAGCATTTTCCCGTTTTTAATATCCTCGATTGCCTGTTCAATCTCTGCAAAATCTGACATGCCGTACCTCTCCTAAAATCCGCTGCGCAGAAGGAACTCCTGCGTCAATCTGCCCGTCTGCCCCGGCGCCATCCCGCCGAGCAGCTTCAGCGCGTATTTGCCTAAGATGTCCGTCTCGATGTTGACGGGGCTGCCCGCGCGTTTCGTGCCGAGATTCGTCACCGCACGCGTGTGCGGGATGAGACTGACGGTAAAATCCGCCGCCGTGACCTGTGCGACCGTGAGGCTGATGCCGTCGAGGGCAACGGAGCCCTTCTCCACAATCCCCCGCAAAATCTCCGTATCCGCCGCGACGGTCATGAGGATCGCGTTGCCCTCCTCCCGGATGCACGCGATCCGCCCCACGCCGTCGATATGGCCGCTGACGAAATGCCCGCCCATGCGCGTCGTCGGCAGGAGCGCCCGCTCGAGGTTGAGCTGCGCCCCGCGCGCGAGGCCCGCGAGTGACGTGCGCCGCACGGTCTCCGGCATGACGTCCGTGCGAAATCCGCGCGCATCAAACTCCGTGACCGTGAGGCAGATGCCGTTGACGGCGATGCTGTCGCCGATATGCGCGTCCGAGACGACGCGCCGCGCGCCGATCGTCATCTCTCCGCCCGAAAGGCCTTCAAAGCTGCCGACTTCCTCAATGATGCCTGTAAACATGCCGCCCCCTTAGTCCCCGCGTTTCACCGGATACCCCGTAACGAGGATGTCCGCGCCGACCCGCTCGACCGTCATATCCAAAAGTCCAAGCGCTGACTGCGGCCCGTCAAAGCCCGCGCCGCCGACCGCCGTCGGCGCATCCGCCCCGCCCATGAGCATCGGCGCGATGAAGACATGCATCTTGTCCGCAAGCCCCGCCGAGAGGAACGACCAATGTACCGCGGCGCCCCCCTCGACAAAAACGGAGGTCAGCTCCTGCGCCCCGAGGAAGTCAAGCAGCGCGGCAATATCCGGCCGTTCCCGTCCGAAGGTCACGACCTCCGCACCGCATGCCTGCAAAAGGGCCGTTCGTTTGGGGTCGGCGCGCTCACCGGCAACGACGATCGTCCGCGCCGCGCCGTCCGTGAGGAGTTTCGCATCATGCGGCGTCCGCGCCATGCTGTCGAGCACGACGCGCACGGGATTTTTCCCCGTGCGGTGCGGCAGCCGCACCGTCAGGCTCGGATCATCCGCAAGCACCGTGCCGATGCCCACGAGAATGACGTCATACGCATCGCGCCATTCATGTACACGCGTGCGTGCCGCCTCTCCCGTGATCCAATGCGAGGCGCCCGTTCGGCTCGCCGTCTTGCCGTCGAGCGTCATGGCGGTCTTGAGCGTCACGAAGGGTCGTTTTGTCACGACCCATTTGAGGAACACCTCGTTCTGTCGGCGTGCCTTCTCCGCGCAGATCCCCGTCGCGACCGCAATCCCCGCCGCTCTCAGGCGCTCGATGCCATGCCCCGCAACGGCGGGATTCGGATCGCCGAGCGCCGTCACGACGCGCGCGATGCCCGCCGCAATCACCGCCTCCGCACAGGGACCCGTGCGCCCGTAATGGCAGCACGGTTCGAGCGTCACGTAGAGCGTCGCGCCGCGTGCAAGATCCCCCGCCATGCGGAGCGCGTGAATCTCCGCGTGCGGCTCGCCCGCCGCGCGGTGCCATCCGCTCCCAACGATGATACCGTCCCGCACAATCACGGCGCCGACCAAGGGGTTCGGCGACGTGCGCCCGCGCGCGTATTCCGCAAGGCGCAGCGCCTCTCTCATATAGGATTCGTCAAGGGGCCGCTCTTCGTCCATCGTCATCCACCCGAATAAAAATACCGCCGAGAACCCTCTCGGCGGCACACAAATCGTCCATAAAAGACGCGCCTTTTCCCATCCAGACTGCGGAGTTTCCTCCTTCACTGTCGGCTTCGGAATCACACCGAATCGTGCCTCGGGGAGGATTTCTCCATCCCGTCATAGGCTTGCGGGCTGTACCGCCGGTGGGGATTTGCACCCCGCCTCAAAGAGCATCGCTATGCATATTGTAACACCCTATATTTACGCTGTCAATCGTCAATCTTCGCGACGCGCCGCGTCTCCTCCGCGCGGCGCACGACCTCGTCGAGCGGCGCGCCGCAGACGGCCGCGACCGCGGCGACGACGCTGCCCTCCACGACGGGGCAGTCCGCCATCCGCAGCAGCTCGTCTTTGCGTTCCTCTACGATCGTCTCCACGGTCAGGATCGCGCTGCCCGCATCCATGAGGATGACGACGCCGTCCGCCCCGTACACCGTATCGATCGCGTGCACGATGCGCGCGTAACTCGTTCCAAAGGCGCCGTTTTCCATGCCGCCCGCAGCCATGATGCTGACATCCTTTGCCATCATGCGGCAAGTCTCGACGACTCCCTCGGCGAGTGCGGGGCTGTGCGTTACAATCACAAGGCCGACCATATCATGCGCTCCGGTTCCGTCCGCCGACGGCGCACACGAGCCCTGCGCACGCGGCAGGGAGCAGCGTTTCGGCGTTGGGCAGGAAACCTAAAATCATCGGTCCTACGGAGTGATCGTGCGCGATCATCGTCCCCGCCGTCCAGCCGAGGATCGCGGCGCCGATGACGATGAGCACGGGGTACCGGTCCATCAGTTTCGCAATGAGCTGACTGCCGCCGACCACGATCGGGATACTGACGACGAGACCGATCACGACGAGCAGGAAATGGCCCTGCGAGGCCCCTGCGATAGCGAGCACGTTGTCAAGGCCCATCGCGGCGTCCGCGACGATGATCGTCCTGACCGCCCCCGCGAACGTATCCGCCGCCTTCACATGCGCCTCCTTCTGCGCGGGGCGCATGAGCTTTACGGCAATCGGCAGGAGGACGAGTCCCCCGACCGCCTGCAGATACGGCACGGTCAGCATCTCGACGGCAAAGAACGTCATGATGAGGCGGACAATGACCGCCCCCGCCGTGCCGACGCAGATCGCTCGCTTGCGGAGCGCGGCGGGCAGACGGTTCGACGCCATCGCGATGACGACGGCGTTGTCCCCCGCGAGCACAAGGTCGAGGATAATAATCGAAAAGAGCGCCACAAAGAACTGCGACGAAAAGAGTTCGATTTCCACAAATATCTCCTTATTTCGCCATCAGCTTTGCGAGTTTCTGCGCAAAGGCAACGGGATTTTCCGGCAGGATGCCCTCGATGAGCAGCGCCTGCGTGTAGAGAAGGTCGCAGTAATCCTTGAACTCCTCGCTGTCCTTGCCCGCCGCATGCACGCGCCGGAGTTTTTCAAAGAGCTCGTGGTGCGGGTTGATCTCGAGGATGCGGCGCGCCTTGAACATCGGATTGTTCATCTCGGCAAAGGTCTGCTCCATCGAGAGCGACGGCCCCGCCTCGTCCGCCACGAGACAGACGGCGCTTGAGCGCAGACGCTGCGAGATCTTGACCTCGGCGATCCTCTCTCCGAGCGCTTCCTTCACGTCTTTGATGAGATCGTCGTTCGTCTTTGCGATCTCCTCGGTCTCCTTCTTCGTCTCCTCGCTCTCCGCGTCGCCGAGGTCGAGATCGCCGCGGCTGATCGAGTGAAACGGTTTGCCCTCGTACTCGTGCACCGTCTCGATCGCGAACTCGTCCACGGGGTCGAGCAGGAACAGCACCTCAAGCCCGCGCTCGCGCAGCTGCTCCATCTGCGGGAGCTGCTCGATGGTCGCCTTGTCCTTCGCCGTCGCGTAAAAGATGCTCTTTTGGCTCTCGGGCATCCGGGCGGCGTACTCCTTCAGAGAGACGAGCTTGCCCTCTTTGGAGCTTGTAAAGAGGATGAGATCCTTCAGCTTGTCCACCGTATCGCGGCCGGAATACATGCTGTTGTAAATGCCGATTTTCAGCGAGCGCCCGTACTCGTTCCAAAACTTTTCGTAGGATTCGCGGTCCTTCTCGAGTTTCTTGCCGAGCGTCTTGAGGATGTTCTTTTCGAGCGCGCGGCCGATGGTCTTCAGTTCGCGGCTCTGCTGAAGCAGTTCGCGCGAAATGTTGAGCGAGAGGTCGGGCGAGTCTACGAGCCCCTTCATGAAGCGCAGGTAGTCCGGCAGGAGATCCTTGCATTTGTCCATGATGAACACGTGGCGCGAGTAGAGCTGGATGCCCGGCTCATAGTCCGACTGATAGAGATTGAACGGCGCGCGCGCGGGGATCTCGAGGAGCGCCGTATACTCGACCGTGCCCTCAGCCTTCGTGTGAAACACCTCCATCGGCGCTTCCCACTCGTGGAACTGGTTCTTGAAGAAGTCGCCGTACTCCTCGTCTTTGATCTCCGATTTGGCGCGCGTCCACAGCGGCTGCATCGAGTTCAGTGTGCGCAGCTCCGTCTTCTTGACTTTCTCCGCGCCCTCGATGATCTTGCCCTCGTCGTCGCGCGGGAGTTCCTCCGTCGTGACGTTCATCTTGATGGGGTAGCGCACGTAATCGGAGTATTTCTTGACGAGACGCTCGAGCGTATAGGTGTCCGTGTAGTCCGTCTCGCCCTTAGTGAACTCCTTGGCGAGCCGGATCGTAACGGTCGTGCCGCGCCCTTCCTTCTCCGCGTCCTCGATCGTGTAGCTGCCGTCGCCCGCGGATTCCCAGCGCGTCGCCTGCGTCTCGCCCGCCCGGCGCGTGACGATGGTCACACGTTCCGCGACCATGAACGCGGAGTAGAAGCCGACGCCGAACTGACCGATGAGGTCCTTGTCCGGCGTGCCGCCGCTCTCCTCCTTGGCCTTCGCGAGCTGCTCCATGAAGGCCTTCGTGCCGGATTTTGCGATCGTGCCGATGTTCTCGACGACCTCGGCGCGCGACATGCCGATGCCGTTGTCGGAGATCGTGAGCGTCTTGCTCTTCGCGTCCGGCACCAAAAAGATTTCATAAGCATCGTTCCCCTTGAGAATATCGCGGTTCGTCAGGCTCTCAAAGTGGAGCTTATCGATCGCGTCCGAGGCGTTGGAAATCAGCTCGCGCAAAAAAATCTCGCGGTTCGTGTAGATGGAATGGATCATCAGATCCAGTAATTGTTTGGTCTCGGCTTGAAACTCATGCGTTTCCTTTGCCATAATATCGCTCTCCCTTGCGTTGAATTATTTCTGCATATCGTTTCGTCGTATGCAATTCGATTTCTACGCTCTATATTACACAAAAAACGACAAAAAATCAAATCTCATTTGCGCGTTTCCCAAATGAGAATTGCCAAATCAGATTCCCCTCCCGCTTCATTTGCAATTCGCGGGATTTTGCATTATACTCATCTCCGGATATTGTTTATCATCTATGTAGGGAAAAGGAGATTTTATCATGGACAACGAGCAGAACACACAGCCGGACGCGCAGCATACCGCTCCCAAAGCGATCGTCGTGCAGTCGATAAAGAATGTCGGTCTCGCCGCCGGACTCGCACTCTTCTTCGGCCCCATCGGTATGCTCTACTCGACGATCATGGGCGCCGTCGTCATGCTTATCGTGAACATCATCGTCGGTCTCTTCACGCTCGGCTTCGGCTTGATCGTAACCCTCCCCATCGGCGCGATATGGGCATATATCGCGGCAAAGAAGTACAACGAGAATCTGCTGGCAGGCGCACGAGAATAATCCTTCTTTCATGATAACGGCCGAGCGTACATGCTATAATCGGCGTAGTTATTTGGAATCCGTATAAAAGGAGGACTCTCATGAAACGCATGGCATTCGGCGCGCTCGCCTGCACGGCGGCGCTCGCGCTCACGCTCGTGCTCCCGGCGCATACCGCGGCGGCGGAAGCATATCCCTCGACGCTCAGTATCAGCGGCACGAGCGTCACGCATGTCGCTCCCGACACCGCCGCCGTCACGGTCGGCGTCATCACGGAGGCAAAGGACGCGGCAAAGGCGCATGCGGACAATGTCGCGTTGGCAGCGCGCGTACACAGCGCGGTGAAAGCGCTCGGTATTGCAGACCGCGATATTCAAACGGTGCGCTACGATTTCTCACAGCGCTATGACACACGCGACAACGGCCGCACGGAGCTCGTCGGCTACACCGTGCAGAACACTGTCGTCATCACCGTACACGACCTCTCGAAGGTCGGCCGTGTGATCGACACTGCGCTCGGCAGCGGAGCAAACCGCATCGATTCGCTCGAATTCACCGCGAGCGATCTCGTCGCCGCGAAGAATACGGCGCTCGCGGGGGCGATGAAGGATGCGCGCGCAAAGGCGGATGCGCTCGCCGCGGCGGCCGGCGTTCGGATCGTCCGCGTGGCAAGCATCTCCTCTGCGGACGCATCGCCGCAGCCGTACAACGATGTGCGCTATATGGCGATGACGAAGGAAGCCGCTGCGGATATCGGCACGACGCCGATTGCCGCGGGTCAGCTCGCCGTCGAAGGGGTTGTGAACGTCACCTATGTCATCGAATAAGCCGCCGCGTCTCTCCGCGGTCGAGGCGATCCGCGGTATCTCTATGATGGGCGTGATCGGCATCCACATCGGCGCGGAATATCTTGCGAATCCGACGCCGAATCTTCATCTTGTGGCGCTTTTTGACATTGGCACGCGCTTTAGCGTGCCGATTTTTTTCTTTATCTCGGCGTTCGGTCTGTTCTACGGACAAAACCTATCTGCGCCCTTTTCCTATCGAGACTTCCTGCGGCGGCGATGTCATGCGGTCGTCGTGCCCTATCTCGTATGGTCGCTCTTTTACATCGTCCACGACGCGTGGCATTACGGCACGGGAATTCCGCCGCTGCTCTCATGGCCGGGAATTCTCTTCTTCGGAAACGCGAAGTATCAGCTCTACTTCATGGTCATCCTCATCTGGTTCTATCTCCTCATGCCGCTCTGGCGCGTGCTGCTGCGGCACATGACGCGCCCGCTGCTCGGCGCGGTGTTCATCGCGCAGGTTGCGTTCGACTACTGGTCGAGCTTCGACACCGCCTTCAACCTTTACGTTTACAGCCTCCCCGAGGGAACGCTCCTGCGCGCGCTGCTCTTCTACCGGCTGAACTATTGGCCCCTCCACTACGTCTTTATCTTCCTGCTCGGCGGCTGGCTCGCCCTGCGCTGGAGCGCCTTCCGCACGCTGATGGAGCGCCAGGCACGCCGGCTTTACGCGTTCGGCGTTCTCAGTCTCGCCCTGCTCCTCGCGTGGTACTACAAGCTGATTCTCGTTGACGGATACACACCGCTCGAGACGATCTACACCGCGCATCAGCTCTCGCCGCTCGGCATCCTCTACACTGCCTGCGCCTCGCTCGCGCTCTTCGCGCTCTTCACGCATCTCGGCACGGACAATCTCCTCGGGCGCGCCTTCCAACTCCTCGGAAAACATTCCTATTTCATCTACCTCGCGCACCCCGTCGCGATCACCTATCTGCTGATGCTGATTTACGGGCGCGGCCACGTGCTCACCGCCCCTATCGCGCTCGGACTCTATGCCGCGACCCTCCTCCTCACGCTCGCCGGCGCAATTATCATGCGGAACATAGGCGACCATATCCCCATCGTCAACGCGCTCACCATCGGGATATGGAAAAGAAAATAGACACAAAAAAAGATAAGGACGGTTTTCGTCCTTATCTTTTTTCGTCGTTTATCGCTACGATGTGAAACACGCCCTGAGCCGCCCGTCTTTCATATAACCTAGTCGCGAAAATCCCTTCACAACTTAGGAGACACGCAAGTTTGGATGCAGAGCAAGGAATAGCGAAGGCGTAGTTAAGGGCCACGTCGAGCGCAGGATTTTTCGAAATGACACAGCTATGCGCCAAAATCGCGTGTCACACAACATAGAGATGTTTCAGCTATACGCACCAAATACCGCGCAGCCTGCGGTATCGCCGCCGGATCGACCGTAAACTGCGGATGATGATTCTCCGGCCCAAGCCCCGTCCCGACGAATGCAAAGCAGCTCTCCATCGTCTCTTGATAATATGCGAAGTCCTCCCCCGCCATCCACGGTACGGCATCCACAACGGCAAAGCCTTCCCGCTTTGCCGCGTCCGCCGCAAGTTCATTCCAGCGCGGCGTATTCACCACCGCGGGCGCGCCCGACTTCCAAGAGATCTCCGCATGCCCGCCGAGACCTGCGGCGATCCCCGCGGCGAGCTCCTCCATCCGTTTTTTCACCAGCACGCGGTCGGCCGCATCAAAAAGCCGAATCGTCCCCTCCATCCATACCTGCTCCGGCAGCACGTTCCACGTCGTCCCGCCCTCGATGTGCGCGATGCTCACAACGGCGGCGTGCAGCGGATTCACGTTGCGGGCGGTGATCGTCTGCGCCGCTGTCACAAACTGCGCCGCCATGACGATCGGATCACAGCCGCGGTCGGGCTGCGCCGCATGCGTGCCCACCCCCTTGAACGTGATCTCGAACTTATCCGTGGACGCCATCATGCCGCCCGCGCATAGGCCAAATGTTCCAACGGGATAAAGGGGACGCGCATGAATGCCGAATATCGCCGTCACATCGTCCAAGACGCCCGTATCGAGCACCCGCCGCGCGCCGCCCGGCGCTTCCTCCGCCGGCTGGCAGACGATGTAAACCGTCCCTTTCAGTTCGTCCTCCCGTTCTTTCAACAGGAGCGCCGCCGCAAGCACCGCCGCCATATGAAAATCATGCCCGCAGGCGTGCATTTTCCCTTCCGTTAAAGAACGATAGGGCAGCTCCGTCGCTTCCGTGACCGGCAGCGCGTCGATATCCGTCCGCAGAGCGACGATGGGTTTTTCACCCGTTCCGACCGCCGCCACCAGCCCCGTCTCGAGCGGCACATCGAGCACCCGTATCCCGAACCGCTCAAACGCCGCGCGCAGACGCGCCGTCGTCTCGAACTCCTCATAGGAAAGTTCCGGATGCGCGTGCAGCCAGTAAAATTCCTCGCACGCAAACTCCATGATTTCCCGTTCCGTCATCATTTCACCCCCATATAGGAAAACAGTCTTATGCGCCGCACAGACGGAGACGCGCAAGACTGTTTGATTTACAATATGCCGCTTAACGTCCCGCCGCGCTCTTCAGCACGTCGGCCACATCCGTACGCTCCCACGGGAGGTCGACGTCCGTGCGGCCGAAATGTCCGTATGCCGCCGTTTGCCGATAGATCGGGCGGCGCAGGTCGAGCATCTTGATGATGCCCGCGGGACGCAGATCGAAATGTTTCTGTACGAGCGCGACGATCCGCTCCTCGTCGATCTTGCCCGTGCCGAACGTATCCACCATGATCGAGACGGGATGCGCCACGCCGATGGCGTACGCGAGCTGAATCTCCACGCGGTCTGCCAGCCCCGCCGCAACGATGTTCTTCGCCACATAGCGCGCCGCATACGCCGCGCTGCGGTCGACCTTCGTGGGGTCTTTCCCCGAGAACGCGCCGCCGCCGTGGCGCGCCCAGCCGCCGTAGGTATCGACGATGATCTTGCGTCCCGTCAGCCCCGAGTCGCCGTGCGGACCTCCGATAACGAATTTCCCCGTCGGGTTGACGAAGTATTTCGTCTCCGCGCGCAGGAGCTCCGCCGGGATGATCTGCTTGATGACCTTTTCGATCATATCCCTGCGGATCGTCGCGAGGTCCACGGCCTCGTCGTGCTGCGTCGAGATGACGACCGTATCGACATAGACGGGCCTCCCGTCCTCATAGGCGACCGTCACCTGCGTCTTGCCGTCCGGACGCAGATAGGAGAGTTCGCCGCTCTTGCGCACGTCCGTGAGACGGCGCGCGAGCTTATGCGCGAGCACCGTCGTCAGCGGCATGTACTCCGGCGTCTCGTTCGTCGCGTAGCCGAACATCATGCCCTGATCGCCCGCGCCGATGGCATCCGCCGCATCCATCCTGCCCTCGCGGGACTCGATCGCTTCGTTGACACCCTGCGCGATGTCGGGCGACTGCTCGTCGAGCGATACGAGGATGCCGCACGTATCCGCATCGAACCCGTAGCTTGCGTTCGTATAGCCGATCTCGCGCACCGTCCGGCGGATGATCTTCGGAATATCCACATAGCACGATGTCGAAATCTCGCCGACCACATGCGCCTGCCCCGTCGTCACGAGCGTCTCGCAGGCGACGCGCCCCTGCGGATCCTGCGCGAGAATCGCGTCGAGGATGCTGTCGGAAATCTGATCGGCGAGTTTATCGGGATGTCCTTCCGTCACGGACTCGGATGTGAACAGCATTTTCTTCATATCAAAACCTCCCCTAGTTGATGAAAAATACCTTTCAAAAATACGACCTCGTTTCCATAAGAAAAGCCTCCCCTTGAGATAAGGGAGGCTGTCCGCCGCGCTCATCTCATAGGCTGCTCCGCCTAAAGGAATTGGCACCGTTGACCGAAACGTCATGGTTGCCGCAGCTTCATCGGGCCGGTCCCTCCGCTGCTCTGGATGAGGTATATTCTCTTCTATACGTCGCATTGTAACGAAAGTGCAGGATATTGTCAAGGGGCGGGCGGGAGATTTTTATATGCTTTGACTTCACTCATGAGGCATCATCGAAGGACACGGCAGAGCCGGTTGCACTGATAGCGCATTCTGTCAGTGGCAGTGACAGTTCCCCGCTCTCCCGTGCCGCCACTGCAAGGCGTTCAAATTGTACTTTTTTATAGCTTATTTTAGGCCAACAACCAGAATAATGTTCATCTCCCTTATGATGAACCAGTGGAATAACATCTCCCGTCCGTGTGTCATAGATCCCAAATTCATCCTGCTTTACACTCTCCGTACAGAAAAAATCATGATTTCCAAACTTCGGCCAACGATCATTCTCTTTGAGTGTAGAGGTTGACGACCGGCGAAACAATATGCCGCCTTCCGTGGTCCCATATATATTCCAACAGCATGTACTGCCGTATCCATGGTACCATTCCTGCAGGACGTTCCCTCGTAGATCGACAACGAGGCTGACGTTTGGTGACTCACTCCATAACAACAGGCTCTTCCCCTCTTCATACCATCCTTTCAGCAAATATGTCGTCCCGACAGGCAGCGAAAATAATTTCTTTTCCTCCTCATCATGAACGAACACGACGGCCAAATCCTCACTGCGTACACATATCACACCGTCGCCATACTCGATCGGCTGGCTGTCACGCTGCGACGGTTCTCCAAAATTCTTAAGCCTGCATTTTGTATAAAGTTCTCTTGCCTTGCCGCCGGTCTTAGGGATTATATAAATACGATCGGAAGGCCATCGATCCTTTGGGACAAGAGGAATCTCATTCCCGGCGAACGTAATGTAGAATTTATCATCAAATTCATAAAGATCCCACGGGTATAACTCAAGCTCCTGGTCCGGCCAATCAATAGGAATTTCTGCGATCCCCTCCTCCGTCAGATGGAAAAGATGCGGCCTCACCTTTTTTAACTCGGCTTTCGACTCTGCGAGACAACAATTATAATCCAACTTCACGAGAAAATAAATCCCGGACTCTGTGAGAACGGAACTCCCTATCCGGTATCCACGCGGTATTGCCTGTGACAGATCGATCTTCACCTCATCGGTGACACGGTTCGGATTGATGACCACAAAATTCGGCTCTAAATTATCCTGTAAAAAAATACTGCCCGAGAACCTTTGTGTAGCATCACATTTCTGCACAGTAAAAAGCGACATACTCACGGCGAACAGCATAAAAAAGATGCGCATTGATATCATAATCATAGGACGCCCTTCAACAACAATCTTTTCTCTCCCCATACACCTCTCAACATAAATCTCATCACAGCATCTCATGTAAAGCTCTTTCTATCCAACATAAAGCCATGCGGGAAGGTCTACGCCCCACGTTTTTTCTTTTAGAGTCGGCACTTTGATATCCGCAAAGCCCTCCGTCCAATGCGTCTGATTGATGCCGTAGGGCATGATATGAAAGCACGCCCGCGGATGATAACAAAAGCCCGGCAGATGATCAAAGCGCATAACGGCCTCCTCTGCCGCCGCGCTCGAATCATAAACACCGATAAGTTTCTCTTCAGCAAACGACCTCACACGATATACATGCTCTAAGATGTAAACATAACGTGCATCCGCATCTCCCCCGCTGTTCGTTCTCTGTAATGTGCGGTGTGGCGCTCCCTGCGTCTGCGATTCGTACCAAATTTCACGCTCGTCGTATTCGTCGCCCCCATCGACTGCGTGATAAAATCCTCCTTTCCAATCGGCATCTTCATTTAACCGATAAATTTCCAGAGAAAAATGCTCTCGTGAAAACTCCTTAAAGCCGCTGAGGTGCATAAGCCGCTCGACAGCCTCCTTCGCCCTCTTTTCGGAAGAATACGCGCCGATATATTTCACTTCATCGAAGTCAGCAACCTCATAGCAGTGCTGAACAAGGCAGATTTGCTCCATGACCGTACTCCTTATGTTTGGCAGCGCCAAGCCGCTCCTCGATCTCCTCTAAAGTCAGCCAACCTCGCTCCTCGCCGGATTGTTTTCCTTTTTCAAGCTTGTTCATAAGACGATATGACGCCCGCATTTTCTCAGACTCCCGTGTGTCCAAAATATCATATCCCTTCTGTCCGTATATCATTTTACCACAAGGCCATTGTATATGATATAGTCTTGCAATTCGCAGGACGTCGTAATACAATCACAGTGAAAGGCGGTGGTCTCATGAAGGACGCAACAGTCAGCGCACGCGTCGAATACGATGTGAAAAAGGAGGCGGAGGATATTCTCCGCAGCCTCGGTATTCCCGTATCCGTCGTCATCAATGCGCTGTACCGTCAGATCATCGAGCGAAACGGTATTCCGTTCTCTCTGACGCTCCCAAAAGCGCCGCGCACGCTCGACACCATGAGTGATGAAGAAGTAGACAACCGTCTTCGCCAAGTGTAGGAGGAAGCACGCTCCCATAATACCGGAGCGTATTTTTTTGCTGTCCCCCATTTTAACACAAAGATACAAACTATACTTTACATTTTTATAGACAAAATTGTAAAGTATAGTTATAATTATTGCAAAGGCAGGTGACGCAGAATGTCCATCATCAACAAGGAAAACATCCTAAAGGTACTTATAGGCTACAATCCTTGGTGGAAAACCGGTACGGTCCCCCCCCCGCTCTGACAAAGCATTATAAGCGCTTTGCTTTCTACGAGACAATGGCTCGTTTAGCGGAAACAGAGATGCGCCGCATCCTCGTCCTCAGCGGTATGCGTCGTGTCGGCAAGACCACCATTCAATATCAGTTAATCGAGGCGCTACTCGCGCGCGGCGTTTCTCCACAGCGAATTCTCTTTATCTCGATGGATCACCCAATGCTGAAACTCAGCGACTTTCAAGAAATCCTCGACTGCTATCATGAAAACATTTATGTTGATCATGATGTTTACTATTTTTTTGATGAAATTCAATACGTTCGGGACTGGGATAAATGGCTCAAGGTCATCTATGACAGCACACCGGAGATACAGGTTGTCGCAACGGGGTCTGCAAGCCCCGCGCTGATGAAGGGCAATCAAGAGAGCGGCGTCGGCCGTTGGTCGGTAATCCCCGTCCCGACGCTGTCATTCTATGAATATTGCAACCTCCTATCACTTGACCGCCCGCAGCTGCCGGAGAACCTCAAAGCGACCGACCTGCCCTATATGCGGCGTCCGCAGCAGACCAAAATCATGCTCCAGTTATCCAAGGTGCAACAGCATTTTACCCGCTACCTGCAAGTGGGCGGATTTCCTGAACTTGCACTTGCAAGTAACGACATTCTCGCACAGCAAATCATGCGGGAGGATGTCGTCGACAAAGTGCTCAAGCGCGACCTTCCCTCGCTCTACGCCATCCGCAACATCACGGAGCTGGAGCGCATCTTCCTCTACCTTTGCAGCGTATCTTCAGAGATTGTCTCCGTCGATGCGCTCTCAAAAGAGCTGAGCGGCGTCTCCCGCCCCACCGTAGAGAACTACATCCGGTTTCTGGAGAGCGCCAATCTCATCTATCGGAGCTGGCCCATCGACATGGCGGGCAAGCGCGTTCTCAAAGCGCGCCCCAAAATCTACATCGCCGACGCCGCCATCAGAAACGCCGTCCTCATGGACGATACTCTGCTCACCGATCCGATTCAGATGGGGAAAATCGTCGAAACAGCCGTCTACAAACACGTCGCCGCATTCTACTATCGATATGTCACCTCCATCGGTTATTTTCGCGGCGGAACGAAGAACAAAGAAGTCGATATTGTCATTGACTATCCGATGGCGAAAAAAATACTCATCGAGGTAAAATATCGTGAAAATACGACCATCTCGGATGACAACGCCGTCAGCGTACTGGCAAACGAGGCGTCGGCTGCCATTGTCATTACAAAGGCGGCAGATGATCTAGGTCTACAAATGACGAAAACAAGAACAATCCTCCTTCGTATTCCGGCATTTGCCTTTCTCTATCTGCTCGGCAATGCCGAGCGGCACGGTTATCACTACATCTCCTAACGATAAGAACCTGATGAATCAACTATCTGCGCTAATTCATCAGGTTCTTTTTCTATGCGTTTCACTGTATCAGAGTTTCGTCCCGTGTTTCGGCACAAAGAACGCGCTCATATCGACGCCCTCGTGTTCGAGCAGCGCGATCTTCATCGGGAGCCCGCCGCCGTAGCCGGTGAGACTGCCGCCCGCGCCGACGACGCGGTGGCAGGGGATGATGATGGAAATGGGGTTGTGCCCGACGGCGCCGCCGACAGCCTGTGCGGACATGCGGGACTTGCCCGTCTCGGCAGCGACCTTCCGCGCGAGCGCACCGTACGTCGTGGTCGCGCCGTAGGGAATCCGGCAGAGCAATTTCCACACGCGCTGCCGGAACGTGCTCCCGCGCGGGGCGAGCGGCAGCTCCTCTATCGCGGGCTGTTCCCCTGCGAAGTACCGCGAAAGCCACGCCCTCGTCTCTCGGAGGAGCGGCGTCTCGCGTTCTTCTACGGTCTCGCCGCGCAGGTCGGACGCGCAGTCCTGCCCCGCGATCCAGAGGCCGATCAGCGCACCGCCGCGTTCGGCGATCAAGATATCCCCGAGCGGGGATGCGTAATGTGCCGTATAAGTCATCCTGCCACCTCCCGAAGAACTTGTTGTGCACCCCCCATAGGAAGGCACTGCCGCACTCGCCTGCTCTTTGCGGCGCGGCATATCTTCTATGGGAAATCAACTAAGCCTACGTTTTTTGCTTGAATGCTTCTGCCAGTCGGTCGAGGATGATCCCTGCGAGTTCCGACTTTGCCATGAGAGGGTGCTCCTCGACTCTGCCGCCCTTGAAAAATATTTTGACGCGGTTTGTTCCAACACTAAAACCCGCGTCCTTTTCGGCAACGTTGTTCGCAACGATGAAATCGAGGTTTTTCTTCGTGAGTTTTCCCTGTGCGTATGTCTCGACATTCTCCGTCTCGGCCGCAAAACCGACGAGTACCTGACGCGTCTTTTTCCGGCCCAGTTCGAACAAGATGTCGGGGTTGCGCGTAAGGGTGATCGTGAGTTCCCCGTCCGATTTCTTGATCTTCTGCGGGGCGACCTCTGCGGGGCGGTAGTCGGCGACCGCCGCCGCCTTGACGACGGCGTCCGCGTTCTCGTACTCCGCCATGACCGCGGCGTACATCTCCCGCGCGCTCCGCACGTTCACGCGGCGCACGCCCGCGGGGGTATCAAAATGCGTGGGGGCGGAGATGAGAATGACCTCCGCACCGCGCCGCGCCGCCTCCGCCGCGACGGCATAGCCCATGCGTCCCGTGGAGCGGTTGCCGAGGTAGCGCACGGGGTCGAGCGCCTCCTCCGTGCCGCCCGCGGTCACGATGATGCGCCGTCCCACAAGGCGCTCTGCCGATGCAAAGTGACGCTCGATCACCGCGGCGATTTCCTCCGGCTCGGGCAGACGTCCCGCCCCCGTCGTTCCGCACGCAAGCGGCCCCTCGGCGGGCGGGATGATCCGGGCGCCGCGGTCACGCAGACGCGCGACGTTTTCCCGTGTGGCGGGATTCTCCCACATGCCCGTATTCATCGCAGGTGCGATATAGAGCGGCGCGCGCGTTGCGAGGACAGTTGTCGTCAGGAGGTCGTCGGCGATGCCCGCCGCCGCCTTTGCGATGAAGTTCGCCGTTGCAGGCGCGACGAGCACAAGGTCTGCCATCTCCGCGAGCGCGATATGTTCGACGTGATGCGCGGGAACCTCCGCCCACATGCTTGTCGCGACCGCCCGGCCCGTGATCTCGCGGAACGTCAGCGGCGCGACAAAGGACGCCGCCGCCCGCGTCATAACGACGTGGACTTCGGCGCCCGATTTTTTCAGTCTGCTTGCGATCTCGACCGCCTTATACGCGGCGATGCCGCCCGTGACGCCGAGAACAATCCGTCGTCCCGCAAGAGTTCCCATTGTCAGATGCTCTCCTTATAGAGGTCGTAGCTGATTTTGCCCTCGGCAATCTCCTCAAACGCGTTTGTGACGTTTTTCGTCGAGCGCGCCAGCTCGGACTTCACAGGATCGCCCTCTAGGATCTGGCGCGTGCGTTTCGCGGCGAGCACAACCATGCCATAACGGCTGTCCACCTTCGTCAGCAGTTCGTCCGTAGAGGGGTTGACCATGCCGATTTCCGCATTCGTTTTCATTGTTCGTACCTCGTTTCTTAGCTCACTCGTTCAAACTGTGCCGGGTTCATATCCGCGCGGAACCGCTCCGCCGCGAGGATCGTGCGGATGCGCTCCACGGCCGCAGCCACCGTATCGTTGACAACGGCATAGCGGTACTTTTTCCCGAGCCGTATCTCGTCCTGCGCGGCATGCAAGCGGCACATAAGTTCCTCCTCGGTCTCGGTCCCGCGCCTCGTGATGCGGCGGCGCAGTTCCTCAAAGGACGGCGGCAGGAGGAAGATGAACGTGCCGTCCGGGCATCGCTCCATCACGTTCAGCGCTCCCTGCGTATCGATTTCGAGGAGGATATCCTCGCCGGCCGCGCGCCGCTCCTGGATGGGCGCAAGCGGCGTGCCGTAATAGTTGCCGTAGACGTCCGCATACTCGAGGAACGCGCCCGCCGCGATCATTTCCTCGAACGCCGCGCGCGTACGGAAGTAATACTCGCGCCCTTCCGCCTCGCCGTCCCGCGGTGCACGCGAGGTTGCGGAGACAGAAAACGCGATGTCCGGTTCGCGGGAGAGCAGTTCCTTGCAGACCGTCCCCTTCCCCGTGCCCGAAGCGCCCGAGATCACGATGAGCAGGCCTTTTTTCATTCCGCATCCTCCTTCACGCCGCCCACACGGTTCGCGATCGTCTCCGGCTGGAGCGCCGAGAGCACGACGTGTCCGCTGTCCGTGACGATGACGGCGCGCGTCCGCCGCTTGTACGTCGCGTCGACGAGCCGCCCGGCATCCCGCGCGTCCTGCACCATGCGCTTGGCGGATGCGGACGTTGGCGCAACGATAGCGACGATGCGCCCGGCGAATACGATGTCGCCGAAACCGATGTTGATCGGTTTGATCTCCATGCTCTCACTCCAAATTCTGTACCTGCTCGCGCAGTTTTTCGACTTCATTCTTCATCGCGACGACGAGCTGCTGCGCGGCGGCGTTGTTTGCCTTCGACCCGATCGTATTCACCTCGCGGTTGATCTCCTGCAGGAGAAAATCGAGCCGCCGCCCGACCGGTTCGTCCTCGGCGAGAATCGCGCGGAACTGGGCAAAATGGCTCGCGAGCCGCACCAGTTCCTCCGTCACATTGACGCGGTCGGCATAGAGCGCCGCCTCCTGCACAATGCGTGTCTCGTCCGGCATCACTTCTTTGAACTCCGCGAGCAGTTCCGTCAGATGCGCACGGTAGTCCGCCACAATCTGCGGCGCGATCTCTTTGACCTGTGCGCGCTGCGCCTCGAGGCGATCAATGCGTTTTAAAAGGTCGCCCGCGATATGTGCGCCCTCCGTCAGCCGCATGTGATCCAACGCGTCGAGTGCGCGGCGCACGGCGCCCATGAACACCTCGCGCGCCCCCGAGACGTCCGCATTCTCATTGATTTCAATCACGCCGTCCCGGGCCGCGACGATACGCACGCCGTCATTGAGCGGCGCATCCACCGCGCGTGCGACCTTTGCCAATGCGGCATAATAGGCGCGTGCAAGCCCCTCGTTGACGCGGACGTCGTACTGCTTTTCACTGCGATCCTCAAAATTCACAAAGATGTCGAGTTTCCCGCGCGCCACTTGTGTGCGGATCGTCTCGCGCAGCGCGCTCTCCCACGCCGCGAAGGAACGCGGCATATGCGGCGTAATCTCCAGGAACCGCTGGTTGACCGCCTTGATCTCGACGGTCATGCGGTACGCCTGCGTCTCCGCCGTCGCCGCCCCGTAGCCCGTCATACTCCTGCGCTGCATCTCGCTCATACTGCACCCTGCCATACGCCCGTAAAGACAGGCTCCGCAGGGCCCGTCATGAAGATATGCCCGGCCGCGCGCCACTCGACATGAATCACGCCGCCGTCCACCTCAATGTCCGCCGCACGGTCAAGCACGCCGGTCAGGACGCCGGCCGTCAGCGTCGCGCACGTCCCCGTGCCGCAGGCGAGCGTGATGCCCGCGCCGCGCTCCCATACGCGCATCCGCGCGTGTGTGCGGTCCTTTACCTCGACGAACTCCGTATTGATTTTGCGCGGAAACAGTTCGTGATGTTCAAACTGCGCTCCTAGCTCTGCGAGCGGGAAGTTCTCCGCGTCGTCCACGAAGATCACCGCGTGCGGGTTCCCCATCGAGACGCAAGTCATTTTGTACTCCCTGCCCGCAACCGTGAGCGGCTCTGCGACGACACGCGCCGCGCCGAATCCGCGCACAGGGATGTCGCCGCCCGCGAGCACAGGCATGCCCATGTCCACCTCGACCGCCGTCACCTTCCCGTCCGCTATGATAATACGCGGCGTCATCGTGCCCGCAAGCGTCTCAATCGTGAACCGTTCCTTCCGGATGCGCCCATATTCGTAAAGATAACGAGCGAAACAGCGGATGCCGTTGCCGCACATCTCCGGCTCCGAGCCATCGGGGTTGAACTCGCGCATCCGGATGTCCGCCGTTTCCGACGGGCAGACGACCATCAGCCCGTCCGCCCCGATGCCGAAATGCCGGTCGCACATGCGCACGGCAAGCGCCGCGAAGTCCACGGGTTCCCTCTCAAGGAAATCCACGACCACGAAATCGTTTCCGCAGCCCTGCCATTTGGTAAACTCCATCGTTTTCCTTGCCTTCCGTTCATTTAGCCTTGCTGTATTATACGATGATTTTCCCTTCGGCGCAAGGCGCGCTTGCGTATTCCGCCCCGCAGATGCTATAATTTTTCCAATATGATTGACGAAAGAAGGATCGCCGTATGAGTCTTGACGGATTCTCCATGTCCGCGCTCGCCACGGAGCTTGCGGATGCGCTCACAGGCGGGCGCATCGACAAGATCACCCAGCCGAATAAGCAGTCCGTTGTTTTCTCCGTTCGTCAGCCGGGCAAAAACATCCTCCTCTACATCAATACGAACGCCGGCAATCCCGCGGCGTACATCATCGAAACTGCGCCCGAGAATCCGCCCGAGCCGCCCACGTTCTGCATGGTACTGCGCAAGCAGCTCGAGACGGGGCGCATCGCCGCCGTCCGGCAGGAGGGGCGTGACCGCATCCTGCACCTCGATATCGACGTCATCGCGGGCGGCGGGCGCATCGTCACACGCACGCTCACTCTCGAACTCATCGGCAAATACAGCAACATCATCCTCACCGAGGACGGCACCATCGTCGAGGCGCTCCGCCGCATCGGCGAGAACTCGAGCCGCATCCGCACCGTACTGAAGGGACAGCCCTACGCACTCCCGCCCGCGCAGGACAAACTCGACCTGCTATCGGCGCGTATCGACGACATCATCACGCGTATCCGGACAGAATCGGAGGCAAAACTCTTCCAAGCGCTCATCGGCGCATGTCTCGGCTTTGGTCCCGTCTCCGCGAAAGAAGTCTGCTTTATGGCGGGGTTTGCGCCGAACATTGCCGTCTCCGCACTCGACGCCGCAGATTTCACGACGCTCGCCGCCGCACTCGCGGAACTCCGCGGGCTCATGGAGCGCCCCGCCCCCTCCCTGCGTCTTGACGAGAACGGCAAGGTATCGGCGATGGCGGCGTTCCCGCTCGGCGAGATGCCCGGCACGCACCGTCTCTCCTATCCGACCGTCAGCGCCCTCATGATCGACGCCGACCGCAGACTCGGCAGCTATGTCATCCCCGACCGCGAACGCTTCCGCCGCCTCGTGCGCACGGAGCTTGCCCGCGCGCGCGAAAAATACGGCAAGCTGGATGAGGAAATCGCCGCCGCCGAGAACGCCGAGATACAGAAAATCTATGCCGACAACCTTATGACCTATCAATATAACTTTACAGACCGTGCGGACGCAGAAATCACCGTCAAGAATATCTACAGCGAGCGCGGGGAATCTCTCACCATCCCGCTCGACCGCCGCCAGAGTATCATTCAAAATATGCAGGCGTATTACAAGAAATACGACAAACTCAAACGCGCCCGCGCCCTCCTCGCCGTCCAGCAGGAACGCTGCGCCGCGAGCATCCGCCATCTCGAGAGCATCGAGGCGTCGCTCGACTCCTCCACGCGGCTCGCCGAGATCGCGGAGATCGAGGACGAACTCATCACGGCGGGCTACCTCCGTCAGAAACTGCCGAAACGCAGCAAGGATCGACGCGCCCGTCCGTTCGCCTTCACCGCGCCCGACGGGATGACCATCCTCGTCGGCAAGAACAACACGCAGAACGACGCGCTGACCTTTAAGACAGCAGCGCCAAACGACATTTGGCTGCATGTGCGGAACATTCCCGGCTCGCACGTCGTCCTGCGCACGGGCGGCGCCCCCGTCCCCGACGAGACGCTCCACCTCGCCGCGCAGCTCGCCGCGCATTTCAGCAAGGCGCGCGGCTCCTCGAACGTCCCCGTCGACTACACGAGCATCCACTTCGTCAAGAAACCCGCGGGCGCCGTCCCCGGCTTCGTCCGCTTCGTCAACGAAAAAACGCTCTTCGTCACCGAGGACGAAGAGCGTCTGAAGGATATTCTCGCGCAGGATTCGGCATCATAATATTTCATAGTCGATGCTCTGTGCTGGTTTTACACGCTCCTGGATATATTACTCTGTTTCAAAATTACTCGCATAATCCCCATTCTACGAGTAATTCCTGGGCGCGAATCTTCACGCGCTCGAATAGCTCATCACGCTGTTTATCCCCAATCGCCGACGACGTTTTTTCTGGGAAAATCCCATAATGAGCCAACTCTTTATGAACCCGCTCAAGTGTCGCTTTCGGAGCACGAAAGAATTCACTACCTCGAATTCGAATAAATCTCCAACCTAAGCGCTCAAGCTGTGACTGGCGCTTCAAATCACTTGCAAGCTGCTCATCCGTACTATGGAACCTATCTCCATCACATTCGACAGCAATTTTCTTTCCTTGATATTCTACTGCAATGTCGAGACGATACCCGCCGATGCGTACTTGTTGTTCCAAATGGTAGCCATATCCCAACAAGCCTTGCACAACACGCTTTTCGAATTCTGATTCGGCGCGCTGAGCTGCCGTCATCAGCTCATCCAAATTATCCGCTGCATTCTCCACATAGTCTAAAAGACCACGACGAATATCGCCTTCCTGATTCGTCTCAGCCTCTTTAAGATCTGCAAGCCCCATAGAATGTATGACCCAGAGTTGATCTCTAGCACGGCTGACGGCTACATTATAGCGCTTTTTCATGAGATTATCGGCGCCGAATCCTTGTAAGCGCATTTTCTTCCCCGGTGTCTCATTACTGTCAACAAGACTGAGAAAAATAACGTCGCGTTCATCTCCTTGGAACTCCGCAGGGCTCCCTACTAAAAAATTACAGGCTTCCCGTTGCTCAAACGGCAAATATTCCGCAACCGCTTGATTGACAGCGTACGCTTGCGCCGTTCCGAGCATGCTGATGACCCCGATCGTTTTTCCTTCGTACTCTTTTTGCTGACAACACGCTGCAATAAGTGCAACAATGGTTTCAGCCTCTTTCTTATTCACATCGTTATTATCACGGTGTCCGTCAACACGATAAGAAATCACAGGCTTTAACCCGCTGCTTCCAGACTCTCGCAACGGTTGAATTTGATTATGGTAAGAAAGTCTATTGCTGTATCCGATAATCTCCGGAACACACCGAAAATGCTCGCACAGCATGCGTCGCTCAAAGTTCGAATTCGCTATATCATAAAGAGATGTTTTCAAATCCAGCAGACGTGCATTTTCTATTTTCCCAACAATTGTCTGTTCCTGGAGTTTTTTCAGTTCATCATCTGGGATACGCGAAAAGGACGGGCTTACCTGCTCGTCATCTCCGACAATAATGACACGATTGCCATAATAAAATAGCGGTAATGCCGTAATATCTGCCTGACTCGACTCATCAACGATAACGATATCAAAACGCTCGCTTTCCGGTGACAAATTGTTCCACACTTGCTCGATAGACATAATCCATGCCGGTACGGCCGGTTGTACTTTTTGCATATGTTTCTTCGCTTCACTGCGGTACATCCCCGCCTTTTTTCCCGTACCTTTGCCGAGCTTTCTCACCGATTGTTTCCAGAATTGCAGGGCACGGTCAATATCCGTCCCCTCAATACGCCGCAGGAGATGCCCCCATGTAAGAAGCTCCGCAAGGTCTCCTGTTATCATATGAAGCTCTTCCGTAAGTTCCCAGATGCGCCCCTCGACATATATACTATCCTCTGTACGCATATTTTCAAGTTGAAGAGCAAACTGCTTATACTTCCACGCATCTTGTGCCATATGCGCATGCTCCATTGTGAACATATAGGTGCCCTGACTTAAACTATTTGCCCAAAGCTCTGCAACTGGATAAATCTTTTGAATCAGCTCGTTGCGCTGCTTACAGGAAGGTATTAGCGCTTCATATTGCACCAGTTTCTCGTAATGAGCCCTATATTCCTCTACATCACCACTTTGAACAGCATTTAATAAAGCTCTTCCAATCCCTCCCGTATATTGCCCCAAGATATTTATTAGGCTCCTGATACGATCTTGAATCTCCGCTTCTTCAACATAATACAACCTAAATAATTCAAGATACTTTGGCCACTCACTGTGCATCCATGTGATATCACGATCAAGTGCCGCTTTTGGTGTCAGCGCCGCATCATCCTGCGGGAATAATACCTCCGTATCAATCCCCGCTGTCGCCGCCATATTTTTTAGCGTACAAAAGACCTCTTCATACCAGTGAAGCGCCTGATCTATCTTCGTCCACTCTGCCGCACATAAATCATCGGTATCGTCGTCAGACTCCTCCATTGATTCATAGGACTTTGCACCAAGCGGCACCATAAGTGCATTCCACGATTTACGCACCTGTTCATGACACGCTGTGAGTTCTAAATACAGTAATGCTGATCGATAGGCTTCTCGTCCGTTTAACGAGTCCCCGTCAATTTTGATGCCCTCCATAGCCCACTTCCAGTCTCGATGCATGAGAAGCTTTACCTTACTTGGTGTAGCGTTTTCTCCATATTCATTGAAAAGCTCTCCCAGTGCCTTTTTAATTCTATCATCATACAAAATAGAGGATTCCACCACGATAGTTTTTCCAAATAGGACGGCACGACTCTCCTCTTGTTTTTGCCGACTTTCACGAATCGTTTCCCCCAAACGATTCCATACCTCGAGTCTCCCCCCTCCCTGGCGGCCTGCCAAAATAGCATCCTGCACCCATAATTCAGTTTCGGGCGTCAACTTTTGCTGTGTGCACCATGCACAAAGCGCATCGAATTCTTCTGCATGAAATTCTCGCATAACAGGTTTTCCATGAAAAAGAACGCCCCCGTCCGAACTACATGTTACTCCACCGACCTCCGATAGAACGCTTTCCCAGGCATATCGAATCCGCTCACTATCCGACAACCACTGGGCAAATGCCATGGCATGCGGAACATCACTGGAGCAAGGCATATCGTTCCCTAGTTCCCGCAAAACGTCTGCATCTATCCGTTGACTCAAAATGGCAAGGTTTTCCGTCTCATCCGCAGTCAGGGGAAACGGCGCTCCTTCCCTAACGTCGCCCGGAATAAAGTCATACGTCTCATGTGCGGCAATAAACTTTGCCATATCGCTCAACGAATATCCTTTGCCATCAAAAACAAAAGCATCATGCCGTAGTTCCAGCTTACGAATACGCAGCAGCTTCTCACGATTTGACTGCAGTTCTGAAAGAATCGTACGCCTCCGTTTTTCAAGGTTATGAGCTTTACTGAACAAATCGTTCACTTTCTTTGTACTCATTACTTGACAGATACCGTCAACGGATTGCTCCATGTCGGCATGACCGTCTTCCAATGTGGAAACGCAAAGGCATTGAATATTTTTCGGCAGTTTATCCTTCAAAACGCGTAATGCCTTTGGTGTGAAACTCGTCACTAATACACGCTTTCCTTGCGCCAAAAAATGCCCCATCAAATTTGCGATTGTATGCGTTTTTCCTGTTCCCGGTGGCCCCTGTACGACAACTGCAGGCTCTCTTTCAATCAGTCTAGCAACGGCAATCTGCTCTTCGTTTGCAGGCTTCGTCAGATAGAGATCCTCTGCTTCCCCATAAATATTATGTACGGAATCGTCTGTATAATTGTTTACCGATTCGTCTTTATTTATTTCCCCTTCACGTTCCTCGACAATCTTCTCCAACCCCGGCGCAAGTTCCGCACCGTCTTTTATTTTCTGAATGACACCGTTTAGAAGCTGTATCATACCGCTCTTCGGTTGTCGCCGAAATATACGAATATCTTCCTCAAGATAGTATTTTGCAAGTTTTGGAGATTTCTCCTTTTTGTCGATAAAATGACATTCTGGTGTCAACTCCGACGCTATATGTCTTAATACCGTTTCTATATCCGCATCCATGGGATGCGGATCATTCTCTTGAATATACTCACGAACATGTTGTTGATTTAGTCCAGGTATATCGTCAAGATACTTTAAGCACTCATCATAGAACTCCGTCTGCTCATCTGTATCGACAATTTGAATGGATCGTTTCTGTTTGTGATATTGTAAGCGAACTTTTCTAAGCAAAAGGGGATGATCTATGATTTCTCCTTTTGCCGGCATCTCTCGACACCGAAAGTCCCCATTGCCGACAACAAGCTCCATTCCATCAAGGTTGTCACGCATTTCCTGGTATATACTATATAAATCGTCAAAGGTACGTTTCGTATTTCTTCTTTTTTGTTCCTGTACTCTCCATTGGTTGCGCAGTTCATTCCATGTATGGAAAGCTTTTACACGTTTTTGATCTGCAATAAAATCTTCCGTGATGAACTCGGACATAGATGTTGTCGAAGTAATCTGCTTTCGTATCCCGACACGCTCAGTTGAAAGCCGCTCCCAATCCGCGGCAAGCCAATCTACAATAGATGCAGGCGGCCTAGGGCAGGTATGGAGTTCAGGCTGCTCCACCTCAAAGAGAACAAACGATTCCCGTTCTTCCGAGCTAGAATCATTTTCCCTAAAATATATATGTATATGCTCCGGATCTCTTTGTGCCAGTTCTCTCGGGTCATATATTTTATCATATTTCATAATATCTGTAATGACACGGCGACTCTGTTCTTTTATTTTCTTAACATATTCGAACAACGCTAAGGTATTTTCTTTTGTTTTCTCATTCATTTTATTTTATTGCTATCCTTTCTCATTTCTTCGCTCATCTATTATATAGATTTTATTAACTATTCTATTTCAATACTTATGTTATTCTTTCCTGCAAGAAGAAATATATTATTTATTACATGGGAAAAGCCGCCGCACCGATATGGTGCGGCGGCTCTTTTTCTTATTCTGTTCAGACCAGCTCAATAATCGCCATCGGGGCGGCATCGCCGCGGCGAGGGCCGAGCTTCAAGATGCGGGTGTAACCGCTCTTGCGTTCAGCGTACTTCTCTGCGATTTCGCCGAAGAGTTTACGCACAACATCTTCTTCTGCCAACGCCGCAATAGCGCGACGACGCGCGCTGAGATCGCCGCGCTTGGCGAGCGTGATGAGGCCGTCCGCGAGAGAGCGCAGCTCCTTCGCCTTTGCCTCGGTGGTCTCAATGCGTCCGTACTTGAAGAAGGATGTGAGGATGCTCCTCAGGAGTGCCTTGCGGGCCGCAGAATTGCGTCCGAGCTTTCTCATGTGTGTTCCCACTCCTATCGTTATTCGTTGTCCTGTCTCAAGGAGAGTCCAAGCTCCTCAAGTTTTTTCTTCACTTCGTCCAGGGATTTGCGCCCAAGATTGCGCACCTTCATCATATCCTCTTCGGTCTTCTGCGTGAGATCGGCGACGGTATTGATGCCCGCGCGCTTGAGGCAGTTGAAGGAACGGACGGAGAGATCGAGGTCGTCGATGGTCATCTCCAGCACCTTGGCGCTGTCGTCCACTTCCTCCGGCAGGAAGTTCGTAACTTCCTCCTCTTCCTCAACGGCGCTGCCGTCCATATTTTGGAACAGGCGCAAATGCATGACGAGGATGGCGGCCGCCTTGCTCACGGCCTCCTCCGGACGAATGGAACCGTTCGTCCAAACGTCGAGGATGAGACGGTCGTAGTCGGTGACGTTGCCGACGCGCGTATCCTCCACAGTGTAATTCACGCGATGCACGGGAGAGAAAATGGAATCGATGGGAATGACGCCGATGGCGTCGTCCGGCCGTTTGTTCTTGTCGGCGGGGACATATCCTCTGCCGCGTTCGACGGTCATCTCGATCTTGAGTTTTCCCGTTGCGTTGAGCGTTGCAATGTGCAGCTCGGGGTTGAGGATCTCTATATCGCTGCCGCACTCGATGTCGGCCGCGGTGACCTCGCGCTCCCCCTCCGCCTCGATGCGGATCGTATGCGGTTCGCTGCCCTGCATCTTGAGGCAGAGCTGCTTGATGTTGAGCACGATGCTCGTCACATCGTCGCGTACGCCCGGAATGGTGGAAAATTCGTGGAGCACGCCGTCAATCTGAATAGAGGTCACGGCCGCTCCTTCCAAAGAGGAAAGAAGCATACGGCGCAGGCTGTTGCCGAACGTCGTGCCGTATCCCGGTTCGAGCGGCTCGCAGACGAAACGCCCGTAGCGTCCGTCCTCGCTGATCTCCGTGATTTCGATCTTCGGTTTCTCGATATCTGTCATCTATGTGCCTCCTCCATAATAAACGCGTAATGCAGACACATTCACATTCATTATTTGGAGTAGAGCTCGACGATGGCCTGCTCGTTGACGGGAACGTCGATTTCCTCACGGCGGGGGAAACGCGTCACCGTACCCGTGAGGTTCGCCTGATCGGCGGTCAGCCATGCGGGAGCGGAAAGGGCGTTGCTGCTCTCCTTGAGTTCCTTAAAGAACGCACCTGTGCGGCTCTTCTCCGCGACCTCGACGACATCGCCCTCATGGACGAGCGCGGAGGGGATGTCAACGCGCTTGCCGTTCACGGTGAAATGTCCGTGACGGACAAGCTGACGTGCCTGACGGCGCGTGTTGGCAAGACCGAGGCGGAACACGACGTTGTCGAGACGGCGCTCGAGGAGGTTCAGCAGGTTCTCACCTGTGACGCCCGACATCTTCTTTGCCTTTTCGTAGTAGCCGCGGAACTGACGCTCAAGGACGCCGTAGATGAACTTTGCCTTCTGCTTTTCCTTGAGCTGGAGGCCGTACTCGGAGACCTTGCGGTTCGTGCGGCGCAGCTGACGCGTCGACTGACGGGAGCGGCCGAGTGTGGCCGGCTCGAGGCCGAGGGCGCGGCAGCGTTTTAATACCGGTACTCTATCTATTGCCATGCTTTACATACACCTCCTATTAGACGCGGCGACGCTTCGGCGGACGGCATCCGTTGTGCGGGATGGGCGTCACGTCTTTGATCATATTGACTTCGAGTCCCGTGGCCTGCAGCGAGCGGATCGCCGCCTCGCGGCCGGCGCCGGGGCCCTTGACGTAAACCTCGACGGACTTGAGTCCGTGCTCCATCGCAGCTTTTGCCGCCGTCTCCGCAGCCATCTGCGCCGCGAACGGGGTGCTCTTGCGGGAGCCGCGGAACCCGAGTCCGCCCGCGCTCGCCCAAGAGAGTGCATTGCCGCTCTTATCCGTGAGCGTGACGATCGTATTATTGAACGTCGAGCTGATGTGCGCAACGCCCGACTCTATGTTCTTGCGAACTTTTTTCTTGGAACGTGTTGTTTTCTTAACAGCCACCTCTACGAGCCTCCTTTACTTTTTCTTGCCTGCAACGGCCTTTTTCGGGCCCTTGCGCGTACGCGCATTGTTCTTCGTGTTCTGTCCGCGGACAGGCAGGCCGAGACGGTGGCGGCGGCCACGGTAGCAGCCGATATCAACGAGACGCTTGATGTTCATCTGAACCTCGCGGCGAAGATCTCCTTCGACCACGGCGTTCTTGTCGATGGCATCACGAAGTCTGACGACTTCATCCTCCGTGAGGTCCCGCGTACGAGTATCGGGGTTCACGTTCGCAATCGCAAGCAGCTTCTGCGAAGTCGTGAGGCCGATGCCGTAGATGTACGTCAGGGCGATTTCAATTCTCTTGTCACGGGGCAAATCTACACCGGCAATACGTGCCATAAGTGCACCTCCTTTTATCCTTGTCTTTGTTTATGCTTGGGGTTCTCGCAAATGACCATGACGCGGCCCTTGCGCTTGATAATCTTGCATTTTTCACAGATTTTCTTGACAGACGGTCTTACTTTCACGGTGCTTCCTCCTTCCGTCCTGCCTGCGTTCAAGTCGATCTTTCCTATTTTAGCACAAAATATTTTCTGTGACTAGTTTTTATTTGAAGCGATAGGTAATGCGTCCTCGGGTAAGATCGTACGGTGTGAGCTCGATTGTCACCTTATCGCCCGGCAGAATACGGATGAAGTTCATGCGTATCTTTCCGGAAACATGAGCGAGGACGACGTGCCCGTTCTCAAGCTCGACCTGGAACATCGCATTGGGAAGTTTCTCGACAACTCTTCCCTCTACCTCGATGACATCCTGTTTTGACATACTTCCCTTTCGCTCCTTTTACGCCTCAAGGGCGGCGGAAAGATCCGCCTCGACCTTTGCGATGTCCTGCCTGCCGTCGATCTCCTTGTAGACGCCGGCCTTCCGATAATACTCGATCAGGGGACGCGTAGAGGATTCGTAGACGGAAAGACGGCTCTTCATGGTTTCTTCACTGTCGTCGGCACGTTGATATGTCTCGCCACCGCAGTCGTCGCAGACGCCTTCGATCTTCGTCGGGTGAAATTTCACATGGAAGGAGTGTCCGCAGGATTTGCAGATGCGCCGCCCGACGGCGCGCTCAATAAGGTCCGCCTGCGGCACGTTGATATTCAGTACGCCCGTCAGCTTCATTCCGTTATCGGAAAGAATCTGAGCGAGCGCATCCGCCTGCTCTACGGTACGCGGGAACCCGTCGAGGATAAAGCCCTTCTTGCAGTCGGGCTTGCTGAGACGCTCCCGCACGATACCGATGGTGACGCTGTCGGGCACGAGTTTGCCCGCATCCATATAGGACTTAGCCTCTTTGCCGAGCGGCGTGCCCTCTTTCACGGCCTCACGAAACATATCGCCTGTGGAGATGTGGAGAATACCGTATCGTTTTACAAGGTTCACCGCCTGCGTGCCTTTGCCGGCACCCGGGGGCCCCATTAAAATGATGTGCATATGACTCTCCTTCACTTATTTCATGAAGCCTTCGTAGTTGCGCATGACGATCATGGATTCGATCTGCTTCATCGTCTGCAGCGCGACGCCGACGACAATGAGGAGCGCGGTACCGCCGAAGTATACGCCCTGGATATTCGTCGCACCCGCCACCATATTCGGCAGGACGGCGATAAATGCGAGGAAGAATGCCCCCGCGAGCGTGATGCGCGTCAGTACGTAGTCAAGATAGTCGGCGGTCGCCTGTCCGGGACGAAGGCCCGGTACGAAGCCGCCGTATTTCTTGAGGTTATCAGCCATATCCTGGATCTTCACCGTCACGGATGTGTAAAAGTAGGTGAAGAAGATGATCATGAGCACATAAAGCGTCGTCTGGAGGGGTCTGCCCCACTCCAGATAACTCGCCACGGTCTTGACCCACGGGATGTCGATGAACTGCGCCACCGTGATCGGGAACATGAGCACCGACGAGGCGAAGATGATCGGGATGACGCCCGCCTGATTGACCTTGAACGGTATATGGCTCGAATGCCCCGTCGCCATACGGCCGCCGACAACGCGCTTCGCATAGGTGATCGGAACGCGGCGGAAGCCCGTTTCGATGTGAATGACAAAGACGATCATTGCAAGCGCGATCACGGCGAAGGCGAATACGCTGAAGTAGCTGATGGTCCCCGCCTTCAGATAGGCATAAATTGTTCCGATGTTCTTCGGCAGCGCCGCAACGATGCCGGCAAAGATGATCAGCGAGATGCCGTTGCCGACGCCGTGTGCCGTAATCTGCTCGCCGAGCCACATGAGGAAGACGGTGCCTGCAGTGAGCGTGATGGCGATGATGAGGATGTTCACGGGATTCGGGTTGAGAATGGCGCTCTTGAGGCCGATCGACATGCCGATCGCCTGAAAGAATGCGAGCGCCACCGTCAGATACCGTGTGACCTTCGTCGTCTTTTTCTGCCCCTCCGCGCCTTCCTTCGACCACTGTTCGAGCGTCGGTACGACGACGTTGAGCAGCTGGATGATGATGGCCGCGTTGATATAGGGCGTGATGCTCATCGCAAAGACGGAGAATTTACTGAACGCGCCGCCTGAAAAGAGGTCGAGCAGTCCGAACAGGGTCCCCTGCGCGAAGAGCTGTTCGATCGCACCGGGGTCGACGCCGGGTACGGGGATATGCGTCCCCATGCGGAACACTGAGAACATGATGAGGGTAAAGATGATCTTCTGCCGCAGTTCGGGGATCCGGAAGATGTTTCCAAGGGCTTCGAGCACCTCAGATCACCTCGATTTTGCCGCCCGCCGCCGCGATCTTCTCCGCCGCCGCATGGGTAAAGCCGTTCGCGCGGACGGTGAGGTTCTTTGCCGTGAGCGCGCCGTCGCCGAGGATGCGAATGCCGTCGCGGACGTTCTTGAGGATCCCCGCCTCGATGAGGGCGACGGGATCGACGGTTGTGCCGTCCTCAAAGCAGTTGAGGCTGCCGACATTCACCTCGGCAAAGGTCTTTGCCCAGATGTTCTTAAAGCCGCGTTTTGGGAGACGACGGTAAAGAGGCATCTGACCGCCTTCAAAGCCCGTGCGGACGCCGCCGCCGGAACGGGACTTCTGCCCCTTCATGCCGCGGCCGGAGGTCTTGCCGAGCCCGGAACCGATGCCGCGTCCAACGCGCTTGCGCGTCTTGCGCGAGCCCTCGGCGGGCTGTAGTTCATGCAGTTTCATAGATATTTAGCCTCCCCTTCAGTCTGCAATCTCTTCCACCGTGACGAGGTGGGAGACCTTGTGAAGCTGTCCGCGCACGGCCGGCGTGTCGGGAAGCTCTTTTACGGAATTGCGCTTGCGCAGCCCGAGGGATTTCACGGTCTTTCGCTGGGTCTCAGGACGACCGATCAGGCTTCGGGTCAAGGTAACTCTGACTTTTGCCATGTTCGTTTCTCCTTATCAGCCAAAGATCTCAGCCACGGATTTGCCGCGGAGTTCCGCGACCTCCGCGGGGCTCTTGAGCCCGAGGAGGCCTTCCATCGTCGCGCGGACCATGTTGTTGGGGTTGGACGAGCCGAGCGACTTCGTGAGGATGTCGCGCACGCCCGCAAGCTCGAGCACCGCACGCGCAGGGCCGCCGGCGATGACGCCGGTACCTTTGGCGGCGGGCTTTAAGAGCACGCGGCCGGCACCGAAGATACCCGTGATCTCATGCGTGATCGTACGCTCTTCACGAAGCGGGATCTCGATGAGGCTCTTCTTGGCGTCCTCCACGCCCTTGCGAATCGCCTCGGGCACCTCGGCAGCCTTGCCGAGCCCGACGCCGACCTTGCCCTTCTTGTTGCCGACGACAACAAGCGCGCTGAAGGAGGAGCGTCGGCCGCCCTTGACAACCTTCGATACGCGGTTGATGAATACGACACGCTCCTCAAACTCCGGCGTCTCGTTTTCGTTATGTCTAGCCATGCTTTCCCTCCTTTAGAATTTGAGTCCGGCTTCGCGCGCCGCCTCGGCGAGAGCGGCGACGCGGCCATGGTAAATGTAGCCACCGCGGTCAAATACGACCTCGGTGATCCCCTTTTCAAGGGCACGCTTTGCAACGGCCGCGCCGATGAGCTTTGCCGCCGCGACGTTGCCGCCGTACTGCGAGAAGTCCTTGTCCTTGGAACTCGCGGAGACGAGCGTCACGCCCTTTTCATCGTCGATGATCTGTGCGTAAATGTTCTTTAAGCTGCGGAACACGTTGAGACGCGGGCGCGCAGCTGTGCCCGCAATGTGGTTGCGCACACGCAGATGGCGCTTCTGACGCGCCTTATTCTTATCCTGTCTGATAAGCACAGAGTGTCACTCCTCTCCTTCTTATTTCTTGCCCTTGGCGCCGGCCTTGCCCTCTTTGCGGCGGACATGCTCTCCGGCGTACTTGATGCCCTTGCCCTTGTACGGCTCCGGCTCGCGGTGGGCGCGAATCTCCGCGGCGGTCTGACCGACGGTCTCCTTGTTGATGCCGGAGATCGTGATCACGGTTGCCGAGGGGCACTCGAACGTGATGCCCTCGGGCGGTTCGACGATCACGGGATGCGAGAAGCCGAGCGAGAGATTGAGGTTCTTGCCCTGCTTTGCCGCGCGGTAGCCGACGCCGCTGATTTCAAGGGTCTTCGTAAAGCCTTCCGAGACGCCGACCACCATGTTGTGGATGAGCGCACGGGAAAGGCCGTGCAGAGACCTGTGCTGTTTATCGTCGGAGGGACGCGCGACCGTAACGACCGCACCCTCGACGGTGATTTTCATATCCGGATGGATGACGCGTGAAAGCTCGCCCTTGGGGCCCTTGACCTTCACGAGATTATCCGCACCGACCGTGACGGTAACGCCGGACGGGATGTCAATCGGTGCTCTTCCAATTCTTGACATTCTTACACCTCCTGCCTGTGCATTACCATACGAATGCGAGCACTTCGCCGCCGAGACCGGCCTTACGGGCATCCTTGTCGCTCATGATCCCTTTCGAGGTGGAGATCACGGAGATGCCGAGGCCGCCGTAAACGCGCGGGAGCGCATCGTGCTTTGCATACTGGCGCAGTCCCGGCTTCGAGATGCGTTTTAGACCGGAGATGACGTGCTCACGCTTTGCTCCATACTTGAGCGTGACGGTGAGGACGCCCTGCTTGCCGTCCTCTTTGAAGGTGTAGTCCTTGATGAAACCTTCTTTTTTCAAGACCTCTGCGATCGCGGTCTTGACCTTGGACCCGGGAATTGCGACGCTCTCGTGGTAGACCGAGTTCGCGTTGCGGATGCGGGTCAGCATATCTGCGATAGGATCAGTCATTGCCATGAATCGATATCCTCCTTTGTGTTTGTCTTACCAGCTTGCCTTTGTTACGCCGGGGATGGCGCCCTTGTAACTCTGCTCACGGAAGCAGATACGGCACATGTCGAATTTGCGGATGTAGCCGTGCGGGCGTCCGCAGATCTTGCAGCGGTTGTACTTGCGTGTCGAGAACTTGGGCTCTTTGCTCCACTTCTCAATCATTGCCTTCTTTGCCACAGTGGTTCCTCCTTGTGGGTTATGCGCGGAACGGCATACCCATCAGACTAAGCAGTTCTTTCGCTTCTTCGTCGGTATGCGCGCTCGTGACGATGACGATATTCATGCCGCGGATCTTGTCGATCTTATCGTAGTCAATTTCTGGAAAAATGAGCTGCTCGCGCAGTCCCACAGCATAGTTGCCGCGGCCGTCGAACGCCTTCTCGCTGACGCCGCGGAAATCGCGGACGCGCGGAAGCGCTACATTCATGAATTTGTCGAGGAACTGGTACATACGCGTGCCGCGCAGCGTAACCTTGCAGCCGATCGGCATGCCCTCGCGCAGTTTCCATGCGGCAAGGGATTTCTTCGCACGCGTGAGCTGCGGCTTTTGTCCCGAAATTGCCGTGAGATCCGTCACGGCGGCGTCAAGGGCCTTCGGGTTGCCGACGGCTTCGCCGACGCCCATATTGATGATGACCTTCTCTACCTTCGGCAGTTGCATGACGTTCTTATAGCCGAACTTTTCCGTGAGGGCGGGCGCAACTTCCTTCTGATACTTTTCCTTGAGTCTTTCCACTTTGCGTATTCCTCCTTTCCGCTAAAGATTACTGCTCAATCGCTTCGCCGCACTTCTTGCAGGCGCGGATCTTGCGCCCGTCAACGAAGCGGTGCGCGATGCGCGTGGCCTTTCCGCAGGCGGGGCAGACGAGCTGCACCTTGCTCGCGAAGAGCGGTGCTTCCTTCGTGATGATGCCGCCCTGCGGGGCGCTCTGGCTGGGCTTCGTGTGGCGTTTCACCTTGTTGACGCCCTCGACGATGACCTTGCCCTTCTTGGGCTGCGCCTCGATGATCTTGCCCTGCTTCCCCTTATCCTTGCCGGAAAGAACGACGACCGTATCGCCCTTCTTGACATTCAGTTTTGCCGGTGACAAAATAACACCTCCTCCTCAAAGAACTTCGGGAGCGAGCGAGACGATCTTCATGAAATCCTTCTCGCGCAGCTCGCGGGCAACGGGTCCGAAAATGCGCGTTCCGCGCGGCGTGTGATCGTCTTTGATGAGCACGGCCGCATTCTCGTCAAAACGGATGTAGGAACCGTCCGCACGGCGCTTGCCCTTCACGCTGCGAACGACGACGGCCTTCACGACGTCGCCCTTCTTCACGGTGCCGCCCGGCGCCGCCGATTTCACCGATGCGACGATCACATCGCCGATGTTGGCATATTTGCGGTACGAGCCACCCAGCACACGAATGCAGAGGATTTCCTTCGCTCCTGTGTTATCGCCGACATTCAGGATTGTTTCCTGCTGTATCATTGATCTCTCTCCTCCTTACTTCGCGCGCTCGACGATTTCGACGACGCGCCAGCGCTTGGTCTTCGAGAGCGGACGCGTCTCCATGATGGATACGCGGTCGCCGATGTGGGCGTCGTTCTTCTCGTCGTGTGCGTGGAACTTGACCGTCTTCTTGACCGGTTTCTTATACATTTTATGCTGTTCGAGCTCCTCGACAGCAACGACAACCGTCTTGTCCATCTTATCGGACACGACTTTGCCGACTCTTACCTTGCGTACGTTTCTATCGCTCATGTGTCTATGAGCCTCCTTCCTTCTGCGTATCACCAGCTTCGCCGTCTTTGCGCAGTCTTTTCGTCAACAATCCTCCACAGAGCGCCACTCTGCGTTTGGCTTGTTTCCTAGACAGGACGAAAATCTGTGCGAATCTAACGGCCGATTTCATCGACGTTTTCTTAGGCGTTTGCCTGCTCGCGCTGAATGGTCTTGATGCGGGCAATCGTCTTCTTTACGTCCTTGATACGCATCGGGTTGTCGAGCTGTCCGGTGGCGTGCTGGAAACGGAGGCCAAAGAGCTCTTCCTTGAGCGACGCGAGTTTTTCCGTGAGCTCGTCGGCACTCAGACCGCGGATCTCATCAACCTTCATTCACTTCACCGCCCTCTAGTTCTTCCCGTACGACAAATTTCGTCTTGATGGGGAGCTTATGTCCCGCGAGGCGCATCGCCTCCGCCGCCACATCGCGCGCGACGCCGTCCATCTCGAAGAGGACGCGGCCGGGCTTTACGACGGCAACCCAGTACTCGGGCGAACCTTTGCCGGAGCCCATGCGGGTCTCGGCGGGTTTTGCCGTGACGGGCTTATCCGGAAAAATCTTAATCCAGACTTTACCGCCGCGCTTGATGTAACGCGTCATCGCGATACGCGCAGCCTCAATCTGACGGTTCGTAATCCATGCGGGTTCCAGGGCGACGAGGCCGTACTGACCGTGGCTGACTGTGTTGCCGCGCTGTGCCTTGCCCTTCATACGGCCGCGGAACTGCTTGCGGTATTTCACACGCTTTGGGAGTAACATTATGCCTCGCTCCTTTCCTTGGCGGCTTTCGGCTGCTGTTTCTTATCGGGGAGTACCTCGCCCTTGAAAATCCAGACCTTGATGCCGATGCGGCCGTAGGTCGTATGCGCCTCAGCCGTGCCGTAGTCGATATCTGCACGCAGTGTGTGCAGGGGAATGCTGCCCTCGCGGTAGGACTCGCGGCGTGCGATTTCCGCACCGCCGAGCCGGCCGCTGACGGCGATCTTGATGCCCTTGGCGCCGAGACGCATCGTGCGTCCGACCGCCTGCTTCATCGCACGGCGGAACGCGATGCGGCGCTCGAGCTGCGCCGCGATGTTCTCCGCGACGAGCGTCGCATCGAGATCGGGCTGCTTAATCTCCGCGATATTGATGTCGACGCGCTTATCGGTAAGGCCCTTGAGGCCTACCTTGATCTGCTCGATGCCCGAGCCGCCGCGCCCGATGACCATGCCCGGCTTGGCCGTATGGATCGTGAGCTTCAGGCGGTTCTTGCTGCGCTCCGTCTCAACGCGGGGCACGCCGGCAGTCTGGAGGCTCTTCTTGAGGTAATCGCGAATCTTGATGTCCTCGTGCAGATTCTGCGCGAAATCCTTGTCTGCGTACCAGCGGGCATCCCAGTCCTTGACGATGCCAAGGCGAATGCCATGGGGATTTACTTTCTGACCCAAACTGTGTCCCTCCTTATTACTTTTCGTTTACGGCAACCGTGATGTGAGACGTGTGCTTCAAGATTTTGAATGCCTGCCCGCGGGAACGCGGGTGAATGCGCTTGAGCGTCGGTCCCTGGTCAACGAAAGCGGAGGAAATGAACAGTCGGTCCACATCCATGTCGAAGTTGTTCTCCGCGTTTGCAACGGCAGAGCGGAGCACCTTCTCCACGGCGTCGGCGCCGACCTTCGGCGTGAATTTCAGGATTGCGAGAGCGTCGGCGACGCTCTTGCCGCGCACGAGGTTCATCACGATGCGAACCTTGCGCGGCGCGATACGGATGTATTTGGCGGTAGCCTTTACTTCCTGTGCCACGAATCGTCCTCCTCTCTATCAGCGCAGCGAGGTCTTGCGTTCTTCGCCCGCGTGACCCTTAAACGTGCGTGTCGGCGCGAATTCGCCGAGCTTATGTCCGACCATGTCCTCCGTGACGTACACGGGGACGTGCTTGCGGCCGTCATGGACGGCGATGGTGTGCCCAACAAAGTCCGGGAAGATCGTCGAGCTGCGCGACCATGTGCGCACGACCTTCTTCTCGTTCTTCTCGTTGAGCGCCTCGATCTTCTTCATCAGGCTCTCTGCGACGAAAGGCCCCTTTTTAATCGATCTTGACAAAGTTTCTCCTCCTTTCGCCGGACGGCGTTTCCCCGTCCGACGAGGCTCTATCGGGGTTGATTATTTACGGCGGTGAACGATGAGGCGGTTCGACGCTTTCTTCTTCTTGCGCGTCTTCTTGCCCATCGCGATCTTGCCCCACTTCGTCATCGGGCTCTTGCGTCCGACCGGCGAACGGCCCTCGCCGCCGCCGTGCGGATGGTCGTTCGGGTTCATAACGGTACCGCGCACCTCCGGACGGCGTCCGAGCCAGCGGCTGCGTCCCGCCTTGCCGATGGTGATGTTCTCATGCTCAAGGTTGCCGACCTCGCCGATCGTCGCGCGGCAGCTCACATGCACGCGGCGAATCTCGCCCGATGGCATGCGCAGGAGGGCGTAGTTGCCTTCCTTTGCCATGAGCTGCGCCGACGTGCCCGCGCTGCGGACGAGCTGTGCGCCCTTGCCGATCTTGAGCTCGACGGCATGAATGACCGTACCGAGCGGGATGTTCTTCAGCGGGAGCGCGTTGCCCGGCTTGATGTCGGACTCGGGGCCCGACTCGACGATCGTGCCGACCTTCAGTCCGTTCGGCGCGAGGATATAGCGTTTCTCTCCGTCCGCATAATTCAGGAGCGCGATGCGCGCGCTGCGGTTCGGATCGTATTCAATCGTTGCGACGCGGGCGGGGATGCCGTCCTTCGTGCGCTTAAAATCAATGATGCGGTAGAGCCGCTTGTGCCCACCGCCGCGATGGCGCACGGTCAGTTTGCCCTGCTGATTGCGCCCGCCCGTTTTCGTGAGGCGCCGCGTGAGGGACTTCTCCGGCTTGTCCGTTGTGATCTCATCGAAGGAAGAGACCGTCATGAAACGTCTGCCGGCAGAATACGGCTTAAAACTCTTTACTGCCACGTTCGTACCTCCCTTTCGTCTCAGCCTTCAAAGAACTCGATGGTCTCGCCCGGCGCGAGTTTTACGATGGCCTTCTTATAATCCGGGCGCTTGCCCTGCGTGCGTCCCATGCGCTTCGTCTTGCCGAGGACGTTCACGGTATTGACCTTTGCGACCTTCACCTTGAAGATCTCTGCGACCGCCTTGGCGATCTCGATTTTGTTGGCAGCCTTTGCAACGACGAAGACGTATTTGCCCTCCGCCATGAGCTGCGTCGTCCGCTCGGTGATGAGCGGGCGAACGAGAATATCGCGTGCTTCCATTATGCGAATACCTCCTCGATACGGGTGACGGCATCCTTCGTAATGAAGAGTTTATCGTGATGGAGAATGTCAAAGACATTGATGCCGGCTGCCGTGATGGCCTTCACACCCGGAATATTGCTCGTTGAACGCGCGACGTTCACGGCCTCGTCCGCCGTGACGAAAAGACTCTTCGCATCGACGCCGAAATCGTTCAGCAACTTTACCGCCGCCTTCGTTTTCGGCGCATCGAAATCAAGGCTCTCAAGAACGATGAAGTCGCCCGAGCGCACCTTATCCGACAGCGCGCATTTGAGGGCGAGGCGGCGCTGCTTGCGCGGCATCGTAAAGCCGTATTTGCGCGGATGCGGCCCAAAGACCGTACCGCCGCCGACCCACAACGGGCTGCGCGTCGAACCTGCGCGGGCGCGCCCCGTACCCTTCTGGCGCCAAGGCTTTTTGCCGCCGCCGCGCACGAGACCGCGCGTCTTTGTGGCGTGCGTGCCGAGACGCTGCGATGCGAGCTGGAGGACAACCGCCTGGTGAAGGAGACCGGCATTCATTTCGACATTGAAAAATTCGTCGTTCAAGTTGATCTCGCCAACCTGCTTATGCGACATATCGTATACTGCTACGTTTGCCATACTGCTGTTCCCCCTTCCTTATTTCTTCGCCTGCTTCGCGGGCTTTACGGTATCTTTGATGACGACAAATCCCTTCTTCGGGCCCGGAATCGCGCCCTTGATGAGGATGAGATTGCGGTCGGCGTCCACACGGACAACCGTCAGACGCTGCACTGTGACGCGCTCGCCGCCCATGCGTCCCGGGAGCTTCTTGCCCTTGAGGACGCGTCCGCCAGGGCCCGAAATCATCGCGCCCGTCGAGCCCGGCTCGCGGTGCGACTTCGAGCCGTGGCCCATCGGGCCGCGCGCAAAGTTGTGGCGCTTGATGCCGCCGGCAAAGCCTTTGCCCTTCGAGGTGCCGACCACATCGACGAGGTCGCCCTCCGCGAAGATGTCGACGCCGATCGTATCGCCGACGTTATATTCGGAAGGAGCCGAGAGGCGCATCTCACGGATGAAGCGCACCGCCTTCACGCCCGCCTTCTCAAAGTGTCCCTTGAGCGGCTTGTTGACGTTCTTTTCCTTCACATCGCCGAACCCGATCTGCACAGCGTTGTAGCCGTCCGTCTCGTCGGTCTTGTTCTGGAGCACCAAATTGTTGCCCGACTCGACGACCGTCACGGGGACGACGCGGCCTTCCTCTGTGAAGATCTGGGTCATGCCCAGTTTTCTTCCTAAAATAGCCTTAGCCAAGGCTTCCACCTCCTATTGTCAGAGCTTAATCTCGATGTCAACGCCGGCAGGCAGATCGAGGCGCATGAGCGAATCGACCGTCTTGTTCGTCGGCTGCAGGATATCGATGAGGCGCTTGTGCGTGCGCATCTCGAACTGCTCGCGCGAGTCCTTGTTGACGTGCGGGGAACGGAGAATCGTGTAAACGTTCTTCTCCGTCGGAAGTGGGATGGGCCCGGAGACCATCGCGCCGGTCTTCTTCGCCGTGTCGACGATCTTCGCCGCACTCTGATCCAGCGCCTTGTGGTCATAGGCTTTCAAACGAATTCTGATTTTCTGCTGTTTCGCCAAAGTAGTTTTCCTCCTTCGTCCGGGGTCTCGCCCCAAACATTTCTCCACGGCAGTTCCCTCTGCCCCGCCGGGGCATAGCCATCTGCCATGTCATCGCATGGAGTACGTCGTCTGTCGTATGATTCCAAAAGATGATTTTAAGAAGTTTTGCCATACTCCCTCGAAAAGGAGCGACGCGGTGCGCCGCTCCTCCTCATGGGAATATCAAATGAGATTAACCCTCGATTGCCGTAACGCGTCCCGCGCCGACCGTATGGCCGCCCTCGCGGATAGCGAAACGGAGCCCCTGCTCGATCGCGATCGGGGTAATAAGCTCGACTTCCATCTCGACGTTGTCGCCGGGCATCACCATCTCGGTGCCCTCTGGAAGACGGACAACGCCCGTCACGTCGGTGGTACGGAAGTAGAACTGGGGACGATAGTTCGTGAAGAACGGCGTATGACGGCCGCCCTCTTCCTTCGTCAGGACGTAGACCTGCGCCTTGAACTTCGTGTGGGGCTTAATGGAACCCGGCTTTGCGAGAACCTGGCCGCGCTCGATGTCCTTGCGGTCGACGCCGCGGAGCAGCGCGCCGATGTTATCGCCCGCAACCGCGCTGTCGAGCAGCTTGCGGAACATCTCGATACCCGTAACGACCGTGCTGCGCGCCTCATCCTGGAGACCGACGATCTCAACCGTATCGTTCAGCTTCAGCTCGCCGCGCTCCACACGACCCGTCGCGACCGTGCCGCGGCCCGTGATCGTGAAGACGTCCTCAACCGGCATGAGGAAGGGCTTATCCGTGTCGCGCACCGGCGTCGGGATATAGGAATCAACCGCATCCATGAGCTCGAGAATCTTCGCCTTCATCGCCTCGTCACCCTCGAGCGCTTTGAGTGCAGAACCCGTGATGACGGGGATGTCGTCGCCGGGGAACTCGTACTGCGAGAGCAGCTCGCGCACTTCCATCTCGACGAGCTCGAGGAGCTCGGGATCGTCGACCTGATCGACTTTGTTCAGGAAAACAACGAGCGCCGGAACGCCGACCTGACGGGCGAGCAGGATGTGCTCGCGCGTCTGGGGCATCGGGCCGTCGGCAGCCGACACAACGAGGATCGCGCCGTCCATCTGCGCCGCGCCCGTGATCATATTCTTCACATAGTCCGCGTGGCCCGGGCAGTCGACGTGCGCATAGTGACGTTTATCCGTCTCATACTCAACGTGCGCCGTATTGATCGTGATGCCGCGCTCGCGCTCCTCCGGCGCCTTGTCGATGTCCGCATAGTCCTCGAACTTCGCGTAGCCCTTCTCGGAGAGCACCTTCGTGATCGCAGCCGTCAGCGTCGTCTTGCCGTGGTCAACGTGACCGATCGTGCCGATGTTGACATGCGGCTTGCTGCGGTTAAACTTTTCCTTTGCCATTAAAAATTGCCTCCTTATTCGCCTTTGTTCTTGGCGACTACAGCGTCAGCTATATTCTTAGGAACTTCGTCGTAGAAGGAAACCTCCATCGAGTAGTTCCCGCGGCCCTGAGTTTTGGAACGGAGATCCGTCGAGTAGCCGAACATCTCCGAGAGCGGAACGAACGCGTTGATGACCTGCACGCCGTTGCGCGGCTCCATGCCGTCGATACGGCCGCGGCGCGCGTTCAGATCGCCGATCACATCGCCCATGTAGTCCTCCGGCACCGTGACCTCAACCTTGACGTACGGCTCCAGCAGCACCGGGTTCGCCTTTTCGGCGCCCGCCTTGAACGCCATCGAACCCGCCACCTTGAACGCCGCCTCCGAGGAGTCGACTTCGTGGAACGAGCCGTCGTAGACGACGACCTTGATGTCGACCATCGGGTAGCCCGCGACAACGCCGCTCTCCATTGCTTGGCGAACGCCGGCCTCGATCGGGTTGATGAATTCCTTCGGAATCACGCCGCCGACGACTTTGTTCTCAAAGGTGAAGCCGGCACCCGCTTCCTGCGGAAAGAGTTCGAGCCAGCAGTGTCCGTACTGGCCGTGCCCGCCGGACTGGCGGACAAACTTGCCCTCGGACTTCACCGATTTGCGGATCGTCTCACGGTACGCCACCTGCGGCTCGCCGACCTTGCAGTCGACCTTGAACTCGCGCAGCATGCGGTCGACGATGATCTGCAGATGCAGCTCGCCCATCCCCGAGATGATGACCTGACCGGTTTCCGGGTCCGTATGCACGCGGAACGTCGGGTCTTCCTCCGCGAGCTTCTGGAGCGCAATGCCCATCTTCTCCTGGTCGTTCTTCGTCGCGGGTTCCACCGCAACGGAAATGACGGGATCCGGGAACTCCATCGACTCGAGGATGATCGGGTGCGCCTCATCGCAGAGCGTGTCGCCCGTCGTCGTGTTCTTGAGTCCGACGGCAGCCGCGATATCGCCGCTGTAGACCACGTCGATCTCCTTGCGGTTGTTCGCATGCATCTGCAGGATACGGCCGATGCGCTCCTTGTTGTCCTTCGTCGCGTTGAAGACATAAGAACCGGAGTTGAGCGTGCCGGAGTATACGCGGAAAAACGCGAGCTTGCCGACGAACGGATCGGTCATGATCTTGAACGCAAGCGCCGAGAACGGCGCGCTGTCGGATGCCGGGCGACTGTCCGCCTCGCCCGTATCGGGGTTCACGCCCGCGATCGGCGGGATATCCGTCGGCGCGGGCATGTAGTCGACGATCGCGTCGAGCAGCGGCTGAACGCCCTTGTTGCGGTACGATGTGCCGCAGGTGACCGGGGTCATCTCGCAGTTGATCGTTGCCTTGCGGATCGCACGGCGGATCTCCTCCTCCGTGACCTCCTCGCCGCCGAGGTACTTCTCCATCAGCTCGTCATCGGCCTCGGCGCACGCCTCAAGCAGCTTCTCGCGGTACTCTTCGGCCTGCTCTTTGTACTCCGCGGGAATCTCGACCTCGTCGGTCACCTTGCCGAGATCGTCCTCATAGACGATAGCATCCATCTTCACGAGGTCGATGATGCCCTTAAACTCGTCCTCCGCCCCGATCGGCAGCTGGATCGCTACCGGGTTCGCATTGAGGCGCTCCCGCATCATGTCCATAACATTGAAGAAGTCCGCGCCCGTGATGTCCATCTTGTTGACATACGCCATGCGCGGGACATTGTAGCGCTCCGCCTGACGCCAGACCGTCTCCGTCTGCGGCTCGACGCCGCCGCGCGCGGTCAGAACGGCGACCGTGCCGTCCAGCACGCGCAGCGAGCGCTCTACCTCGACCGTAAAGTCAACGTGACCCGGCGTGTCAATGATATTGATGCGATGGTCTTTCCAGTGGCAGGTCGTCGCCGCCGACGTAATCGTAATGCCGCGTTCCTGTTCCTGAACCATCCAGTCCATCGTGGCTGCGCCTTCGTGGACCTCGCCGATCTTGTGCGTTACGCCCGTGTAGAAGAGAATGCGCTCGGTGGTCGTCGTCTTGCCGGCATCGATGTGCGCCATGATGCCGATATTCCGCGTTTTTTCAAGGGAATATTCTCTTGCCACTGTTTCCTATCGCTCCTTACACTGCCGGTTTTACCAGCGATAATGCGCGAATGCCTTGTTGGCCTCCGCCATCTTGTGCGTATCTTCCTTCTTTTTAATTGCTGCGCCCGTATTGTTCGCGGCGTCCATCAGCTCTGCCGACAGGCGCGCTTCCATCGTCTTCTCGCCGCGCAGACGCGCATAGCTGACGAGCCAGCGAATGCCGAGCGTCATGCGGCGGTCGGCACGCACTTCGATCGGCACCTGATAGTTGGCGCCGCCGACGCGGCGCGCCTTGACTTCGAGCACAGGCATGACGTTGCGCAGCGCCGTCTCAAATACCTCGAGCGGATCCTGTCCCGTCTTCTCGCGAATCGTGTCGAACGCGTCGTACACAACGCGCTCCGCCACACTCTTCTTGCCTGAGAGCATCACCTTGTTGATAAACTTCGTCACCGTCTTGGAATGATATACCGGATCCGGCAGAACATCCCGCTTCGGTACGGGGCCCTTACGTGGCATAGCCCAACCTCCTAACGATATACTTCCCGCTTACTTCTTCTTGGCGCGTTTCGCACCGTATTTCGAACGTCCCTGTGCGCGATCCTGCACGCCGGCCGTATCGAGCGAGCCGCGGATGATATGATAACGCACGCCCGGCAGATCCTTCACGCGTCCGCCGCGGATGAGGACGACGCTGTGTTCCTGCAGATTGTGCCCGATGCCGGGGATATATGCGGTCACCTCGATGCTGTTCGTCAAGCGAACACGAGCAACCTTTCTAAGAGCAGAGTTCGGTTTCTTCGGCGTGGATGTGTAGACACGCGTGCAGACCCCTCGCTTCTGCGGGCTGTTCTTCAGTGCTGGTGCTTTCGATTTCTCCTCAAGGCTCTTTCTGCTCTTGCGAATGAGCTGATTGATCGTTGGCATACTGCACCTCCTTCCTTTGTCGTCGAGTTTCCAATTCTTTTGTAGGAAAACGCAGAGGCTGCGTTTTTACCGTAGTACTGCGACTGCGGCGGCGCCGACTTCGAGGCGCGCCCGCTGTCCGAGCTCGTCCTTCGTCGCCGTTCGGTCAACCGCGACGTCCTTCTCCGCACACGCCGCAAGAAGCGTGTGCGTCACGCGTTCATCGGCGTCGGATGCGATGAATACCATCTCCGCCGAACCGTTCATCACGGCCTTTTGCACCTGCCGAACGCCGGCAATCCGGCGCGCAGAGCGCAGTTTCTCCAGAGACATATCCTCACCTCCAAAAAGGGGACTGTCACATAATATCACCCGCTAAAACCCTTGTCAACGCATATTTTACAAAGTTTTTTATTGACACTTCTCCTAGCGTATCTTTCTGTAAAAAAACGACCCATTTTGAAATTTATCTGTCCTCGCACAAGAAAAACACATCTCCCCGCCGTAAAGGCGCTCCTTCTTTGCGGCAATTCTTCGGCAGACATCGCGTGTTCATCGGACGGCGCAGTACCTCTCACCGCAACCTGAGTCAAGCGTAGGCGGAAGTATAACGGGGTATGAGGAGAGCGCGAGGGGGCCGCAGTGAAAAGCTGCGTCGACCGATACGCACGGTGATATAACGACGCCGGGGCCCATGACCGGGTTTTCACGCCTCCAATAGTTCCGGGTGGCGCACATAGAACGCCGCCATCTCGCGCCACCCGTCACGCTCCGCTGCATAACGCTCTGCATCGTTTTGCCGTGGGATCTCACCCGCCGATACGGTCAGAGGCTGCGCCGCACGCTCGGCGTAAAATCCAATCTCCTCACGCGTCACCCATGCATAGGGCGTAACGACACGTTCAATAGGCTCCGTCAGCGGCCGCTCAATCGCACAGTATTCGAATCCCTTCGGCGCAACGAGTTCAAAGAGCGTCGGCAGAATATTCATATGCCCGCCGATGGTATTGCCGGCAAAATGCGCCGCCGTCAGCTGCGGATGATGGATGGCAAAGGATGTCAGCAGACGCTCTCGCAGACTGATTTCATGTCGCTCAAGCAGTTCCTCAATCGGAAGTTCCCCGCCCATATGATCGCCCGTTACGACGAAGAGGCTGTCCGGAAACGACGTCCGCATCTCGTCGATGAACGTACAGAGCGCTTGATCCGCATACCACGCGCAGGCAAGGCCGCGTCTCCTGAGATTCTCCTCCTGAAACGATACGGGCGCATCCCGCAGGACACGCTCCGGGTCGAATCCGTATTCTGCAAACGGCAGAAGATAAGGTCCGTGATTCGACGTCGTATAGAGAAAATGAAAGCCCCGCCGTTCCCCCGCCGCGCGAATGCGGCGCGCCGCCTCCGCGAGGAAGATATGGTCGTGCACGCCGAGCCATGTGCGCGGCGCGTCGGCCGAACAGATGTCGGGGCCGCCGTGGGATTCGTCAAAGCCGAGCGCCGGCAGAAAATGTGCGAGGCTGCCCCAGTTCAGGCCGCCGCCGTACCAAAAATCCGTATGATAACCGAGCGTTTTCATCTGCAGCGGCAGCGACGTCGACAGTGTCCCGCTCCAAAAATCCTTATTCTCGTTCAGCTCCATATCCGCATCGTAGATGCCCAGGAGCAGACTCGTAAGCGACGGCTGCGAGATCATCCCCGCCGAGAGGAAATTGTTGATGCTCACCGTATGGGGATCGGCACGAAAGCGTTCGCTTGCCTCCATCAGATGCAGCCGCGCAAAGGGCGCGTCAAAGAGCGCCTGCATATGGCTCTCTCCCAAGAGAAAGAAAATATGCCGCGGCGGCGCTATCCCATGCCCCCGTGCGGTTCTTTGATACGCCTCAAGCGGCCGCTCCGCAAAACCGCGCCCCTGCGGCAGTACCGCCGCGAGAATATGCCGCGCCTCCTCATCCGAATGCCGCAGCGCCGCGTTCGGCGGGCGTTTCCACACCATTTCGAGCGCGATAAAGTCGTCGATCGTCGCCTTCCCGAGGACCATATCGTTCTTCACAAGAGTCGGCACCTCGTCCCACTCCGGCTTTTTCCGGTGCCGCAGGGTTCCGCCGTAGCGCAGCCAATAGAAAAACAAAATCGCGGCGAGGAACGCGAGCGCATTCGCCGCATACCGAAGCGCGCCGTCCGCCATGACCGGATACGGCATCGACGGCACAGAGAGCAGACCGCGCGCGGCCATCAGGCAAAGCGCAAGGTACGGCAGAAAGCCGAACAAGAGCCACGCGCCGTGATTTTGGTTGAAGAAAATATCGGCGAAATTCCGCTTATCCGCATTCCTGCCGAGCCACAATGTCTGATTGAACGTATCGCGGAAGTGGAAATAGAAGATCATCTTCCCGATGAACGCCGTATAGAGCGCCGCGGCGTAAACGAGGACGAACGCCGTGCGCACCGTATCGCCGACCGCAAAATAAGCGGGCAGGAACGCCCCCGGCACGGAGACAAAGAGCAGAAGCGCGAGATAGACATACGCGTTGAAGTCCATCCCCCACCAAAATCCGTAGTTAAAACAAGACAGCCATTTGCGCCACTCGCCAAACGGCGTCTTCTTTGGACGATAGGTCAGGATAAAGATCAGGCGGAACACCGCGCAAATGAGCGGAGGCAGCAGCGCGATCTTGATATCCTGCTGCAGACCTAGGAAAAAATCACTGAACATCCGGTATCCTCACAATAACGATCCGCTTCCTCAAATATAGAAAAATGCCGTACGCCCGCAGCGCACGGCAGCCCGCTCACTATCGCACCACATGCATGCGGCTGCGCCGCTCTTCGGGCGGCTCGGACGGCGCAGATTTTTTCGTTGGGCCGCCGGCTTCCCCGTTATGGTTTCGATCGGCAATGCCGAGCAGCATCCCCATGCCCGCCATCGTAACGATGAGCGACGACCCGCCGTAGCTAATGAACGGCAGCGGCACCCCGACGACAGGCAGGAGGCCCGCAACCATCGCGAGGTTCGCGAGCGCCTGGCCGGGGACGAGGAAGATGATGCCGAGCGCAAGCACCTGCCCGAAAACGTCCTTCGCCTGTGCCGCAACGCGAATACAATAGGCCAGAAGAACGCCGATTAGGAAGAAGATCAGGAGCACGCCGAGAAAGCCGTGTTCCTGACTAAAGATCGCAAATGCAAAGTCCGTATGCGCCTCCGGCAGATACTCATACTTGCTCACGCCGTCGCCGAATCCCATACCGAAGATGCCCCCCGAACCGATCGTCGAGAGCGACTGCACCATCTGATAGCCCGCGTCGCGTGCATCCGACCACGGATCGAGCCAGACCGCAATGCGCTTCATGCGGTAGGGCTGAAGCGCGCCGATCAAAAACGCAAGGCCGAGCCCTATCGGTACAATTGCGAGCCAGTAGCGCGGCGGGATCAGGAGGGCGACAGCCATCAGGAGCGGCACGCCGAACACGATGCAGGCCGTCCCAAAATCCGGCTCGCGATAGACGAGAAAGGCCATCGCGAGAATCGCGCCGAACGGGACGACGACGCGCGGCCAATCCTCAGACATGCGGAAATGCTCCTTCCCGAGCACCGTCGAAATGGAAAACGTGCCCATCAGGACCGCCATCAGTTTTGCAAACTCCGCGGGCTGGAACGTGAATCCCGCGACGGACAGCCAGCGCTGCGCCCCGTTCACCGGCGTTCCGACAAACAGCACGGCGATGAGCAGGAACACCGTGATCCCCATGCCGACAAACATCAGTCCGCGCCACTTCCGATAATCCAGTTTTCGGCAAATCCAGCAGATCGGAGCCCCGATGAGCAGCCATTTCAGATGGCGCCACAGGAAATAATACGGATCCTCAAAATCCATCGCGGCAAGCACATAGCTCGAACTGAACACATTGATCGTCCCTGCCACGATGAGGATTGCCATGATGATAATGATCGGCTCCGTCTCACTCTTAAAGAGCGCATAGCGCGTACGCATCACGTATCCTCCTGCGGCAGGCGCGCCGCGAGGTACCCGATCTTCGCGCCGCGCGCGCTGAATTTGCGTTCATACTCCGTCATAATATTCTCCGGGTCGCCCAGCGCATGGAGGTCGCGCGTCACATCCGAGATCCGCCACCCCTCGGCCGCCAGCGTCTCCAACGAATACGAAAAAAGGCCCTCGTTATCCGTTTTAAAGCGAATCTCCCCACCCGGACGCAGCACGGCGGCATAGCGCGCGAGGAATACCTCGCTCGTCAGCCGCCGCTTCGCATGACGCTTCTTCGGCCACGGATCGGAAAAATTCAAATAGATACGATCGGCCTCGCCCGGCGCGAACAGTTCTGTGAGCCGCGCCGCGTCGAAAACGAGGAGGCGGATATTCTTCAGTTCCCGCGCCGCCGCCTTGCGCGCGGCAAAGTAGAGCACGCCCTGCTGCGCCTCAAGCCCCACATAGTTGACCGCGGGATGCCGCGCGGCGAGTTCCGTAAGGAAGTCCCCCTTACCGACGCCGATCTCGATATGGAGCGGCGCCGTACGGCCAAATTCCTCCGCCCAACGTCCCGCATGATGCTGCCAATCCCCGCCGCGCGGGGTCACAAAGTCCGCATAATCCAAAATTGCCGTATCAATCCACGGTTTTCGTCGCAGTCTCATAGCCTAACCCGTTGTCTCCGCCCACCGTCCCGGCGTGCCGCGGCTACCAAATCTTGCCCATGAGGAACCAAACGCGTCCCGACGCGGCATTCTTCGGCGATACCAGCGTATCGAGCCCGATCCGGCGGGCATAGTCGAGACGCGCGAACCAATCGCCCGGATTGCTGTACGCCGCGCCGACGCCCCAGCCGCGCAGCGTCATGCGGTTGGTTGTCCCCGCAAGGTGGCTGCGGCTGAGCCAAACCGTGCCGGCGTCATAGAACGTACTGAGCGTGAGTCCGCGCAGCGGCGTGTGCCAGCGCAGCTCCGCCGTGCCGAGCAGCCCCTCGTCGCCCGACGCCTCGCCCTGCGCGTAGGCACGCACGCCGTTCGGCCCGCCAAGATAGAAATCCTCCGAGCTGTCGAGATTCTGCCACGCCTTTTGCCCCGACAGTTTGACCATGAGATCCGTCGCATTGCCGAGCCGCTGCACCGCCGTCATATCCGCTTCGAGTTTCTCATAGGCGCCCTCGTTCGTTCGATTGATCATGCCAAGAATATTCGTATACGTCGAATCGTAGGACAGATGCCCGAGCGTCAAGTTCATATTATAGTTGAGCAGGAGGCCGCGCATCCGCCGCATCCCGACGAGCCCCGCATAGACGCTGTGCGTATGCTTTTTCCCTTCCAGATCAAACCCCGTGATATCGTCGTTCAAATCGCGGTAGTTATAGCCGTAGCGGAATGTGAGGCTGCGGTTCGTCATGTGATAGAGCGGCGCCTGCCCGAAGAGCGTCAGCGTCAGCGAATTCCCCTCCGCGCCGATCGCCGCGAGCGCGCCGCCGACCTTATAGTTCATCCGCGAAACGCCGAGGCCGAACGTCGTGCCTCCATGACCGACGACCGTCTCATAGTTCACATAGAAATTGCGGAGGCTCCCGTTCGAGACGATCGCGCCTGCGCTCACTTTATCCCCCGCGCCCGACGGATCATAGAGCGTCTCCTGCAGCCCGTAGCGGTAGCGCCCCGTGCTCGTACTGCCGTAGTTCTCGACATAGAACACCGTATTCGACTCCTTCGAGTCCTCGATCCGCACGGTCAGATTACTGGTGCCGAACGAAGCCCCTGGGCTCAGCACGCCGACCGCGCGCGCCCCGGTCGCATCCGAGACCGAATAGAGCGCCGTCTCCAGCTTTGCCGTGGTGATGATATCGTCCCGCTTCAGCCCCGCGATGATGCGCTGCGCCACGGGCGTCTTGAGTCTGCTGTTGTTCTCAATCCGGATATCATTGTAGCGCCCCGGAATAATGCGCAGGACAATCACGCCGTCCATGCTCTCCTGCGGCGGAAGATAGGCCGCGGCGGCAGGATAGCCGTGCGTACGGCAGTACGTCGTCAGCGCGTCGACCGTACGGCGCAGATCCGCGATGGTCTTGCCGGAGCCCATCCCCTCTTCGAGAATCCGCGAAAGCTCTTCCTTGTCGAGATTCAATTCCGGCGCCTCAAGAACGAAATTCTCCACCGTGAAGTGCGCCTCAAAATCATCCTGCCGATATGTCGGCGTCCGATCCTCGACGCCGATCTCCGGCCGCACCGCCTGATCCGCGATGTCCTCCCCCGGGCGCGCCAGCGACGGCGCGGCGCAGACATTCGTCCCCGCGCCGGCAATCGCCGCACAGAGCAGCGCCGCAAAACCTCCGCGCACCGCGGCCTTCCTCTTTCTCACATCTCCGGCTTTACACACGATCGAAACTCAACTCCCACATGATACTTTGCCCAGTTTGCCGTTTCATTCGTATTCTAGCATCTTCATATACAAAAGACAAGCGGCGGCGGTTGCGATACGCCGACTTTTACGATAGAATCGCAATATGGCCGAGATGAACCTTGAACCGATGAGGAGGCTGCCTATGAAGAAAATTTTATTCGTCTGCCACGGCAACATCTGCCGCTCGCCGATGGCGGAGTTCGTCATGAAATCCCTTGTGCGCGCGGCGGGCATCGCGGATGAGATCAGCGTCGAATCAAAAGCGATGCGCGCGGACGAGATCGGCAGCGACACCCACCGCGGCACCCGGGAGGTCCTGCGCGCGCACGGCATTCCTTTCACGAAGCGAAGCGCCGCGCTCATGCGGCGCGAGGATTACGATGCCTACGACTGCATCGTCGGCATGGACAAAGAGAACATGCGCGATCTTGACCGCCTCACAAACGGCGATCCCGCGGGCAAGACGCATATGCTCCTCTCCTTTGTCGGCGAACGCCGCGATGTCGCCGACCCGTGGTACACGGGCGACTTCGAAACAACCTACCGCGATGTCGACGCGGGATGCCGCGCGCTGCTTGTGCGGCTCATGGAGGAAAAATAATAGATACGGCACAACGGGGCTGTTGCACAACTAGAGTGCAGCAGCCCCGTTTCCGATGCGCGTTTGATTTTCCCCTAAGTCATATGCGGCAGAACCTTTGCGCTCAGTCATCCCGCGCGCGCAGCAGGAGCGCCGCGTTCACGACGACAAGAACCGATCCCGCGTTGTGCCAGAGGGCGCCCGTGACGGGCGTCAGCAGGCCGAGCGCCGAGAGCGCAACGGCAACGAAGTTGATGCAGAGGCCGAGGAAGATATTCTGCCGCACTTTCCGCATACAGCGCTCCGCCATCGCGAAGAGATGGGGGAGCCGCCGCACGCCTCCCGCAACGAGCACCGCGTCCGCGGACGCCGCCGCGATATCCGAGCCGACGCCGCCCACGGCGACTCCGACATAGGCCGCCTTCAGCGCGAGCGCGTCGTTGATGCCGTCGCCGACCATCGCGATGCGGCGCCGTTCGTCCGCAACATAGTTCATCTTATCGGCGGGGAGAAGGGCGCTCCTCAGCTCCGCAATCCCCGCCTGCGCGCCGATATGTTCCGCGGCGGCGGCGCTGTCCCCCGTGAGCAGGACGGTGTCGATGCCCCGCGCGTGCAGCGCAGCGACGACGGCCGCGGCCTCTGCGCGCAGCGTATCGGCGAGCGCGACGATGCCGATAATCTCGTCATCCACGGCAACGCAGCTGACCGTCGCGCCGTCCCGCGCATAGGCGGCGGCACGCTGTTCCGCCGTATCGGCCGCCGCATATTCTGCGAGCAGCGCTGGGCTCCCGACCGTAATCTTCCGGCGCTCGACCTCCGCTGTGATGCCGCGCCCCGCGCGCACCTGCGTATCCCGCGCCGACGGCAGCGGCATTCCATGCTCCAAATACGCCGCGACGACGGCGCGTCCCAGCGGGTGCTCGGAATGCTGCTCCGCGGCGGCGGCGAGCCGCAGAACCTCTTCGTCGGTATACGCGCCCGACAGCGCGCGTACGGCAACAACCCGAGGCGTCCCGTGCGTCAGCGTCCCCGTCTTATCAAAGGCGACGGTCTGAACCCGGGCAAGACGTTCAAGCGCGTCCCCCGTACGGATCAAAACGCCGTGACGCGTGAGGTTGCCGATGCTCGCCGCGACGGCCGTCGGCGTGGCGAGCACGAAGGCGCAGGGGCAGAAGACGACAAGCACCGTAACGCCGCGCACGAGCTCGCCCGTCCCCCACCAGACGAGCAGCGCACAGGCGAGCGCGATGCCGACGAGCCATGAGGCCCAGCGGTCGGCCAGCCGCACGATGGGCGCCTTTTTCGCATCCGCTTCACGCGCAAGCGCGATCATGCGTTGGAGGGAGGAATCCGTCGCGGCCTTCTCCGCCCGCATGGTAAATGTGCCGTAGGTGTTCACCGTGCCGCTGATGACAGCGTCGCCCGCACGCTTATCCACGGGCAGGGATTCGCCCGTCATGACGGCGGCGTCCACAGCGCTCTCCCCCGCCGTCACCGTACCGTCGACGGGTACGGTTTCGCCCGCGCGCACGACCAGCAGATCGCCGGCACGCACCTCCGCCGCGGGAACCGTCTCCTGCACATCCCCGCGCAGGCGGTGCGCCGCCTGCGGCGCAAGCGCCGCAAGTCCCTCGAGCCCCGCACGCGCCCGCGCGACCGTCCAGTCCTCAAGCAGCGTGCCGATCTGCATGATGAGCGCGACCTCGCCCGCGGCGAAATACTCCTTCGTCAGCAGCGCGGCGATGAGGGCGAGCGAGACGAGGACGCCGGCGCGGATGTCAAACCCGTCCATGATGCCGCGCCCCGCGACATAGAGAATGGGAACGCCGCACAGAATGACCGCAATCCATGCGGGATCGGCGGGCAAATCGGGAACCCCCGCAAAGCTCATCGCGAGCGCCGCCGCCGAAACGCCGGCGCAGAACGTCGTCGGACGCGGCGCACTTTTGAGCCACGCTTCGATCATCGTATTTCTTCCTCCGCTATATATCAAAAATATCAAGTTCATTCAATCCGGGACATAGCCTACAATATAATCGCAAAATGTGCAAGCCCCGACGCACACGGATATCAATAACGGCGAACAAACGGAAACCGCGCGAAACGCATGCGTTTCGCGCGGTCTCCGCCGTATATCAGGCAGTCTTCAGTTATTTACCAGAACATCTGCACACGCGTATAGAGCGTCTCGGCGGATTTTCCGGTGTTCAGCGACTTGCCGTGGAAATATCCGACGTCGATGTTCGTGTTCATCATCGGCGCGAAGCTGCCGCCGACGACCCAGCCCTTCGTTCCGAACTCCCCGTCATGTACGGGCGTCTTATACGTCTGCCGGTGGATCTCATAGGTCGGCATGAGCGTGCTGTAGCCGCCGAGGCGGCGGTAGGCGACATACGCGCCCCACGAGCCCGGATCCTTCGTATTGGATCCCTTGTAGTTCAGCTGGAAGTTATACGACCGATTGTAATTGTCCGCCTCGGTATTTTCCGCAAAGCGTGCGGCAAGGGCGACGTTCTTCGTAAAGCTGTACTTGGCGCCGACCGACCAGATAGACGCCCGATTGCTCGTCCCGTTCCTGCGGTACTGCGGCAGCAGCCGGAACGTCTCCGCCTCCCAGCGGCGATACGCGACGCCCGCCTGCAGCTTACCGTTCGCATAGTCGATGCCGATCCCCTGATGGTTCGACGTGTCGCCGCCCGCCGGCACATAGCCGGAGATCCCGACGTGCGCGCTCTTCATGTTCCAGCGCCCCGCCTCCGCCATGACCTTGATCTTCGAGCCGTAGGTGACGATGCCGCCCGAGAACCACGAATCGGCGACAAGGCCGTCGTCGGAGTACGACCAGAAATGGGACATCTTGCCGAGCTGAATGCGCAGCTTGTCATAATTGCCGTCTGCGTAGAGATAGCTGAGCGCCACATTGCCCGCCTGGTCCTTGGCGAGGGCGGTGGTCCCCGTCAGACGCGCCTTGACGCGCCAGTTTTTATTGATTTCCGCATTCGGCAGAATACGGATCTGGAGCATATTCGTATTGTGCTTATCCTTCACGCCGTCCGTGCGCTCGTCGCGGTAACTCAGGTAGACGTAGCGCAGCTCGCCTTCCCACTTCACCATATCGGCGTTGCGCTCGAGGTTCGAGACGCGGACGCCGAGATTGTTCAGCTCGTCCGCGAACTCCGCCGCAAGGCGGTCGACCAGCGCGCGGTCCGATGCGGACAGGTCGCCCTTCGCCATCGCGCGCGCCGTCATCTGCGCCATCTCGTAGCGCGTGATGGAGCGGTCGCCGCGGTAAGTGCCGTCGCCGTAGCCTTCGACGACGCCGTCCGCCGCGAGCTGCGTCACGGCGTCGTACGCCCAATGGTCGCGCGGGACATCGCTGAACGGGTTCGCCGCGGCCGCGGCAGAGGAAGCAAACGCGCCGATGAGCGCCGCGCCGACGAGCGCGCTGAGAACATGTTTTTTCATAAAATCCGGCCTTCCCTTTCTCAAATCAAAAGCTCTATGCAATGCCTACTCGACCGTGACATCTTTGGTCAGCAGATAGTAATCCAAGGGGAAAATCTTGACGTTCTTGACATTTGATTTGCCCGCCAGGATTGTCATCGGCGCCGTGAGGAACAGCGTCGGCTGGTCCTCGATCAGCTGCCGCGCCGCGGCCTTCACGAGCTCGTCCTTGCGCGCGGGATCCATCGCCGTCGCCATCTCGTCAAGGATCGCGTCGAACGCGGCGCTCTTATAGTGCCCGCGGTTGGACGTGCTGTCGGAGTAGAACATGCCGCGCAGCCACGAATACGGATCGTTCGTCGCCGCGACCGCCCAGTCCTCCTCCAGCAGATCGAAGCCGCCGACGGAGTCCACCTTATCCGGCTCCTGCACATGGATCATCTTGACATCGACGCCGCCCTCGCGCAGCTGCGACTCAATCGCCTCGTAGAGGGTGGTCTTGTCGCCCCACGTCGCAAACTTCAGCGTCAGCGGCTGTCCGTTTTTCTCATACATCCCCTGCGCATTTTTGGTATAGCCAGCCGCAGCAAAGGCCGCATCCGCTTTGGCAGGATCGTGCGTGATCTTCTCCCCGGGATGACCGTACGGAATGCTCGGCGGGAACGGCTCGCCCGCCGCGACCGCATTGCCGTACACCTCCGCGAGGGCCTCGCTGTCAAAGAGATAGGCGAGCGCCGTGCGCAGATTCTTGTCGCCGAGCACGCCCTCCTCGTTCGTCGTCAGCATCTGCACGCGCACGCCGGTCGTCTCATAGATCCCGTAGTTCGCATTATTCTCGAAAAGGGAGCGGTTCGCCGCCGAAAGGCGCTGGATGAGATCGAACTCTCCCGACTGGAGCGCCATCGCGCGCGACGCGTCGTCCTCGACATTCTTGACGGTGACGGTTTCGAGGCCGGGCGTGCCGTCCCAATAGTGCTCGTTGCGCTTCAGCTGGATCTCTACCCCCTTGGTCCAGTCCGTGATCGTATAGGGACCCGTGAGCACAGGCGTAGAGGCAACCTTCGACAGATCCGCCTGCGTGTTCACGATGATGAATACGGGATCCGAAAGACTGGAGACGAACGAAGCATAGGGCGTCGTCGTCACAAAGACGAGGTCTTCCCCCTCCACGCGCATTTCCTTGATGCGTGCGATCTTCTTCGCCCGCTCGTTTTCATTCATGCTGCGCTCAATGGAGGCCTTGACCAGTTCCGGCGTCATCGGATCGCCATTCTGGAACTTCACGCCCTGACGGATATGGAACCGCCACGTCACGGGATCGACATTCTCCCATTTGTCCGCGAGCTGCGGAATAAACTCCATATGCTCGTTGACCGCAACGAGCGTCTCGCCCGCGCCGATGCGCGTCAGCGTCCAGCTGTCCCACGCGTGCGCGGGATCGAGCGTCTCGCCGAACCACCAAATCGCAAGATTGAGGTGGCCCGCCGTCGTCTTCATCGCGTTTCCGCCGCAGCCGGCGAGCGCCAAAAGGCTCACGCCGAGCAGAAACATGGACAGTATTCGTTTCATCAAAAAACCTCCTGAACCAAATAAACCCCTTCATAAAAGCTGCTGCGCGTGCAGAAGCGCCCGCGTCGCCGCATGCTGCGCGTGCAGAAGCGCCCGCGTCGCCGCATGCTGCGCCTGCGTGAGCCGCGCCGCATCAAGCGTCTCGGCAAACTTCCCCTCATAGAGCACGCAGACGCGCTGCGCAACCCGCTGCACCGCGCCGAGATCGTGACTGACGAACAGCCCCGCAAAACGGAACCGCTTCCGCAGATCGGCGATGAGATCGAGGATCTGGCGCTGCGTGATCACATCGAGCGCGCTCGTCGGCTCGTCAAAGAGCAGGATGTCGGGCTGCTGGAGCAGCGCCCGCGCGATGATGACGCGCTGCAGCTCGCCGCCCGACAGCTGATGCGGGAGCGCATCCAGCACGCGCGGCGGAAGCTGCACCTCACCGAGCATCGCGGCGACGCGCTCCTCCAGATCCCCCCGCGCCGCCTCCTTATCGTATGCCAGCGCGCTGCGGAAAAATTCCCGCATCTGCATGCGCGGGGAAAATGCCTCGCGCGGATCCTGAAACACCAGCCGGACGACGCCCCAGTAGGAGACCGATCCGCTGTCCGGGCGCTCGATCCCCGCGATCACGCGAAAGAGCGTCGACTTGCCGGAGCCGCTGGCCCCCACGATGCCGACCATCTCGTCGCGCACCACCGAGAGCGACACCCCCCGCAGCACGTCGAGCATCCCCTCGCGCGTCCGAAAGGATTTGCGCACATCCTGTACCGTAAGCACGGCGGCGGTCCGCTCCCGATCCTTCATCTCCTTCCCGTTCACGGCCGCACCTCCAATACCGCAGACAGCAGTTCCTTTGTATAGGCATCGGCGGGATGCGCCGTGACATCCGCCGTTTTCCCCGTCTCCACCACGCGCCCGCCGCGCAGAATCAGCAGCCGGTCCCCGAGATAGGCGCCCGCACGGATATTGTGCGTAACGAAGATCAGCGCGGCCCCCGCCTCTTGATAGGTCTTCATCCGATTCAGAAAATCGAGCGAAGCGATCGGGTCGAGCGCGCTGGTCGGGGCTCGTCGAGCAGGATGAGCCGCGGCGAAAGCGAGAGCGTCATGGCGATCGCCACGCGCTGCCGTTCCCCGCCCGAGAGCTGGAACGGATAGGCCGCAAGCACGCGCTCCGGCGCCGGAAAGGCCACGCGCTGCAGCCGTTCCGTCATGAGCGGCATCCACTGCGCCCGCGGCACATCGTGGGCCTGCAGGAAGTCCTCATACTGGCGCCGCACGCGCAGGTGACAGCTTAGAAAATTGCCGGGGTTTTGAAACACCATCGCAATCTCGCTGCCGAGCACCTTTTTGCGCGCCGCGTCGTCGCCCAGGAGATCCGTCCCGCGGTAGCGTATCTCGCCGCCGAGCACACGGCCCTCGTGCGGAAGGATGCCCAGAATCGCACGCAGGAGCGTCGACTTCCCAGAGCCGCTCGCGCCGATGACAGAGAGAGACTCCCCCGCCGCAAGTTCGACGCAGACATCGCTCAGCACGGATTCGTGCGCTACCTCGATAAAGAGATGCGACACGGAAAGCAGCGGCGCTTGATGCCGTTCGTTCATGCCTCCTGCGCCTCCTTTCCGCCGCGCTCCCAGCGCGGCTCAAAGATGTCGCGCAGGATGTCCCCCATCAGGCTGAAAATGACCACCGTCACAAAGATGGCAAGCCCCGGGAACATGAGCAGCCACGGCGCCGTCTGCATATAGTCCTTCGCGCCCATGAGGAGCATCCCCCATTCCGGCGTCGGCGGCTGGATCCCAATGCCGATGAGGGAAAGGCCCGCGACGGTAAGAATGATATCGCTCAGATGCTGAAAGAAAAACACCAGCATCTGCGGGATGACATTCGGCAGCACATAGCTGCGCAGCCTGCACGAAAAGGGAATGCCAGAAACATCCGCATAGCGCACATACCACTTCTCCCGTTCCGTGCGGACGATCGTCCGTGTGATGCGCGCATACTCCGCCCACGTCGTGATGAGGATCGCAGCGATGATGTTGAACACGCTCGGTCCAAGAAAGCCGACCAGAGCGACGAGAAAGACCCGGCTCGGAAACGCGAGGAAGAAATCGATGATCCCCGTACAGACGAGCTGCGCACGCCCCCGCGTCATCGCCATCGCAGCCCCGACGCCGATGCCGAAAGCCGCCGAGAGCACGCCGCTCACAATCGAGACCATGAGGCTCGCCTGTCCGCCGACGAGCACCCGTGCGAGGAGATCGCGGCCGAGCTGATCCGTGCCCATGAAATGCTGGGCCGACGGCGGCAGGAGCCGTGTCCCCGTATTCGTCGCATAGGCGTCGTAGGAGAGAAACGACGGCGCAGCGAACATCGAGAGAACCCACAGGATCAAGAGGACGACCAGCGCGACAAATGCCGGATCGCGCCGCATGCGCGCAAAAAAGAGACTCATCCCCGCACCTCCTGTTCACGCACCTGCGGGTTCAGCCATAGACAGAGCATATCCGCCGCCATATTCACGAGGATGAAAATGCCCGCCCCCCAGAGCACATACGCCTGCATCAGCGTAAAATCATTGTTCTTGATCGCCTCCACCATGAGGAAGCCCATGCCCCGCCAGCCGAAGATCGACTCGATGACCACGGTGCCGCCCAGCAAATTGCCGAGGGAGATGCCCAGCATCGTGAGCACATTCGGCAGCGCGTTCGGCATGAGATACCGCCAAAGGATCACGCGGTCGGACAGCCCAAGCGCACGCGCGCCCGTGATATAGTCCTTCATATGCTCTTCGAGCAGCGCCCCGCGCAGACGGCGGACATAGAGCCCCACATAGTAGACCGCGAGCGCAGCCGACGGAAGGATCAGCCCCTGCAGGCCCGTCGTATGGATGGGCAGCAGGGATAACTGCACCGAAAAGACATAGATGAGAATGAGCGCCAGCCAGAATGTCGGTATCGTGATGCCGATGAACGAGCCGAAGCGGATGATCAAGTCGAGCGGGCGCCCGTGAAAGCGAAACGCCGCGATCGCGAGCGGCACGGAAATCACGATCGACAATATCATCGCGCATACCGTGAGGAGGACACTGTTGGGAATCGCGTCGGCCAGCAGCGACGACACCGGCATGCTAAAGAGCAGCGAGTATCCGAGATCCCCCGCGAGGATATCGCGCATCCACGCGAAATACTGCACCCACAGCGGCTCGTCCAGCCCGTAGTGCGCGCGCACCTCCGCGATCAGTTCCGGCGTCGGCACAATCCCCGACCGGATCATGTAGAGCTTCACAGGGTCCGACGACGACGTGTGCATGAGAATGAACGTGATCACAGAGAGCAGGAACAGAATCACGAGCATCATGAGAAAACGCCGTAAAATCATACGCCACATATTTTTTTCCTTTCCCCATAGTCCCCATATCGCCGCCCCCCTGACCGCGGCAATATAAAAGCCCCTCTGCAAACGCAGAAGGGCCTGTCAAACAAGCGAACAGAGCGTCCTCATCCCTTCCCGGCTGCACGCGAATACAGACGTAAGTCTCCGGCAGCAGCGATGCCCTTGCGTCGTCCGGGGAGATACCCCCCGCGCAAAAGCCCCGGCACACCGGCCGATATCGACGTGTATACAACTCCTATTCATACAGTATAGGCTGTGTTCGGCGGGATGATGCCGATACACAAATCGGATGCTCTGCGAACGGTCGGCATATCATGCCGCCGTCCTCTCTATGAATTTTATCTGATTGCAGTATAGCTTATGCCAAGAACCATTGTCAATACTTACCATTCCCCGGGACATGAAAAAACCGTACCAAACGCGACGTTCGCGCGGGTACGGCAGAGTACGCTGCTATAAAACGGGCTAGGCACGAAAATCCCGCCTTGCGCCGCCACCTAAGTGACGCGGAAGTTTCGATGCATAGCAAGGAATGAGGAGAAGGCGAGGGAAGGCGTAGTTTTAGACCTACGTCGACCGAAGTATTCGACGAAATGACACAGCTAGGCGCGAAAATCCCGTGTCACGCCTTATTCCTATCGAAAGGCACTTGACCTAATTCCAACTCCGGATTATTTTCGCGAATCCACCCGAGCGCCCACTCGTTATTCACGAGGAGGACGGGGTTGCCGTTCCTGTCATGAACGAACATGCCGCGGTCGGCGCCGCGCAGGTCGGAGGGCCTAACGGCGCGTCCGTCGGGGAACGCGAGCCAGCGCGCGGTTTCGAACGGCTGCATCTGCATGGTGATGTCGACGTTGTATTCGTTCTTGAGCCGATATTCGAGCACCTCGAACTGGAGCGTGCCGACGGTGCCGACGATGTAGCTGTCGAGTCCCGCGCCGACCTGTTCAAAGAGCTGAATTGCCCCCTCCTGCGTGAGCTGTTCGATGCCTTTGACGAACTGCTTGCGCTTCATCGTGTCCTTTGCGGCGACGCGCGCGAACCGCTCGGGCGGGAACACGGGGAAGTCCTCGAATTTGAACTTGTGCGCGGGGTCGCAGAGGGTGTCGCCGATGCCGAACACGCCGGGGTCAAAGAGTCCGACGATGTCGCCCGGATACGCCGTGTCGATGATCTGCCGATCCTGCGCGAGGAACTGCTGCGGCTGCGCGAGTTTGACGAGTTTGCCGCTCGGCGCGTGCCAAACGGTCATATTCCGGTCGAACTTCCCTGAGGAAATGCGGATGAACGCGAGGCGGTCGCGGTGCGCGGGATTCATGTTCGCCTGTATTTTGAACACGAATCCTGAGAACCGCTCGTCGTCGGGTTCGATCACGCCGTCCGAGGACATGCGCGGCGCGGGCGGCGGCGCGAGGCGGATATACGCTTCGAGAAAGTTCTGCACGCCGAAGTTCGTCATGGCGGAGCCGAAGAACATCGGCGTTAATTTTCCCGCGGCGACCGCCGCCGCGTCGAACGTCTCGCCCGCCGCGCGCAGCAGCTCGATGTCGTCTGTGAGTGCAGCGGCTGCGTCTGCGCCGACGCGCTCCTTCCACGCGGGATCATCGGGGGCGAATATCTCGGAAGAACGCGTCTCCTGTCCGTGCGTGCTGTCCTCGGCGAAGAGTTCGATGCGGTTCTTCTCGCGGTCGTAGACGCCGCGGTAGGTGCCGTCGGTGCCGATCGGCCAGTTCATCGGATAGGAGCGAATGCCGAGCACGCTTTCGAGTTCGTCCATGAGGTCGAGCGGCGCCTTGCCGAAACGGTCGAGTTTGTTGATGAAGGTAAAGATGGGAATGCCGCGCTGGCGGCAGACGCGGAAGAGTTTCCGCGTCTGCGCTTCGACGCCCTTCGCCGCATCGAGAATCATGACGGCGCTGTCGACCGCCATGAGCGTGCGGTAGGTGTCCTCGCTGAAATCCTGATGTCCCGGCGTATCGAGGATGTTGATGCGATAGCCGTCGTAATCGAACTGGAGGACGGATGAGGTCACGGAGATGCCGCGCTGCTTCTCGATCTCCATCCAGTCGGAGACGGCGTGCCGCTGCGTTTTGCGCGACTTGATGGAGCCCGCGAGATGGATGGCGCCACCGTAGAGGAGGAGTTTTTCGGTGAGCGTGGTCTTGCCCGCGTCCGGATGCGAGATGATCGCGAACGTGCGCCGCTTTGCGATCTCCGCCGCGAGCTCTTCTTTTAACGTAGCCATGAATCTTCCTTCGGATTTAGGATAATGTCAGCGAGACGGGGCAGTGATCGCTCCCGAATATGTCCGCGTGAATCTCCGCGGCGGCGACGCGCCCGCGCAGTTCTTCGGAGACGAGGAAGTAGTCGATGCGCCATCCCGCGTTCGTCTCTCGCGCGTGGCGCAGGTACGACCACCACGTATAGGCGCCGCGTCTATCAGGGTAGAGCGCGCGGAAGGTGTCGACGAAGCCCGCCGCGAGGAGTTCGCCGAATTTGCCGCGCTCCTCGTCGGTAAAGCCCGCATTGTGCCGGTTGCTCTTGGGGTTCTTGAGGTCGATTTCCTTATGCGCGACGTTCAGGTCGCCGCAGACGACGACGGGCTTTTTCGCGCGCAGGTTGAGCAGGAACGCGCGAAACGCGTCCTCCCACGCCATGCGGTAGTCGAGGCGTTCGAGCGCGCGCTTTGCGTTCGGCGTGTAGACGGTCACGAGGTAGAGTTCCTCAAACTCCATCGTAATGACGCGGCCCTCATCGTCATGTTCGGGGGCGCCGATACCATACGCGACAGACAGCGGCTGCACGCGCGTAAAGATCGCGGTGCCCGAGTACCCCTTTTTCTCCGCGCTGTAAAAATACTGCTCGTAGCCCGGCAGGTCGAGAATCGCCTGCCCCTCCTGCATTTTCGTCTCCTGCAGGCAGAAGGCGTCCGCGTCCAGCGCCTTGAACGACTCCATAAAGCCCTTCTTGAGCGCGGCGCGCAGGCCGTTGACGTTCCATGATACAAAACGCATGAGAGTCCTCCCGGTTAGAGCGTCTTATAGGAGGACAGCGGCCAGAAGACGAGTACGGCCTTACCCTTAATCAGGTCGTACGGAACAAAGCCGACGTCCGCAAAGCGGCTGTCCTCGGAGTTGTTGCGGTTGTCGCCCATGACGAAGATATGCCCCGCGGGGACGGTTGTCTTGGGATATTCGCTCCGCGTCTTTTCGAGGATATAGTCCTCGACGAGGAGCTGATCGTTGACGAGCACGCGCCCCTCGCGGATCTCGACGGTATCGCCGGGGGTCGCGATCACGCGTTTGATGAAGTCCCGGCTCGGATCGCGCGGGTACTGGAAGACGAGCACCTCGCCCTTTTCGGGCGCGCGGAACCGATAGATGAATTTATTGACGACAAGGCGCTCCGCCGACTCGAGCGTCGGGCGCATCGAGGGGCCGTCCACAACGTAGAGTTCGACGATGAAGGTGCGAATGAACATCGCGAGCGCGACGGCGAAGACGATGGAAATCGCCCAGTCTTTGATTTCGGAGACGGTCTTATTTTCCTTTTCCATAACATCCTCCTCTCATAACAGCAAAAATAGGGACTGCCGAAGCAGTCCCCATCGCTCTTACGATCAGCGCTTTTCCCGAATGCGGGCAGCTTTACCCGTGAGACCGCGCAGGTAGTAAAGTTTCGCCCGGCGAACGATGCCGCGGCGCGTCACCTCGATCTTTGCGATACGCGGGGAGTGCACGGGGAAGAGACGCTCGACGCCGACGCCCGATGCGATCCGGCGCACGGTGAAGGTCTCGCGGACACCCATGCCCTGGCGTCCGATCACGACGCCCTCGAATACCTGAATGCGTTCGCGCGTGCCCTCGACGATACGGGCATGAACGCGGACGGTGTCGCCCGGTGCAAACTGCGGAATGTCTGAGCGAAGCTGTTCCTTCTCCAGGATCTCGATGATATTCATTGTTTTCCTCCTTCGATCGGACGTTCACGGACGCCCTCTGCGCCCGGCGGACCATCCACACACATACCTAGTGACTATAGCATAAGATAGAATTTGACGCAAGAAAAATTTTTCAACACGACGATGCGTTTGAGCGCTGCTCAACGCCCGGCACGAGGCGGCGCCTACTCCCGCTTCGGCGGCTTCGACGTGCGTTTCGGGGCATAAGTCTCCCAGTCCGGCTCGCAGGCAACGCGGTTGCGCCCGTTCTGTTTCGCCGCGTAGAGAGCGGTGTCCGCGCGCTTGACCATACGCTCCGCCGTGTCCTCGTCGCTGCCGTACCATACGCCGACGCCGCCGCTGCACGTGATCCGATCCTGCGGGTGGAGAGGTTCCTCGGAGACGGCTTCGCGAATGATGTTGGCAAATGCCGTCGCCTGCGCGCCGTCATAGTGCAGGCAGAGGAGGATGAACTCCTCGCCGCCCCAACGGATGAACACATGGCGCCGATCGAGGAACGTACGGATCGTACGGGCAAAGTTCATGAGGACGGCGTCGCCGGCATCGTGCCCATAGGTATCGTTGATCCTCTTAAAATGGTCGATATCGAACATGATGAGAGAGAACGGCTCCCTCGTGTCGCGGGCGATCCGCATGAACTCCTTGACCGCCGAACCGAATTTATTGCGGTTGTAACATCCCGTCAGAGGATCGACCTCCATGCGCTTCGTCACGGCGTCCACCTGGCTCTCGAGCGACGCGGAAAGGTTCGAGAGATAGCGTTCGTTTTCCGCACGGTCCAGGATGAGCCGCACGATGAAGAACGCGATCGTATAGATGCCGAACGGCAGCAAGTACGTATTCCATGAAAATAGGCGGAACTGGAAGGACAGCCCGTCAATCACGGCAAGCACGGAGAGCACGGCGAATGCGATAAGGATCGACCGGCAGTGCGCGTTGCCGTTCTTATGCGCATGCCAAAGCCAATATCCCATCGGAATGCCGCACGCCGCCAGCGCCGGGAAGAAGAAAAACCGCATCGCATACATGCCGTGCAGCCCCGCTAATTCGAGCCCTCCGGCGAGGAGAAGAATCACGACATAAACGCATGAAACACGCAGAATGCGCGGTTTATATTCCGCATCGATGATGCGGTAGATGAGGATCTGTCCCGCCAGAATAATAAGGTAGGCGGACGCCGTCTCCACGTACCACCAGAATATCGGAAAATCGAGCCAGAGCAGCATGAGACTGGACGAACTGATCATCCAAAAGAAAAATACCGCAAGAAAGGCGATCAGGCGCACATAAATGTCACGCAGTTTCTTTTCCGTAAAAAAGTATACGCCGATCAGCATCATGAAGATCAAAAGCGCCGTAACACCGCTGACATATGGAAAATCGCAGATAAAAAGATGCTCGATCAGACGCGACGTCCTGTCCATCCGAATGCGGTCGAACTGCCCCAGCACCCGGGGGTTATCGGAGTACACCTGCATGATGAGATGCTGCCCCGCCGCCCATGTGGGGAGGTTGACGAGGTGCCACTTGCGGCCGTAGGAATACGGGCGGTAGTCGAGATCCCCATAGCGATAGATCGCGATCCCATCCAAAAACACCTGCACGGACTGATCCGTCGTCGAAAAGAAAAGGCTTTCGTCCACCGCCGTATCGAGCGGAATGAGGACCCGTACCCAAACGTAACGCGCGCCGTCGGGAACGGGAACGCCGTACTGCGGATTGAATTGCCGCCACTGCCCGTCGTTCGGCGAGAAATTCGGCGGCCTTTTTGCGGGCGTCTGCGGTATCGGCGTGCGCTCCGTCCAATACTCCCATTCCAAGGGGGTTCCGGATGCCGAAACGGGGTGCCCGGCGCATAACAAAACGGTAACGAGCAGAAGGCCGAACAACGAACACAGATACGCATGCATACGCTCGCCTCCCCGTTTATATCATGATCATTCGTCAAAAAATAGGCTTCCCTTAAGCGCCCTTCAATGTACCGTGCAAACTTTGATCAATGCGCGGCGCACAACATCCTCGGGCACATCCGCGCACACCCGCACGCTGCCGATTCCCTGCGCCAGAACCCAGTGGATACGTCCGTCCACGGTCTTTTTATCGTGAAAGAGATCCGCATACATCGCATCCGGCGTCACACCCGCGGCACGCAGCGGCAGGCCCATCTGCGCAACGATCCGCTCGATGCGCGCACGGTCCGCAGGGGGGAGCAGCCCCATCTCTTCGCTGATATAAGCCGCCCCGATCATGCCAATCGCGACCGCTTCACCGTGCCGGTAGCGCGTATAGCCGGTCTCCGTCTCGACCGCATGGGCGATCGTATGGCCGAAGTTGAGGATGCGCCGCAGTCCGTTCTCACGCTCGTCCCGGCGCACAACGTCCGCCTTGATCTCGCAGGAACGCGCAATCATATGAACGGCCGCCTCACGCTCAAGCGCGAGTATCTCATCGCGGTGTGCGGCAATCCATGCGAAAAAATCCGCATCGTAGATGACGCCGTATTTGATGATCTCCCCGAGCCCCGCCGCAACTTCACGCGGCGGCAGCGTCTCGAGGAACCGCAGTTCCATAAAGACCGCTGCGGGTTGATAGAACGCGCCGATGAGGTTCTTGCCCATCGGATGGTTGACGCCGACCTTGCCGCCGACGCTTGAATCCACCTGTGCAAGCAGGCTGGTCGGCAGCTGTACAAACGGTACGCCGCGCATATACGTCGCGGCAACAAAGCCCGCAAGATCTCCCACCACGCCGCCGCCGAGCGCAAAGATCGGCGATTTCCGATCCAGGCCCAGCTCGATGGCCCGCGTGTAGATGCGGTTCGCCTCATCCAGCGACTTCGAAGGCTCCCCCGCGGGAACCGTCACGATATCCGCCGCGACCCCCGCCTCCGCGAGAATCCCGGCGATCCCATCCGCACAGTGCGGACCGACCTCGGCGTCCGTGACAATCATGCCTCGATGCGAGAAGTCCGCCGCACGGACAAATGCCGCGAGTTCGTCTCCGATCCCGCAGCCGATATAAATGTGATAGCTGCGCTCTTTGAGTGCGACTTCTACCCTACGCATATTTTATTTTCTCCAGATTCGTATGGACTGCATAATGTGTTCCGCGATCTCGAGCGGCGCGCGCCCCGTCGTGTCCACCGTGATATCGGCGCCTTCATAGAGATGCCGTCGGTCTGCGAGGAGGCTCTCGATCGCCGCGCGCCGATCTCCCGCGTCCGCGCCGTCCAGCACGGGACGCTCCCCGCACCGGGCGGTGCGCGCAAGGATGGTGTCGACATCCGCCGTCAGAGCGACGATGATGCCGCTCCTGCGCAGCGCGGCGATATTCTCCGCATCCTTCACCACGCCGCCGCCCGTCGCGACGACGAGATTGCCGCGCGCGGCAGCGGCCCGCACCGCTTCCTTTTCCCGTGCGCGGAAATACGGCTCGCCGTACCGGGCGAACATCTCCGGAATGGACATGCCGCCCGTTTCTTCAATTTTCCTATCGAGATCGTGAAAGGCGCAGCCGAGACGCCCGGCGAGCAGGCGGCCAATCGTGGTCTTGCCCGTCCCCATAAAGCCGATCAGGACGACGTTCTTCATGCGTTCTGCCACCTGCCGTCTATACGAGAGCGATACGCCGCAACGGACGCGGCAAGGTCTGTCATGGTGTCCGCATGGAACATCTCACAGACGGCATCTGCAAGGACAAAGGAGACCGCGGCCTCGCCGACGACGGAGGCTGCGGGCACGGCGCAGCAGTCGCTGCGTTCCTTCGCCGCCGATACTTCTTTCTTCGCAACGAGATCGATCGTCCGCAGCGGCGCCATGAGCGTCGGGATCGGCTTCATCACGGCGCGCACGACAAGGGTTTCGCCGTTCGTCATGCCCCCCTCGAGACCGCCCGCACGATTTGTGCGGCGGCAGGGGCGGCCGTCGTCGCCCATATAGATTTCATCATGGATCTCACTGCCGGGCGCATGTGCGCAGGCAAAGCCCGCGCCGATCTCCACGCCCTTGACCGCCTGAATGGACATGAGCGCGCCCGCGAGACGTCCGTCGAGCCGACGGTCCCACTGCACATGGGAGCCTAAGCCGACGGGAAGGCCGCGCACGAGGATCTCAAAGATTCCCCCGAGCGTATCGCCCGCCGCCTTTGCCTCATCAATCCGCTCCTTCATGCGTATCTCGGCGGCGGGATCACAGCAGGAAAGCGCCGCGCCGTTCGTCACGCCGATATCCGCTTCGCGGATCGCCGCGCGGTCCGCCGAAACGCCGCCGATCTCCGTCACATGAGAAACCACCGTAACGCCGAGCGCAGCGAGCAGCTGCCGGCAGACCGCGCCGACGGCGACGCGCATCGTCGTCTCGCGCGCGCTCGATCGCTCGAGGATATCGCGCGCATCGTCACAGTCATATTTGAGCGCGCCCGCGAGATCCGCATGTCCCGGCCGCACTGCCGTGACCTTCGGCCCCACGGGCGCACCGAAGGGATCCATGCGCTCCGTCCAGTTTTTAAAATCGCGATTGACCACTTGCAGCGTGAGGGGCGATCCGAGCGTCTCGCCGAACCGGAGTCCCGAGAGCACCTGAATGCGGTCCGTCTCGATCTTCATGCGGCCGCCGCGCCCGTAGCCGCGCCGGCGCCGCGCGAGCTGTCCGTCAATCGCCTCCCGCGCGACCGCAAGCCCCGCAGGCAATCCTTCCAGTATCGCGGTGAGCGCCGCGCCGTGCGACTCGCCCGCCGTGATAAACCGCAGTCCGCTCATGCCGTCCCCTTTCCGTGCAGATTCATGATCGTAATTATAATATATGCCATTTACGCCCCAAAGACAAGACTTTACTTTCCATTCCGCGGCGGTTCTTTCGTATTTTCCGCCGTGGAAGCGATTCTTACCGTAAGCGCACAATGCAGACCGCGCTCTTCCTCCTTCAGCTCCATATCGCCGAACTGAACGGCGCGCGGCCCCTCCGCAAGACTTTTCATAAAGTCCAAAATTTCGAAATAGCCGCCGTGAAAAGAGATTTCGATCGGCTGCACCGTCAGTTCATCCGACGTTTCAACCGCCTGAGGGACAACGGCGTCGAGGGTCACTCCCGCCGCGGACGCCGTGCGCTCTGCCGCCTGAATAAACGCGCCCTGCCCGAGCGACGCGGGCAGCGCTTCCGCACCCGTATTCCCCCGCGTACGCACGGCCTCCGCATCGTCGCCCGCGCCCGCGCGGTAACGCGCGAGCTCCGCCGACGCCGCACGCGCGGCCTCGAGTTCCGCCCGGGCCGCACGACATTCCGCTTCTATAAACGGTGCGATTAGGAAAAAGTAGATCAAGCCGAGCAGCACCGCGCCGACCGCAACGATTTGAACGCGCTCCGCCTCCGAAAAATAACGCATGCCGCCTCCCTACCAATCCGCGCGCAGCACAAAGCGGATCCGTGCCGGCGCTTCCGCAGCGCCGCGCTCCTGTGCCGCACGCTCCAGCCTGACGCCGCCCGTGAAGAACGCTCCCGCCTGCAGCCGGCTCATCATAGAGGCGAGCGCCTCGTAATGCGCGGCTTCCCCCTCCATGCGGAGCGTATGCCCTTCCGACGCGACGGAAAGAAACCGGATCCCGTCCTCCGTGACGCTCCCGAGATGGACGAGGACGGCGCGCCACGGCAGACTGTCCGCCAAGAACGCCGTCAAGAGACGCTCCCGCCGCACCGTATCCGCGCGCAGCGTCATATGTTCCTCCATACGGCGGCGGTCCGCCGCGTGGAGCGCAAGTTCCTCGCGCGCACGATCCCGTTCCCGCAGAACCGTCATATAGGCGCCCGCCTCCGCCGCAATCGCGCCAAGGAACGCAGCCGCCGACAGCACGGCAAGCGCGGCGGCCGCATACCGGCGCAGGCATGTCTTCGGGCGCATGCCGCCGGTCAAATAGAGTCTGCCGGGCGTATCTTTGCAAAAGAGCAGCCCCGCGTAGACGGCCGGCAGGACCGCCGCCTCCTCTACGGGATCCGTACGTTCCCACGGCAGTCCCAACATACGCGCCGCAGAGATCCGCTCCGCCAGTTCTCCGCCGTCGGCCGGACAGACGGTCAGACGGCGCAAAGAAAGGCCCTCCTGCGCAAAGGCCGAAAAAATCTCCCGGACGCGCGCAGCCGGAAGCGCCGCCGCTCGGCAGCGATGTACGGACGCCTCCGGCAGCACCGTATAGCAGAGGCACATCTCCTCGGGCAATGCGGCGTCACGCTCGTCCGCCGATGCACGCAGCGCCCACAATAACGCCTTGTGCAGTTCCCCGCCGGTCAGCGCCGCGGGCAGTTCCACGGTCCTCACCTCCGCTTCTGCGGCCGGCAGCGCGAGCGCCAGCGGCAGGTGCGTCCGCCCCATGCGCGAGAGTTCTTCCCGAACAAGCGCCGCAAGCCGGGCCGCACCGTCTCCGTCCATCCATACGGCCGGCGCCCTGCGCAGTTCCGTCACCGTCCATGTGCCGGCACCGTCCTCCGGCGCACACAGATACGCAAAGGCGATCCCATGCGCGGACGGATAGATCCCGACCGTCTCGCGCACGGGCCGCAGGATTTTAAAAAAAGCGCCGCCAAACATAGCGATGATCCTTCTCCTCCATGTACGCGCGTACGATTTTCCCGCGCACCCATCCTTCGCCGTCGTCGATGTGCGGCGCCGCATGATCCACAGCCGCGGCGATCAGGTAAAGCTGTCCCGGTGCGGGTGCCTCCGCAAAGACGCGTACCTCGATGTCCCCCGTCACGGGGATATCCGCGCACGCAAGCTCTATCCGTTCCCCCGGCGCCGGCAGCCCGTCGTAGGCATCGGCAGAAGCCTCAAGGGCCGCGGCCGCCGTCTCGACGCCGCTCTCGGCAGCCAGACGCAGCTGCGTCTCGCGCTCGTATTCCGCCGCGAGCACATTGCCGCCGCGCATAAAATGAACGCAGGCAAGCGCAAGCAAAACCAATACCGTGAGCACGCAGAGCCCGAGGACCGACACCGCGCCCCGCTCATCCCCGATGAAATCACGGGCGCGCATCTTTGCCCTCCCGTAGATATACCGCCGTCGCGAGCGTACACGTATGCCCCGTGACCGTGCTCTCCCCCGTCATACGGATGTGATAGAGACGCGGAAGCACGGCATCCTCCTCCACGACAAATTCCGAGATATGCACGCCCGCGCCTGCAAACGCGCCGGTCAGGGGAAACGATCCGTGGTTCAGGACAAGCTGTCCCTCGTCCACCCAATAACGGTCCAATGGGCGGCCGGTCAAGAGATTCCGGCGCATTTCATAGCCGTTTTGCCAACTTTTCCCGATGCGGTCCGAGAGGAGCGCGGACTCGACAACGCGGGCAAAGACAATCTGCATCTCCTGATGCAGTTCCGCATCCGCGGCCTGCTGCCGATAGGTCCTCCACCCCCACGCGGAGGCAAATGCAAGAAAGGTCAGGAGGAGGACGAAGATCGGCAGGCTGACGGCCAGCTCGGTTAAAATGATGCCGGATTCCCCCCGACGCCCGCTAGTTTCCGGCCGCATGACGCCCCCTCATCCTCCGCACATAATCCGCCGACCGCGCGCGCCCGCACACCGTCCATGAGATATGGAGCGTCACATCGTAAAATACATCTTTCCGTGCAACATCTGCCGATACCGTATAGACCGTATCGCTGCGCCGCACCTCAGTCACACCGCCGGACACGGTCCCCCCGGCATCGAGTTCCGCCGCACTCGCAGAGAAGCGTTCCCGCGCAAGCAGCGCCGCATCCGTACGCGCGCGCCCCTCGGCGTCGAGCAGCGCCGTCCGTGCAAAGAGACCGAGCACTGCCGCCGCAGCCAGTACGATGAGCCCGAGCGCAACGGTCTCGAGGAGGAGATACCCCGCCTCCCGTTCCCGTACGCCGCGCCGCATCAAAGCGCCCCCCGTTCGATCCGGATGCGCGCCGCGCGGTCGATCACAACGCTCACGAAATCCTCCTCATGCCCGCGGGCATAGATACGGATCGTCATATTTGCGCTTTGGCTCCATGCAACGTCGCCGTTGCCGCCAAACGCCGCGGGCCGATTCGTGAGATTGTGGCGGTGCAGGCGGATGAGCGGGAGCAGATCGTGTCTGCGGGCAATCCCCTCAACGGGATGACGGATATCGTAGCCGTCCGCACAGATGTGGAGGCTCGGATTGCGCGTGCCTGCTCTGTGCTGCTCAAGCACATAGAGGGGCATCGCCGTCGTACGGCTGACCGCCTGCACGCGGCGCAGCTCACTGACAAGATACGCCGCCTCATACGTCACGGCCGCACGCGCATAGATCGAGATCCCGATCGGGAGCGCGGCGCTAAGGATCACCGCGGCGACGGAGAGTCCGACGAGCATCTCGAGCAGCGCCATACCGCGCATTGCGCGCCGCATTAGAGCGCTCCCCAATAGAACCGCCACAGCATATCCCCCGCGGCAAATCCGACATAGCCGCCCACGGCGAGGCAGGGGCCGAACGGGATGGCGTCATGCCGTTTCCGCCGTTTCGTGAGGAGCAGCGCGGCAGCCGTAATGCCGCCCAGCATAAAGGCGGTCCAGACGGCGATAACCGCCGCCTGCCAACCCAGCCAGAGTCCAAGCCCGGCCGCGAGTTTGACATCGCCGCCGCCCATCCCTCCATGCGAGACAATATGCAGGCAATAAAATAAGACGCCGCAGCGTCCCGCCAATCAGCGCCTCAGCAAAAGGCGCCAAAAATCCCGCCGCCGAAAGCGCCGCCCCCAGCAGGGCAAACGGCAGCGTAATACAGTCATACAGAAAACCGTCCCGCACATCGAGAAAGGCGAGCCAAATAAGCGCCGCCGTAAACAGCGTGCCGCAGCCGGTACGTACGGTCGGCCCGCAAAATGCACAGAGGACGAACGCGCAAAGGCTCCATAAAACCGCGAGCGGCACACCCTGCCGCCGCTCAGGAAAAAGTCGCCCCGCCTCCTCCCGCATGCCTATGGCCTCCCATCTCACTCTTTCCTGCCGAATTCCTCCGCCGTCTTGTCGACGCATACGGCCCGGCAAACGCCGTCCACAGTCTTGATCGTATAGGAGGCGCCGTCCAGCGCAACCTCCGTACCGCCCGCGTGCGCTTTACCGGAAGGCGGTTTCAGATGCTCGATCTCCGTCACGTAATCCGCGAGATCTTTGATCGCCGTCGGATCCTTGCCCTTCGCCGTCTGATAGAGCACAATCGCCGTATCAAGAGCCGTGAGATCGGCCTGCACCTTCACCGTGTTCGCCGCCGCGATTGCCGACGAGAACCGCGGCACCGCAATCGCAAGGACGATGCCGAGAATCATCACGGCAAGCAGCGTCGAGAGCAGGGAAAATCCCGCCTGCCCCCGCTTGTCCTTTTCCCGTGCCCCCGCCGCGCTATTTAAAGTCGACAAATTCATCAATACGCGCACCGCCCTTCGCCATCGGCTCTACAAAACTGCGCCTGACATCCGCCACAATGACGCGCGGATGTTCCGTATCCTCCAACGCGCTGCGGAGCGCCGCGGCAAATTCCTCCTGTGTCGAAACGCCCGCCGCTCGGATGCCGAAACTCTCCGCGTATTTCACATAGTCCATCTCATGATCCAGATCGCACGCAATGTAGCGCTCGTCGTACAGTACCTTCTGCAGCTGACGGATCATCCCGAGCCCGCGGTTGTTGACGATGATGGAAATAATTGGGAGATTCATCCGCGCAATCGTATAGTATTCATTGCCCGTCATCTTAATGCCGCCGTCGCCCGCGATGTGGACCACACGGCGGTCCTTGCCCCACGCGATCTGCGCTCCCATCGCTGCGGGAAGTCCGTAGCCCATCGTGCCGAGTCCGCCCGAGGTGAGCCACGTCCGCGGCTCCTCCACGCGCAGATGGAGCGCCGCCCACATCTGGTGCTGCCCCACATCCGTCACATAGGCGTAAGGCCTGCCCGCCGTGCTCTGCACAATTTGATGGAGCGCCCACGGCACCGTCAAACGCCCCACATGGTAGTCGTAGTCGTACGTCTCACGCCATCCCCGGATCTGCTTCCACCATGCGGCGTGATCGCTCCGCGGAGCCTGCCTCATGAGCAGCTTGAGGATCGTGCGCATATCCCCGGCAAGGCCGAGACTGCCCGCGATATTCTTATCGATCTCGGCGGGATCGATGTCGATATGGATGAACTTTCGGTCTGCCGTATACTTGCTGAGATTGCCCGTCTGCCGGTCGGCGAACCGGCTCCCGACCGCAACGATAAGATCCGCCGCGCCGATGGCATAATTCGCCGCCTTTTCACCGTGCATCCCGGCAAAGCCGAGCATCTGCGGGTGCGTACTCGGCACGGCGCCCATGCCCATGAGCGTATGCACGACGGGGAGCCGATATTTTTCGATAAACGCGGCAACCTCCGCGGAGGTGCCCGCCGAGATGACCCCGCCGCCCACGATGACGAGCGGCCGCTTCGCCCGCACAATCTCCTCCGCCGCCTCCGCCGCACAGATGATAAAATCCGCGTCGGGCGTCCCGGGGCTTTGCACACAAGGCTCCCGCGCCTCGTACGCGACCTCCTCGCAGAAGAGATTGCGCGGCACATCCAAAAGGACAGGCCCTGGACGGCCGCTCCGCGCAAGCTCGAACGCCTTGCGAACGGTCGGCACGAGGTCTGCCGCCTGTTTGATCTTATAATTGTGCTTTGTAATGGGCATCGTCACGTCGAGGATATCCGTCTCTTGGAACGCATCGCGCCCGAGCATCGCCATATCCACTTGTCCCGTGACGGCGACCACCGGAATCGAGTCCATATAGGCCGTCGCAAGCCCCGTCACAAGGTTGGTCGCCCCCGGTCCCGAGGTGGCGATACAGACGCCGACGCGTCCCGTCGCCCGCGCATAACCGTCCGCCGCATGCGCCGCATTCTGCTCATGCGTCACGAGCACCTGCCGTATATCGTTCTGCGCATAGAGCGCGTCGTACAGCGGCAGGATCATTCCGCCCGGGTAGCCGAACAACGTATCCACACCCTGCTCCCGCAGACAGGCCAGAATCGCCTCCGCACCTCTCACACGCGCACACGCTCCCTATAACTAAGATGAGAATATTATAGCATATCCGAAAAAATAAACAAGTCTTGTTTTTATTTGGCAAGATGCATTTTAATCTAAAAGCCAACAATTTAAGAACCGCATCGACCGCAGGACTTTTCGCCGTGACGCAGCTATGCGCTAAAATCCTGCGTCTCCTTATGTAGGAAATCGCGGTGAAGCGAAAGCCCCGATGCATAGACGCAACCGCGACCTCAGTGACGCGGAAGTTTGGATGCAGAGCAAGGAACAAGAAAAATCCAAGGGAAGGCGTAGTCCATCGCCTACGTCGACCGCAGGATTTTTAGCAGTGACACAGCGATGCGCCAAAATCCCGGTCACCGTACGACTTCGCCGTGCCAGTCCTGAATGCCCCCCATCTCCACAATATTCGTATAACCCATCCGAGCAAGTTTGTCGGCGGCCTGCATACTGCGCGCTCCGCTGCGGCAGTAAACGAAGATCATCTGCCGCTTGTCGGGCAGTTCGGACGGCGGAGTTGTGCCGACGGTATCGAGCGGGATATTGACCGCATGGGGGATATGCCCCTCGGCATATTCCTGCGGCGTTCGCACATCGACGATCAGATAGCCAGTCTCTTTTTTCATCATTGCCTGCGCCTCGTCGCCCGTCACGCGGCGAAACGGGATTGTTTTCTCGCCGCCCTCTCCCTCCGCGGCGCCCTCTCCGCACCCGAACGCAGTCAATGCGGCGGCTGCCAGCAGAACCGCCGTAAATATTTTTTTCATACGAAATTCCCCCTCGCAGAATATAAATGCGGCAGAGCCGCCGTCTATCAAAATACAATCATGATCGCCCCGCCCGCCGCAGGGAGGGCGACAATGAAAAACCGCAGCACCGAGCGCGGCGCAAGATGCGTGAGTTTTGCCCCGAACCATGAGCCGACGGAAAGCGCCGTGAGCGTTTGCAGGAATATCATCAACTCAAACTGTCCGTAAAGGAGATAGCCGATGCCGCCGCTGATCGAGATCGGCACAATGATCATCATCGTCGTCCCGATCGCCTGCAGAAGCGGCACGCCGAACACGACCATAAGCGCGATCTGAATGTAGGCCGCCGATCCGATGCCGAACGCCCCCGCGAGGATGCCGCAGATCAGGCCCGTGGCGGTTCCATAGATATAAAGCCTGCGCCCTGTGAGCAGTTCCTCACGCACCCGGATCCGGCGCTCCAGCCACGCGGCACGATAGATGCGCAGATAGAGGAGCAGAGCGCTTGACTCGAGCATCATTCCGGTGAAGAAGCTAAGATTCCCGGATTCGATATGGTTCGATATCATCGCGCCGATGAGCGCCCCGACGAGCCCCCCTGCACCGATCACAGCCCCCGTGCGCGGCACGACCTCGCCCTCACGATAGTGGCTGAACGCCCCCGAAAGCGTCGTAAAGGCCATCGAGCCGAGGGCGACGGCGAGCGCTTGGTGAATCGGTACGCCGAATCCTACGACGAGCAGCGTGATGACGACTCCGCCGCCCCCCGCCCCGACGAAGCCGATGATCCCGCCGAGGATAAGCATGGACAGAAAGAGCATAACGATCCTACTCCAAAACAAAAAGGAGCCGCAAAGCAGCTCCCGGACGTTCGATGGTGACGCCTATGGGATTCGACCCCATGACCCCGCCGTGAGAGGGCGGTGTCTTAACCGCTTGACGAAGGCGCCACATATGTCAACAGGAGATACTATAGCATAGGGTCCGGTAAAAATCAAGCGTTTTTTCGCCGTGCATCCCGCGCGGCGACTCAGTGCAAGGCGCTCAGATGAGCGTGTGCGGCCCGCAGACGAGAAAGCCCTTCCTCCCGCCCGAGAATCGCAAGGATCTCCGTCGCGCCGCCTGGTGTCACCCGCCGTCCTGCGGCCGCAATGCGCAGCACCCACATAACGGTGCCCTTGCGCCATCCTTCACGCTCGATACACTCCTCGAGGAGCGCATAGAGGAGCTCGTTCTCCCAATGCGGGGCGGGGAGCGCCGCGAGGATCTCGATGAGCGCGGGCAGAAGCTCTGCCGCCGCCGCGGGCGTCACTTTGTTCCGCTTATTCTCATACAGGTCCGCATCAAAGGCGGGCGCCTCAATGAGGAATGCAATCTCCGGACGTACGTCGCCGAGCTTTGTTACGCGCGTTTTGAGGAGCGCCGCAATCTGCGGCCACCGCTCTTCCATGCGCGCGGGCAGTTCCCCCGCGAAGGGACGCGCCGCCGCCGCAAAGTCCTCGTCCGTCATCGCCTTGAAATACTCTCCGCTCATCCAGCCGAGCTTGTCGTAGTCGAATACGGCCGGTGATTTTGAAAGCCCTTCGAGCGAAAACTTCTCGATCAATTCGTCCATCGAAAAGACTTCCCGATTCGTCGTCTTCGGGCTCCAGCCGAGCAGGACCACATAATTGACGATGGCGGCGGCGGGATATCCCATTTCGACAAGGTCGTTGAAACTCGTCGCGCCGTGCCGCTTCGACAGCTTGCTCGTCTTGCCCGTCTCGTCCCGCCCCATCACGGGCGCGAGGTGGACGAACACGGGCGGCGTCCAACCGAACGCCTCGTAGAGCAGCACGTGCTTCGGCGTCGACGTGATGAACTCCGTGCCGCGGATGACATGCGAAATCATCATCAGACGATCGTCGACGACGTTGGCAAAGTTATAGGTCGGCATGCCGTCGCGCTTGAGGAGCACCTGATCCTCGAGCTCCGTATTCGAGATCGTGACGTTGCCGTGCAGAACGTCGTAAAACGTCGTCTCCCCCGTGAGCGGCATCTTTTGCCGGACGACGTACGCCTCGCCCCGCGCGAGACGCGCCGCGACCTCCTCCGGCGGGAGGTCGCGGCAGGTACGCGGATAGCCGCCGAACCCCTTGCCCTCCCCGGTGCCGGGCGCCTCTTCCGCATGGCTGCAGAAACAGCGATAGGCATGTCCCGTCTCGACGAGCTGCTCCGCGTATTTTTTATAGATGTCCATGCGCTCGCTCTGGACGTAAGGGCCGTATGCGCCGCCGATATCGTCGGGCCCCTCATCGGGGATGATGCCGGCCGCGTCGAGCGTGCGGCGGATAAAGGACACCGCATCCGCCACATAACGGCTGCGGTCGGTGTCCTCAATACGCAGGATGAACGTCCCGTCATTCGCGCGCGCGAAGAGATACGCATAGAGCGCCGTGCGCAGGTTGCCGATGTGCATGTACCCCGTGGGGCTCGGTGCAAAACGGGTGCGAATTCCGGTGTTCATCAAATCATTTCCTCTCACTTCGATCTCAATTTCGTCCCCTTCAGCCGCGGAGATAGCTGCACAGCGCGCGGAACATAATGAGCGAACTCATCGCGCCCGGATCCTCAATGCCGATGCTGCGCTCGCCGATGAGTGCCGCGCGGCCGCGCCGCGCGACGATGGTCTTCGTATACTCCGCGCCCTCACGGCCCGCGCTCAAGGCATCCTCGAGGCACTCGCGCAGGCTCTTGCCCTCCGCATTCTCGGGCAGAAACGCGTCGCGGATCGGGATGAGCGTGTCGAGCATGGTCTTGTCGCCGCGCTCGGCATGCCCGCGGCGCCGAATCGCCTCGATGCCGCACGTAAAGAGTTTCTCGAAACTCTTTACATCGAGCCGCGTCTGCGCGTTCACCGCCTCGCCGGCACGCACAAAGGCAATACCGTAGAGGGGCCCGGCCGCCCCGCCGACATTCTCGATGAAGGCGCGCCCCATCTGATGGAGCACATCTCCGAGCGGCGCATCCGGCGGGAGTTCCCTCATCCGTTCCTCCGCCTCGGTCACCCCGCGCGCCATGTTCAGTCCATGATCCCCGTCCCCGGATCTCGCATCCACCGCCGTCAGGTAGTCCTTCTGCGCCATAATCGCAGCGACGACCGCATCCACCGCATCGCGAACATTTGCCATCTCCGTCACACCATCTTTCTCGGGAAATTGAGAACATTCTATATTACCGTTCCCTATTATAGCACGGGAACCCGCACAGGAAAAGAGGGCGGTATAATTTCTGAATATATTTTCCGAAAACACAGATTTCATATTGTTATCGCAAATTCTTATTCCTCATTTGTCAAGTCTTGCGGCTTATTTTTTTTTATGCTATCATAATATAAAAGAAAGGTGCGCCTTCGATGTGCGTATGTCTTAGCAATGTCTAACCTACAGATCTTTTAGGGAACCCGAATTGATTCCGGTGGACGCGAAGCGCTTCGGCACAGGCGGAAGCCGGACTTAGGGTACCCACCTGCTTTACGCAGGTATAGACATATAAGGGATACGGCATTTCAGACCCCTCTCTTGTGGTCAGAACGGATCTGCCCGCGCGGCGGTTGCGTTCTGACCTTTTTGCATACGCCGGATGCATAACCCGGCAGGATTTTTTCAACGGGACACGAATTAACTATAGATAGTATACATTGCTTTAGATCGATTGGTCGGGGGAGACAGAAATGCCGGATTTGGAGAATATAAACGAAACGGTTCCTACGGCGAAGCAGCCGGCAAAACGGCGCGGCCGCCCGAAAAAACGCATAGAGGAGGAGCGCGGCGCATCCGCCGCAAAAAAACGCGGCCGTCCCAAAAAGGACGAGGCGGCGCCCGCCGCCCGCACGCCGCGCGGGGAGCGGCAGGCGGAGCTCGTCTTTGCCCTTGACATCGGCACGCGCAGCGTCATCGGCATCGTCGCCGAGCAGCGAGAAGGCGCCCTGCATATCCTCGCAACCGAGCGTATGGAGCATAAGACGCGCGCCATGCTCGACGGTCAGATCCACGATGTGCCGCAGGTCGCCGCGATCATCCGTGAGGTCAAGCGGCGTCTCACCGCGCGTACGGGGCCGCTGCATAGTGTCGCAGTCGCGGCCGCGGGACGCGCGCTCTACACGATGACCGCAGAGGCCGAGCAGGAAGTCGCGGGCACGATCACAGCCGCGCAGCAGCGCGATCTCGACTTCGCCGGCGTGCAGGAGGCGCAGAAAAAACTCGCCCACTCGCACACAGTGGACGATCCGACGCGTTACTACTGCGTCGGCTACAGTACGGTCCGCTATACGCTCGACGGCAACGACCTCAAGACGCTCGTCGGGCAGCGCGGCCGACGCGCGCAGGCGACCGTCATCGCGACCTTTCTCCCGCGCCAAGTCGTCGACTCTATGCAGTCGGCGCTGCGCGAGACGCATCTCGAGATGCGCGCGCTCACCCTCGAGCCGATCGCGGGCATCAACGTCCTCATCCCTCCCACGATGCGTCATCTGAACCTCGTCCTCGTCGACATCGGGGCGGGCACCTCCGACGTCGCGATTACGCGTGGCGGATCCGTCATCGCCTACGGCATGGTGCCGATGGCAGGCGACGAGATCACCGAGGCCATCTCGCGCGAATACCTCCTCGACTTCAACATCGCCGAGGACATCAAACGTAAGATCTCGGCCGGCCGGAACGTCTCCTTTACCGATATCCTCGGCATGAAACTCGAACTCACGGCCGATCAAGTGGTCGCCGCCGTGCGGCCGAGTGTGGCGCATCTCGCGGATGCGATTGCAAAGCAGGTTCTGGAACTCAACAGCGAACCGCCGCAGGCAGTCATGCTCGTCGGCGGAGGTTCCCTCACGCCCATGATACCGGAACTCGTCGCAGAGGCGCTGGGCATCCCCGCGGGCCGCGTTGCTGTGCGTCAGCCCGATGTCGTCGACGGCGTGGAGGAGCTCCCCGAGGAACTGCACGCCCCCGATGCGGTAACGCCGCTCGGTATCCTCAAGATCGCCTCGATCAACACGCTGCACTTCCTCGCGGTTTGGATCAACGACATCGAGTACAGCCTGTTCAATTTCCGTGAGCTCAACGTCTCCGACGCCCTGCTCGCGGCGGGCATCAGCCTGCGCAAGTACAACGGCCGCCCCGGCATGGGACTCGTGGTCACGATCGACGGCGAACGGCGCAGTTTCCCGGGCACGATGGGAACGCTTGCGCAGATTACGATCGACGGCAAAACCGCGGGGCTCGACTCCCCCATTCACGACGACTGCCGCATCAAGCTCGTTGCGGGCGAGGACGGCGCGCAGCCCGAGGTGCGCCTCGGCGATGCCGTCGACAATGCCGACGACTACGTAGTCACGCTGAACAATGCAGAACTCCGCGTTGCGGCAAGCATTCTCGTCAACGGCGTCCCCGCCGAAGACAATCCGCTCCTGCATGACGGCGACGTGATTACATCATCCCGTGAGCGCACGCTCGGCGAAGTTCTCCGCGGAGAGAATCTGCCGCCCGAGGGCAGATATATTTCCTATACGCTGAACGGCGAGGCGCGCCGTTTTTCCATACAGCCGAAGATCACGCTGAACGGCGCCCCTGCGGCGCCTTCAACCGCGCTCCGGGAAGGAGATGCGATCGCGTATGAGGAGGCCGCCGTTCCGACCCTCTCGTCCGTGCTCGGCCTCTCCGCCGCCCCGCATGCGACGATCACCTATGAGGGAAAAGAGCATGCGGTTCCCGCATCCGGATTTACCCTCACCCTCAACGGCCGGAAAGCGGCCCCGGACAGCATCGTCGAAGACGGCGCCGTCATCGTCTATCAAAAGGGCTCGGGCAGCGCCAACGTCAGCGAAGCGCTCCTTGCCGTCGGTTTTACCCCGCCGCCCGCAACGAGCCGCGTCACATTCGCCATCCTCGTCAACGGAGCCAAGGCGGACTTCACAAGTCCCATTAAGAACGGCGACACCCTCGCCGTCGAACTCAAACCGATCGTCCCGACGAGTGCCGCCGCAGTCCCGGCCAATCATACAAATGCGCCTGCGGCCAGCGCCATTCTCGGTTCGATTGCCGCCCGCGCGGAACTGACACAACCGACGCCGGACGGCGGCCCCGCCGCGCGTCCGCTCTTCGACGAGGAAACGCCCGCAGAGTCCAAGGCACGGCGCACACAGGCGGCGTCAACCGAAGATCCAACGGAAGCGGCTCAGCCCAGCGGCGCCGTCTCGATCGAGCCGCCCACGCGGCACGATTGATGCGCATAGAAAAGCACCCTGCCGATAACGGCAAGGTGCTTTTTGGTTTCAATGCAAAAGCTAGAGGTTGTTCTTCAGTTTTTCCAGATCCGGGAAGAGGTCGCCGATCGAATCGGAGAGGGCCGCGCTCGGCGCGAGGATTTCGAGCACGGGACGCATGGTCTCGCGGAACTTCTCGTCGTCCTGCATGAGCGCGAGTACGGCGCTCGTATTGATCGCGTCGGCAAGCGCGGAGTGCTGCGCGCCCTCGAAGCTCCGTCCCATCGCGCCGAGCGCATGCTTCAGCGCGAGACTGTTGTGCAGCCCCAGCCGGTCGTCAAACGCCTGCTGGAGATCCACCCAACGCGTGTCAAGCCAGTCCACATCGAAGTCCGGAACCTTCAGCCGGCATTCCTTATGCAGCTGCTTGATATCCGACATGCTCCACGAATAGATCTTCGTCTCCGAGGCGCCGATCCAGTCCACGAAGTTCCGAAAACTCTCGGCAAACACATGCTGGCCGTTGACCTTGTCCTGCGTGATGCCCGTCAGCTCCGTGATATGTTTCTTCACCGGCCCGTACTCGGGGCAGACATAGCACTGGAATTTATCCTCCTGCACAAATTTTTCATTCAGACGCACAGCGCCGATCTCGATGATCTCGCCGTTCAGTTTCCTGCGTATTTCTTTGTATTCCTTGCCGACCGGGTTCATCTCCAAATCTACGACGATGTGTTTCATGGACATTCCTTACTTTCGAAAAAACTGCCGCAAACGGTGCACGGCAGGGGGTGTTGCAGTATTCTTTGGCGCCTCCGGGCAGGCGCTTTTTAGAGAATTCTTAATGCAGACGAATCTGCATTTTAAGGACCGGATTTGGTTCGTTTTCGTTATCATAGCACAATGCCTACGGAAAATCAAGAAATAGGAAAAAGGTCCTTTCCCCTATTTCTTTTTCTGTAAAAAGTGCTAGAATAGCGGCAGCATTATTTTAGGAAAGGGTGTGCCTCCTATGAACTGGAAAGCCGCGCTGGCGCTGCTCACCTGCAATGTTCTCTTCATGTCCGCCAGCTACACGATGCTCATCCCGTTCCTGCCCATGTATCTGACGCTCGAGCTCGGCGTGGACGAGGCGTCCGTCAATCTGTGGGCGGGGATTACATTCTCCGTGACCTTCCTTGTCTCCGCGGTGATGGCGCCGATCTGGGGGCGCATTGCCGACCGCAAGGGCAAGCGCCTCATGGCGATGCGCGCGAGTTTCCTCATCGCCGTCAGTTACTTTCTCGGCGGCATTGTGCAGACGCCCGAACAGCTCGTCCTCGTGCGTCTCTTTCAGGGATTTGCCGCGGGTCTATGGCCGATGGATCTCGCCATCATAACGCTCTATGCGCCGCGCGAACGCCTCGGGCTCTGCCTCGGCATCATGCAGGGAACGCTGACCGCGGGCGGCGTTGTAGGGCCGCTCCTCGGCGGCATACTCGCGGAGGCGTTCGGCATGCGCACAAGCTTCTACATCGGTTCGCTCGCGCTCTTTATCAACTTCCTCGCATTTACCTTCATCATCAAGGAACCACCGGCTCCTGCGGACGATACGCCCGCCTCGGCCAAGGAAGCGAACCCGTGGCACCTTTGGCACATCCCCATCCTGCGCGCAATGATGATCGTCAGCACGCTGGCTCAAATGGTCATCTTTATCCTTCAGCCGGTTCTGACGACCTATATCAAATATCTCGCGGGAGATATCCGGAACGTCGTCCTCGCCGCGGGCGTCGTCTTTTCGCTCGGCGGCATCGCGGGCGCGGTTGCGGCGCCGCTTTGGGGCATCTTCGGCGCGCGGCGCAGCTATTTCGTCTCCATGTGTCTGGCAATGACGCTTGCGGGAACGCTATTGACGCTGCAGGGGATTCCCGAGACGCTCGTCCCCTTTGCCGTTATGCAGTTCGGCATCGGGCTTTGCGCCGCCGGCGTGCAGCCGTCCTTGAATGCCGTCATCGCGCAGCACACGCCGGCCCATCTCAAGGGGAGCGTCTTCGGTATGCTCTTTGCCGCGCAGCAGGTCGGCGGATTCACGGGACCGCTGCTCGGCGGCATTGTCGCGACCTATCTCGGGATGCACTTCCTGTTCCCGACGGCGGGCGCGATTCTGCTGACGCTTGCCGCATTCGTTTGGCGGCGGTATATCAAGAGGAAAGTCCCCGCCCCAAGTACGTAAATAAAAAGGGAATGTCCCGTGCGGACATTCCCTTTTTATTTATGTCATATCTAAAGATGCGATAAGACCGCGCCTGTCATTTCCTCCGTGCCGACTTTTTTGAGCCCCCTGCCCTCATTGTATATATCCGCCGTGCGCAGGCCGTCCGCAAGCGCCGCGTCGACTGCGGTCTCAATCGCTGCGGCAGCCGCCTCCTCATGCAGAGCGTAGCGCAGGAGCATCGCCGCCGAGAGAATCGTGCCGAGCGGGTTGGCGACGCCGCGCCCCGCGATGTCAGGCGCGCTGCCGTGGATCGGTTCAAAGAGGCTCGTCCCCGTGCCGATGGACGCCGACGGCATGAGCCCGATCGATCCGCCGATGACCGCCGCCTCGTCCGACAAAATATCGCCGAAGAGATTCCCCGTCACGATGACGTCGAACTGCGTCGGACGCACGGCGAGCTGCATCGCACAGTTGTCCACATAGAGATGAGAGAGTTCCACATCGCCGTATTCCGCCGCGAGTGCCGTCACCGTGCGCCGCCAGAGACGCGATGTCGCGAGCACATTCGCCTTGTCCACGGACGTGACCGCACCGCGCCGCAGTCGCGCCGTCTCGAACGCGAGCCGCGCGATGCGCTCCACCTCCGGGACGGAGTAATTCTCCATATCCCACGCGCGCTCTGCGCCGTCCACCTGCTCCGACTCGCATTTCTCCCCGAAGTAGATGCCGCCGATCAGCTCGCGCACGATCACGAGATCGACGCCGCACACAAGCTCCGGCCTGAGCGGCGAATGCTCGACGAGGGCATCCGCCACCTTCACGGGGCGCAGGTTCGCGTACAGCCCCAGTCCCTTGCGCAGCCCGAGGATCGCACGCTCGGGGCGCAGCTCCGGTGAAACGTCGTCCCATTTGGGACCGCCGACCGCGCCGAAGAGCACACCGTCCGACGCCTGACATGCGGCGAGCGTCTCCTCCGGGAGCGGCGTCCCATACCGGTCGTATGCCGTGCCGCCCGCGTCGCGCGTCTCATAGGTGAGTCCGAGCGCGTATTTCGCATCGACGGCTTTCAGCACCTTGACCGCCGCCGCCGTGATCTCGGCGCCGATGCCGTCGCCCGGCACGACCGCAATTTTATACGCCATGACGGAATCCTCCGTTCTCCTTGATATAGTTGAGAAGCCCGCCCGCCGCCGCGATCTCCTGCACAAAGCCCGGCAGAGGGTGCGCCCGGAACGTGTCGCCCGTCGTGAGATTCAGGATTTCGCCCGTCGCCGTATCGACGTGCAGACGGTCGCCCGCGCTGATCTTCTCCACATCGTCGCCGATCTCAAGCAGAGGCAGTCCGATGTTGATGCCGTTGCGGTAGAAGATGCGTGCAAAACTCGCCGCAATGACGACGGGAACGCCCGACGCCGCAATCGAAATCGGCGCGTGCTCGCGCGAGGAGCCGCAGCCGAAGTTCCGCCCGCCGACCATGATGTCCCCCGCCGCGACGTTTTTCGCAAACGTCGTGTCGATGTCCTCCATGCAGTGCGCCGCGAGCGCTTTCGGTTCAAACGTGTTGAGATAGCGCGCGGGGATGATGACGTCCGTGTCGATGTTGTCGCCGTAGCGCCAGACCTTTCCCTCAAACATCATCTCACCTCCTCGGGCGCGGCAATCCGCCCCAGTATCGCGCTCGCCGCCGCGACGTGCGGTCCCGCGAGATAGACCTCGCTGTCCACATGCCCCATGCGCCCGCGGAAATTGCGGTTCGTCGTCGAGACGCAGCGCTCGCCCGCCGCGAGGATGCCCATGTAGCCGCCCAGACAGGGGCCGCAGGTCGGCGTTGAGACCGCCGCGCCCGCCTCCATGAAGATTTCCAGATAGCCGCGCCGCATTGACTCTTGATAAACCCACGGTGACCCGGGGATGACGATGCAGCGGACGTTCGGATGCACCGTATGCCCCTTCAGAATCTCCGCCGCGATCTCCATATCCTCAAGCCGCCCGTTCGTGCACGATCCGATGACAACCTGATCAATGGGAACTTCCTCTGTGAGATCCATCACGCGCCGCGTATTCTCCGGCAGATGCGGGAACGCGACCACGGGGCGCAGCGCGCTGAGATCGATCTCCACCGTCTGCACATACGATGCGTCGGGGTCGGCCGCGGCAGGCATGTAGTCCGCCGTCATGCGCCCCGCGACATAGTCCCTGCACACATCGTCATAGGGGAAGATGCCGTTCTTCGCCCCCGCCTCGATCGCCATATTCGCAATCGTCAGGCGGTCGGTCATCGTGAGATCGGCGACCCCCTCGCCCGTGAACTCAAGGCTCCGATAGAGCGCGCCGTCCACACCGATCATCCCGATGAGCGTCAGAATCACGTCCTTGCCGCTGATATCCGCAGGTTTTTCGCCCGTCAGATGCACATTGATCGCCTCGGGCACCTTGAACCACGCCTCGCCCGTCGCCATGCCGACCGCGAGATCGGTCGTGCCGACGCCCGTCGAGAACCCATTCACCGCACCGTAGGTGCAGGTATGCGAATCTGCGCCGATCGTGAGCATCCCGGGACCCACGATCCCCTTTTCCGGCAGGAGCACATGCTCGATGCCGACGCGCCCCTGCTCGTAGTAGTGCAGGATGTTGTGCTTGCGCGCAAAGTCGCGCATAATCTTCGCCAGCTCCGAGGACTTGATATCCTTTGCGGGCTGGAAATGATCGGGAATCAGCGCGATTTTCTCCCGATCAAAGACGGGTCTGCCCGTCTTTTCAAACTCTTTGATGGACGGCGGTCCCGTCACATCGTTCGCGAGCACCATGTCGAGCCGGCACGTAACGAGCTGCCCCGCCTCCACATGATCCAGCCCCGCATGGCGCGCAAGAATCTTTTCGCTCATATTCATGCCCACGGATGAACCTCCTAAAATAATACAAAAGAGGAGGCCGCGCACAGCGGCTTCCCCCTCTGATTTGCCCGTATCGCATCCCCCGAGAGGTGCGGATTCCTTAGTCCTTGCGCAGATCGGCGCCGTCCTTCAGCCACGACATCATGCCGCGCAGCTCCTTGCCGACCGTCTCGATCGGGTGCTCCGCGTGGATGCGGCGCTCCGCAAGGAAGTTCGCACGCCCGGCGGCGTTGTTCTCCGTGAGCCACTGACGCGCGAACGTGCCGTCCTGGATCTCGCCGAGCACGCGCTTCATCTCCGCCTTCGTCTCGTCCGTGATGATGCGCGGACCGCGCGTGTAGTCGCCGTACTCCGCCGTATCGGAGATGGATTTGCGCATCTTTGCCATGCCGCCCTCATACATGAGGTCGACGATGAGCTTCATCTCGTGGAAGCACTCGAAATACGCGATCTCCGGCTGATAGCCCGCCTCGCAGAGCGTCTCGAAGCCCTTCTGAATGAGATGCGTCACGCCGCCGCAGAGCACGACCTGCTCGCCGAAGAGATCGGTCTCCGTCTCCTCCTTGAACGTCGTCTGGATGACGCCCGCACGCGTGCCGCCGATGCCGCGCGCATACGCGAGCGCGAGGTCAAAGCAGCGCCCCGTCGCATCCCGGCCAATCGCGAACACATCCGGCACGCCGCCGCCCTCGCGGAACGTGCGGCGCACGAGGTGCCCCGGCCCCTTCGGTGCGACCATGAACACGTCGATATCGTCCGCCGGGACAATCTGATTGAAATGGATATTGAAGCCGTGCGCAAACGCGAGTGCGCTGCCGGACTTCAGATGCGGCGCAATCTCGCTGCGGTAGAGCGCCGCCTGCTTTTCATCCGGAATGAGGATCATCGTGACGTCCGCAGCTTTGACTGCCTCCGCCACGGGGAGTACCTTCAGGCCGTCCTCGGCGGCGATTTTCGCCGACTTCGAACCGGCATAGAGCCCGACGACGACATTCACGCCGCTGTCCTTGAGGTTCAGCGCATGCGCATGCCCCTGGCTGCCGTAGCCGATGACCGCAACCGTTTTTCCCTCGAGTACGCTCCAGTCGACGTCCTGATCATAGTAAGTTTTTGCCATAGTACGCACGCTCCTCACAGTGTTCGTAAATTGTATGTTCCCCGCGCTCGAGCGCAATCAGCCCCGTGCGGATGACCTCGACGATGCCGTAGGGCTGCAGCACCTTGAGGAACGCCGTCACCTTGTCGTCGCCGCCCGTGATCTCAAAGATGATCGACCCCGCGTCCACATCGACGACGTGCGCGCGGAACAGCTCGCCCATCTTCAGCACGTCGAGACGATTCGTATCCTCCGCGCGCACCTTGATCATCGTCATGCCGCGGCACGCCGCGCCCTTTTCATCGAGCCGCTGAACGGCGCGCACCACGGGCATTTTCTCGAGCTGCTTGATCATCTGCTCCACGAGATTCTCATCCCCGTGCACCACCACCGTGATGCGCGAGAACGCCGGCGACTCCGTCACGCCGACCGACAGGCTGTCGATGTTGAACTCGCGCCGCGAGAACATACTCGCCACACGCACGAGAACGCCCGTCTGATTCTCTACAAAAACAGACAGAATATGCTTCATCACGCCGGACTCCTCTCTGTCTGCCGCGCAGATACGCCTCCGCGGGAAAACTCTTTCATTATCGCGCCGCCGCCGCTGTTTGTCAATGATTTTTTTAGCCCGGGCAGCGCCGAAAAGCAGGGAATATTTCCCGCGTGTCAGTCCGGAAGATCCTTAATAAACCGCCACAGGTACAAATCCTCCTGAAAACGCATATCAACCTTTGGGAAACGAATCGGATAGCGCGACATCCCCCGCGTCAAAATCTCCTCGAGATTTTCATTGAACTCATCCTCCGTTATGATAAGTTGATATTTCTTGAGCCGCTCCTCCAACTCTTTTCGATATGAGGGATCCTCCACAAAGCGGTGCAGCGCCGCCCTGCACTCCTCGAAATCCGTGAAGAATACGCCGAGGTCCTCTTCATGAAAGAGCAGTCCTGCACTCCCCGCATAGGGATCAAGCAGGAACGGCGGGCGCCCGGCAAGCGCCGCATACTGCGTCATCAAGCCGCCCATCTGCGGGCTCGTATTGAGGTACATATCCACATGCCGGAGCAGCTGAAACAGATCTTTACGCTCCGCCGTGTGGAACACGCGCCCCGGATACGCCGCCATGAGTTCCTTTAGATCTGTATCGTCGCCGTAGCCCGCATACCACAGCTTCGCCTGCGGGAACGCGGCAAGAAGGGAGCCGACCAGCCGATAATACGTTTTCTCCGGATCGATGCTCTTATACAGGAACCCGCCTGTAAATATGATAAAGTCGTTCTCCGCACGTTCGAAGGGATAGCCTGCAAACGGCTCGTCGCGGTCGATAATGGGATAATACGGCTGCTTGCGGAGCTTTTCCGGTGCGATGCCGCGATGATCCCGCGAGAGAGCGGCGCCGAAATCACGGAACTCCAGACATACATCGAAAGCATTCACCCCGAGCCAGAATGCATGATCCGTCAGATTGATCTGATAGCGTTTCATCGCCCCCTCAAAACGCATGAATGCCAAGATACCGCTGACATCGTACGGCGTCGTATAGAGAAAACCGATCGTCGGGCGGAACGCCGCCATCACGCGGCACAAATCACGGTAGCGCGCGGTATGGGGCTCTGCCTTCAGCCAGTAAATCTGCGCATCGCAGCCGAGCAATATGCTCTCGAGCATATTGAGACGCCCCTGTGCCTCAGCGTTCGTGACGTAAAGAATGTCCGCGTCCATCTTGGAGAGAGCGCGCAGATATATCGCCGCAAGACCTCTCGTCTCTATACCAAAAGCATCATAAAAGACAATACGCGCTCGCGCGCTCTTTTCATAGGCAGGCTTTCCTTCAGGCAGCCGCCTAAGAATCTGCTGCAGATATCCCTCCAATTGCACATCCGTATAAAACTGATTGTAGTAGTAGATATCCTCTGCAATATTCCTGATGCGGTGCATCGCGTCCTCTATCTTTTCAGACAGCAGCAAATTCCCAATAAACGTCTTACATTCTGCGATCTCACGCGCTAGACGCTCCTCTTTACCGGTAAATGAAGGCGTAGAGAGAATTTGTACGAGAGCGGAGCGAGAACTCTCGCCATGCGCTCTTTCCTCATCTCGCAGCGCCGTCCCTAGGATATCTCCGGGGCATCGGGCAAAGAGTATCGCCGCATCGTCCATTCCATAACGAATGACAGTCCCCGTGTCAGCCGCATAGTCCACACATTGAGAGGAAATGTCTTCCTTCGTCGTAATGAACACATCCGCCTGGCGCAGTGCGGGAAACGAAAAGGCCCCCTCTGTTTCATGCGTAAAAACAAGCGGCGCATCGCCCCCGCGTGCCGCAAGGGCCTCACCAATCTGTGCCGTCTGCATAGAGCAGTCCTTCGACTGTTGGAGCGCAAGCAGCAGCCCCACGCGATCCCGCGCATGATAGGTCTGCAAATAGGATAGGATCACATTCTGCCAAACGGCTTCTCCCGAAGCGAAATCTGGCACGAAATAATAGATCTTATATCCGTCCGCCCGAAGCCCTCGCATCATATCGGCCGTCTCATCCGTCGGTTCATTTTCGGACGGCACGGAAAATTCCGCGATAAAGCGCACCGGATCTTTCAGCAGCGCCAGATTCTCCTTGATCTTTTCCTCCGGCCAGTTCCACCACTTAATGGCTTGCAGCGCGCGAATGGTCTCCTCGTCAAAACGGTATTTGACGACGCGCGCCGGATTGCCGACCATAACGGCATAGGGCGGCACATCCTTTGCGATAACAGCTCCCGCCCCGATCACAGCGCCGTTGCCGATGCGGACGCCGCCGAGGATGGTCACGTCGCAGCCGATCCACACGTCGTTGCCGACAATGATTTGCTTGCGGTTGACATGGTCGTAATGATTGAGCTTTGTCTCATCGCTACGTATGAGATCATCAAATGGATACGTCGTGACTTGATTCGTATCGTGATTGAGTCCAATCTCAAATGTAATTCTATGTCCCAAGGAAGAATAGCGTCCGATCAGCACATGACACTCTATCCCGCCGACTTCAAAGTTCGCATTCACCATATAGGAACCTGGGCCAAACGTCATCGCCGTATACCGCTGCTCATCATCCATATGGAGTTTTCTCACATATGGTGAAAACTCCGCGAAATTGAATTCCCTAATCAAGGCCGTTCATCCCTTCCGCTCTTATATGATCATCTCTCGCGCCTATGCATAACGTAATTCACGCAATTGATTTTATCATAGATTCGACGGCGATACTATATTTTTATTGTTTTCTTTTTCGCCTATATTTTTCAGGTCTATATGATAAAATAAAATAAAGGAGAGTTTTGAATGAACATACAACTTTGGGCGGGCGGCTCTGTCTTCGCCTCCCTCTGCGATATACTGCTGACATGGCGAAAGTCCGCGCCCGACACGCGCGACCTGCCGTGGCGCGACGAACCGACGCCGTACCATGTGTGGATCTCTGAGATCATGCTCCAGCAGACGCGGGCAAACGTTGTCCGCGGTTATTACCTGCGCTTTCTCGATGCCCTGCCAACGGTACGCGATCTCGCCGCCGTCGATGACGACGCGCTGATGAAACTGTGGCAGGGCCTCGGCTACTACAGCCGCGCGCGCAACCTCAAACGCGCCGCGCAGGTCATTGTGAAAGAACACGGCGGAAACCTCCCCGACGACTTTGACGCGCTCCTCGCTCTGCCCGGTATCGGACGGTATACCGCAAGCGCGATTTCATCATTTGCCTACGGCCGTCCATGCCCCGCCGTCGACGGCAACTTCCTCCGCGTCGCCGCGCGTGTGACGGCCAATCCCATCGACATCGCCAAGGATGCGGCGAAACGCGCGCTCGAGGAGGCGCTCCGCCCCTCCTATCCCGGAGGAACGGACGCGGGGCTCCTCAACGAGGCGTTCATGGATCTCGGCGCAACCGTCTGCCTGCCGAACGGCACGCCGCTCTGCCGAGCCTGCCCCGCCGTCCGTCTCTGCCTCGCGCACGACCGCGGCGCACAGCTCGACTATCCCGTCAAAAGCGCGCTCAAAGCGCGGCGAAAGGAACACCGCACCGTCCTGCTCCTGCGGCGCGGCGATCGCTGCGCCATACAAAAAAGACCCGCGCGGGGACTCCTCGCGGGTCTTTGGGAATATCCGAATGCGGAAGGGAAATGGTCCAAGCGTAAAGTGCTGGAATATCTTGCGGCGGAGGGATTCGCCGTCCGCTCCATCGCCCCGCTCCCGTCCGCCCGCCATGTCTTCACCCACATCGAGTGGAACCTCACGGGCTGGGAGATCTGCGTCGCCGACACAGACGACGCGCCGCCCCGCGCCGCTGGGGGAGACGAGCCGTCCGCCCTCCTGTGGGTGCGCCGCGAAGAGCTCGCGGATACTTACGGCATCCCGGCCGCGTTCGGGTACTTTACGCCGCGTTAGAACGTCATGTTGACCCCGCCGCGCCAAATGCGGCCGTCGTAATAGAGCGTCGTATTTTCCTCGTTGAGCAGGTTGTTCACGCCGAAGTAGGCGCTCAAGTGATCGTTGATCTTTTTGTTGACGACCAGGTTGAGCACCGTCGCGGAGGTATTCTTTTTCACCGCCGTGTTTCCGCGCCCCTCCGCGTAGTAGTAGTCGCCCAGCCAATCGTTCCAGAGGACGCCGCTCCACCCGTGCTTAAAGTCGTCGTAGATGAGCTGCAGCGAGAGTTTGTGCCGCGCTCGTCCGGTCAGCCGATCCCCCGTCATATCGTTCTTGGCATCGAGATAGGTATAGGTGGACCGCAGCGTAAACTTATCCCCAAGCCGCTGCCTGCCCTCGAACTCGATACCCTGCAGCGTCGCCTTATCGACATTTTCATAATGTCCGACGTTGCGGATTGCGATCGGATGCGGCGGCGGCGGTGTGAATGACATAATCACTCTGCTTACGGTATTTAGATTGATCAGGTCGTCCACCTTATTGTGGAAGTAGGTTATTTTCCCCGCGTTGCGTTTTCCTTCCGCTTCAAAGCTGAGGTCAAAGTTGACCGCCTTCTCGGGCTTCAGGTTCGGATTCCCGTCGATATGAACCTGCATCGGTACGAGCCTCGCCCCCATGCGCGCAACTGCGGGCACATGATCCCAGTGCATATAGAGTTCGCTTGCCGTGGGCGCGCGGTATGCCGAGCCGACATTCATCTTGACGCGGCTGCGGTCGCTGAGACGGTAGGTCGTACCAAGCTGCGCCGTCACCTCGCTGCCGAATTTATTATTGTGGTCCCAACGCACGGACGGCACGACGTAAAGGCGTTTGTTCGCACGCCATTCGTCCTGCAGATACAGCGCGGCGTAATTAAGGTTCGCCTTCGACTCGTTTTTCGAAATGCCGTTCCTCGTGACGGTATGTCCTCCGCCCACGTCGATACGGGTGCTCTCGTTCTCTTCTTTCCGATACTCGCCGCCGAAAGTGAGTTTGTGATCCTCACCGAGGTTCCAGGTGCGCTTACCGTCCGCAATATAGGAATGGAAGACCATATCGTCAAAGTCCGAGAGCACGCCGTTCGATCGCAGATGAGTCTCTTGTTTTTTATCAAAGCGGATATAGTAAACCTGCATCTCGTACGTGCCCCTGCGATCCTCCCCCGCATAGCGCAGCCCTGTCGAATACCGTTTATGACTATAGTCCACAGTGCCCGGATTGGATCTATAGTTGCCGCCCGTCTGCGTCACGGCCTCGGACTTCTGATCCAGATCTTCGTTCATGTAGCTGAAGAAGAAGTCCATATGCTTACGCGCCGCGATATCCATCCGCCCGTCTATATTGAAATAGTATTTTTTCCCATATTGATTGGAAACGGTCTCCCTGCCGCGTTCACGGATATCGGCCACTTTGAAACTCGTGCGCCATGCCCATTTCCCCGTCTTGCCGAAGTCGAGGGATATGCCGCCGTCCTTTTGCCGGCTCGTCCAATCGGCGGAAACGCCGACCTGTTTTTTCTCGGGATGTTTGCGGATGATATTGATGACGCCGCCCAGCGCTTCCGAGCCGTACAGGGAGCTGACGGAACCGCGGACGATCTCAATGCGCTCCACATCGTCCATGTTGACGCGCTGCAGCTCATAGTAATTCGCCGTCTGGCTCGTATCCTCCGTGCGTATGCGCCGCCCGTCGACGAGGATCAGCGTCTGGTTGGTGCTCATACCGCGCAGCGCTGCCTGGTTCCCGACCATGCCGTTTTCCGTCACATCAAGTCCGACGGTGAGTGCGAGCGCCTGCGCAAGCGTCTCCGCGCCGAGGCGGTCGATATCCTCGCGCGTGACGACCTCAACCGCAGCGGGCGCGTCCTTGACGTTTTGCTCCGTGCGCGAAGCCGTGACAATAACATCGTCCAATTCGTATACGGGCATGCTCTCATCCTCGGCCGCCTGCGCCGCGTGAAAGGGCGCCGCTGTGAGCGCGCCTAGAACAGCCGCCGTCAGCAACGCGCGGCGACGGCCGGAACAATGTCTTCCCATAGAAGAGCACCTCTTTTCTAAAAGTTAAAATAAACGATATCACCATTATAGCATTGATAAAATAAAAACGAAATATATTTTCATTCTCTTTTTTTATTTCTAAACATTTCGCGTTCATCTCCCGCCAACTTTTGAAAAACAACAGCCCGCCGATATTTGTAGTAGACAAATATCGGCGGGCTGTTTCTATATAAAATACACTACACAGCTTTTCCTATATCGCGCGCGGGCGTGTGCATAACGGTGTTGATATCCGGGCCGTCGGCCGCGGCGGCGCGCTCCTTTTCCCTGCTCTTTTCGATGAGATTCTTCAGCATCTGCATATGCGGGTGGTTCTCCAGCTCCGGCGACGGTTTTCCCTGCAGCGCCGCCGCCATCTGCGGGGGCATGCCGTCGGGGAACATCGCCTCAAGCATGGCGCGGACGTCCTTCGGGATCATATCCTGCAGGGCGACGTTCTCCTTGCGGAGCTTCACCTCATCCTCCTGCGTGAGCGCGTACGCTTCGAGGAAGCCCTGAATGAGGTTGTCATGCCAGAATTCGCCCGCGAGCGTCAGCCGGAATCCCGTCTCTGTCCGCGTGACAAGACCGTTCTCCGCCCATGCGGCAAAGATCGGCGCCATCTCCGCGAGAAGATCGACGCCATATTTCTTCTCAAAATACGGTGCGTAGAAATATCGGTGCTCAATCTGATCGCCGATCTCACTGTGCATGCGGTGCTCATCGGCCTGCTCCCCCATAAACTGAAAGGGCTTCCTTCCCTCTTCGGCCATCTTCTCATAGGGAGCGAGACCGCCGTGGTTGCGCCACATCATTTGGCCGATGAAGCCGCCCGCGCCCGATCCGAATGCGAGGACGTCGTTGCCGCGCTTTGCAAGCGTGTTATAAATGCTGCGCTCGCGGTGATCCGTCGCCCAATGGGTGGTATCGATACGGCGCACCGTCGGGTTCGCATTGAGGATCTCAACGCCGCGTGCGAAGTATTCGGACTGTTCCTCTGTCGTCGGGAGCATCGGGAGGTCGCCCGACTTGATGCGTGCCGCAAGCTCACTCGCGGGGAATACGTTCAGCTGATAGAGGTCGCCGCCGGCGATGCCGATCTCGAACTGCGCGCGCACATCGTTCTCCCAGACCTCCATCGACTGATACGGCAGCCCATAGATGAGGTCGGCAATGACGACCGCACCCTGCCGCTCGACCATGCGGCGCAGCGTTGCAACAACCGTGTCATGGTCGTCAATGCGCCCAATCGACTGCCGCACGCGCGTATCAAAAGACTGTACGCCAAGGGAAAAACGGTTGATACCAGCCTTCATCGCCGCCTCGACCTTGCTCTCCGTCAGGTCATGGATGCGCCCCTCGAGCGTGATTTCGCAGTCGCTCGTGAGCGGCAGGCGCGCCCGCACCGCGCGCACAAGACGAGTAAGATCTGCATCGGAGAGCGCGGTCGGCGTCCCGCCACCGAAGAACACCGCTTGAAACGGCGCGCCCTGCACATAGGGCGTCTCAGCCGCCGCGTCCAGCTCCTCTAGGAGAACATCGACATACCGGTGTGCCGCCTCTTCCTTCGTATAGTTCTGGAAGAACCCGCAGTAGCTGCATTTCTTATCGCAGAACGGGATGTGGATATACGCCGCGCGCTCATCCGCAGGGTCGGGCGTCTGCGCCATGAGGTCTTTCCACACCTGCGCCTGCTCCGCTTTATCCATAATCATGCGCTTGCCGCCCGCACCCGGGTGCACCACGCGCTTTTTTGTAAAGGCACGGCCGAGCGGGTTCTCCGACTTTGTCCCGAGCAGCCAGCCGCGCGCCTCTGCGGAGAGCGCGCTCAGCTTCGTCTCTATACTGTTCATGCGAGCGCCTCCTTTGCCGCATGAATGACCCTGTCAAAATCCGCCGCATCCGGATGAGACGACGCCGCCGCCCAGCGGGCCGCGTTCTCCTCCGTATAGGCGTGCACATTGTCCTTCGGCATACTCTTGAACATCTCGATGATCATCGGATCGATCGCGCCCTGCACAAGGACTGCGCCGAGAATCTCATTCGATGGATCGAACAGCGCCTTGATATTCTCGATGCACTTCGCACCGTGTTCCGAATCCGGCTCCGCACCGAGCGTGCCGTAGAGGAATACCCTGCGTCCGCGCAGCGTCTCGATATATTTGCGCGCCGCCGCATCCGCGGTGCCGCGGTCAATCCATACGCCGATGCAGAGATCGGCGGTGTCCGAAATCCCCACCGTATCCTTTACGCTGTGGTAGGTCGCCCCGAGCGCCTCCGCGAGATGCTCCGCGACCTTTTTTGTGTTCCCCGTACGCGAGGAATAGACGACTGCAATATCTTGATTTCGCATGATGGATTCTCCCTGTATATCAATCAATATGAATATCTTGTATTCTTAATTCACCCGTATCATACCGCAAGGTATTTAAAAAATCAAGTGGTTTTTACGATTTTCATAAACAAAAATTATGAACCATGTTCATAATTCTCACAGCAGACCCGTCGGCTAATATAAATAGATAGTCTCTATCAACTATATCGGAAGATATATAATGGTAATAAGATATAGGCTCACGAAAATAAGCGCTCCTACCTTCATTTATCCAAAATGAATTTTTATCTTATACGTTATATATCTTATATGTTCCAATAGCTTTTAATTATTTATTTCGCAGGCGTTTTTTATAAGAGCATCTCCTGCTTTATCACATTTCTTCTTGACAGCCGTGATAAAATAAAGTCAAAAGAATGGACCGATAAAGGAGGGGCACTCATGAAGAAATTGTTATCCGCACTCACCGCGGCATTCATCCTCGGAGTTGGAGCACAGGCGATTGCAGCGAGCTGTGAGAACGGCGCCTGCGAACTGCCAGAGAAGCAAAACCAATCATATTCTTATGGGAATGCCGGCGCCTACTGTGAAAACGGCACCGCGCAGGACATACGGTGTGAAGGGCTCCGCGGCAAATGCTGCGGATGCTGATCCGGCATAGAAAAACACCCGCATCACGGGTGTTTTTTTATTTTCCTTATTTTATTCCGTCGATGCTATTTGTCCTGAAACAGGTCCGTCGAGAGGTAGCGGTCGCCGCCGTCGGGGAGGAGGACGACGATGTTTTTGCTCTCATACGCGGGACGCTTGGCGAGGGCGACGGCCGCGGCAAGCGCCGCACCCGAGGAAATGCCGATGAGGACACCCTCGCGTCGGGCGAACTCTTTCCCGTAGGTAAAGGCATCCTCGTTCGACACGCGGATGACTTCGTTGTAGACGTTCGTATCGAGCGTATGCGGCACAAATCCTGCCCCAATGCCCTGGATCTTGTGCGGACCGGGTTTTCCGCCCGTGAGGACGGGCGAATCCACAGGCTCGACGGCAACGACGTAGACGGAGGGCTTTTGACTCTTGAGGTAGCGGCCGACACCCGAAACGGTTCCGCCCGTACCGACGCCCGCAATGAACGCATCGACGGCGCCGTCCGTGTCCGCCCAGATCTCCGGGCCCGTCGTACGTTCGTGTACGGCCGGGTTGGCGGGATTTTCAAACTGCGAGGGGATGAAGGAGTTTGGCGTCGTACGGTGGAGTTCCTCGGCCTTTGCAATGGCTCCTTTCATTCCCTGTGATCCGTCCGTCAGGACGATCTCGGCGCCGTATGCCTTGAGGAGGTTGCGCCGCTCGATGCTCATCGTCTCCGGCATGGTGAGGACGGCACGATAGCCGCGTGCCGCCGCGACGGAGGCGATGCCGATGCCCGTGTTGCCGCTCGTCGGTTCGATGAGGGTCGCGCCGGGGGCGATCTTGCCGGCCTTCTCCGCCTGCTCGATCATGGCAATGGCGATGCGGTCTTTGACCGAGCCCGCCGGGTTAAAATACTCCAACTTGACGAGTAAATTCGCCTTGAGTCCATGCGCCGCGCTGAACGATTTTGCCGCAAGCAGCGGCGTCCGTCCGATCAGTTCCGTAACGCTCCCGTAAACGTTTGCCATGATGCATTCTCCTTTATTCCCCATTTTGCATTAAACTAAACATATCTAAAAAGTATGTTTATATCATATACTGATTTTTACGCGCTGTCAATACCTATGAAAAATAAAACCGAGCCGGCCGGCCGAAAAACGAACGATCCGGTCCCCGATCGTATATGTTACGTCGGTTCGAAGTAGACTTTAATGCGCGCTCCTTGATCTACGATGTCGTTCACGCCGAGCGACTGGCGCACGGCCGCACCGGTGCCCTCGCTCTCAAAGGAGAGGCCTCGCTGCTGTGCGAGACGCGCGGCCTCGCGGATAGAAAGGCCCGTAAAGTCCGGAACGATCGCTTTGCCCTCGGGCGGCGCCGCGGCACTCTCGAGTCGTTTCTCATCGGCGGCGCTACGTGCGGACGATTCCTCCGCCGCTTCGGTAAAGGGGTTGCTCGACGGCTCGACATGCGCGTAGCGCAGGAGCTGAGTAAAGATACGCGAGGCGACGGGCGCCGCGATCTGCCCGCCGTAGAAGTTTCCCCCCCGCGGATCATCGATCATGACGAGCACGGTAAAGATGGGATCCTCGACGGGGGCAAAGCCGCAGAACGACGCGATATAACGCCCCTCCATATAGCCCGAAGAATCGAGACGGATCTTCTGCGCCGTACCGGTCTTGCCCGCAATGCGATAGCCCTTAACCGCCGCCTTAGCCCCGCCGCCCGCGGAGACAACCTGCTCGAGGAGCCCGATGAGCGTACGGTCAACCGTGCACTGAAGGGTCGTCCGAATCTCGCGGGGCGCGCGTTCTTCGTAGACGGAACCGTCCGGATTGCGGACGGCACGCACGATATAGGGGTGCATGAGCGTTCCTCCGTTGGCGATGGCGGACATCGCCGTAACGAGCTGAAGCGGCGTCACGGCGATGCTCTGGCCGATGGCGGTCGTCGCAATATCCGAGTCGCGCATGTCCTCCGCCTTGAAGAGGAGCCCCTCTTCCTCCCCCGGCAGATCAATGCCCGTCATTTCACCGAAGCCGAAAAGCCGCGTGTAGTGCATGAGTTTTTCCGCGCCGAGCGCGAGGCCGACCTGTGCAAAGCCCGTGTTGAGCGAGTTCTTTACGATATCGGTAAAGGTGACCGCACCGTAGCTCTCGTTGTTCCAGTTCTGGATCCGGCGCCCCGAAACCATGACGTAGCCGGGATCCATGAACACCTGGTTCGGTGTGACGATGCCCTCTTGGAGCGCCGCCCCCGCAACGATTGCCTTGAACGTCGAGCCCGGCTCGTAGATGAAGGAGACGGCGCGGTTTTTCCAGTTCTCGGACGGATAGTCCCAAAACTTATTGGGGTTGTAGGAGGGGCGCGACGCCATGGCGAGGACTTCGCCCGTCTTGGGATCCATGACGATCGCCGTGATGGAGGCGGGATTGTTCTCCGCCATCGCGCGGTCGAGCTCCTGCTCCACAATGAACTGAATCGTGCTGTCAATCGTCAGCACGGCCGTCTTGCAGTAGTCGCCCCGGTAGGTACGGCGGCTGAAAAAGATGGAGTCGAAGATCGGCCGCCGCTGTCCGTCGACAGTGAGCCGCTCCTCGCGCACCTCCCCTTTGAGCAGCGGGTCGAGCGCCTGCTCGATGCCGTCGAGCCCCTTGTCGTCGATGCCGACAAAGCCAAGCACATTCGCGGCGAGCGCGTCGTTCGGATAGTAGCGCTTCGCTTCGTTCTGAAAGCCGAGGCAGTCGCTGTAGCCTTTTTCACGGATGACGGCGCGCACCGCTTCGTACTCGTCGTGTTCCAGCCGCCGCTTCACCCACACGAATCCGCCCCCGACGGCGATATCGTCGAGGATATCCTGCTCCTTGAGGCCGACGAGGGGGGCGATGTCGGCGGCAATCTCCTCCGGCCTATGCGCGTCATAGACGTGGTTGGGGTCGATGAAGAGAGATTTCGTCATACTGCTGACGGCAAGTTCCTTGCCGTTGCGGTCGAGGATCGCGCCGCGCAGGGACTGGATGCGGAACTCATAGCCGCTCTGGTCCCGCATGCGCTGTGCGAGCGCGTCCCCCTGCACAACCTGCAGATAGGCATAGCGCCCCGTTAGGATCAGGAGAATGAGAAACATGCCGAATGCGACAAAAGCGATGCGCCCCCGCACCATAGACCGAATGTTTTTCATACGCTTCTTTGCTCCCCCATACATATTATTTCATTGGTATCATATCATAAAAGAGGGGAAAAAGAAAACCGCCGCGGCACGTCCGAAAACGTACTGCGGCGGTTTCCTGCTGTGCGTTATTCTCCCGTATCGTCGCGCAGGATATCAATGCAGCGCCGCAGTTCCGGCAGGATAAATCCGAGGCGTTCGCGCACCTTTTCCTCACTGCCCGGCAGATTGACAATAAGGGTGCGCTTTTTGATCCCCGCCGCGGCACGTGTGGACATGGAAAGCGCCCGCATCGCCTCGGAAACGCCCGGCACCTCGCACGCTGTTTCCTCGGCGGTCACATCGCGCGCAGAGCCCCCCGTACCGCCCGTTGTCAAGACGAGACCCACGCCGCGATCCGCCCAGAGGGAGATCTCGCGCATGATCTCTTCCCGCGCATCGGGCAGAACGCCGTGTCCCGCGACAGTATATCCTTCCTCCGCGAGCAGTTCTCGGATCGCGGCGCCCTTTTCATCCTCGTATCCGCCGCGTCCCTCTTGATCGCTCTCCGTGAGAACCGCCGCGTCGAGCGGGATCCGCTCCGTCGTAATCTCGAGTTCGTCCCCGACCGTCACCCAGCCGCCGTGAAGCACGCGGGCAAAACCGCCCGCGCGCGCCACGGCGGATCCGCCGTCAATTTGCATGATCTCGAGGAACACTTGTCCCACACGCAGCCGCGTCCCGGGCGGCAGTTCTTGGAACCGGAAGCCTTCCGCGACGAGATTCCAGCCGAATGCGCCCCCGTCGCCCTCCGTCCCGCGCGCGCAAATGTCGTCGATCTCACCGCTTCCTAAAAGATGCACCTGCCGATGCGGATCGCCCGCGTACGCGTCGCCGTCGATGCCGTGCTCCGTCACGAAGAACACGCGAACCGGCGTATATTTCTGCGTGCCGTCCTTCCCGCTGATGCACAGTGCCCGAATCACTCCCATATGAACCTCCCGCCCGATACGCTGCGCGCCGAGCGCGCAGTGCCGCGTCTATTTAAAATAATAATCTCCGCGTTTTGCCAAACGGCGGATATAACATCTCTTCCCGCTTATTATACACCATAGCGGCGTATTGAGAAACGACAAAAAACCGCAGCCGTTCGACTGCGGTTCCTACTTGACAAATGGCAGGGGTAGCTGGACTCGAACCAACGCATGCGGGATTCAGAATCCCGTGCCTTACCAACTTGGCGATACCCCTATCGATGCCGACAGGTCGGCAACATATGGAATTATAGGCGAAGATAAAAATCTTGTCAAGGGATTTTTTGAAAGTTCGGCCCCGCGGCGCGCCGAGCCCCTAAAAGTTCATATCTCGATGCGCGCCTATGGCAATGCCATGCGCGGCGATTCCGCTTCCGCTTCTTCTTTCTCCAGCGCAAGCACCGCCTGCACGAGGATCGCGCATTCGAGCCGCTTCTTCTGTATCTCGCAGCCGATTTCGTACGGATGTCGAATGTCGCCGTGAAAGAGGTCGGCGTTCGCGTGACACCCGCCGCTGCAGTAGAACCGCGCCCAGCAGTCGCGGCAGAGCGGCTTGTTGAGCACGTGGGAGTTGCGGAAATACGTCGGCAGCTCCATGCTCTCGACGCCCGTAAAGACGGAGCCGAGGCGGTAGCCCTCGCGCCCGACGAACTGATGGCAGGGATAGAGATCGCCGTTCTCCGCGACGGCGTAGTACTCGTGCCCCGCACCGCAGCCCGCAAGCCGTTTCGCCACGCAGGGGCCGTGGTTGAGGTCCATGTTGAAGTGGAAGAAGAAGAATCCCTTCCCCGCGCGCACACGGTTCAGATACGTCTCCGTGAGGCGGTCATACTCCTCGTAGATGCGGGGCAAATCCTCTTCGGTAAATCCGAGCGGGCTGTCTTTGAGGACGACGGGCTCCATCGAGAGGATATCGAACCCCGCCTCGTTCAGCGCGAGCACATCTTTTGTGAAATCAAGGTTCTCGCGCGTATAGGTGCCGCGCAGGTAATAGTCGCTGCCGCCGCGCGCCTCGACGAGCCTCCGGAAGTTCCGCATCACGATGTCGTACGTCCCCCGGCCCGCAGAGTCGGGGCGCATCGCATCGTGTACCTCGCGCCGTCCGTCCGAGGAGAGCACAACGGAGATATTGTTGTCGTTCAGCCAGGCGATATTTTTGTCCGAAAGCAGCATGCCGTTCGTCGTGAGCGTCAGTTTGAACTCCTTGCCCGTCTCCCGCTCACGTTTCCGCACATATTCCGTTACTTCCTTGACGGTGCGCAGATTCATCAGCGGCTCCCCGCCGAAGAAATCGATCTCGCAGTGTTTGCGGGGACCGCAGCCGTTAATGATGAAATCCACCGCCGCGCGCCCGACCTCGGGCGGCATGATCGCGCGATGTCCGCCGTAGCAGCCGCCGTCGCCGAAGCAGTACTTGCAGCGCAGATTGCAGTCCTGCGCAACCATGAGGCAGAGGGATTTTACAAGGCCGTGCGACTTGAAGGTCGGCGGCACGTCGATGTCGGGCGCAAAAAGCGCGCCCGCGTCCATGAGTTCGTGCAGCTCCCCGAGAGCCTCGCGCAGCTCCGGCGCGGGATAACACCCCGCAAGGCGCGCGACAACCGCATCGTCGTTCGTCCCGTTGAAGTCGTCCATGATGTCGTAGATCATCTCGTCGATGACGTGGACCGCGCCGCTGTTGATATCGATAAGGATGTGCATACCGTTCTGTTTGAACTTATGCGTCCGGACCTTCATTATTTCTCCTTTATTGCTCATCTGCCCCGACATAGAAAAAACCCTTCTCAGAGGAGAGAAGGGCCTGATGCCGACAGCTTACTTCGCGCAGGGCTGGTTGCCTACGGTGCAGGAAGTCTTGCAGGCGGACTGACACGATGCCTGGCATTCGCCGCAGCCGCCCGTGTAGAGCGTGGACTGCAGCGTCGGCTTATTGACCGTCTTGATGTGTTTCATGACTTATTCCTCCTCAATCGGTCATTGTCACTTAATTTTATCGCATAAATTGTATTGATGCAAGAACTTTTTCTTATTCCGTCCATTCAGCGTCGCGCCGTTCGATATCGGCGCCGAGCGCAACGAGTTTCGCAACGAGATCGTCGTAGCCGCGGTCGATATGATGGATATAACCGACACGCGTCTCTCCTTCTGCAACGAGCCCCGCGAGGACCATCGCGGCCCCCGCGCGGAGATCGGTCGCGCGCACCGCGGCGCCGCGCAGCGCATTGCCGCCTTCGACGGTCGCGGTCCGTCCGTCCACACGGATCTGCGCGCCCATGCGCGCCAGCTCATCGACATGCATGAACCGGTTCTCAAAAACCGTCTCGGTGACAACGCTCGTGCCCTCGGCGACGGCAAGCATCGCCATAAACTGCGCCTGCATATCCGTCGGGAACCCCGGGTACGGCATGGTCTTGAGATCGATCGCCTGTATGGGCCGCTCCGCCCGGACGCGGATGCCCTCAATGCTTTCCTCAATCACGGCGCCCGCCTCTTGGAGTTTCGCAACGACGGGCTTCAAATGCTCGCTGATGGCATTCTCAATGTAGACGTCGCCGTGCGTCATCGCCGCCGCGACCATATATGTCCCCGCCTCGATCCGGTCGGGAATGATCGTATAATCGGCCGCAGAGAGCCCGGGGACGCCGTCGATCTTGATACGGTTCGTCCCCGCGCCGCGGATCTGCGCCCCCATCACATTCAGATAGTTTGCGAGATCGACGATCTCCGGCTCCATCGCGGGATTTTCGAGAATCGTCTGCCCCTCCGCACAGGAGGCCGCCATCATGACGTTCTCCGTTGCCCCGACGCTCGGGAAGTCGAAATAGATGCTGGCGCCCTTCAGCCCGTTCGGCGCGCTCGCATGGATCGCGCCCTGCGTGATATCGATCTCGGCGCCGAGCGCCTCAAAGCCCTTGAGATGCAGGTCGATGGGACGGGTCCCGATCGCGCAGCCGCCGGGGAGCGATATCTCCGCCCGCCCCTCTCGGGCAAGCAAAGGGCCCATGATAAGGAAGGACGCGCGCATCTTGCGGACGAGCTCATAAGGCGCGACTGTGGTCGCGATCCGCGTGGCGTCAATCTTCAGCCGATGTTCGCCCGCCGCATAATCCGCGGATACGCCGAGCGAGCGCAGCACCGCGGAGATGGTATAGACGTCTTCAAGGGCGGGCACATCGTCAAGTACCGTAACGCCGCGGCTGCCGAGCAGCGCCGCTGCGATGATGGGCAGTACGGCATTCTTCGCGCCGCCGATCTTGACGCGTCCGCGCAGGGGTCTCCCTCCATGAATGACCAATTGTTCCATTCGCCGTCGTCCTCCTATGCGGCTATTCCTCTACCTTGAGACTTGCATGTATGACGTTCTCAATGACATACGGCGCAAAGAATCTCTCCTTCTTCTCCCGTTTCTTCTCATCTGCGAGAAGTTTCACGCCGCCCTTGTCCTGTTCTTTCTTCGCGGCACGCGCCGAAGCCTTGGCCGCTTCCTTGATGCGCTTCTTGAGTTCCTTTTCGGATGTCGGCGCGGGGGATGCGCCCGGCGCAATGATGATCTCGTTGTTCTGCCCCGCCTCCGCGAGATCGCGGAGCTTCTCTTCCGTCGTCTTGAAGCGTTCCTCATCATTGGGGACCTCGAGTCCCGCCTGTGCGAGCAGCATCAGCGGCGAAACGGGCACGAACCCGCCGCCGCGGATATCGAGGTTCAGCGTGCCGGGCACTTGATCCTTCGGCACTTGATACGGAATGGAAAGGGTCTCCTCCGCCTTCCGATACGGACGAATCTTCGTCTTGAACGTCACGGTGTCCCCCGGGTGCACGGTTGTCTTATCCGGTGTCGCCGAGACAAGCAGCGCCGTCTGACGGTCGCCGCTGAGTTCGACGTCCACATCCACATCCACGAGATCGGATTCTTTTTCCGTGTTTGTGACGATTGTAGCCACGGCCTGCATCAGTTCGGTAACGGCGATCTGTCCCACATCCGCCGCACTGTAATACATATTGCGCCGCTCAAATTTTCCATCCTCATAGGCATTGGTACGGATCGCAAACCGAATGCGCGCCGTGCTGGCTCCGAGGGAATCCGAGACCTTGCTCATCGCCGCATAGGCGATACTGCTCGAGAGCGCGGGCAGAAAATCCTCGTCATAGGCGATTTGCGCGCCAAATGTTTCTTCGGTGCCAAGCGCATTGTCCTTGACATGGATGCGCACGGGCACCGCCGTCGGAAATGTGCCGAGCACCCCCGCGACGCCCGTCTCGCGGTCTTGACTGATACGCCCGATCACACTGCCGATATTGGCGATCTTAACGCCGTTGCTCTGCCCCGCGATCGTACCGATGACATCCGCATCCGTCATGAAGTAATTGACATTGCCCTTGTGCATAAAGGAGTGGCCGAACGCCACAATTTTCTTCCCGTCAACGGCGGTCACCGTGCCCGTCGCGCCGATGCTGAAATCGCCGTAAACAACCGCAACGCCGATGGGCTGTCCGCCCTCGAGTGTCGCATCATAGCGCGTATGGAGCCGGCCGTTCCCCCCGGGGGCTCCGAGCGGAATGAACGTCGTTCCCGCCGGGAGCTGCCCCTGCAGATAGCGCAGCCCGGCCTCATTGAATCCGCGCGTAAAGAAATATGCCTTCTCCTCGGCTTCGGTTTTTTCCTGCGCCTCGGCAGACTCATCGCTTTCCTCGGAGGTCTCCGGTTCCGCCGCGGCGCCGCTTTTATCTTCTGTCTTCTCACCCGTGAGCGCGGCGATCATATCGCGCCATTCGGCCTCGCGCTCCGCGCGCGTCATCTTGTCGAAGGCCTTTTCCCGTGCGCGCAGTTTTTCTTTTTCCTCCGCCTTTTTACGTTCCTCAACGGCCTTTACAATATCGACCGTCTGGATACGCGTCTTATTTTTCGTGTCGGGCATATCCCACAGCGGGGTCATATCTTCGATCGGCGTAATAAAAAACGTATAGGGGCTGAGATCTTTGATCCCCGCAGCGAGCGCGCCGATGAGACGGCCGTCCACATAGATTGGGCTGCCGCTCATCCCTTGGAGCACGCCGCCGACATGCTCGATAAACGTACCGCTCGTCCGCGCCATGATCATACGCTGAGAGCCCTTGCCGCTCTCCATGCGCCCGATGATCTCAATCGGAAAAGTACGAATCTCGCCCGACGTATCGAGCACCGTATACGCCGTTCCGTGCATCCCCTCCGTCACCTCCTCATAGGGAAGAATCGGAGGCATCGCATGGACGCTCGGCGCAGCAAAGTTCAAAGAAAACGCAAAAAGAGACGCCGCAAGAAAGCGCTTCAAATTCTTTCGCAAAATGTCACCTCAAAAAAAATCTGTACTGCAATAGAGTTGATTCGCTCTATTGTAGCACAGACGGAAATTTTTCGCTAGTTTTTTCATGCGGCAGGATAGAGCCGGCAGGCAAGATAATTAACCGAGCGAATGCTCCAACTCCTCAAGCGTCCGCTGCTTGCTCTCCTTGCCAAGCAGGACAACCGTGGCGGAAATCAGCACAAAAACCGACGCAAACATTAAAAAGATATTCTGCAGCGGAAACGACTGAGCGATCATGACGCCGACAAGCATCGGCGCAATCATGCCGCCGATGCGGCCGAATCCGGCCGCCCAGCCGCTGCCGAGCGCACGCATCGACGTCGGATATTGCTCCGGCGTATAGGTATAAATAACGCCCCACGCGCCGAGATTGAAGAAACTCATCGCCGCGCCCCACATGAGGAGCGTCGCGACGCTGCCCGCGTTGCCGAAGAAGAAACTGCACACGCCGCTCATCAAGAGGAAAAGACCGAGCGTATAGCGGCGTCCGATGACATCGACCAGCCATGCCGCCGCATAGTAGCCGGGCAACTGCGCGAGCGTCATCACGAGAACATATTCAAACGTCTTGACAATCTCGAACCCCTGTGCATAGACGATGGACGGCAGCCACATAAAGATGCCGTAGTAGCTGAACACAATGCCGAACCACGCGCACCACAGCATGATCGTCCGCTGCCGCATCCCCTTCGCCCAGAGCGCCGGGAATCCGGGCGTCTCGACTGTCTCTGCCTGCACCGTCTGCGGCGCAAGCTGATCGAGGAAGGGTTTTTCCGGCAGCTTCAGCTGACGCTCAATCGCGCGAATGATCTCTTTTGCCTCATCCACGCGGCCTTTCGAGAGCAGATAGCGAACTGACTCCGGCATATGCAGACGCAGAACGAATACGTACAGCGCGGGCAATGTGCCAATGACAAACGCCGCCTGCCAACCGTAAACCGGAATCAGCAAATACGCGATACACGCCGCCGCGAGCCATCCGAGCGCCCAAAAGCTCTCCAATAGTACAATGAAACGACCGCGCAGATGTGCCGGCGCATATTCGCTCATGAGCGTTGCCGCGACCGGCAGCTCCCCGCCGAGCCCAAATCCGACAAGAAAGCGAAAAACAAGCAGCGATTCATAATTCCATGCGACTGCACAAAGCCCCGTCGAAATACTATACAGCAAAACCGTGAGCGTAAACACCTGTTTACGACCAATACGATCCGCAATTGTCCCTGCAAGCACGGCACCAAGCGCCATACCGATGAGTCCAATTGACCCGATCCATCCGGTCTGTGCGGGCGAAAGCGACCATTCTCGCGCGAGCACGGGCAAAACAAATGCGATGAGCCCCGTATCCATCGCATCGAACAGCCAGCCAAGCCCCGTAACCCCGAGGAGTTTGTATTGGAAGCTGCCGAGCGGCAGATATTCCAAACGATCCAAAATCATAGAGAAGGCCTCCCTTCAAGGTCTATATAAAAGCCGACACCTAGACCGTCAAAAATAAACACTGCCTAAGTTGACTGCTATTATAGTCCTGTGTGCTCAATATTGCAAGAGGTCATATTTCCCTGTTTTTCAAAGGAAAACTACAATTGAAAGGAAAAACCGCTGACGACAAAACAAAAAAGCCCGTAATTTCTCACGAGCTTATCTTTGCGGCAACTACCTACTCTCCCACGTCGTCTCCAACGAAGTACCCTCGGCCTGCGGACGCTTAACTGCTGTGTTCGGAATGGGAACAGGTGGTACCGTCCGGGCATCATCACCGCATACTTGAGTAAACTTTTGCTCACTCAAAACTAGACAGAAGAAACTCTTTAGCAAATTAGTTGCGAAATAACCTGTAATCATGGAAAGTGCTGCGCACTTTCCATCAATAAATCAAGCCCTCGACCGATTAGTACTGGTCAGCTGCATGCGTTGCCGCACTTCTACGCCCAGCCTATCTACCTCGTCTTCTGCAAGGGGTCTTACTCTCTTAATAAGATGAGATACTTCATCTCGGGACGGGCTTCACGCTTAGATGCTTTCAGCGTTTATCCCTTCCGAACGCAGCTACCCGGCCGTGCCCTTGGCAGGACAACCGGTACACCGTTGGTTCGTCCACTCCGGTCCTCTCGTACTAGGAGCAGCCTCCCTCATGTATCTTGCGCCCGCGATGGATATGGACCGAACTGTCTCACGACGTTCTGAACCCAGCTCACGTACCACTTTAATGGGCGAACAGCCCAACCCTTGGGACCTGCTTCAGCCCCAGGATGTGATGAGCCGACATCGAGGTGCCAAACCTCCCCGTCGATATGGACTCTTGGGAGAGATTAGCCTGTTATCCCCAGGGTAGCTTTTATCCGTTGAGCGATGGCAATTCCACTCTCTTTCCACCGGATCACTAAGCCCTACTTTCGTACCTGCTCGACCCGTCAGTCTCGCAGTCAAGCTCCCTTCTGCCTTTATGCTCTGCGCGCGATTTCTGTCCGCGCTGAGGGAACCTTTGGACGCCTCCGTTGCTCTTTCGGAGGCGACCGCCCCAGTCAAACTGCCCGCCTGGTACTGTCCCGAACACTGTTAATGTTTCGGTTAGATCCTTAGCATATAAAGGCCGGTATCCCAACGGTGACTCCAATACCTCTAGCGAGATATTTTCCCAGTCTCCCGGCTATCCTGTACGTTATATGCCAAAGACCAATGCCAAGCTGCAGTAAAGCTCCATGGGGTCTTTCTGTCCAGTCGCGGGTAACCTGCATCTTCACAGGTATTTCAATTTCACCGGGTCCCTCGTTGAGACAGTGCCCAAATCGTTACGCCTTTCGTGCGGGTCGGAACTTACCCGACAAGGAATTTCGCTACCTTAGGACCGTTATAGTTACGGCCGCCGTTTACAGGGGCTTCAGTTCGCTGCTTCTCCTCTAGGGATAACAACTCTCCTTAACCTTCCTGCACCGGGCAGGCGTCAGCACCTATACTTCAGCTTGCGCTTTCGCAGGCACCTGTGTTTGTGGTAAACAGTCGCTTGGGCCTCTTTTCTGCCGCCGGCTGTCGCTCCATTAGCTAGTAACTTCACAACCTCCGGCCATCCTTTTCCCGAAGTTACGGATGCATTTTGCCGAGTTCCTTAACGAGGGTTTTCCCGCGCACCTTAGGATTCTCTCCCCGCCTACCTGTGTCGGTTTTGGTACGGGCGGATCAGTTCTCGTTAGAAGCTTTTCTTGGCAGTGTAGTGCGGCTGAATTCAGATTGACCGTAGTCTCTCCTATCTATCGGTTCTCGGCCTTATAGTACGGGGATTTGCCTCCGTACTAGCCTACCGCCTTCGACGCGCCCAACCAGTCGCGCGCTCAGCTTCCTTCCTGCGTCACTCCATCCTCAAACAAACTGACCCGGTACCGGAATTTTCACCGGTTGTCCATCGCCTATGCTTTACGCCTCGGCTTAGGTCCCGACTTACCCTGGGGCGACGAGCGTTGCCCAGGATCCCTTAGGCTTTCGGTGGACAGGATTCTCACCTGTCGTTTCGCTACTCATACCGGCATTCTCACTTCTTACTCGTCCAGCAGTCCTTCCGGTCTGCCTTCTTCCAAGTAAGAACGCTCCCCTACCCAAAGTACCTTAGTACTTTGCCGCGGCTTCGGTTCTGTGCTTGAGCCCCGGATATTTTCGGCGCAGAGCCTCTCGACCAGTGAGCTATTACGCACTCTTTTAATGGTGGCTGCTTCTGAGCCAACATCCTGGTTGTTTTCGAAGTCCTACATCCTTTTCCACTTAGCACAGCATTTGGGACCTTAGCCGGCGGTCTGGGCTGTTTCCCTCTTGCGTACGGGTCTTATCACTCGCACGCTGACTCCTAAGCTGCCCATAGAAGCCATTCGTAGTTTGACTGGGGTCGGTAGGCTTTACGCCCCCTTGCCCGATCAGTGCTCTACCGTCTTTATGGTTATTCGCTTAAGGCTAGCCCTAAAGCTATTTCGGGGAGAACCAGCTATCTCCACGTTCGATTGGCATTTCACCCCTATGCACACCTCATCCGAAAGTTTTTCAACACTCACCGGTTCGGTCCTCCACTCATTTTTACCTGAGCTTCAACCTGGACATGCATAGATCACTGTGGTTTCGGGTCTGATCCATACTACTTCCGCCCTCTTAAGACTCGCTTTCGCTGCGGCTCCGCGTCTCCCGCTTAACCTCGCAGTATAAATCAACTCGCCGGTTCATTCTTCAATAGGCACGCCGT
>NZ_JH992902.1:1473892-1672157 GCF_000315545.1 Selenomonas sp. F0473 | reverse complement strand
TATCTCTAACCTCTCTGCATTGTGTAGTTTTCAGGGTACATTCCCGCGCCTCCAAAGGCCTCTGCCTCCCGCAGCGCGACTGTCATAATATAACACAGAGGTTTTTCTTCGTCAAGGGTATTTTTTAGGTTTTTTGAAAATTTTTAACGAATTTATCAAATTTAATGACATGTTCGTATGGCGCCTGAATATCCAACCTTTCCCGCATAATTTTTCGAGACGATACGGCGCTATGCCGGCTCCCGATTCTATCTTCAATGGCCCAGCGCATGTGCAATGAGGACAAGTACGACGCCCGGTATGCCGAATATCCCCGCAATGAGCGCCTTTAGAAAGGTGATTTCTATGCCGACGCCAAAAAGGTTGATGCCCCACAGGATAATGGCGCCGATGATACTGTTGGTGATAAGCTTCCATAGAATACGGAACGGCAGTGAAATCAGTTTGCCAAGGATGCAGAATACAACGATGGCAACGGCAACGCCCGCTATGATATCCAATTAAATCTCCCTCCTGTTCTCCATCGCGCGCGAGAGGGTAACCTCATCGGCATACTCGAGGTCGCCACCGACGGGCAGACCGTGCGCGATACGTGTGACACGAACGCCCATAGGTTTGAGGAGCTTCGCAATATACATCGCGGTCGCCTCCCCCTCGACGTTCGGATTGGTCGCCATGATGATTTCGCGCACATCCGAGGTGCCGACGCGCGTCACAAGTTCTTTGATACGCAGGTCGTTCGGCCCAACGCCCTCAAGCGGTGAGAGCGCGCCGTGCAGGACGTGATACACGCCGGCATAGTCGTTCATGCGCTCCATCGCCGCAACGTCGGGCGGCTGCTCTACGACGCAGATGACGCCGTGATCGCGTTTCTCCGCGGTACAGATGGCGCAGGGGTCGGTATCGGTGAGGTTGAAACACGTAGAGCAGAATCCGATCTTTTGCTTCGCCTCGACAATCGCGGATGCGAGCCGCCTTGCGCGCTCCATATCCATATCGAGAACATGGTACGCGAGACGTGCCGCCGTCTTCGCTCCGATACCGGGCAGCGAACGGAACTGTTCCATGAGCTGCGTGAGTGGCGCGATGTGCTGCATTTAGAGCAGTCCCGGCGGCAGACCTAGTCCGCTCGTAAGCTTTCCCATCTCTGCAGCCATCATCTCGTCGACCTTCTTTGTGGCCTCGTTAAAGGCTGCCGAAAGAAGATCCTGCAGCATCTCTATATCCTCGGGATCCACGGCGGCAGGAGCGATGACGAGGTTCTGCACTTGTTTTTCACCGTCCATGACGATTTTCACCGCGCCGCCGCCCGAAGAGACCTCAACGGTACGCTTTTTCAGATCGTCCTGCATTTTCTTCATTTCGTTTTGCATCTTCTGGACTTTTTTCATCATACCGGCCATATTGCCGCCGCCGTTAAACATATGCATTCTCCTTTTTCTATCAATATGATATAGCCTAACAAAAAGCCGCGGGCGCGTCAAGTATCTTCATCATTCGGCAGTTCGTCGCCCATCATCTCCGCCTCTTCGTCCGGCGTGGGCTCGTACGTGTCGTAAGCGCTGCCCTCCGCTGCCGCTCCGGACGCTTTTTCCGCTCCGGCAGTCGGCGCTTTACGCCGTGCGGCCGTCGGTTTTTCGATCTCCTCGACCTGCGCGCCGGGTCCCGCCATCGCGAGCAGTTCCTTCACCTGTGCCGGATATTCGGGCTCCGGCGGATCTGCGGGGGCCGCGGGGGCATCCTCCTCGTCTCCGTTGCAGACGATCTCCACAGGACGGCCGACAAGCGCCGACATGACCTCCTCAAAAACGGCGCGATGCCGCTTGCGAATATAGTCGCGCGCCATATCGTTGGGCTGTTCGATGAAGAAATGCGTCTCCGTCAGCCCCCCATAGCCCGCCCCCGAAAGCAAAGAGGCCGCAAGTCTGTTGCGTGTTTTGAGTTCCTCTTGGAACCGCCGCCACAGTTCCATATCGAGTTTACGCGGGGCACTGTCTACAGGAACGGCCGCCGGATGCGGCGTTTTCGCCGCGGCTGCTTTGGCAGGGGCGGCCCGACGTGCCGCCGCGCTCTTCTTTTCCCCCTTCTGCGACGGTGCGGAGGGCATCTCTTGCGCCGTCCGCTGCGCCGCCACAAGAGATGCCGTCAGCCGTTGCACCTGCGCTTCGAGTCGTGCAATACGGGCAGCCTCCGCCCCAGCCTCTGCCGGCACGGTATCTCGAGGCGGCATGCACGCAGACTGAACGGATTCGTGACAGAGAGAGAGCAGCATCGCTTCCGCTGCAATGCGCGGCTGGGGCGCAGACCGCAGTTCCCGCATCGTCTCGTTCAATCGCCGAAGAATCTCCATGATCTCTTCTTGGGTAAAGCGCTCCGCAGCGGTACGCAGAGATTCCTCCTGCGTGCCGTAAAGTTCGGCCGCGCCGAGTGTCCCGCCGACGCCCGCGATCATGAGACTGCGGAAGTACAGCGCCAACTCCGAAAGAATCTGTTTCAGTTCTCGCCCGCTCTGCAGCAGCGCTCCGAGGTTTGTCAGCAGCGCCGCCGCATTCTTATCGGCAATCTGCATCGCGAGCTGTGTGATGCGCGTATTGCCGACCAGTCCAAGCGCTTCCTGTACGCGCTCTGCGGTGAGTTCCCCCTCCGCCAGCGCGCTGCACTGATCCAGGATGGAGAGCGCGTCTCGCATACCGCCGTCCGCCGCCGCGGCGATGATGCCGAGCGCATCCTCCGCCGCCGCGATGCCGGACTCCCGGCAAACGTAACTGAGCCGGTCCCGAATCTCCGTAACGGTAATCCGGTGAAAGTCGTAGCGCTGACAACGCGACTGTATCGTCGCGGGCACTTTGTGCGGCTCGGTCGTCGCAAGGATGAAAAGCACGTTCGGCGGCGGTTCCTCGAGCGTTTTGAGCAGCGCGTTAAACGCCTCCGTCGTCAGCATATGCACTTCGTCGATGATGTAAATTTTATAGCGGCCCTCGGTCGGCGCGAACTTCACCGTCTCGCGCAGATCGCGGATCTCGTCGATGCCGCGGTTCGACGCCGCGTCAATCTCAAAGACGTCCATGGACGAGCCGTCGCCGATGGCGCGGCACGAGTCGCAGTGCCCGCAGGGCGAGAGGGTCGGGCCCTCCGCACAGTTGAGAGAGCGCGCGAGGATCTTCGCGGTGCTGGTCTTTCCCGTGCCGCGCGGCCCCGTGAAGAGATAGGCGTGGCTCGTCTGTCCGGATGTGACGGCGCGGGACAGCGTGCGGCTGATGTGCTCCTGCCCGACAAGATCGGCGAAGCACTCCGGGCGCCAACGGCGATAGAGCGCAACATAGGACATAATGCCCCTCCTTTTTCTGCGCATAGGAAAGGTTTCCAAATGATAAACAAAAAAGCAGCCTCTCGGCTGCTGGCGTTTCCGATTTCTCCCACGGCAGACCGCAGTGCCCCGGTTTCCTCGCGGCACATGGAGCTGACCGCTTACCGCTGCTTCCTTCCGGACCTGACGGGGTTCACAGGGCCTCATTGCGCGAGACCAAGGCGCTGCAGCCCGCCCTGAGAAAAATCAATAAAAATGGCGGAGAGTGAGAGATTCGAACTCTCGGTACGGTATCACCGCACACACGCTTTCCAGGCGTGCTCCTTCAACCACTCGGACAACTCTCCACGTGCTCTCAAAAAAGCTATTCACTTCTGCAACGCCCCATAGTCTAGCATGATAGAGGAAGGATTGTCAAGGGAAAAGTGAGACCGCGCCCGCGTCGCGCCGAAAGATAAGCGACGCCGGAAGTTTGGATGCGGCACAGGGAACGAGGAGGGCACAAGGGCAGGCGCAGCCAAAACCTACGTCGACGAAGCGTTTGCCAAAAATGACGACGCTAGGCGCGAAAATCTCGTGTCATGCCTCACGCCAAGACGCGGGAAAGGCGCACCAGTTCCGGATCCAGCGTTTTCTTGTTGTTGACCGCTTCGAAAAGGTTCACGCTGACGACCTGTCCCTCGTTGAAGCTGAACACAACGTCGTTCACGCCCGAGATGACGGCGAGCGCCGCCTTTTCCCCGAGCATGGACGCTTTGATGCGGTCCTCTACCGTCGGCGATCCGCCGCGCTGGATATGCCCGAGGACGGAGACGCGGGTGTCGATTGCGGTCTTTTCGCCGATGATCTTTCCGATCTCAATGGCGGATCCCGCCCCTTCGGCGACGACGACGATGCTGTAGCGCTTGCCGCGTTCGTACATCTCCTGCAGTTCGATGCTGATTTCTTCAAGGTCGAAGGCGACCTCGGGAACGAGGATATACTCCGCGCCGCCCGCGATGCCCGACATCATGGCGAGCCATCCGGAATGCCGTCCCATCACTTCGACGAGGATGATGCGCCGATGCGCGGACGCCGTGTCGCGCAGCTTGTTGATGGCGTCCACGATCGTATTGCATGCCGTATCGCAGCCGATGGTGTAGTCCATGCCCCAAACGTCGTTGTCGATCGTCCCGGGGAGCCCGACGATGGGCATGCCCGTCTCACGGCTCATCAGCGAACCGCCCGTCAGCGACCCGTCGCCGCCGATGATCACAAGTCCCTCGATCCCGTGTTTGCGCAGATTCTCGAATGCGACCTTGCGCCCCTCCGGGGTCATAAACGATTTGCTGCGCGCCGTGCCGAGGAACGTGCCGCCGCGTTGGATGAGATCGCTGACGCTGCGCGAGGTGAGCTGCTCGATATCGTCATGCACCATGCCGCTGTAGCCGTTGTGCACGCCGTAAACCTCGACCCCCTCGTAAACCGCCGTACGCACGACCGCGCGCGCGGCCGCGTTCATGCCCGGGCTGTCCCCGCCCGAGGTGACGACCGCGATTGCCTTTTTCAGCATAAGTATCCCCCGTCCCATATCCAAAACCCCTGCGTATCGGGGCATATCGATTCCTGTTCTTATTCTACGAAAGCGCGCGCGAAAAGTAAAGGCTTTTAGAGAAAAAAGCCGTACGCAGGTCGTCATACCTTGTTGAAAATAACGTCGGACTGTGTGCAGATATACGGTTCGTCTTGCGCGGCACAGGATTGTCAGATGACGATAGGCGCATTATTTTTATCGTACGGCATCAAAATCGTCCCATAAGGTCTTGACTTATAGTTCGCTCCATCGCTTATAATTCCTATAATAAAGGAATTTTTATACGAGGAAAGGACTGGTTTCATGACGATCAAAGAAGTCAGCAAGAAATACGGCATATCGACAGATACGCTGCGGTACTATGAACGAATCGGTCTCTTTCCGCGCATCAAACGAACGGCGAGCGGCATTCGTAATTTCGACGAAGAGGCATGCGAGTGGATCGTATTTATCAAATGCATGCGTGACTGCGACATCCAGATCGCGCCGCTCACACAATATGTCGCGCTCTCCTTTGAGAAGGGTACGGAACGGCAGCGCCTCGATATCCTAAAAGAGCAGCGCGCACGGCTCGTCCGTCAGCGCGACGAGCTCGACGCGACGCTCGAGCGCCTCAATAAGAAGGTACAGCATTACGAAGACGTGCTGAACGCGCAGGGCTGAAGATCGCGCGCGTGTGTGTAGCGTCGGCGGCTGCGAATCGACGCATAACGACCTATCAAAATAAAAATACCGGCGGGGATATATGTTCCCGTCGGTATTTTTATTTTACTCCGCATCGCGGCACGAAAAAGTGCCGCGCATCAGACCTTGAACTTCCCGACGAGGCCGTCGAGTTTTTTCGCAAGTCCCGAGAGCTGCTCCGCCGCCGCGGCGAACGCCTGAAGAGACGCGCTCTGCTCCTCGACCGCGGCCGCGTTTTCCTCGGTGAGATCCGCAATCTCCTGCGCCGCGGCGGCAACGCTCTCCGCGGCTGCCGAGGCACTGTCCGCGCAGGCGCGCGTCAGTTCGGTAGAGGCGCGCAGCGCCGGCGTCTGCGCCGCATCATCCATATGCCCCTGCATTTGCGTCACCTGCGCGGCAATCCCCGCGACGCTCGTCGACAACGTTCGAATATCTGCATTTTGCCGCTGCGTATGCTCTGCCATATTCGTGACCGCAGCCGCCGCATACTCTACCGCCGAGCTGTTCTCAACGCTTGCTTTCCAAAGGTTATCCGCGAGTGCCGCGACCTCGGCGGAACATTCCTGTGCCGCCCGCACGATGGCGCGCAGATCTGCGACAAAGGTGTTGAAATAATGGACGATCCGTCCGATTTCATCCGCACGGTCCGCATGCAGTTTTTGCCTGAGATCTCCCTCGCGCCCCGCAACGCGGACAAAGGATAACGTCAGCGCCGCAAGCGGCCGCAGCATCTGTGAAATAATAATATAGGAAGAGCCGCCGAAGACGATGAGCGCAATCACGACGGCGACAATGCCGAACTTCGTTGCGGCAGCGATTTTCGCCTGGCTGGCGTTGTCGTAGGCGTTGACGAGGAGATCCACACGCTCGGCATAAGGCGAGACGCCGCGGTCAACCTTTGCCTCCGCCGCCGCTCTTTCGGCCGGCGTCGCGGCCGCCGCAACGGCCAAGACATCGTCGCGATAGGCGCTCCATAGAGGTTTCACCTCGGCAAGCTGCCGGCAGACTTCCGCATCCTCTGCCGGGGGCAGCCGCATCTCTGCGTCGCCGGATTCAAGGCCCTGCAGAACCCGCTCATAGTCGTCGATATACGCGCGGATCTCCCCGCGCAGATCTGCCGCCGTCGCCTCGTCCGCCTGCACAAGACGCGACGAAAGCCACGCGAGCCGATAGGCGCGCATACGAAGGGATCCGGACGCGTTGACCGCCTGCGAGTCTCCTTGGAGCTGCTCAAACGCCGCAAAGTTCAGGCCGACGATGCCCACGATGAGTGCAAAAAGTACAACGAGCGTTGCCCGCAGTTTACTTCGTATCATCATATTTCGTTTTCTCCCCCAATGATTCTATCCAATTTAAAGCCTTACGAATTGCATTATACCATAAAAAGTATTCGTTGGGGCAGAATTTATGCGTCAATATATAGAAAAGGGCCGCCGCACTTTTATTGATGCGGCAGCCCCGTCATGAAAACGAAAACGAATCGGATCGGCCTCAAGATCCCGCGTCAGAGTTTCACGAGTTCGCGCAGGCGCGCGAGATCGATATACGTCTCCGTCTCCGGATGTTTTTTCAAATATCCTTGATGTTCCTCGGCCGCGGGTGCAAACGATGCGAGCCGCTCCATCGTCGCGTGCATGACGCGGCGCGCGTCGGCGTTGTGGTTCGGGTCGTTGAGGACAAGCGTTTCCCCCGTGTCGGGGCAGCGCCCGCGTCCCGCGAGGAACGTCATGTGCAGCGCGACCAGCGGCTCGTCCTCATCGCTCTCATAGAAAACGCCCGCACGATACGCTGCGCCGCGCACATAGCCCTGCCCGTCAATACTGTAGGGGGTGACGACGGCAAAGAGCAGATCGAGAATCTGCGAGATGTCGATCTTCTTCGGGTCGAACGTGATCTCAATCCCCATGCGCCCGCCTGCCGCACCGGTTACGACGTCCTCATGCCGCGCATTCTCCGCCGCGTTGATGTAGCCCGTGCGGACGGAGATGATGCCGCGCCGCCCGGCGAATATTTCTTCGAGCTCATACATATCCGCGCCCGAAAGACAAATGCGTTTGGTCACGGTGTTCACCTCCCCGTCTAGTTGGTAAATAGATCGACCTGCCGCGACGCGGCGCGGTGAACATCGAACACGCCGAGAAGCTCGGCGACCGCCTGTGTCGGCGAAATCTCACCCGACAATACGGCATCCTTAACCTCCGGCATCCGTCCGCGCACCACGGCATCCTCGAAGAAGAGGTTGTGCAGGTGCTCGTCGATCATGCTGTTCATCCAGTCGAGGAGCTGGCCCTCGCGTCGTTTCTTCCAAACGCCGCTTGCCTCCGTCCGCTCGCGGAAGGCACGAATGACCGTCCAGAGCTCGGCAAGACCCGTCTTTTCGATCGCGGATGCGAGATACGCATGGGTCTCCCAGCCCTGGGTTGCCGGACGGATGAACTCGATCATGCGCTCGTACTGTCCGCGTGCAACGCGCGCCTTGAGCAGGTTGTCGCCGTCCGCCTTGTTGATGACAATGGCATCCGCGAGTTCCATGATGCCCTTTTTGATGCCTTGGAGTTCGTCGCCCGCGCCCGTCAGCACGACGAGCAGGAAGAAGTCGACCATGGAGCGCACCGTCGTCTCGGACTGTCCGACGCCGACGGTCTCGATGATGATCACATCATAGCCCGCAGCCTCGCAGAGCAGCATCGTCTCGCGGCTCTTGCGCGCGACGCCGCCAAGGGTCCCGCCCGCGGGCGAGGGGCGAATGAACGCCTCGGGACGCCGCGAGAGCGTCCCCATGCGTGTTTTATCGCCAAGGATAGACCCCTTCGTCACGGAACTGGTAGGATCGACGGTAAGAACCGCGACCTTATGTCCCGCATCGCAGAGCATGTTGCCGAACGCCTCGATCATGGTCGATTTGCCCGCGCCAGGCACGCCGGTGAACCCGATGCGCAGGGCCTTGCCCGTCTTGGGCAGAAGGCGTTGGAGCACGCGCTGCGCGAGTTTAAAATGCCGGCTGCTGTTGCTCTCAATGAGTGTGATGGCGCGCGAGAGCGTCATGCGGTCGCCCTTTTCGACGCCCGCCACATAGTCGTCCTCCGTCATGATGAGACGACGGTGCGGACGCGCCTCGCCGCTCATGAGTTTCGGATTGATATTGCCGACCGTGAGATCCTTGATGCCCTCGATGCCGCCCATAACGGTCGTCGTGAACTTCGCGTCGGCGTCCTCGGGCACCCAGTCGGGACGTTCGGTCGTATAGCCGTGTTCGGTTGTATCGCTCATAATTCCTCCTCTCTAGGAGTAAAAAGAGGTTTCATGATTCGCATGATTGTCCTTTGCGACCGTACAGCAAAAGCGACTGTACCGTTTACCGCATGGAGCGGCAGCTTCGACGCATAGCGCGGAATAAGGCGAATGCGAGGCAGGCGTAGTGAAAGCCTACGCCGACGACGCATTCGGCGCAATGACAAAGCTAGGCGCGAAGATTCCGCTCCATCTGCCGCAAAGCGCCGCTAATGAACAATATGCGAAAAAGGCTATTGCACGATATTGCTTCGTGCAACAGCCCCCTTCCTCCGCGGTCAGCCCGCGGCTTCTTCCTTCGCCCGATCGATGAGGAGCGTCAGAAGTTTAATCCCAGCTTCCGGAATATTCGTGCCCGGCGCGAAGATCGCAACGGCACCGTGCTTATAAAGATTGTCATAATCCTGTACCGGAATAACGCCGCCGATACAGACCATGATGTCGTCGCGCCCAAGTTTGTGCAGTTCGTCAACCAGCTGCGGCAGGAGCGTGTTGTGTCCCGCGGCGAGCGAGCTGAATCCGACCATGTGCACGTCGTTGTCGACGGCATCCTGCGCCGTTTCTTCCGGCGTCTGGAACAGCGGTCCCACGTCGACGTCCCAGCCCATGTCTGCGAAGGACGACGCGATGACCTTCTGACCGCGGTCGTGCCCGTCCTGTCCCATCTTTGCGACGAAGATACGCGGCCGGCGGCCGGTGAGTTCCTCGAATTCGTCCGCCATCTCGCGGGCACGCTCGAGCTCAGTCTTATCGGTGAACTCGGAGGAGTAAACGCCGGAAATCGTATGAATGACCGCCTGGAAGCGTCCGGAGACCTTCTCGACGGCATCGGAGATCTCGCCGAGCGACGCGCGGACGCGCGCCGCGTCGACGGCTGCCTCCAGCAGGTTCCCGTTGTCGCGGGACTCCGCCGCCTTCGTGATACCTTCGAGCGTGCGGCGCACATCGTCCTCGTTGCGCTCGCGGCGCAGTTTTTCGAGGCGCTCGATCTGTGCCTGGCGCACCGCCGTGTTGTCGATCGCGAGAATCTGCAGCGGGTCTTCCTTCTCAAGACGGTACTTGTTCACGCCGACGATGCTCTCGATACCGGAGTCGATCTGCGCCTGACGGCGTGCGGATGCCTCCTCGATACGCATCTTCGGCAGCCCCGTCGAGATCGCCTTTGCCATGCCGCCGAGCGCTTCGACTTCCTGAATATGCGCCCATGCGCGGCGGATAATCTCGTTCGTGAGCGCCTCGACGTAGTAGGAGCCGCCCCACGGGTCGATGATCTTGCAGACGCTCGTCTCGTCCTGAATGTAGAGCTGCGTGTTGCGCGCAATACGCGCGGAGAAGTCGGTCGGCAGCGCGATCGCCTCGTCGAGCGCGTTCGTGTGCAGCGACTGGGTATGGCCGAGCGCCGCGCCCATCGCCTCCATCGCCGTGCGGGCGATGTTGTTGAACGGATCCTGCGCCGTGAGCGACCAGCCGGACGTCTGGCTGTGCGTACGCAGCGCCATCGACTTGTCGTTCTTCGCGTCGAAGGACTTGACGATCTTCGCCCAGAGGACGCGCGCCGCGCGCATCTTTGCAATCTCCATGAAGTAGTTCTTGCCGATCGCCCAGAAGAACGAGAGACGCTTCGCGAAGTCGTCGACGGCAAGCCCCGCCTTGATGCCCGTGCGGATATATTCGAGACCATCGGCCAGCGTGTAACCGAGCTCGATGTCCGCAGGCGCCCCCGCCTCCTGCATATGGTAGCCGGAGATGGAGATGCTGTTGAACTTCGGCATGTACTTCGTCGTGTATTCGAAGATATCGCCGATGATGCGCATGGACATATCGGGCGGGTAGATGTAGGTGTTACGAACCATGAACTCCTTCAGAATGTCGTTCTGGATCGTCCCCGCCATGATCTTCTTATCAACGCCCTGCTCTTCGCCGGAGACGATGAAGAATGCGAGAACGGGCAGAACCGCGCCGTTCATCGTCATGGAGACGGACATCTGATCGAGCGGAATGCCGGAGAACAGGATGTTCATATCCAGCATGGAGCAGACAGAAACGCCCGCCTTTCCGACGTCGCCGACAACGCGCGGGTTGTCCGCGTCATAGCCGCGGTGGGTCGGTAGGTCGAACGCGATGGAAAGACCTTTCTGACCTGCGGCAAGGTTGCGGCGGTAGAAGGCGTTGGATTCCTCGGCCGTCGAGAAACCCGCATACTGGCGCACCGTCCACGGGCGGAACACGTACATCGTGGAGTACGGTCCGCGCAGACACGGCGGAATGCCGCTTGCAAAGTCGAGATGGCTCATATGCGCATACTCGTCATGATCGTAATACGGTTTTACAGGCACGCGCTCCATCGTCTTGTGCGTGAGCGCGTCGAAGCTGCGTCCGGTCGATCCCTCAAAGAGGGCGCGCCACTCCTTGGAGTCTGCGGAGGGGCTTTCGCCGAGGCTCATGCCGGTAAAATCGGGGTTTGTAAATCCGGCCATTACGCAATCATCCCTTTCTTCTTCTGCAGGCGCTCGAGCGTCTCGTAGCAATTTGCCTTCACCGAGATGTACTCGTCGATGCCCGCGTTGTTGTAAGTCTCAAGGAGATCCTTCGGCGCCGCGCCCGCGAGGAACACGCGTGCGTTCGGCAGCACTTCATGGAGTTTCGGCGCAAGCGCGGGAACAATCTCGGGGTAGGTCGCATCCGTCGAGCAGATGACGACCGCATCCGCGCCGCTCTTGCCGGCAGCCTCGGCCGCCTCCTCAACGGTCTTAAAGCCGTCGTTGCCGAGCACCTCGAACGCGCCGACCTGCAGGAAACCCGTGGTGAAGTCCGCGCGCGCCTTGTGCTGCGGAATAGGTCCCATATTCGCGAGGAAGATTTTGACGTTGTCGTTCTTCTCGGCCTTGAAATCCTCGGTCCGCTTACGGAGCGCCTCAAAGCGCTCGCTCCAGCGATGCGGCGCAATGGCGGCGATTTCTTCCGAAGCGCCCTTCCCTTCTGTGACGGCCGCCATGAGCTCGGTGATCGTCGCGCCCGCAAACGCGGCCTCCATAGCGTTCTCGACGGTAGGCGCGCTCCTCAGGGCAGCCAGCGCATCTTTGCAGTGTTTCACGTCGATATCGGAGAGATATGCGTCGATGTCGGCCGCACGCTGCTGTTTCAGCGCTACCGTATCCTCTTCGCGACGATCCAGCAGAGTCTCCGTCATGTTCGGATACATGTTGTTGCCGACGATGCGGTCCTTGCGCAAATCCGCCTTTTTGAAACGATCCGCGAGAATCTTCGCGACCTCTTCCTGCACATAGCCGCTCTTTAAGGCCTCGACGATGCCGCCCTTGCCTTCGATGGTCTGGAACTCCGCCCAGATGCGCTCTTTCATCTGCCGCGTCAGCGACTCGACCGCCCAGGAACCGCCCGCGGGATCGATCGGCTGGAGCATGCCGAACTCCTCTTGGAGCATGATCTGAATGTTGCGTGCAATGCGGCGCGAGAACTCGTCGCCCTTGCGGATCGGCTCGTCGAACGGCGCGCTCTCGAAAGAATCGATGCCGCCGACGACGCCCGAGAAGATCTCCGTCGTATTGCGGAGCATGTTGACGTACGGGTCGTAGATGGTCTTGAAGAAGAGCGCCGGCCGCGCATGGATGCGCATCTTCTGCGACTCCGCATTTCCGCCGAACGCCTTGACGATCTGCGCCCAGATGGGACGCACGGCGCGCAGCTTCGCGATCTGGAGGAAGAAGTTCGCGCCCATAGAGAAGGCGAACGCGATCTGCGACGCCGCGTCGTCAACGGTGAGGCCGCGCTCACAAAGAGCACGCAGATATGCCGTTGCCGTCGCAAGCGAGGCGGCGATCTCCTGCACGTCGTTCGCGCCGCCGTTCGAGTAGACGTCGCTGCGGACAAAGACCGTTCTGATGTGCGGCGCCTTCTCCACGGCCCAGCGTGCGGCTGCCGCCATCGTATCGTAATACGCGGCAAGAGGCGCGGCAAGTTTGCCGTGTGTGACAAGTTCTCCGATCGGATCGGCGCCGACGATACCGCGCACCCCCGACATATCCTCACCCGCCGCACGGCGTGCCGCCGCAACCAGAGAGAGGATCGGCAGAGCCGCGGCGCCTGTGTAAATGTAGATCGGGAACTTCCCGAGATCAAGACCTTCGAGCAGCGTGTGCATATCCTCGACAGTCGTCACACTCGTGCCGAGATCGCCGACATGCTCCGCCTTGCGTGCGTCCACGCCTTTACGCGTCGCACTGTCCAGCACAATGTGATAAATCGTCGCTCCCTTGTCATTCTCGTGCCGGAGCAGTTCGTTGTTCTCCTTCGGCAGGGTCTCGTCGCAGGCCTGCGCGATCCCCCACGGCTTGCCGATATAGCCCGCCGCGTCCACGCCGCGCAGGAAGTCGCCCATGCCCGGCATCACACTCTTGGGCAGGATGTCCTCCATGTGCTTCTTTGTGTACATAGGGTCGAAAGTAATGCCCTCGTAAGTTTTCGTGAACATCACCTTTTCGAACGGAGCTCCTTTGAGCAGAGCTTCGCACGCAGCTTTCCACTCCTCGTCCGTCGGCGGAGTGAACTCATCGAGCGGGACGTCGGGGAAATCCTCGACCTCAGCCGATTTCTTCAGAAGCTTCTGAAGCTCTTCGTCGCTTGAGCGCTCTTTTTCTTCCGGCATAGTACGTCCTCCTTTGTATGATAAGGGAAGCTGAACTCATCAGACTTCTCTTAAAAACTGCCGCAAAGCAGTTTTTTATAAAAAAAACACCCCGAGCTTCCACCCTCGGAGTGACCTCCATAACGGAGATAAATGAGAACTGAAAAGATGAGCAATGTTTCCCCAAGGGGCGTATACATCCCCTTCATCCCGGGGAAATCGCTATGCATGGAGTTGCTCTCCCCATGCACACCGATCTCCCAGGGCTTTGCTCACGCACCGTATGGCAAGCGAAAAGCCCGCCCCACACGTTGTGCAGGACGGGCTTCCGATATCGTCACTCAGTTCTCATCTAATCCGATCTCTCAGCAGCGCCGGATTTTCGTTTTGAAGCGAACGATTCGTAATCCCCATCCCCATCACTCGTAGGTCAAACGGTGATTGTTAATCAGGCAGTTCTCCTGGCTTCAGTTCATCGCTCGCCTGCGCCTTCCCAAGGACGTTATCCCCAGTGACTGTAGATGATACCATCTACTTGCAGGCCTGCTCGCTGTTACAGTGGCGTGACCGCTCCGGCTTGTACCGGATTCCCTATTAAGTTCGGTCGATCTTCGCATGAGTACGAACGATCTTCCTACACCTGATCCAATCCATATGAAGTTTTTATGGTACGAGAATATAGTAGCACTCTTATCCCTGCTTGTCAATAAAAAAATCGCGCGATTTTACCTCGCGCGAATCTTTTTTTGTATTACTCGAGCACATAGACCTCGACGCTGCGGCGCCCGAATTGGATCGCCTCGTCGTAACTCTCCATGCAGAGATCGATCGTGTTGCCGACGATCGCGCCGCCCGTATCCGCGGCGATCGCCTCGCCGTAGCCGGGAATGAAGAGCCGGGAACCGAGCGGGATAACGTTCGGGTCGACGGCAACGACGCCGTGACGTGCGGGAATTCCCATCGCCGTGATGCCGCTGCCGCCCCCGTCGCTCGGCAGATAGGCCGACGCATGCATGGTATAAGCGGCACGATAGCGCGGGATGCCGCGGCTGACACGCTCCGCCTCACGCTCGCGTGCGCGGCGGGCTTCGGCGGCCTCCGGTTTTTCCGTCAAGGCGATGGCGAGATGTTCCGTCACGGGGGCGTCCACGCCCGGCGCAACGTCGATCTCGTTCATATTATAGCCGTACTCCGCCATAACGTCGCCGACTGTGTGCGCGCTCGTCATGACCTCCTGCGTGTCGCCCCAAAACGAGATCGTCACGGGCACCGCGCGGCGCACGGAGATCTCGGTGTGGCGCTGATCCTCGCTGCGGAAGACTTCATAAGTATCCTTCTCGCCGAGTTTCACGCCGAGTTTGGCAAAAATGTCGGCGGGTTTCGTCTGTACCGTCATATCCGTGATGGTCTCGCCATCCACATGCACGCTGACGCGGTGCATATTCTTCGGAAAGCCGTTCATTGTGAATCCGCTGGAGAGCAGCATCATACTGCCCAACATCGTACAGAGAATGGTTTTTTTCTTAGTTTGAACGAAATTCCCTATGGATTTCAATCTCATAGAATGCCCCCTTTTGTTTCACGTATTTTCCCACTTTAAGCTGAATTTTTCATGAAAAATGGGATATGGGAGCAAATTGATAGGCATTTTCTCATCTCATTCTCCACAATTAGGATATTTCTCCTACAAAAAGCCCCGTTCCCTAGGCTGTTTATCCATGGAACGGGGCCTGTGTTTTCGTGCAAAACAATAGCAAATCAGTTGTTCAATTTTGGATAAAGGCGTATAGCATTCTCCGTCGTATAGCATGCGACCTCTTCGACGCTCTCGCCGCGCACCTCCGCAATCTTTGCCGCAACGTGAACGACGTACGCGGGCTCGTTGCGCTTGCCGCGCAGCGGAACGGGCGCGAGATAGGGGCTGTCCGTCTCGATGAGGAGACGGTCGCGCGGCGCTTCGCGCACGATGTCCGGCAGCTTTGCCGCGTTCTTATAAGTGAGAGGGCCGTCGATGCCGATATAAAAGCCCATCTTCCAGAGCTCCCGCGCCATCTCGAGACTGCCGGAGTAGCAGTGCAGGACGCCCGCGAGGCCCTGCCCCTCCTCCTGCAATATCCGCAGCGTATCGCCGTGCGCCTCGCGGTCGTGGATGCAGACGGGGAGCCCCGCTTCCCGCGCGAGATGCAGCTGCGCCGCGAAGAGCTCGCGCTGCGTGAGCCGTCGGTCGGCGTCTTTCTCCCAATAATAGTCGAGACCGATCTCTCCGACAGCAACAATCTTTGGGCGCCGCGCCCAGGTAAGGAGCTGCGTCCGCATCTCGCGCGTCAAGGGCACGGCGTTCTCGGGATGGATGCCGACGGCGCCGTAGAGCGCGGGATATCCCGTATCCGCCACGACCTGCGCGGACGTCTCCATGGAGTCCCCCATACTGACGATGCGCGTCACACCCGCCGCCGCCGCGCGGACAATCGTCTCCGATAGGTCGTCCGCGAACCTCTCGTCGTAGAGATGCGCGTGTGTGTCGACAAATACGGCGTTCATGCCACTTCAATCCGCGGGAAGAGCTGCTGTGCCGTGCCGACCGTGTGACCGTCCGGCACACTGCCCCAATGCGCGATATCCACGAGCCGCGCCGCATCAAAATCATCCGCAAAGCCAAGCTGCGCATGGATGCGCCGCGCGGTCCCCGGCATGAACGGCGCAACGAGGATACTGATCTCATGCAGCGCCTCAACGAGATGGTAGAGCACGGAGTCAAGCTGCCCCGCCTTCGCCTCGTCCTTCGCGAGCGTCCACGGCGCGGTCTCGTCGATGTATTTGTTTGTGCGCGAAATGAACGCCCACACGGTGCGGATCGCAGGAGACAGCTCCATCGCTTCCATCTGCGCGGTATAGGTCCTCACCGTCTCCGCCGCCATTTCTTCAATCGACGCGTCGAACTCAGTCTGCGCCGCTTCTTTCGTAATCACGCCGCCGCGGTATTTCTCCGCCATGGAAAGCGTGCGGTGGAGCAGGTTGCCGAGGTCGTTCGCGAGATCGGAATTGATGCGGCCGATGAGCGCGTCGCGCGAGATATTGCCGTCCTGTCCGAGCGTAATTTCGCGCAGAAGGAAGTAACGCACGGCATCCGCGCCGAACTCTTCAATGAGGGCGATCGGGTCGACGACGTTGCCGACGGATTTCGACATCTTCGCGCCGTCGACGATCAGCCAGCCGTGCCCGTAGACCATTTTCGGCAGATCGAGGCCGAGCGCCATGAGCATGCAGCCCCAAATAATCGTGTGGAAGCGCACAATTTCCTTGCCGACGAGGTGAACGTCACACGGCCAGTATTTCCGAAACGTTTCTTTATCATGCAGATAGCCGATCGGCGTCAGATAGTTCGTAAGCGCGTCGAACCAGACGTAGACGACATGCTTCGGATCAAACGGCACGGGGATGCCCCAGTCGAACGACGTGCGCGAAACGCACAGATCCTCAAGGCCCTGCTCGATGAAACTGATCATCTCGTTGCGCCGCGACACGGGCCGGATGAAGTCCGGGTGGGACTGAATATAATCCAGCAGGCGATCCGCGTATTTGCTCATGCGGAAGAAGTACGCCTCCTCCGCCACCTCCTGCACGGGACGGTGGCAGTCGGGGCAGTTGCCGTGCTCGTCGAGCTGGAGCTCCGTCCAGTAGCTCTCGCACGGCGTACAGTAGAGGCCCTTGTATTCTCCCTTATAGATATCGCCCTGATCGTAGATGCGTTGGAAGATATTCTGAACCAACTCGTGATGGCGCGGCTCCGACGTGCGGATAAAGTCGTCGTAGGAGATGCCGAGCAGGCGCCACAGCTCCTGGAACCCCGCAACGATGCGGTCGACATACGCGAGCGGCGTGACGCCCTCCTTCTCCGCCGCCTGCTGGATCTTTTGCCCGTGCTCATCCGATCCGGTCAAGAAAAACACGTCGTATCCCGCGAGCCGCTTGAACCGCGCGATCGTATCCGCGATCGTCGTGCAGTAGGCGTGTCCGATGTGGAGTTTCGCGCTCGGGTAGTAAATGGGCGTCGTGATGTAAAACGGTGTATTTTCACTCATGATGATTCCTCTTTCGGTTGATTTTTCCTTCCATACTACCACAGCGGGGCACGGCCCGCAAGGGAGCGGTCTCATTCCCCCAGGCAAAAATACGCTTCATGCCGCGCGTCACACCTTCTTTGCGCCCGCACCCGGCAGGGTCTCTACCTCCACACTCCGCAGCGTCTCATGTACGAGTTCATCGATGTTTTCCGCCGCCGCAGGATAGTAGGCGGTCACCATCCACATGACGGGCTCCTGCATCGCGACGACGGCGATCTCGCGCATATCGCCGTCCTTCGTTCGGACGGTGCTGTCAAATTCCCGTGCAAAATTGCCGAGGTCCGTGCGGTCCTTCGTCTCCATGCTGAACCCGCCGCCGGCGCCCTCCCGCTTTTGACGTGCGGCGTCGGCGAGCATCATAGCGAATCCGTACGCCGATTGGACGATAGATTCCTCGTTTCCGCGCATATGTGCCGCGTAAAAATCCTCGTCCATATGCATACAGGCCACGCAGAAAACGAGAGGCGCATCTTGATTGAACAATATATAAACGTCGAGTTTTTTCATATTCCCAGACCCCTGCACGGGAATCCCCTTTGAGGAGAGATCGAGCCGGTATGGCTTCGTGAGCGCAATCTTCGGCACGAATCGGAGCACGTGCCGATCCGATACAATACGCAAAGGCGTTCCCGCAGGCGCAACGGGAAGGCGCCCGTCGGTACCGGACGGCGCGGGGGCGACGCCATGTCCCTCCCCTATCGCCGCACGGGACGGCGCATCCTTTTCTGCCGCCTTTTCCGCAACGTAAGCGTCAAGATTGGGAACACTTTCCAGCCACGGCGTGCGCACCGCGTTTGCCGTGGGAGGCGCACACACAAGATAGAGCGCCGCCGCGGCGGATAGAATATATCGTATGTTACGCATCGTCGTCCCCTTCGTTAGAGTTTGCTGCCCGAGGCGTCTCCGACGCGCACCGTCGTGAATATGTCGCGCACACGCGCAAGATCCTCCGCCGATGTGCCGACGGGGCAGGACGCCTCGACGGCCCACAGGATAGGATCTTGTGCGATAAAGAAAATATAATTGTGGTCGTCGACCTTCTTTTTATGATCCGTCACATCGTACTCAAAGAGGAGCGCCCCGTCGCCGACCTGTGCCTTGGCGACCGGGATCGCGCTGAACGCGCGCAGCGTCGCCCCCGATTTCGGATCGGCCTCCACGGAGCGCATATGGATGACGTAGTACGCTTGGATGAAACGCATCTCATTGCCGCGCACATGCTGCGCATAATATTTCTCGCCGAATGCGATATGGAACACACCAAACTCGACGCCCCCAGGGATCTCCGTCGTATAGCCGATCGTTTTCGGCGTATCTTTCCCGTCGGATACCGTGTGTTTCTTAAGCGGCGGGAAGGGAATCGCCGAGCGCAGACTAAGAACGCGGTGATCTACCGCCACGCGGAAAGGCTTCTCGGCATTCTTGTCCGCGGCGGGGGCACCGCTTGCGGCGCCTTCGATACCGGGCGCGGATTTTGCATCCGACGCGTCGGATACGTCCGACGAGGCGACAGCATCAATCGCGGGCGCGACCTCCTCTGCGGCGGAACCGTCGGCGAATGCCGCCGTCGGCGTCAATACGAGTGCCGCAAAGATTGCGGCAAATAGCAATGGACCCGTTTTCATCATCAATAATCCTCCTCTTCCTCTCCAAGCGAAAAGCCGCGCCGATTTTATCCGTCGTATGCGGCTGTATTCTCCTCTAAGAGCGCCTTGTAAACGTCGCGCCGCGCAATGCCGAGGTCGCGCGCCGTACGGCGCATGGCTTCCTTCTTATCTATGCCCGCCGCCAAATGCGCCGCATAGAGCGCGTGCAGATCGGGTGTGTCCGCGCCGTTTTCTTCCGCCGCCGCCGCATCCGCCCCCACCACGACGAGGACGAACTCTCCGCGCGGTTCATGTTCCATATAATAGGAAGCGAGCGACCCGAGCGTGGCGCGCCGGAACTCCTCGAACTTCTTCGTGATCTCGCGCGCGGCACATGCGCGGCGCTCCGTACCGAGTTCCTCCGTAAGCGCGGCAAGCGTTTCCCGCAGGCGATGCGGCGCCTCGTAAAAGACGAGCGTCTCGGGATAGGAGCGTACGCGCGAGAGGAGTTCCTTTCGACGCTTGCCCCTGCGCGGGAGAAAGCCGATGAAGGCGAACCGCTCGATCGGCAGCCCCGCGCAGACAAGCGCCGCGAGCGCGGCGTTTGCCCCCGGCAGCGGGGTGACGGGAATCCCCGCCGCAGCCGCGAGACGCGCGAGATCTGCGCCGGGATCCGCGATACCCGGCAGTCCCGCGTCGCTGACGCAGACGATGTTCTTGCCCGCCTTTAATTCTTCAATCAGCAGAGGGCCCTTTTCCGCCTTGTTGTGCTCGTGATAGCTCGTCATCGGCGTGTGAATGTCGTAATGTGCGAGCAGCCCCCGCGTGTGCCGCGTATCCTCCGCCGCAATCCGGTCCGCCGCGCGCAGCGTCTCGACGGCGCGATAGGTCATGTCGCCGAGGTTGCCGATGGGCGTCGCGCAGAGGTAGAGCGTTCCCGTTCGTGTCAAGTACGTTCCTCGATTCTATCTAATCTTAATCTGAGTTATAGCGGACAGGCGCCGGATTGTCAAGCGGAAAACGATCGGCAAAGCGCACGGATTCATTCCCTTAAAACTTAGATAAATAAAGGGCTGAGATATTATTTTTCAATTAAATCCCCCGCTTTCATCTTTTAATTTTTCCGCTCTTCATATATAGTAAGGGCATCAAGTTAAAAAATTAAGATTAGGTGGTGCAGCACATGGATGAAAAGACCCGTGTCCTCATCGTCGAGGACGAGGCCCGCATTGCGCGGTTTTTGCAGATGGAATTGGAGCACGAAGGCTTCGAGGCCGAAACGGAAGGCAATGGAACACGCGCCTACGAGCGCATCATACAGGAAAAATACGATATTATCCTCCTCGATGTGATGCTGCCCGGCATGGACGGCATTGAAATCTGTCGCCGCGTGCGAGAGATCTCGAACGTCCCCATCATCATGCTGACGGCGCGCGATGCGGTCGAAGACCGCGTCGAGGGGCTCGATATCGGCGCCGACGACTACATCACAAAGCCGTTCGCCGTGCCCGAACTGATCGCGCGCCTCAATAACGCGATCCGTCGCCGCGATCTGGCCGAGGGCGACCCGAGCGACCGTCTGACGGTCAAGAACCTCATCATGTTCCTCTCGCGCTATGAGGTGCAGGTGGACGGCGAGATCGTCGCCCTCACCAAGCGCGAATACGATCTCCTCGAATATCTCCTGCGCAACAAGCGCACGGTACTGACGCGCGATCAGATCCTCCAGGAGGTATGGGGCTTCGATTATACGGGAGAGACGAATGTGGTCGACGTCTACATTCGTTACCTGCGTGCAAAGCTGGACGACCGCTTCAACCAGAAGTACATCTATACGGTGCGGGGCGTCGGCTATGTGGTACGCGACTAAGGCAAAACTTGCCCGCTGGATCGACCGATACTTCTACGTACGAATATCCACCAAGATCACCCTGCTGTACGCGGCAATCCTCTTTTTCGTGCTCATACTTTCAACTGCGATACTGGGGGTTGGCGCGTATGTCTATTTTTACCGGCAGGCAGAGGTAGATCTGGACCGCAGCATCCGCCACGTGATGAGCAACATCGAAAACGGTCATGCGACGGATGTGAAGTTCTGGTTCGAAGGCCCCGTGATCCCCGGCGTCATCGTCCGCATCACGGACAGCGACGGGCGCGTCATCCTCGACACGGACGCGCATTTCCCGTCCATTCAAATGATTGAGGAAAGCCGTATCGCAACGCCGTTTTGGGCAAACCCGGAGATGGAGGTCTCGTCGTTCCGCAACGGCGCGGTCTACCATGCGACACGCGACGTGACATACGGGGGTGTGCCTTACCGGATCCACTTCTTCCGCACGATCACGACGGAAAAGGACTTTTTCTACTCTCTGCAGCGGCTGATCTTTTATACGGTCGCCATCTGTTTTGTGCTCGCGCTTGTCGCCGGGCACTTCCTCAGCAATCGTATCTTAAAGCCCATCCGTGAGATCACGTGGACGGCGCGCAGCATCGAGGTGGAGCGCCTCGGCAGGCGGCTCGACGTGCCGCGCGCGCGCGATGAGCTTTCCGAGCTCGCTCGCACGTTCAACCGCATGCTGGACCGTCTGCAGGAAGGCTTTACGCAGCAGCAGCGTTTCGTCTCGGATGCCTCGCACGAGCTGCGTACCCCGCTCACGGTCATCCTCGGCTACTCGGATATCCTCTCGCGCTGGGGCCGCGAGGACAAGGCGACCCTCGAAGAGGGCATCACATCCATTCGTTCGGAAGCGGAGAACATGCAGCAGCTCATCGAAAAGCTCCTCTTCCTCGCGCGCGCCGATCAGCGCCGATTGGCGTTCAACGGCGAGGACGTGGATCTCGCCGCTCTGCTCGCCGACACGATGGAGAAGATGCAGACCGTAACGACCTCGCACGAGGTGACCCTCGGCAGGAACGATCCCGCGATCGTCTACGCCGACCCCGTGCTCCTGCGCCAGCTTTTGCGTATCTTCCTCGAAAACAGTGTCAAATACACGCCGGCAGGCGGCCACATCAGCGCCTCCTCCATTCTCTCAGCCGACGGCAAAACCATCGACGTGACGCTTGCGGACGACGGCATCGGCATCGCGCCGGAGCATCAGCCGCGTATCTTCGACCGCTTCTACCGTGTCGATTCCTCGCGGACGAAAGAGACGGGAGGCTCCGGCCTGGGCCTTTCGATCGCGCGTTGGATCGCCGATCGACACAACATCGAGATCCTCCTCGAGAGCGCGGTAGACCGCGGCACAAAGATCACGCTGCGCATCCCGGTCTTACCGCCGGAGGCTTAAACGTATACGACGGCGCCGCCCACACACATGACGGGCGGCTTTTTTTATGCTACAATGGAGAAAAACGCACGGAAAGGAGGGCTTCTTATGAAAATTCTCATCACCGGAGCCACCGGTCAGCTCGGCGCCGATTGTCTCGAGGAGTGCAGGGCACGCGGACACGAGGTGTACGGCGTCTCCTCACACATGTTCCCGCTCTCCGACGAGAGCGCCATGCGCGCGGTTCTCGACGAGTTCGAACCGGACGCGATCCTCCACGCCGCAGCCTACACCGCCGTGGACCGCGCGGAGGACGAACCCGATCTCTGCCGCCTCGTCAATGCGGCCGGCACGGAGATCCTGGCGCGGCTCGCACAGGAACGCGACGTCAAATTCCTCTACATCAGCACGGACTACGTATTCCCCGGCACGGGCAACGCCCCCTATGAGACGGATGCCCCCACGGGACCGCGCAATGTCTACGGCGCATCGAAACTTGCGGGCGAAGAGGCGGTGGAAGCGCGCCTCGAACGCTTTTTCATCGTCCGCATCTCATGGGTATTCGGCGCACGCGGCACGAACTTCGTCAAGACGATGCTGGAGCTTGCAAAGACGCACAAGAGCCTCTCTATCGTCGCCGATCAGGTCGGCTCCCCGACCTACACACGGGACCTTGCCCCGCTCCTCGCCGATATGATCGCATCGGAAAAGTACGGTCTTTATCATGCGACTAACGAGGGGTTCTGTTCGTGGGCAGAGTTTGCGGCCGAGATCTTTCGGACGGCGGGAAAGGATGTCGCCGTCACCTCCGTGCCGAGCCGCGCGCATCCGACGAAGGCCGTCCGCCCAAAGAACTCGCGCCTCAGCAAGAGGAGTCTTGACGCGGCGGGATTTGAGCGCCTTCCTCCTTGGCAGGACGCCGTCGCACGTTTTATCGCCGAACTTGGACAAGGATAAGGTATACAGCCCCGTTATAGTGACAAGGCTTTCAAAGTCTGCTATAATGGGGCATATTTTTCTACGTCCAAAGGAGGAGTTTTCTTGCTCAAGAGCATCAGCCGCAAGTACCGCGAGACGGCGCTGATCAAACTGATCGCGGTCGGACTTATCGTCGGCATCATCATCGCTCTCTATGCGCCCGCTATGATCCCTGCGGTCTCCGTACTCGGCGACATCTTCGTCCGCGCCCTCAAGGGGGTCGCGCCGATCCTCGTCTTCGTCCTCGTCATGAACGCGATGGCACAGCGTACTGTAGGTGCGGGCGCCGCGCTGAAGCCCATTGTCCGGCTTTACCTCATCGCGACATTCCTCGCCTCGGTCGTTGCCGTGGCGTTCGCCTTCCTCTTCCCGACGCAGCTGCATCTCGTTGTTGCCGACGCATCCGTCGCGCCGCCGAGCGGCATCGTCGAGGTCATTCACAACCTCATTCTCAACATCGTGGATAACCCCCTGCACGCGATCGCAAATGCAAACTACATCGGCATTCTCGCCTGGAGCATACTCGCCGGCATCGCGCTGCAAAAAGCAAGCCCGACGACGAAAAATACCGTACGCGACTTTGCCGTCGTCATGACGCAGATCGTCCTGTGGGTCATTCGCTTCGCTCCGTTCGGCATCATGGGGCTTGTCGCGGACGCTGTCGGTACGAGCGGCGTGGACGCCCTCATCAGCTATCTGCGGCTGCTCGCCGTACTGCTCGGCGCCTTCTTCTCCGTGGCGCTCATCATGAACCCCATCATCGTCTGGCTGCACATTCGCCGCAACCCCTTCCCGCTCGTCCTGACGACCCTGCGGGAAAGCGGCATCTACGCGTTCTTCACACGCAGCTCTGCGGCGAACATTCCGGTCAATATGGAGCTGTGCAAACGTCTCGGCCTAAACCCGGAAGTCTACTCCATCTCCATTCCGCTCGGCGCGACCATCAACATGAGCGGCGCCGCGATCACCATCGCGATCCTCTCGCTCGCGGCCGCTTATACCCTCGGCATCCATGTGGATCTGCCGACCGCCCTCCTGCTCTGCCTCATCGCCACTGTCGGCGCATGCGGCGCCTCGGGCGTTGCGGGCGGCTCGCTGCTCCTCATCCCGGTCGCCTGCTCCTCGTTCGGCATCAGCAACGACATCGCCATGCAGGTCGTCGGCGTGGGCTTCATCATCGGTGTCTTGCAGGACTCCTGCGAGACCGCGCTGAACAGCTCCACCGACGTTCTCTTCACCGCGACGGCAGAGTTTGCCGACCGCGCGAAAGCCGGAACGCTGAGAGCGGAGGATATGACGCCGAAAAACTAAATCTATGGTATAATAAGGAGGATACGGTGCTGCCCGTATCCTCCTTATTATTTTCTCCCATGATAGAAAGGTGATTGCCGTGAACAATCTACAGCTGATCCGTGTCGGTGTTCTCAGCGCTTTATTGAGCTGCACCTGCGCGGGAAATACGTCGGCGGCTCCGATTTCCGGCACCGCAGGGACGGATACCGCACCGGCCGCCGCGTCGAGCGTGCCGACACTTATCTTTAACGGCACAAATTATACGGATGAAGTGCTGTCGCTCAACGGCACGCCTGTTGCATTCCGTGCATACCGCAATATTCCCTATGTGTCGAACCCCAAAGATATCGCACATCAGCGTATAAGCATCTTCATTCCGGCCGCATATCTGACCGGCGGCACGGTAAACGGTTATACCGCGGCAACTGCTCCGATCTTTATGCCGAATGGTGTCGGCGGCTATATGCCGGGAGAGATCGAAGAGCCGCAGGAAAAATCACGCATGTCAGGTGCCCCGAACGCAGCACTCACCGCACTTTCCCGCGGACTGGTGGTCGTTGCTCCCGCAATACGGGGGCGTACAAATACCGATGCACAGGGCGTATATGTCGGCAAAGCGCCCGCGCTCATTGTGGATTATAAAGCCGCCGTCCGCTATCTGCGCTACAACGCCGCACGTTTGCCCGCGGGAAATACGGAGCGGATCATTTCAAACGGAACGAGCGCAGGCGGTGCATTGTCGGCACTTCTCGGTGCAACAGGCAACAGCTCGGACTACACTGCGGCTCTTGCCGAGATTGGTGCGGCAGGTGCACGAGACGATATCTTTGCCGCCAGCTGCTACTGCCCCATTACCAACCTCGAACACGCCGACATGGCATACGAGTGGATCTTTTCGGGCATCAACGAGTACCATCAGGGAGCTCCCGCCTCTACCCCGAACGCGGAGAATCAAACAGCCTCCGAGGTCTCAAACCGACCTGCAAACGCCCCCACAGAAACCTCATCTGCAGCACCGATGACCACAGATCAAATCGCAGCCTCTGCACGCTTAAAAAAGGACTTCCCCCGCTACCTCAATAGTCTCAGGCTGAAAGATGCCGCCGGCAACGTGATGCAGCTGGGCTCTGACGGCACGGGCACCTTTGCGGAATACATCAAAGGGCTTTACCGTACCTCTGCACAGTATGCGGTCGACAATAACGCCTCCTTGGACGGCGCCGATTGGTTTACCGTACAAAACGGCTGCGTTACAGACGTCGATCTTGCCGCATATGCGCGCTGGGCAACGCGTCTTAAAGCGACCCCTGCCTTTGATAAATTCGATCTTAGTTCCGGCGAAAATGATGAGTTCGGCACGGAGACAAACCGCCCCCGTCACTTTACCAAGTTCTCACGGAAATATGATTCGACGCACGGTGCACTCGCTCCGGCAGCGGATATCCGTATGTTAAACCCGCTGAACTATATCGGCGCAAACGGCGTGCGAGTCGCACCGCACTTCCGTATTCGGCACGGCGCCAAGGATCGCGATACAGCGCTCCCCATTCCTGCCGTTCTTGCCCTGCGCCTCGCCAATGCAGGCACTGATGTGGACTTCGCCGTCCCATGGGGATACGGTCATGCCGGCGATTACGATCTGGACGAATTGTTTGCATGGATCGACCGTATTTGTAAATAAAAACGGCATCAAAAAATCCCGGCATACGATGGCAACGTATACCGGGATTTTTGATGCCGTATGGCAGTCCGGGCTGCTATTCATCAGCTGCGTTTTTGAAATGGTAAAGCTAGGTGCGAAAATCCCACATGATACCACACCTAAGTGACGCGGAAGTTTGGATGCAGACAAGGAACAAGAAAAATACAAGCGAAGGCGTAGAAAAAGCTACTACGAGCGCAGTATTTTTCGCAGTGACACAGTTATGCGCCAAAATCCCGCGTCATGCCGTAAATTGGGTGACGCGCAAGCTTGGATGCATAGCTAGGCATGAGGAGAACGCGAGCGACGGCGTAGTAAAAAGCTACTCCTAGCGAAGCGTTCAACGAATAACGACGCTAGGCGCCAAGATCGCGCGTCACATATATCGGAGGCGGCGATTGAGCGATCCCCCCACCCCCGCCGCTGCCGCCGCCTTGATCATATCGCCCGGCACATACTGTGCGAGCGCGCCGAATGCGGCGGCGATGCCGGCGAATTTATCCCCGAAAAGGACGACGAGCCAGAGTGTCGCAAAGATATAGGTTACGGGAACGCTGACGAGAACGGCGACAACGGCATAACGTCTGAACGAAGGCGTACTCCCTTTGAGGAAACTCATCAGCGTATAAGCAACGAGGAACCCGAGAAAAAAGCCGCCGCGCGGACTAAAGATAATAGCCAGCCCCCCGACCCCGCCCGCAAAGACCGGCAGCCCGACCGCGCCGAGCAGCGTATAGCCGATGAGGACGACCGCCGTCTGCCCCGGCGTCAGGACGAGCGCCGTAAGGCACAGCGCAAAGGTCTGCATCGTGAGCGGCGCCATGAACGGCACGGGGATCGCGATGTAGGCGCTGACGCAGATGAGCGCAATGCAGAGCGCCATCCGCGTGGTATTGCGAATTGAAAAGAATTTTTCATCGTATTGTGACATAAAAATTACACTTCCTATCTATAATTCTTTCGCTATTTTACACACAAAAAAAGAGGACGTCAACCGATTTTTACATCAGTGTTGACGTCCTTTTCTATTGCAATCTCAGTGACGCGGAAGTTTCGACGCATAGCAAGGAATTGAGGCGAACGCGAGGAAGGCATAGATGCAGCCTACGTCGACGAAGCGTTCGGCGATAATGACGATGCTAGGCGCGAAAATCCCGCGTCACCTTGTTAATTACTCAGATGCTCCAGCCGCGACAAATCCACCTCTTCGTATACCTCTTCCTCTTCTTCGATCTCCTCCGCCACAGGCTGCGGCGCGTGGTCGATGATGTCGAGGTTGCGGTACCGGGTCATACCCGTGCCTGCGGGGATGAGTTTGCCAATGATGACGTTCTCCTTGAGCCCGACGAGCGGGTCGATTTTCCCTTTGATCGCCGCATCCGTGAGGACGCGGGTCGTCTCCTGGAAGGAGGCCGCCGAAAGGAAGGAATCCGTCGCGAGCGAAGCCTTCGTGATGCCGAGCAGGATGGGCTTTGCCACGGCGGGTTCGCCGTCCTCCTCGATGGCCTTGGTATTGGCCGCCTCGAACGCGTTGATCTCGATGTATTCGCCCGGGAGGAAGTCGGTCGTGCCGGCCTCCTCGATCTTGACCTTGTGCAGCATCTGCCGCACCATGACCTCAATGTGCTTGTCGTTGATCTCAACGCCCTGCGACTTGTAGACCTTCTGCACCTCGTAGACGAGGTAGCGCTGGGTCGCCTGCAGACCGCAGACGCGCAGGATATCGTGCGGGTTGATGGAGCCCTCCGTGATCTTATCGCCCGGTTTTAGTTCCGCACCGTCGCGCACGGCCATGCGCGCGCCGAACGGCACCGTGTATTCGCGCGTCACGCCGTCCGCAGACGTAATCGTAACGGTGCGCATCCCCTTGCCCGTATCCTCGACGGTCACGACGCCCTCGTTTTCCGCGATGATCGCGTTGTGTTTGGGCTTGCGCGCTTCGAAGAGCTCCTCAACGCGCGGCAGACCTTGGGTGATATCGTCGCCCGCGACGCCGCCCGAGTGGAACGTACGCATCGTAAGCTGCGTGCCCGGTTCGCCGATGGACTGTGCGGCAATGATGCCGACGGCTTCGCCGATCTCGACCTCGGCCTGGTTGGCAAGGTCGCGTCCGTAGCACTTCATGCAGACGCCGAACTGCGATTTGCATGTCAAAACGCTGCGGATGGAGACGCGTTTGCGTACGCCTTCGATGCGTTTTGCAAGCGCTTCGTCCACAGGGTCGTTGACGGAGGCGATCTTCTCGCCCGTTGCCTCGTCTACGATGTCCTCCGCGAGGACGCGTCCGACGATGCGGTCGGCGAGCGACTCGATAACGCCCGCGCCTTCGGTGATGGCCTCGACCTCGATACCGCGGACATTGTTGTTGCGGATGTAGAGTTCATGCACCTCGGAGTCGAGCACGGCGTCGACCAGCTTATCCGTGAGCATGGTTCCCTCTGCCGCAAGCACGGTGCCGTCGTCCAGGATCACATCCCGCACGACTTCCTTTCGGCTGAGTTCACGCACGACGGCCGCATGGGCTTTCTTGCGTTTCTTCGCATCGGGTTCGCCGAGCGTGATGCTCTCGGTAATCATCGCATTGCTGACGGCACCCTCCACGTTGACTGAGGAGCCGCGCACCATAATCTCGCGGATGTCGAGCTCGCCGACGGTCTCAAGGACCTCGTCGCTGAGCACGGTGTCGCTCGGATAGAGGAGTTCTTTCGTCTCAGGATGATAGATCGGCGCTGCCAGCAGACGCCCCATCAGGCTCTCCACAAGGAGTTCCAGCGCGTCGAACGCGGATTCCGCAAGCCGCGCGCGCACCTGCATGAGGTTGATTGCGGAGACGTCGCAGTCCTCTTCGCGAACGATGACATCCTGCGCGACGTCCACGAGACGGCGCGTGAGGTAGCCCGAGTCCGCCGTACGCAGCGCCGTGTCGGCAAGCCCTTTGCGCGCGCCGTGCGACGAGATAAAGTAATCGGAAACGGTGAGTCCCTCGCGGAAGTTCGCCGTAATCGGCAGGTCGATGATCTTGCCCGAGGGGTCGGCCATGAGGCCGCGCATGCCCGCGAGCTGGCGCATCTGCTGCTTGTTGCCGCGCGCGCCGGAGTCCGCCATCATGAAGATGGGATTGAACGGATCCATGTTTTCCATCATGGCGTCCGCCACATCGTCCGTTGCCTTCGTCCACAGCTGGACAACCTTCTTGTAACGTTCGTCCTCGGTGATGAGACCGCGTCCGAACTGGCGCTCCACCTTGTTGACGCTCGCCTGTGTGGCTGCAATGATGTCCTTCTTCTTCGGCGGAACGATGACGTCTGAAACGGCGACCGTCATGCCCGCGATGCAGGCATAGTGGTAGCCGAGATTCTTCACATGGTCGATGACCTCGGCGGTCTTGGTCGCGCCGAAGTGATCGTAGCAGTTTGCAACAAGCTTGCCGAGTTCCTTCTTGTTCATGAGCACGCCGAGGCTCCACTCGCCCGTCTCCGGATCCCGGCGGTACTGACGCAATTCCTCGGGCAGGATCTCGCTGAAAATAAGGCGGCCGAGGGAACTCCGAACGAGGCCGTAACCCTCGACGCGCACACGGATCTCCGCCTGCAGATCGAGGCTCTTCTGCTGATAAGCAAGCAGGGCTTCCGATGTGCCCGTAAAGACCTTGCCCTCGCCCTTCGCGCCCGGTTTGAGCTTCGTGAGGTAATAAGAGCCGAGCACCATGTCCTGTGAGGGAACGATGATGGGCTTGCCGTCCTTCGGCGCAAGGATGTGGTTCGCCGCGAGCATGAGCACGCGCGCCTCGGTCTGCGCCTCTGCCGAGAGCGGCAGATGGATCGCCATCTGGTCGCCGTCAAAGTCCGCGTTGTACGCCGTACACGCGAGCGGGTGCAGTTTCAGCGCGCGCCCCTCGGTCAGCACCGGTTCGAAGGCCTGAATGCCGAGGCGGTGCAGCGTCGGCGCACGGTTGAGAAGCACGGGATGCTCTTTGATGACATCCTCGAGCACGTCCCAGACCTCGGGACGCGCGCGCTCAACCATGCGTTTGGCCGACTTGATGTTGTGCGCCGCGCCGTCCGCCTGCAGTTTTTTCATGACGAACGGCTTGAAGAGTTCGAGCGCCATCTCCTTCGGCAGGCCGCACTGATGGAGTTTCAACTCCGGCCCGACGACGATAACGGAGCGCCCGGAGTAGTCCACGCGCTTGCCGAGCAGGTTCTGACGGAACCGCCCCTGCTTGCCCTTGAGCATGTCCGAGAGGGACTTGAGCGCGCGGTTGCCGGGTCCCGTCACGGGGCGGCCGCGGCGGCCGTTGTCGATGAGCGCGTCCACCGCTTCCTGCAGCATGCGCTTCTCGTTGCGCACGATGATGTCGGGCGCGCCGAGGTCGAGCAGGCGCCGCAGGCGGTTGTTGCGGTTGATGACGCGTCGGTAGAGGTCGTTGAGATCGGAGGTCGCGAAACGGCCGCCGTCAAGCTGCACCATCGGGCGCAGATCGGGCGGAATGACCGGCACGACGTCCATGATCATCCACGACGGGCGATTGCCGGATTTCCGGAACGCCTCGACCACCTCGAGGCGGCGGATCGCGCGCACTTTCTTCTGTCCAGACGTTGTCCGCACGTCGTTCCTCAGCTGTTCGCTCATGGTCTCGAGATCGAGTTCCTCGAGCAGTTCCTTGACCGCCTCCGCGCCCATGCCGACGCGGAAGGTATTGCCGTACTTCTCGAGGGCGTCGTGATATTCGCGCTCGGAAAGCAGTTCCTTTTTCTTGAGATCCGTTTCACCCGGATCCACGACAATGTAATATGCGAAATAGAGGACCTTTTCGAGCGACCGGGGCGAAATGTCGAGAATCAGCCCCATGCGGCTCGGAATGCCCTTGAAATACCAGATATGCGAGACGGGCGCGGCGAGTTCGATATGCCCCATGCGCTCGCGGCGCACCTTCGCGCGCGTCACCTCGACGCCGCAGCGGTCGCAGACGACGCCCTTGTAACGGATGCGCTTGTACTTGCCGCAGTGGCATTCCCAGTCGCGTGTCGGCCCGAAAATGCGCTCGCAGAAGAGACCATCGCGCTCAGGTTTGAGCGTACGGTAGTTGATGGTCTCGGGCTTTTTCACCTCGCCGTGCGACCACTCACGAATTTTATCGGGGGAAGCGAGTCCAATCCGCATTGAGTCAAAATTGTTTACATCCAGCAACAGATGCCACTCCCTTCCTATGAATCAGAATTCCGGATCGTCCTCGTTCGGCGTGTCGATGCTCTCGAGACCGTCGCTTAAGATCTCATCCATATCGCCTTCGAGTTCTTCGTCCGCGCCGTCGATATGCGCGATAATGTCGTCATCCGTCACATCGCCTTCGCTCTCCGGCTCATCCCCCTCCTCGTAAGTCGGAGGCGGGGGCGCGGCGCCGTTTTCGTCGACGCCCTCCACATCGAGATCGAGGGAACGCGCCTTCTCGTTGATATCCTCGTCTTCTTCGTCGCGGATGGCAATTTCCTTCGCATCCTCGTTGAGCACCTTGATATCGAGACCGATCGCCTGCAGTTCCTTGATGAGCACCTTAAAGGACTCGGGAACGCCGGGTTCGGGGATGTTGTCGCCCTTGACGATGGATTCGTACGCTTTGACGCGTCCGACAACATCGTCGGACTTCACCGTCAGGATCTCCTGCAGCGTATATGCCGCGCCGTAGGCCTCGAGCGCCCAGACCTCCATCTCGCCGAAACGCTGACCGCCGAACTGCGCCTTGCCGCCGAGCGGCTGCTGCGTGACGAGGGAATACGGTCCTGTGGAACGCGCGTGGATCTTATCGTCCACAAGATGATGCAGTTTCAGCATGTAGACGCAGCCGACCGTAACGCGGTTCTCGAACGGCTCTCCCGTGCGTCCGTCATAGAGCACGGTCTTGCCGTCCTCCGGCAGTCCCGCCGCGCGGATCGTGCCGAACACGTCGTCGTCTCCCGCGCCGTCAAAGACCGGGGTCGCGATGTGAATGCCCGCCTCATCCGGCTTCGGCATCCCGTTCACGTCAAAGTTATAGCCGGCCTTACGGAGGTCTCCCTCCACCGTCGGGTCACCGTCTTTAATACGCCGGCCGAGCACGCGGCACGCCATACCGAGATGCGTCTCGAGCACCTGCCCGATGTTCATACGCGACGGCACGCCGAGCGGGTTCAGAACAATGTCGACGGGGGTGCCGTCCGGCAGGAACGGCATATCCTCCTGGCGCATGATGCGCGAGACGACGCCTTTGTTCCCGTGGCGGCCGGACATCTTATCGCCGACCGAGATCTTGCGCTTCTGCGCGATGTAGACGCGCACGAGGCGGTTGACCCCCGGCGGCAGTTCGTCATTGTTCTCACGCGTGAAGATCTTCACGTCGATGATCTTCCCGCCCTCGCCGTGCGGCACGCGCAGCGAGGTATCGCGCACCTCGCGCGCCTTCTCCCCGAAGATCGCGCGCAGGAGCCTCTCCTCCGCCGTCAGTTCCGTCTCGCCCTTCGGCGTGACCTTGCCGACCAGGATGTCCCCGGGACGCACATCCGCGCCGATGGAGACGATGCCCTCCTCGTCGAGGTCCTTCAGCGCTTCCTCGGCGACGTTCGGGATATCGCGCGTGATCTCCTCGGGGCCGAGCTTCGTATCGCGCGCGTCGCATTCATATTCCTCGATGTGGATCGAGGTGTAGAGATCCTGCTTGACGAGATTCTCGCTGAGGAGAATCGCGTCCTCGTAGTTATAGCCTTCCCACGGCATATAGGCGACGATGATGTTGTAGCCGAGCGCGAGCTCGCCGTTGTCCGTCGACGGGCCGTCCGCAATGGGCTGCCCTTCCGCGATCTTCTCCCCCGCATAGACCAGCGGACGCTGGTTGATGCAGGTCGCCTGGTTCGAGCGGACAAATTTCTGCAGTTTATAGGTATCAAACGTACCTTCATCCGAACGGATGGTAATCGCGTCCGCCGCAACTTCCGTCACCTCGCCGCCGCGGCGCGCGAGCACCATGACGCCCGAGTCGCAGGCGGCCTTGTACTCCATGCCCGTGCCGATGAGCGGCGCCTGTGTCCGCAGGAGCGGCACGGCCTGACGCTGCATGTTTGCGCCCATGAGCGCGCGGTTCGCATCGTCATTCTCCAGGAACGGGATCATCGCCGTCGCGATCGAAAAAACCTGACGCGGCGAAACGTCCATATAGTCCACGCGGTCGCGCGCGTGCAGCCCCGTTTCCTCGTGGAACCGCGCCGTGACGCGCTCGTTTGCAAAGTATTCGTTCTCATCGAGCGGCTCGTTCGCCTGCGCGATGATGAGTTCGTCCTCCTCGTCCGCCGTGAGGTAACGCACCTCGTCCGTCACGCGCCGGTTTTCCTTGTCCACGCGGCGGTACGGGGTCTCCATGAACCCGAACCGGTTGACGCGCGCATAGTTCGCGAGCGAGCCGATCAGGCCGATATTCGGACCTTCCGGCGACTCGACCGGACACATGCGGCCGTAGTGCGAGTTGTGGACGTCGCGCACCTCGAATCCCGCGCGTTCGCGCGAAAGGCCGCCGGGGCCGAGCGCCGAGAGGCGGCGCTTATGCGTCAGCTCCGAGAGCGGATTGTGCTGATCCATGAACTGCGAGAGCTGCGAGGAGCCGAAGAACTCCTTCACCGCCGCCACGACGGGGCGGATGTTGATGAGCCCCTGCGGCGTAATGCTGTCCGTCTCTTGGATCGTCATGCGCTCGCGCACGACGCGTTCCATACGCGAGAGGCCGATGCGGAACTGGTTCTGCAGCAGTTCCCCGACCGCACGCACGCGGCGGTTGCCGAGATGGTCGATGTCGTCCGTATTGCCGAACCCGTCCATGAGGCCGAGCAGATAGCTGATCGACGCCATCACATCCTCGCGCGTGATCGTGCGGTACTGATAGTCGCGTGTCGGCGTACAGAGCATACGGTAAATCCCCCCGTCCGGCTTCTGCACGTTGAGCACGACAAGCTCGCCCTCGCCAAAGAGCGCCGTCTCGCGCTCCTCGCTCACGGCGTCCACCATCTCCGGCGTAATCGCCTCGCCTTTCGGGAACACGATTTCCCCCGTCTCTTTATCCACAACGGGTTCCGCGAGCACCTTGCCGAGCAGGCGGCGGCGCCAGCCGAGCTTTTTCGTGAGTTTATAGCGCCCGACCGTCGCAAGATCATAACGCCGCGAGTCAAAGAACAGCACCTCGAGGAGCTGCCGCGCGTTGTCCTCGTTCGCGGGTTCCCCCGGACGCAGGCGCCGGTAGATCTCGATCACCGACTTGCCGCGGGACTTCACCTCGTCGGTATCGCGCTCAATCGTCGCGAGGATACGCGGATCGTCGCCGAAGAGCGCGCGAATCTCTCCGTCCGTCTCGTAACCGAGCGCACGGATGAGGTAGGTGACGGGCATTTTGCGCGTACGGTCGATGCGCACGGACACAACGTCGTTCGCATCCGTCTCGAGCTCGATCCACGCGCCACGGTTCGGGATGATCGTCGCGTTATAGAGTTCCTTGCCCGTCGTATCGATTTCCACACCGTAATACGCGCCGGGCGAGCGCACGAGCTGGCTGACGATAACGCGCTCCGCGCCGTTGATGATGAACGTGCCCGTATCGGTCATGAGCGGGAAATCGCCCATGAACACTTCCTGTTCCTTGATCTCCCCCGTCTCGCGGTTGACGAGCCGTACGTTCACGCGAAGCGGCGCGGCATACGTTACGTCACGCTCTTTACACTCGTCGAGATCATACTTCGGCTCGCCGAGCGCAAACGACTCGAAGGAAAGGATGAGATTCCCCGAGAAGTCCTGAATGGGCGAGATATCGTGGAAAATCTCCCCGAGTCCCACATCGAGGAACCACCGGTAGCTCGACCGTTGAATATCGAGCAGATGCGGCATCTCCATAACTTCCTTGATGCGCGCATAGCTATACCGGGTGCGACGGCCGACCGACACAGGATTGAACATGAACGCTGTCACCCTTTCGCTGGATTATTATTGATGGAATCCGGACGCGGACACTTTTCTATAAGGACACAAAAAGAACAAGGCAACCGTTCGATCCCTTGCTCCTATGGAAGCGCCCGCTGCCGGGCACTCCCCCAAATCCTTTCTAAAAAAGCCAAAAAAGGCGCACGAACCCCATACTTAAGTCAATAGGTCATCATATAATACTACATCCTAATTTTCATGTCAATAGTTCATACAAATCTTTTTCCGGTATGTGCGCCCCTCGAAACGCAAAACTTGAACGGGCTCCGCCGAGGGCATTATGTCGTTTGGCCGAAAACATTGACAAACGCCCGCGCGTGTGCTACGTTTGTTCCTAACATTGCACAAAGGAAGTTTCCATAATGATACAGCTGAAAAATATCATTAAAACATACGACTCCGACGTGCACGCGCTGCGCGGCATCAACCTGCGTATCGAGCGCGGCACGGTCTACGGCATCGTCGGTCTCTCGGGGGCGGGCAAGTCCACGCTCATCCGCTGCATCAACATGCTCGAGCGTCCGACGAGCGGAGAGGTGCTCATCGACGGACGCGACATGATGCGGATGAGCGAGAGCGAGCTGCGCGAAGAGCGGCGGCACATCGGCATGATCTTTCAGCACTTCAACCTGCTCTCCTCGGCGACCGTCTACGACAACGTCGCCTTCCCTCTGCGCCTCGCGGGGCGCCCCGCCGACGAGATCCGGCCGAAGGTGACGGAACTCCTCACGCTTGTGGGGCTCGCGGATAAGGCGGACGCCTACCCGAGCCACCTCTCGGGCGGGCAGAAACAGCGCGTCGGCATCGCCCGGGCGCTTGCGAACAATCCGAAGGTGCTTCTCTGCGACGAGGCGACCTCGGCGCTCGATCCGCAGACGACAAAATCCATCCTTGCGCTCATCCGCGACATCAACCGGCGGATGGGACTAACCGTCGTCGTCATCACGCACGAGATGCAGGTGATCAAGGACATCTGCGACCGCGTCGCCGTCATCGACGGCGGTATCATCGCCGAAGAGGGCGACGTCGTGGACGTCTTTACGGAGCCGCAGCAGCCGATTACCAAAGAGTTTATCAGCGTCCTGCTCTCGAACGACCTGCCGACGGCGTTCCGCGGCAATTCGATCGAACGGGAGCCGAGTCCCGGCAGCTATATGCTCCTGCGCCTCACCTTTCTCGGAAAGAACGCCGACGATCCCGTGCTCGCCGATATGATCCGCCTCTTCCCGGACATTGAGGTGACGATGCTCTTCGGCACCCTCGACCAGATGAAGGGTATGCCCTTCGGCCGCATGATCATCGGCCTGCGCGGCGAACCTTCGGAAATCGACACGGCAATCTCATATCTTTCCGCACAGCATTTGAAACAGGAGGTGATCGGCTATGTCCGCCGAAATGATTCCTCTGCTGACTAAGGCGCTGGGCGAAACCGTCTATATGGTCGTCCTGAGCATGATCGTCGCGAGCGCGCTCGGCATCCCGCTCGGCGTGCTCCTGCACGTCACGGCAAAGGGCGAGATTCTCGATTCTCCCGCCGTGAACCGCACCGTCGGCGCTGCCGTCAACGCCGTGCGCTCCGTTCCCTTCATTATCTTAATGGTGGCGATCATCCCGCTCACGCGCCTCATCGTCGGCTCCGCCATCGGCACGACCGCCGCGATGGTGCCGCTCGTCATCGCCTCCGTCCCCTTCATCGGGCGGCAGGTCGAGACATCCCTGCGGGAGGTGCCGCACGGTCTCGTCGAGGCTGCACTCGCCATGGGCGCGACGCCGATGCAGATTGTGACGCGTGTCCTCCTGCCGGAGTCCATGCCGGGCATCGTCAGCCAGCTCACGACCGTCGTCATCGCCCTCGTCGGCGAGTCCGCAATGGCAGGCGCCATCGGCGGCGGCGGCCTCGGCGATCTCGCGATCCGCTACGGCTATCAGCGGTTCCGCCCCGACATCATGATCGCGACGGTCGTCATTCTCATTATTCTCGTCCAGCTCGTGCAGCTCGCGGGCAACACCCTTGCCGCACGTCTGAATAAAAGATAGTTTTGGTTCCACAAGGAGGTCCCTTATGAAAAAAATATTCACGCTCGTCCTCGCGATTGCCGCGCTCGCTCTTGTCGGCTGCGGCGGCGCGGACAATAACGCCAAATCGGAGAAGGTCGTCAAGGTCGGCGCCTCTCCCGTCCCCCACGCCGAGATCCTCGAAGCGATCAAGCCCGAACTCGAAAAGGAAGGCGTCAAACTCGAGATCGCCGAATTCAACGACTACGTGCAGCCGAACCTCGCGACGAACGACAAAGAGATCGACGCGAACTTCTTCCAGCATGAGCCCTATCTGAAGAACTTTATGCAGGAACATCCGGAAGTCAAACTCATCAACGTCCTCGGCGTCCACGTCGAACCGATGGGCATCTACTCGCACAAGATCAAGAAACTCGACGAGATCAAGGACGGCGCACAGGTCTCCATCCCGAGCGATCCCACGAACGGCGGCCGCTCCCTCCTGCTCCTCCAGCGCGCGGGTCTCATTAAGCTGAAGGACGGCGTCGGCGAAACCGCAACTATCGCGGATATTGCCGAGAACCCGAAGAAGCTGAACTTCAAGGAGATCGAAGCGCCGCAGCTCCCGCGCACGCTTGACGACGTCGACATTTCCGTCATCAACACGAACTGGGCAATGCAGGCGGATCTCATTCCGACCCGCGACGCCCTCTTCATGGAGGACAAAACCTCTCCGTACGTCAATATCATCGCCATCCGCGCGGGTGACGAGAACCGTCCCGAGATCAAGGCGCTCCTCAAAGCGCTTCACTCCGATACCGTAAAGAACTTCATCAACGACAAGTACAAAGGCGCCATCATTCCGGCGTTCTGAGAACTCCGGCACAGGACAGGAAACCGCTCGTAAGGGCGGTTTTTTATTTGGCCGCGATCCCATAAATCAACGCGCGAACGATTCTCCTGTATCTTATTTAGAAATGATTCTGATGGTTCTAATATAAATTGTATTTTCTCTAATATTGAACATAATAATATTTTTTTCATAAACATATGGACATTTTATTTTATTCATCGTATAATTTGATATGTATTCTCATTCTATTCCAAAGAGATACAATAAATATCCATACCCTCAAAGGAGAACCACAATGATGACCAAACGAGGTCAAAAACGCCTCCTCACCTGCGCAGTCTGCGCATGGCTTGCCGCGCCTGTCTGTACCGCATGGGCGGATGACGGCTCGCCGCATGAGAACAGCGTTTCTACCGCCGACGTTCACGTGGAGGCGGACGCCGCGAAGGAAGACGCGAAGTACGAGTCCCAGTCGACGACGATCATCACAAAGGACGACATCGCGCGCAAGCAGGCAAAGTCCGTCGAAGACGTGATCTTCAACGAAGTCGGCGTTACGCGCACGATTGACGCCATGGGCAACGTCGGCGTATCAATCCGCGGAGGTGACCCGCGCCACACGCTGCTGCTCGTGGATGGGCAGCGCGTGCTCGGCGGCGAAGCGAAATACAACGGCAACGGCGACGAGCTGCTGCGCATCGGTGCGGAGAACATCGAGCGCATTGAGATCATCCGCGGTGCAGCGAGCGCAAAGTACGGCGCGGATGCCATCGGCGGCGTGATCCACGTCATCACGAAGCAGGGCGTGAAGAATCCGTCCGTCTCGCTGAACATCGAAGGACGCTATCACAGCTCCCGCGGTCATAGCGGCACGGAGACGAACACCCTGCCCGCGAACTTCTACCTGCGTGCGGATTCGGGTGACATGGGCAAGCTGAACCTCAGCGGGTGGACATCAAAGCGTGAGGTGATGCCCGTCTACTCCGACGGCAAACAGTTCATCGCAGGCGAGAACTGGTACGAGGATTTCAAACCGTCGCTGCGCTTCTACGGCTCGATCAAGAACGACGGCGTGAGCGGTTCCTACAGCTTTGATGATGCGAACAAGCTCTCCTTCCGCTTCACGACAGAGCGCGAGAATATGCAGCGGCGCAACAAGGGCGAACTCTACCCGCTCGGTTCGTTCTTCGAGCCGATGCAGGTGTACCAGCGCGACCGCAAGCGTGACACGTACAGTCTCAGCTACGAGGGCCGCATCGGCAAGAATACGGACTTCACGCTGAACTACGGCTACGGCAAGCTGCGTGAGGACGACTCGACCCTCCTCACTTACTACAGCAGCGGGCGTGACAAATACTCGGGCAAGAACAGTCTCGCAGGTGTGGACTATCTTGACCACACGCAGACGAACGTCGACCTGCACTTCAACACCGCCGTAAACGACGCGCACTATCTCAGCTACGGCTTCGGCTGGCAAAAGGAGTACGCCGAGGGCTCACGTCTGCGCAATGCACCAAAGAGTTACACGAAAAGGATCAACCCGTGGGACTATGATAAGTCGCTCGCGGTCGAGGACAATACGGCGGGGAAGGACGATGAGCCGGACTCGTATGTCCACAACTATAAATTTCTCCGCAACGAGAACGGCTTTATCTGGGACAAGAACGGTGAATACTACGGTTCGGAAAAGCCGCCAATGACGTACGAGGAAGCAAAAGCTTACGCTGAAAGCGGCTTCTCCGATCCTGATTTAGAAGATAAATTCAATGCGTTCAACGATCTCTTGAATGCGCAGAACGATTTCAGCGATCCCAAATTCAATAACCTGCCCATGATGTATAAATACGCTCCTACACTGGGATACTACGGGCTGTTGTACGACGGATCGAATCCCGCCTACAAACAGGACAAAAACATCACATTCAACGGGAAATATTACGGACAGGTGTTCGAGGAGCGTAAAAACCAGCTGTTGATCGGCGAAGCAGATCTCACAAAGACCTACGCCTATGTACAGGACAGCTGGCAGGTCACGCCGAAGACCATCCTCACGCCCATCCTGCGCATCGATCACAGCAACCGCTTCGGGTCGCACGCAACGTTTAACCTCGGCATGACACACATGCTTGCGAAACACCGACGGCTCAAGGCGAACATCGGCACGGGCTACGGCGAGCCGGGGCTCGGCGAGCTGTTCTACAACTGGGAGATGTACGGCGGTACGGGTGCAAATCATCTCGGCTGGTACTGGATCGGCAATCCGAATCTGAAGCCCGAGAAATCGTTCAACATCGATCTCGCACTCGAGGGAGAGAACGAACACACCTACGGCAAGGTCGGTGTGTTCCACAACGAGATCTCGGACTATATGACCCACTACTTCACGGGTCAGCTCGTGGACTTCAACTTCCACGGCAAGAGTTTCCGCAACGTCCCCGACCGCATCTACAGCTTCCGCAACATCGGCAAGGCAAAGCTCACGGGGATCGAGGCAGAGGTCCAGCACAAGTTCAACAAGAACTGGAGTGCAAAGCTCGGCTATACCTACCTGCACGCAATCAACGCGAGCGACGACGAGCTGCCGCGCCGCCTGCTCGATCGCCCGACGCATAAATTCGATGTCGGTGTCAACTACAAGGACGATGCACACGGCTGGCGTGCGGCATTCTGGGGCAGCTTCTTCAGCCGGATGCTCGACAGCAACTCCGTTAAGACAGACAACCTGTTTGAAAAGGATGGCTCGGGCAACTACACCCGCAAGCGCGGCGAGTACCGTGAAAAGAGTTTCGGCATTTGGAACCTGCTCGTCGAGAAGGACATCCGCAAGGACTTCACCGTCTACGCAGGGGTGGACAACCTCTTCAACCATCAGGACGACGATCGCGCCTATCATGACCGCACGTTCCGCTTCGGCGTGAATATGAAATTCGACGATTTCGGCTCGTTCCTCGGCACGGGAATTCATCGCAATGCGGACGGCGTACTCGTTGATCGGGACGGTGTGCCGCTGAAAAACTTCTACGGAGACGACTTCTTCCTGCGCCGTCCCGAGACTGCGACGGACGGCAGGGCAAAGGGCAGCCTCGACTTCTTCGGCGACTACCGTATGCGTACGAGCACCTATCGCGGCTACGACCGTGTGGAGATGCGCGAGACGAAGGAGACGCAGGCGGACGAAGCGGCGGCACGCAACTACGCTGACCGCCCGGGACACGGCTTCGGGCAGCGTCTGCGCATCGGCGCGGACTACCGCATTGACGACAAGCTCGGGGTCAAGGCTGTGCTCGCAACGGGCAAGGCAAACGATGCGGCGAATCCCGTAGATGAAAATAAGGGGCTCGGCGGTGTTCACATCGAACGCGCCGAGGTCACGGGCAGCCCGGGACGCTGGGACTGGACGTTCGGGCGCATCCACGAGCCAATGGGCGTAACGGGCTATTGGTTCGGCAAGGAGTACGACGGCGCACGCGTCCTCTATACGAAGGACCGTACGCAGGTCGCCGCCGGCTTTGGCGACTTCTCCCGCACGACAGGTGTCTACGACAGCGCCTACAGTCACAAGGAGGCAACAATCATCCGCCGCGCCCCAACGCTCAACGAACTGCTTGGCTACTATACCCATACGAACGACAATACGAACGCACACCTCTATCCCATGAACTACGACCCGAATGCACCGGCGAACTTCCGCGAGAAGTATAACAACGCGGGCAAGATTCAAGATGCGAATGGCAACTGGGTGCGCGATCCCGCACTCTCGGATGTGCAGATTGCTGAGAAGAAGCTCGAAGTCATCCGCGAACTGGTCGGCATCCTCAAATCTATCGATACAGAGATGCAGCGCCGTGCCAATGCCGAGCCGGGCGGACACTATGAAAACCAATGGAACAAATTCGTGGAAGAAGGTCCTAGTCGCGGCAAGGTATCCAGTGCCTATACCACATTCTACCGCGCACGCGTTGTTGTACGGCGCGGCGACGGCGTTGTTCGAGACCTCTATCGGGATAATAGCAGAGAGGCATTGAAATATGTCTCTGCACACAATTCACTCGATCAGAGTTTGCTCGATAATCCCAAATATGGTGGTGTCGAGGGGCTGATGCGCTCCGAGAATATCCGGACGATGATGGACGACATCCTAAAGTCTGTCGAAGATGCAGGCAGCACCTACGAGACGGAGGACGGGCAGCCGCTGACGCGTGCGCAGGCAATCGACCGTATGTTCACGGATTTCGTTGGGGAGACGGCAACCATCCGCGGCACAGACGCAGGATCAAATCATACATATAATGGAGTTTCTCATTTCTTGGAGAGGCTTAGCAACTCTGTCCAGTTTAATCCTGTAAACGGAGCCCCCATCCCTCTCCCCGGTGCCCCCATCGCCTTCCGCCAGCCCGGCTTCCTGCTGAAACACGACGTGATTCCAAAGATGGAGCGTGCGGGCTTCCTCAAGGTACGCCATCAGTTCGGCAGCCGCCTCGGTGCGGAGCTGTGGACGCTGCACTCCTTCGGACACGGCATGGATGTGAAGGGCGAGAAACTCCCCATCGCGAATGTCATCGGCATCGGCGCACGCGCAGTCCTGGGACCGCGCACGATGTTCTCCTTCGACTACGGCATCAACCGCGCTGCGACGGGACGTTACTTCCACGGCGGCAGGGACATCTACGGACGCTATACGGGCGGCGGCTCTGTGCCGTACTTCTGGGTCATGCGTCTGGACTTCGGCATTCCCGACATGGATATTCCCGGCAGCTGGGGTGTCTACCTCGACTACAAGAACTTTGAGCACGGCGCATTCCTCGGCGGCACGGGCGCAGATCTGCCCGACCGCTACCTCGACGGCATCCGCTCCTTTACCACGGGCATTGCCTTCGTCCCCGCGCGTGACCTCATGCTTGAGGCGATGTATACTTTCGGCGCGCGCAGCACGCAGATGCGCGACACGCTCTACACGCCCGAACACTTCCGACTGGGGGATTATTTCCGGATGCAGGTAACCTATAGATTCTGACGCGGGATTTTCGCGCCTAGCGTTGTCATTTCGGAGAATGCTTCGCTAGGAGTAGCTTTTTACTACGCCGTCGCTCGCATTCTCCTCATTCCTAGCTATGCATCGAAACTTCCGCGTCAGAGGGGCTGCGGCGGCGTGACAGCCAATCTTGGCGCACGGCGGTGTCATTGCGTCGGATACTGCGGTCGACGTAGCGAACAACTACGACTCCCTTGTGCCCTCCTAATTCCTAGCCGTGCAGGGAGGCTTGACTGTCACTCAGGTTACGGTTCTATGTACGGGATTTTGGCGCATCGCCGTGCGATTGCCGCGCGATCGAAGATCGGCATACGGCACAGACACGTGCCGGCGTATGATAACGGGCCGAGGCACCGACGCTGAAATGCGTTCGTGCCCCAGTCTTTTTTCTTTCAACGAATCTATTTCTGTGTTAAAATATTTCATTATGAACATCCGGACGATGAAGAATCGCCTATGCGCAATGAAACGCAAGGAGCGCATCTACGGCATCCACAATCCCCTCGCCTACGACTTTTTGCATCACAATCTGCATCACCTGCACGTTCTGCTCTTTGAGAGTGCGGATCAGCAGGATTTTACGAGCGGCCCGATCCTGCGGCAGCTGCTTGTATTCATGTTCCCTATTTTACTCACGCAGCTGCTGCAGCAGTTCTACACGATCGCGGACACGGCAATCGTCGGGCAAACGCTCGGCGCGGAGTCCCTCGCTGCGGTCGGCACGGCCGGTCTCATCCTCTCGGTCATCGTCAATTTCTTCATCGGCTGCTCGGCGGGACTGAGCGTGCTCGTCTCGCATCTGTACGGCGCGCATTCCTATGAAAAACTGAACACGCTGGTGCAGACCATCTTTGTCGTTGTCCTCGTCTTTTCTATCTTTTTTACGTTCGGCGGGCTGGCGGCAATCCCCGCCATGCTCGCGGGACTCAATACGCCGGAGGATATCGTGCCGCTCGCCGCGGCCTATCTCGGCGTCTCTTTCCTCGGTATGCTCGCGCAGCTCTTCTACAACACGGCGACGGCGATCCTGCGCGCGCTCGGCAACACGACCAGCGCGCTCCGCTATCTCTTCATCGCCGTCGTCCTCAATATCGCGCTCGACGTTCTGCTCCTCATCGTATTCCCGCTCGGCATCAAAGGCGCGGCAATCGCGACCGTCGTCTCCCAGTATGCCGCCGCCGCGCTCGTTCTGCATAAGATCTTTCACCTGCACGGCGCGTGGCGGTTCACGGTGCGCCGCCCGCTCTTTCACGCGGGCTATCTCGCCCCGATCGTCCGCATGAGCATCCCCGCGGGGATGCAGGCCGTCTTTATGAGCGTCTCCTCCCTCGTCATCCAAGGCTACATCAACTCGTTCGGGTACGCGGCGATGGCGGGCATGACGGTCTATGCGCGCGTCGAGGGGTTCCTCTACTATCCGCTGTTCGCGTTCGGCATCGCGCTCACGAGTTTCATCGGGCAAAATGTCGGCGCGGCACAGTTCGACCGCGTGCGCCGGGGCGTTCGGGCAAGCCTGCGCGCGGTCGTGGGAGGATCGGCCCTCATGGCGGCGATCGCGTCGTTTTTTGCGCCGCAGCTGATCGCGCTCTTTACCAACGATGCCGCCACTGTCCGCAACAGTCTCGAGGCGGTCTACTGGACGATGCCCTTCTACTGGCTCTACGGCATCAATCAAGTCTACATCGGTGCCATCCGCGGCCTCGGCGACACGTTCTATCCCATGCTGACGTCGCTCGCCGCCTATTCCATCTTCCGCGTCGCGTGGTGCTACGCCTGGGATCTCGTCGGCATCCACTCCATGCTCGTCGTCTACAACGCGTACAACGCAAGCTTCCTCGTCATGATCGCCCTGCTCTGCCTGGGGTGGAAACGGGGACTGCGGCGGAAACTCGGCGTAAGAACATAGAGGGCCGACTGTGATCGGAGGAATATCCCCTCAAAACGACAAAACGCCCGAGCGCTCGCTCAGGCGTTTTCATTTGCCCCGGTTTCATAACTGCACAACTCGACAAGATTCCCGTCGGGGTCGCGCAGGTAGATGCTGCGCATATCCCCGAGCGCCCCGCGGCGCTTTACAATCTCGGTCTCCGGCACGATCCCCCGCGCGCGCAGCATGCGCCGTGCCTCCTCGATCGGGCCGTCAACGACGAAGCAGAGGTCGAGCGCGCCGGGCTGCGGGCACGCCGCCGCGGGCAGGAACTCTGTCGGCCGCGTGTGGATGTTGATTTTCTGTCGGCCGAAGAACAGCGCATAGCGTCCGTTTTCATGACTGACCCGCATCCCCAAAACGTCCGCGTAAAAATGCAGACACTCGTCCAATCGGGCGGTGGTTAAGACAAAGTGATCCAATCGTTTGATCTGCGTCATCGCTGCACACCGGCTCTCCTTCCCCTCACGGCGTCGCGGGCGTCTCCTTGCTCACCGCCCCGCGGCGGATCATATCGCCGACACGCAGATCGTAGGTGAGCGCGATCTTATGCAGCGTCTCGGCTCGGACGAACTCCTCCGGCAGTCCGTCGTCAAGCCCGCGGACGAAACTTTCATACGCGGCGACGGTCGCGTCGACCGATGCCTTGCGCTGCGCCGCGAGATACTGCGCGCCGAGAGGCACCTCCACGGCATCCAGCTCGCTCCGATATTTCCGCAGCAGCGGGATCATATCCTCTCGGAGCAAACGGATGAGCGCGGTGCGGTACTCCGTCGTATATGTCCCATACGCGCTCTCCGTGAGATTCCGGAATGCACGCTGCGTTGAACGGAAGACGCCGTTGTAACGGTCGACAATCGGACGCGTCGCCTCGATATAGCGTGAGAGATCCGCGCTCGCCGCACTCTGGACGGCTTCGAGATACGCACGATAGTTCGTCACACGAACGACCTGCCAGCCGCGCGCACCGCGCTCCATACGCAGTTCCAACGGGAACTCCAGCCCAGTCCCCTCATCCCGCACCGTGATATGCGCCGTTGCGGCGCTCCCCTCGCGTATAACCTCTCCAATGCCGAGCAGCGATGTGTCGCGCAGGTGACTGCACTCCATCAGATACTCGTAATCGATGCCCAGCGAGCGCCCCTTCAGCACATCGGCGCCCTGCGGATCCGGCCAAGCGCCGCTCCGCAGCCCCTCCTCTATCGAGTGTGCCAGTCCCGCCGCTACGGAGCCTTTGATATTTTCATAAAACTTTCCGGAAGCCGTACGCTCCTTTTCTTTTAGATTCGTATCGCGTGAAAAGAGGACATAGGTGAGGTCGTCATAGCCCGCGTCACAGACCTCCGTCAAATTCACGCGCCGCAGGAAGAGCTCCGTATCATGCCGTTCCAGCGCCTCCGCCGCCTGTGCGAGCGCATAGGCGGGACGCTGAATATAGTAGCCGAGGTACCATGCCAGCAGAGCGACGGTCGCAATGATGATGCCCGCCGCAAAGCGGAACTTCCGGCGGTTTCGGCGCCTTCGCCTCGCCAGCCGCACCCGCCATGCAAACTCATCCATCCGCCGCGTCCTCCGATTCTTTTCATGAATTTCAATGTAATTATTATAACATCGAACCTGAATCTCACGCAACAGCACGGCGTTTCCCGTACATCGGAAAAAAACCGCATATTTCACGGCGCAAACTTTTCATTTCCCCCCCCAATCGATTGCATCCGCATCCAACAAAAATTCTTCCACCCCAATATATTGGATCCCCTTCTCATCCAGCCATGGAATAATATCATCCCACACCACGACGATTTTTTGAAACGAATCGTCAATACGGCAAAGAGACTGCACTTCCTGTGCCCTCTTCTGCAGATCATCGATATGTAGTGTCGATTGAATATAGTATCTCCGATTCCCTCGGTTGACAACAAAATCCACCTCAAGTTGGCCGCGTATCTTTTTCTCCCGCCCGTTTGCGGTTCTTTCTCGCCCGCTGTATGGAACGACGCCGACATCGACATTGTATCCGCGCCGCACCAACTCGTTGTAAATGATATTCTCCATGATGTGCGTTTCTTCGATCTGCCTGAAATTCAGCCGTGTATTTCGAAGCCCAAGGTCTGAAAAATAATATTTCAAAGGCGTTTCAAAGTATGCCGCACCTTTGATATCATATCGATGCGCGCTGCCAATGATATAGCTTTCTTCAAAATACTCCAAATACCTCATAATCGTGCTGTGTGATATGCTGATCTTTTTTTCCGATCGAAATCGGTTCGCCAATTTTAGCGGATTGGTGAGCGATCCGATCGCGAAGGAAACAAAATCCAGTAAAATCCCCAGAACTTCCTTGTCATTGCGGATTACATTGCGTTCGATGATGTCCTTGAGATACGTCTCCTCAAATAGATTTTTTAAGTACCGGCTCTTTTCTTCCGCTGTCTTGAGCGAAAGCACGTACGGCATACCTCCATAAATACAGTAGTCCCGCCACGCATTTTTTTTGCGTGTACCGCCCATAAAATTCCCCGACGCGTGAATTTCTTCGTACGCCGCAAGGAACTCACGAAATGACAATGGGAACACATGAATCTCGTCGCCTCTGTCCCGAAACTGTGTCAGCACTTCCCTTGACAGCATTTTAGAGTTGCTTCCCGTGACATAAATATCCACATTCTTACGTTTCATCAACCCAAGCACAGTATCGATGAACGTAATCTTTTCATTCGGGTCATCCACATACGGATTCGGCAGCTCCGCAGATAACTGTATTTCATCGATAAAGACATAGTAGCGTACCGACTAGTCCGCGATCTTAGCCTCGATAAAATCGTTCAGCTCGAACGGATTGCGATAACGGATATTTACAATCTCATCGAGCGGCATATGGATAATTTGATGTTCTTGGATTCCGTGGTCCAGTAAATAGCGCTGATATAGATGAAACAGTAAGTACGACTTCCCACACCGCCTGACGCCCGTAATAATTTTAACGCGCCCGTTGTCTTTCTTCCGAATCAGCGCATCGATATCATCGTCTCTTTTAATTTCCATGCTTTCACCCTGCTGCGAACAATTTATGTTCCATGCCGCACTTTTTGCTCATAGACACCATAACGTGTATCCGTTCATCCGTCAATCGCCGCGTAAAAATATGCGGCGGGCTCTTATCATGCCGTCATGATTTATATTGCTTCTTTCATCGTCGGAATATAATCTATATTCCTGTTGACGAAATAATACTCGGGATGTTAATATAAGAATAAAAAATAAATATGGAAGGAAACGGGTGTCGGAAGACTTCATAAGGAATTCGGTATAAGCCGAAGCGGTCCCGCCACCGTAAGGAGGAGCAACGCTGCAAAAACGCCACTGGGGAGAATCCCCCCGGGAAGGCGCAGCCGCGCGATGATTCCGAGCCGGGAGACTTGCCCGTTTCAGCATCACCGTCGGTTTTTTGAACCGTTTCAAGAGCCGGTACCTGCGAGCGATGGGTAGGGGATCACGTCTATGACCTAAGGAATACGTGTCTCCGGCCGGAATTTTTTCTGCGCCGGATATTCTTTTCATATGCATGACATCCGTCTGTGCCGATCGTTTGGCACAGACGGATTTTTATTTGGGGAAAGGGATTCGGTATAGGATCTATTGTCTATATTTTTTGAAGATACCACTGTATTTCTAAAAAGACTGGAGGCTCTTTCATGTCGAAGCATCGGAACACAAAACGATTGACCGCGGGCGTTCTGTGGATGCTGCTTGCCGCCGCGGCAACGCGGACGGCGTATGCCGCGCCCGCAGATGCGCCGTCCGCGAACCCGCCGCAGGAATATACCACCCCGGACATCACCGTCGAGGCAAAGCGGCCCGACTGGGAGGAGAGTCTCTCCCCCGGCACCGTGACGGTCATCCGCCCCGAGGAGTTCAAGGGCGAGCAGAAGTCCCTGCCCGACTTCCTCCAGATGGTGCCGGGCGTACATGTGCGCGAGGTCAACGGCAAGGGACAGTACACGACGGTCACGGTGCGCGGCTCGACGGCGGCGCAGGTCGGCGTCTTCATCGACGGCGTCCTGACGAATCTCGGCGGCGACGCGGCGGTCGATCTCTCCGCGATCCCCATCCGCAACGTCGAGCGCATCGAGGTCTACCGCGGCTACATCCCCGCGCGGTTCGGCGGGACGTTCATCGGCGGCGTCGTGAATATCGTGACGAAAAAGCCGCAGGGCACGCACGGCTCGGCGGAGGTCGGCCCCGGTTCGTTCGGCTCGAAGAAGGCGTCGGTCGAGATCACCGCGCCCGTCGGCAGCGGCAGTCTCCTCTTTGGGTTCAACCACGAGTCGCGCGACGGGGATTTCCCGTATCGCAGCTACGCGGCGGAGCAGTGGATGGATAACAGTGTCGACGGCAGAGGCTACCAAGAGCGAATGAATATCATAAGGGAAATGGAGAAAGCGACGCCGTCGGAACGTGCGAATTGGCCGGCAACGCACTTTGGACTCACATGGGAGCAGGATTATGCAGACTGGTGGGATGAGATCAACACCCACTATAAACATAAAGCGGATGCGGCGAACGATTCACGGCGTTGGCGCAAGTACAACGATTACAAAAATACGGACGCGATGCTGAAATGGCAGAACAAGAACTGGATGATCAAAGGCACGTACAAGACCATCAACCGCCATCTGCCGAACAGCTTGTGGATTTACCAAAACAGCTACCACGATCTGATCGACCCCGGGCTCTTGGTAGATCTAGACAGAGATCTATACAGATTCGACAGCCGCCATCAAACGATCAACGCCTCGGAACTGATGGTGGAGAACCGGCATTCGCACGGACGACTCGACTGGGGCTGGATGCTCGACTACCTGCACCAGAATAAAGATTACCGTGCCGAGCACATCAACAACGACCGATTCTGGGAAATGGTTCCTATGCGCGAATGGAGCCGCTACAACTCCGATAAGTACAACATGCAGATCGACGGCAGCTACCAGATCAGCAATCGGAACCTGCTCGACTTCCAGATGAACTACTCGCACGAACGCATGAAGATCGACGGCGACGGGCTGGATAAGGTAATTCAAGACGTCGCGACCGGATACCTGAACTTTTACGCACAGATGCGCAATCAGTATGATCAGGAAATCTTCAACGCGCAGCTGCAGGACACGATCACATTCGACGACCGGGGTTCCTGGCAGCTGACGCCGAGCGTCCGCTTTAACCGATCGAAGATCATAGGATACAGTCAGTTCGGCCGATTCGACCCGCGCAAGACCTATCATTGGATCCATCCGAAGGACAGTCAAGTGGATCAAAAAGTCACATGGCAGCTCGCCCTCAAGCGCGTGTTCAACGACCGGTTCTCCATGCGCATGACGGGCGGCACCTATTTCCGCCTGCTCAACATGTACGAGATTGCGGGCGACGGCGCGGGCATCCTGCCGCGGCCGCGGAATTGGGTGGCCAAGGAATCCGTGTTCCCGCAGCCGGAGTACGGCAACCAGTTCGACCTCAGCGCGATCTGGGACGGGAAATTCCTCGGCGCGACCAACCGCACGACAATCACTTATTTCTGGCGGGACACACAGCGCATGCTGCAGCTCTACCGCGCGGGTCTGACCTACAGTTCGTTCTTCAACGACGTGCGCGGCAAGGTACACGGGTTCGAGCTGCAGACAAATTTCCACTGGAAGAAGTTTGACCTTGATCTTGAAGGAACACACCTCAAGATCGCCGTGCAGCGGCAGGATTCCTCACCGGGCGTTCACTACCCATGGTACGACGTTCACCCGACGTACCAGCCGGAATGGGAGGGCAATCTGCGTCTGACCTACCGCCCGACGGAGCGCTGGCTGTTCTTCGGCGAGGGACATTATATGTCGAAATACTATACGCATTACATGATTGACTTTTCGGAACCGGAGCTGAGCGGACGCCCGACAGAACCGTATATGACCTTCAATATGGGGCTGAAGTGGTCGCCGCGCAAGGATATGACGCTTACCCTCGGCTGCAACGACGTGTTCGACCGCGGGCCGAAGCTGAAAGTGAACAGCCTGCAGGCATTCGGCAGTCACCCCGGCGCCGTCAATATTGAGTACCCGCTGCAGGGACGCAGCTACTATATGAGTTTCCGCTATGAGTTTTAGAGAAAGGATGGAACATGATGAACAGCTATTTCAGTAAGGGACGCCGGCTGCGGCTCAGTGCCCTGGTCTTCGGCAGTCTCCTCTGGAGCGCGACCGCGGGGGCGGCGGCGCTCGTCTCGACCATTCCTTCGGACTACGGGAACAGCGAGATGGGCGCGGTCAACGGCTCGCGCGTGACGACGGAGATTGACGGCACGCCGATGGTCGGCGTGTACAAGGGGCTGAACCGCGACCCTGCCTCGTTTAATTTCCACCAGCGCGGCAAGAGCAAAATCTTTATGCGGCAATATACATACAGTACGACCGAGCTCGAGGCGAATATGCTGCTCGACCCGAATTCCTCAGGTGCGGCTGCAATGGAGGCGGCGGGTAAGATCGAGGCGGTACCGAATGCCCACGCCGCGGCGGCGAGCGACAACTATATCTATGTGACGGGCTACGATCTCGGCAAGATCGGTGTTGCCCAACAACGGGGCGCTGTCCTGAGGGAAAACAAACGTGCCGCCGTCGACCTCAAGGAGGATATCAAGAAATACTGCGGCTACAACTTCAACGAGACGTTCCGCAACGAGGACGACGACAAGACCTATACGGGCGATCCGAACCTCGCGCGGGTGCACGGCGAGGCTTTGCTCGTCGTGGGACGCAAGCTCTATGTGGCGACATCCGTCAATCCGCTTGCGAACTACGATCCCTACGACGACGGCTTCCTCATGCAGTACGACATCCAGGACGACGGCAGCCTGAAGTTCGGCAGCTATACGCGCATCAGCCGCAACATCGATCAGGGGCGGCTGAACAAGTTCAACGACTACATCATGGTCTCCTGCATCGGCGGCTATCAGCATTACGACGGGAAGGGCAACGTCCATTATACCGCGGTCAACGTGGCGCAGGTCGATGAGAACGGCAAGCTGACGAGCACGGCGCAGCGCCGCATCAACGTGCCGGATCAGGTCAAGGCGACGGGACAGGATTTCCGTGACGTCAAGACGCTGCCGAACGGCACGGCATATGTGATGACGTACAATCTGAACCCGAACGGCAGTCAGATCGACGCGAAGGTCTATCAGACGACCGTATCCAACCTGCTCTCCGACCATCCGGAGGACTGGACAGAGATCGTCTCCGTCACGCAGGAAGAAGGCTGGTTCGGCAAGCTCAACGCCGAGTACTATACGAAGCGCCTCTGGCTGGAACTCGGCGACACACTGCGTGCCTATACGGACGGCGACGCCGTGGAGAAATACAAATGGCAGGCCAAGGATTTTTCTGAAAACAAATCGTTCAGCAGGTTTAACAAGATCACCATGCTCGAACCGGATCACGTCTACGGCCCGACGGCGTCCGTCGTCCTCGCCCTGCCCGCAGAGCTTGGCGGCACCACGGCCACACCGGCGGCGAATCCGCATGCCGTTTGGCAGAACGGCAGCGCGACGGCTCCCGTGACAGCGTCACAAAACTACAGTGCCGATACGCTCATCAATATCGGCAGGGACCGGATCGGCAACGCATCGACGAATGTCCTCGCGGGTATCTACGCCGCCGGGAAGAACATCGACATCAACGCCGCGGGCCACCGCCTGCAGCTGCAGACGGAGAACACCGTAGGCAACCCGACGGGCATCTACGCCGGCAAGGGCAAAAACGTCACCGTGAACGCGTCCGAGGTCAACATCATCACGCGCGGCTGGAAGAACGGCAACACGCTGACGAACGCGATCCAGCTCGACGCAGCGAAGAACAAGGCCGGGCAGATCACGATCAACGCCCCCGTCAACATCTCCATGTCGGGCGGCTACGGCGGCAACGGCGTCGCCGTGCAAAAGAGCGACCGCCTCGGCGAGAAATCCTACGAAGCGAGCGCCCATTCGAATATCCTTATCAACGGCGATCTGAAGATCGCGGGCGCGCGCACGGACGAATGGGGCATCCCCATCAACCGTGAGAACGTATTCTCGCGCTTTAACAATGCGGGCATCCTCACGCAGGTCGAAAAGAGCAACGTGACCGTGAACGGGAATGTGGATATGACCGTCTACGGCAACGGCGTGACGACCAATGCGAAGGATAGCACCGTCCATATCGGCGGCGGCAGCATTCAGGTGCCCGCAGGCATGGCGTACAGCTACTATGCGCTCGCCGCCTACCAGGGCGCGATCAGCATGAATACGGGCACGGACGGCAAGACGCCGGGGACGCGGGATGTGCGGCTCGACGGCGATCTTTTTGCGCTGTCCACGGGCAAGCTGAACGTCGCGCTCACAACGAACAATTCATATCTGCACGGTCTCGTCGACAGCGGCGGTACGGCGAACCTCTACCTGCAGAACGGCGCAAAGTGGCTCAACGAAGGCCGCAACGCGCGCTACTATCAGGACAACGAGGACATGGGCGCGGGCACGATGGTCAAGTCCCGTGCCGCGGCGAACTATGTCGGCCGGAGCCGCGTAACGAACTTCTACGGCGGCGCGGACGAGGCGTCGCGCGGCATCATTTATCAAAAGGATGCGGACGCGCTCACCATCGACAACTACAGCGGCCATACCGCGGCGATCTATGCGCATGACGCCGCCTCCCCCACCGTGATCCGCGGCGGGGATATTGTCGTGGGCAAAGCCGTCGGCACGGAGAACGTGTTCACACTCTTTACCGATGTGGACGGCGTGACGAAGGACAATCAAAAGGACGTGCTCGGCGCGCTCGCCAACAAGCTGACGTACAAAAACTACACGGACGGCAGGCTCACGGGCAAGCTCGCGATCGGCGAGGGGCTGACCATGTCGTCCATCAACCAGTACATCACCTTCGGCGGCGAAAAGGGCGCCTACGACCCGAGCGACCCGCGCAACAAGGGCGAGGAACCGCAGCCAAAGCCGCCGGCAAACGAGCAGACGAAGACGGAGTTTACCACACCGATCACCCATGAGGCGGGGCAGGAATATGTGGACGATCATGTGGCGCAAGCGGGGAATCACTATAAATTTACCAAGGATACAACGGTTAACCTCACGAAGGACAAGGATCGGGAGGGCATCGGCAATAACAGCACCGACGGCAGCGGTCTTGTCGTTGATGCCGGCGGGCACAATCTGGACGTATCGGTGCGCGGGCAAAACCTAAGAACCGGCATCAAAAACAGCAGCGACGGCGGCATTACGATTACGGCGAATCGCCTGCGGGTCAATGCAGCCAGCGATAATTTCCGCGCCTACGGCATCTGGAACAACCAGTCCGGATCGACCGTTCGCGTCAACGGGAATCTCGTGCTGAACATCAACGCGAAGCTGACGGGGCAGGGCTTGTTTGCCTCGCGGGGCGCGGCCATTGAGACCGACGGCGTTGAGGTCAATATCAATAAAGATGCCGCCGCCGCATGGTCCGTTTACAACAATGACGGAACCATCACGGTGAACGAGCGCGGCAAGGGCGACGTCATCCTGAACGGCAATATCTACAGCGGTCCCGAGAGCCATACGAACCTGACGCTGACGACGGAGAACTCCGTTCTCAACGGCGTTATTCATCAAGCGGTACCGGAAGAAGAAGATGACGAATACGACGCGTTCTACTCCGCACCGGCATCGGCTCTCATGCGAAGTGGCGCCGCCCGCGGCGTCAATCTGACGCTCGCAAACGGCGCCGTCTGGAACAATGCGGACTATAATGCGACAAACAAAGCGCTCAGCGACGCAACCTTCATGGGGAGTACGCTCGCATCGCTCACCGGCGGAAAGGATGCGGCCAAAGCCGGCATTATCCGACAGAACGATACCAATCAGCTCACCATCGAAAACTACAACGGCGGGTATCTGAACATCGACTATGCGCATGATGCGGCGACACCGACGGCATTCTCTTCGGGCGATACCATCATTAACCGTGCTGCCGACGGATCTTTTGTGACGCTGCGCACGGATCACGCGGGCGTGACCGCCGCCAATCAGTTGGATGTCCTCAGCGCACTTGCGAAAAAGCTGACCTATAAAAGCTATAAGGACAACAAGCTCACGGGGAAACTGCAAATTGCAGAGGGCGCAACGACCTCGGCGATAAACCAATACATCACGTTCAATTCTGTAAAAGGAGCATATGACCCGAACGACCCGCGCAATGGCGAAACTCCTCCCCCGCCGCCCGAGGAACAGACGGAGACGGAGTTCACCACACGTCTATTCGGGAGCGAATCCAAGGACAAAGCATATGTGGACGCACATGTCCGGCAGGCAGATGACACATATCGCTTTACGAAGGATTCGACCATCAGCTATGCCAATACGGATAACGAAGATGCCGGAGTCATCACTCCTACGGAAGATGTGAGACTCGATGCATCAACTCATACGCTTACCGTTGAAACAAAGGTGCACGGGGCGCAAAAAGCGGCAGCCATCAAGAATACAGGTAAAAAACTCAATATTACAGCAGATACGCTCCGATTGCTCACGAACAAAAATGAAGTGAGCGATGCTTTGAATTCTTGGGGAATCCTGAATGAGAGTGGAACAACTAATGTTTCGGGATTGACAGAAATAGATGCAACCGGATATGAATCGAGTCGTGCTGTGGAAGCGACCGAAGGAACGGTAACGCTTGAAGGGCTGAAAGCAAAGGTGGCGACCTACGATGATGCAACGGCGCTTTTCACCGGCTCAACAGGGCAGATTTATGTCAACGCCAAAGACGGTTCCGCAGGCAGCCATACGGTAAAGCTTGATGGCAATGTTGGAGCTATGGGCGAAGCGAGCCGTATCGATGTCGCTATGGTGAATAAGGATTCAGGAGTGAACGGTCTTGCCTTTGGCAAGGGAAAGATCAACTTCTGGCTGCAGAACGGTGCTGTTTGGAACAACGAACAATATGGCGGCACCGTGCCGGATAAAGAGGATAACCAGCTTGGGTATGACTATGATTATACCTTTGCCGGCAGCCGTCTTGCCTCTTTGAAGGGTGGCAGTAATGCCAACAATGCAGGCGCGATCTTCCAGAAGAACGCCAAGGACATCACGATTGACAATTACAGCGGCCATACGCGCGTATTCTATGCGCATGATGCTGCGACGCCGACGACGATGATCGGCGGAGACTTCCGGATCAAGAACGCGGCAGCAGGAAGCGCCATTACGCTGACGACGGACAGCGTCGGTCTCAATACGGAATCGACGAAGGCGGTGGATAAGAACCGTGTCAGCGCGACGCTCAATGCGCTCGCCAACAAGCTCTGGTACACGGCCTATACGACGGGAGAGAGGAATCTCACGGGCAAGGCGGAGATCGCCGAAGGCTTGACGACGTCCGCTGCAAGCAAGCGCATCGAGGACATCACGTTTGATACGGCAAGCGGACAGGGCAGCTATGTCTATACGCCGGCTTCGGAAGTAACGACTGATCCGATTACGGAATCCGAGACACTGACCTATGATCGCCAGGCGATTGCTACACAGCCGAATACCAAGGGCAACCGCATTGTCTCCGCGCTCTACACGGATAATACTGCATACGATAAGCAGCATCCGATGGTCGTCGATATGAACGGTCATAGTCTGCACCTTGAGGCAAACAGTAAGAACCAGATTTCCAGCGCAATTTACGGCGGCAACAACAAGAGCATCCGAATTGTGAACAGCGGCGAAGAAAAGGCGCTGACCATCAAGGCATCGAATACGGATACGCGTGCGGCTACCGGCATCCAGTCGGATGCAAATTCCCATATCTATATTCAGGGACCTGTCGTCATCGAGGATGTTCATGCAAAGGGATACAATGCGACGGCGATTCAGACATCCGGTACCATTGGTTCCCCGAGCGATGTCACGATCGACGGCGATCTCACTGTGCAGTCCATACGGGCTGATCGCGTGGATCCGAAACATACGGCGGATGACGGGCGCAATCTGGCTGCGCTCAAAACGACAGGCAATGAGACTAAGATCACAGTCAAGGGCAATGTCGATATTCAGAATATCAAGGGCAGCGTACTGCAGACGGTCGGCGCGGACAGCGTGATCGATGTCGGCGGCGGCACGATCTCCGCGGCGGAGGATGCCGACCATACGAAGCAGTACTACGCCGTGCACGCGACAAAGGGCACGGTGAACATCAACGCGGCCGGCGATAAAAAGACGAATATCACGGGCGACATGTACCTCACGCGGGAGTATGGCAAGAAGGTCGCCGAGTACAGCGGCGGCAAGCTGGTCGACTTCTCGTCGGGCGGCACGCTTTCCGCTTCTTTGACGACCGCGGATTCCTCCTGGCACGGTGCGGCGCTCTATGCCGTCGACCGCAAGGATTTAGGCACGGGCGGCTTTACGGCGCACGATGTCGGGCAATTCAATCTGACGCTTGCCAACGGTGCGGCGTGGACGAACGAGCTCAAATCCTCGGCCGACGCCAGCTGGCAGGGCAGCCGCCTCGCAAAGCTCGCGGGCGGCGCCGACGCGGCGCATGCGGGCCTGATCTTCCAGAAGAACGACAAGGACATCACGATCGACAATTACAGCGGCCATACGCGCGTGTTCTACGCACATGACGCCGACTCCCCCACCGCGATCAGCGGCGGCGATCTGAGAATTAACAAAGCTGCGGCGGACAGCGGCGTCACGATGGTCACGGACAACACGGGGCTGAATACGGCGTCGGAAACAGCGGCAGACAAGAACCTCGTCAGCGCGACGCTGAACGCCCTCGCGAACAAGCTCTGGTACACGGGCTACGTCTCCGGCGAGCGCAATCTCCTCGGCAAGGTGGAAATTGCCGAGGGGCTGACCGCTTCGTCGGCGAGCAAGCGCGTCGAGAACATCACGTTCGACAGCGCGACCGGCAGGGGCGGCTATGTCTACACCCCCGCACAGCCCGGACAGACGGCGACGGAATTCACCACCCCCCTCACGGGTGATGCCGACGCCGATGAAGAATATGTCGATGCGCAGGTCCGTCAGGACGACGGCAGCTACCGCTTCACAAAGGACACGACGATCACCTATCAAAAGAATTCAAGAGATGGTGTGATCAGGCCCAAAAAGGGCCTGGACATCGACGCCTCGGGCCGCGTGCTGACGATCACAACTGACGGCGCAGAGGAACGGGCCACAGAAGCCGCAGGCATCATGCTGGCGCCAACGCACAAGCTCAATATCAAAGCCGGTACGCTCCGCCTGTTGGTGACCGATAAAAATTCCAAGGACCATTTGGAAAATGCATACGGCATCCGGGGTTATAAGGGGACGCTGTCCATTGCGGGCATGACGGAAATCGAGGTCGGCGGCACGGAGATCAGTCACGGCGTCCACGCCTATGACGACACGATGACGCTGGACGGCCTCAGCGCAAAGGTGAATACCGCCGCGAAGGACTCCGCCGCGCTCTATGCCTGCTATGGGCGAATCAACGTCAACGTCAAGAACGGCACGGCGAGCGACAGCGCGGTCCGACTGGACGGCAATGTGGTCTCGAAGGATGCGCAGGGCCGGATCGACGTCGCTTTCACAGGGCCTTCTTCGTATCTCAAGGGGCTCGCCTTTGGCGACGGCACGATCAACATGTGGCTGCAGAACGGCGCCGCATGGAACAACATCAACGGGGCCGCGGCATCTCCGCAGGGATATTGGGGCAGCCGGGTCGCCTCTCTCGTCGGCGGCTCCTCGCCGGACCGCGCCGGTCTGATCTTCCAGAACGAGGCCAATCCCATCGTGGCGGATCAGTACAGCGGCTACACGCGGGTCTTCTACAAGCATGATGCCGCCGTGCCGAAAAAGATCATCGGCGGCGCGCTGCTGATCAACCACGCGGCGGCGGGCAGCGGCGTCACCGTGGCGACGGACAATACGGGACTGAATACGGACGCCGCAGCCTCGGCGGCCGAGAAGAAGCTCGTGGACGAGACGCTCGGCGCACTGGCAAATAAGCTGTGGTACCGCGCGTACAAGGACGGCGAACGGAACCTCACGGGCAAGGTGGAAATCGCCGAAGGACTCACGGGTTCTTCAGCGAGCAAGCGCATCGAAAACATCACGTTCGATGCGGAGACCGGCAAGGGCACCTACGGCACGCCGACCGTGACGGAGCAGACCAAGACCACGTTCACCACAGGCATCGTGGGCGAAGCGGCGCACGACGCCGAGTATACGGAAGCCGGCGTACGCCAGGAAGACGGCAGCTATGTCTTTACAAAGGACACCGTGATCGCCCCCGGCGTCACCGAAATCAAGGCGGGCGCATGGCTCGGAACATTTAGTGCGGCAGTCTCGAATTCTGACATAAAGAATCCTGTGAACATCGATCTCAGAGGACGGAACCTGACCGTCAATACGAAGACCGACATGAGCACGGTGGGGATCACGGCGATCGGCAACGGCGCACAGCTGAACATCGAGAACGCCGGCGCGATCACCGTCAATGCGGAAAACACGAGCAGCTCCCAAACGGCCGCGGTCTATGCCAACAGCGGCGGCAAGGTGCACATCAAGAACGGCGGCGGCGACCTCGAATCCAAGGTGCTCAAGGTGCGCGCCAACAATGCAGACGGCAAGACAAACGTCGCCGTCATCAAGACGATGAACGGTGTGCCGGGCGCCCGGTCCAACATCACGATCGACGGCCTCGTTGACGTCCTGGCGGACGGCGGGGCCAAAGGGACAAAGAAAGGGGCGAACGAAGCCGTGAGCGCCGTCGCCTCGACGATCGACATCGGCGGCGGCACGATCAAGGCGGTCGGCGACGCATGGGCGGCCATCCGCGCCTACGGCGAGTTTGTCACGCAGAATACGGGCGTGGTCAACTTCAACGTTACGAAGGACGCGAACGGCGTCGCTACCGGCGCCGGAACGAACCGCGCGGTCATCGAGGGCGATTTCTCCACAAACGGCGGCATGGGCACAAAGGGCCGCATCAACGTCGGCCTCTCGACCGCGGGATCGTACTGGCTCGGCAACTATGTCGATTCGCACGGCTACGGCGTGACGCAGGGACAGGACGGCGTCGTCAATCTCTTTATGAAGAACGGCGCCTACTGGAAGGGCTTCTCCATCGGCGTCATGAACGTCGAGATGTCCGGCGCGAATACGCGGTGGATCGGTTTTAATGTTGAAAAGAGCTTGAAGCTCAGCCTCAATGACGGCGCGACGTGGTACAACGCGATCACGCCGGAACAGAAGGGCTGGAAGGGCGTCGACGCCATCAGCAGGGTCAAAGACTTCAGCGGCAGCGGCGGGTTCATCGACATGACGGGAACGAACCGTTTCCTCGGCGAGGGCAACAGCCTCGATCAAACGGGCGTCCCCGGCGCGGCGGTACAAAGCAAATGCTCCTCCATCACAGAAAAGGGCCTCGGCGAGACGGGCGACCTCGAAATCGACAATTTCAGCGGCAGCACGACGATCAACTATCGTCACGACGCAGCGGCGCCGACGACGATCTACGGCGGCAGGACCACGATCAACAAGGCGGCCGCAGGCAGCTCCGTCACGATGCGCACGGACAATATCGGCCTGAATACGGAGTCAAAGAAGGCCGCGGACAAGAACCTCGTCAGCGCGACGCTGAACGCCCTCGCGAACAAGCTCTGGTACACGGGCTACGTCTCCGGCGAACGCAACCTGCTCGGCAAAGCGGAGATCGCCGAAGGGCTCACGACCTCGTCGGCGAGCAAGCGTGTGGAGAGTATCACATTCAACGAAACGAGCGGTCAAGGCGGCTACGTCTATACGCCCGCGCAGGACGAACCCGAGGAGCAGTCCAAGACCGCGTTTACGAAGCGTATATTCGGCTCGACCGATCAGGAATATGTCGACGCGCATGTCAAGCAGGCCGACGGCACCTACCGCTTCACAAAGGATTCGACGATCAACTACCAGAGCGGATCGAACATGAATGCGGGTGCGATCGCGCCGAACTACGATACCAAAATCGACGCCTCGGGCCGTACGCTGACCGTGAATACGAGCGGCAAAACGGCAAATGTCAAGGAAATCGCCGCGATCAAGAGTGCGAACGGCAAGACCCTTGACATCAAGGCCGGGACGCTGCGTCTCCTGGCGAACGACGCCGCGGCGGAATCCGCATGGGGCGTTTGGAATATCGGCGGCACGACGACGATTGCCGGCATGACGGAGATCGATGTCGCCGGCACCCAGAACAGCAAGGCAGTACAGGCTTCCGGCGGCAGCATTTCGCTGGAAGGCCTTCATGCAAAGACTGCGGCGGGCGCGGCGGAATCCGCAGCCCTCTTTGCCGGCAAGGACGGCCGCATCAACGTCAATGTCAAAGACGATACTGTCGGCAGCTGCAGTGTCACTTTGGACGGCAACATTACCGCAAAGGACGCGGCAAGCCGCGTGGACGCCGCGCTGACGGGCGCGAATTCGTACTGGAAAGGTATTTCCTCCGGCGACGGCTCCGTCAATCTGTGGCTGCAAAACGGCGCTGCATGGACGAATGAAGCGTACGGCACCGCGCCGACCGGCTTCACAGGCAGCCGCCTCGCAAAGCTCACAGGCGGCAGCGATGCGGCGCATGCAGGCGTGATTTTCCAAAAGAACGACAAGGACATCGCGATCGACAATTACAGCGGGCATACGCGCGTGTTCTACGGGCATGATGCCGCCTCCCCCACGACGATCAGCGGCGGTAATTTAAAGATCGCTAAGGCGACTGTGGACAGCGGCGTTACGATGGTCACGGACAACGCGGGGCTGAACACAGAGTCGGCAAAGGCTGCGAACAAGAACCTCGTCAGCGCGACGCTGAACGCCCTCGCGAATAAGCTCTGGTACACGGGCTACGTCTCCGGCGAACGCAACCTGCTCGGCAAGGTGGAAATTGCCGAGGGGCTGACCGCTTCGTCGGCCAGCAAGCGCGTCGAGAATATCACATTCGACAGCGCGACCGGCAAGGGCGGGTACGTCTACACGCCCGCGCAGGATGAGCCCGAGGAACAGTCCAAGACCGAGTTCACAAAGCGCATATTCGGCTCGACGGATCAGGAATATGTCGACGCACATGTCAAGCAGGCCGACGGCACCTACCGCTTCACGAAGGATTCGACGATCAACTACCAGAGCGGATCAAACATGAACGCGGGTGCGATCGCGCCGAATCACGACGTCAAGATTGACGCCTCGGGCCGCACGCTGACCGTGAATACGAGCGGCAAAACGGCAAGCGTCAAGGAAATCGCCGCGATCAAGAGTTCCGCCGGAAAGGCCCTTGACATCAAGGCCGGGACCCTGCGTCTCCTGGCGAACGACGCCGCGGCGGAATCCGCATGGGGCATCTGGAATATCGGCGGCACGACGACGATCGCAGGCATGACGGAGATCGATGTCGCCGGCACGAAGAACAGCAAAGCGGTACAGGCCTCCGGCGGCACCATTTCGCTGGAAGGACTGCATGCAAAGACCGCGGCAGGCGCGGCGGAATCCGCAGCGCTCTTTGCCGACAAGGACGGCCGCATCAGCGTCAATGTCAAGGACAGCGCTGTCGGCAGCGGCAATGTCACCTTGGACGGCAGCATTACCGCAAAGGATGCGGTAAGCCGTGTGGACGCCGCGCTGACGGGCACGAATTCGTACTGGAAGGGACTTGCCTCCGGCGCCGGCTCCGTCAATCTCTGGCTGCAGAATGGTGCGGCATGGACGAACGAAGCATACGGCAGTATGCCCAACGGCTTCACGGGCAGCCGCCTCGCAAAGCTCACGGGCGGACATGACGCGGCGCATGCGGGCCTGATCTTCCAAAAGAACGACAAGGACATCACGATCGATAACTACAGCGGTCATACGCGCGTGTTCTACGGGCATGACGCCGCCTTCCCCACCAAGATCTACGGCGGCAGCGTCAAGATCAACAAGGCGGCGGCGGGCAGCACGATCACCCTGCGCACAGACAGCAACGGTCTCAATACGGCCTCAACCAAAGCGGCCGATCGGAACCTCGTCAGCGCAACGCTGAACGCCCTTGCGAACAAACTCTACTACACAGCGTATACGACGGGCGAGCGCAACCTCACGGGCAAGACGGAGATCGCCGAAGGTCTCACGACATCGTCCGTGAGCCACTCGGAGAACATCACATTCAACGAGACGACGGGACAAGGCGGTTACGCCTATAAGCCCTCGATCGATATTCCGGATACGCAGGTGACGACCGCATTCACACAGGGGATCACCGGCGATGCGGATCAGGATGAAGTCTATGCGACGGGCGGCGTGTTGAAAAACGGCAAATACTACTTCAGCAAGACGACCGACATCACCGCGGACAGCGGCATCACGGCAAGCCAAGGAAAGCCCATCGACATCACGGGCGGCTCCGGTACGAAGCTCACCATCAATGCCAAGAACTACGGCATTGACGCCGGCGCGAACAGCAAGGTGGACATCACAGGCGACCGCATGGCCATCAATGCAACGGGCGGGAAAGACAGCCGCAGCATCCGTGCCGCGGCAGGGTCCTCCGTAACGCTTCTCTCCGGCTTTGACATCAAAGGCGCCATCGAGAACAACGGCGGCACCGTCAAGCTGGACGGCACAGGCAAGACAAGTTCGCTCGTCGGCAATATCACGCAGAATGACGGGACGTTCAATCTCAGAATGACCGGCAAGAACTCCGTGCTGAAGAGCGATATTATCAGCAAGGGCGGCAATCTGGCCGTCACCCTCGACGGCGAGGGCACCGTGTTCACCGGAAGTATCGGTGCTGCGGCAAAGAGCGGCGCATCCTTCTACCGCGCGGGAGTGCCGACCGGGACGCGGGAGCTGACGCTCGGCCGCACGGCGGTATGGAATGTGACGGGCGCTTCGGATCTGACGAAACTCTCCGCACAAGGCACCATCGTACAGCAGTCGAATCAGGAAGTCCGCATCGGCGACTACGAAGGGACCGCTAAAGTCCTGTACCGCGGAACGGCGACGTCCGACGGCGTACTGACCCTTGGGAACACCGGGCGATTCACCGTTCAAAACATCATCGGCGCCAACAATTCTCTGACGCTTGCGACCGACGCGTTCAGCGGCAACGACGCAGGCGATGAAAAAGTCGCCGAGACACTCGCAAAGCGGTTCGTTTACAGCGGCGACAGCGGCAATATCGAAAACGAAGGGGTCAAGGGCCTGCGGCTCAACGCCGCGATCGCCGACGGCATGACGACATCGGCAAAGACCTATCGCGTGCGTTTGGGTGCCAACGGTCTGAGCCAAGGCGTCACGCGCGTTGCGCTCTCGGATATCCAGTACGGCGACTACGAGACGAAGCTCATGAGCGGGGTTAAATCGGCGATGACGGCCTCGACGATGGCATGGCGCGCGGAATCGAACGACCTCATGAAGCGTCTCGGCGATCTGCGCCTCTCCCCGGAGAAACTCGGCACATGGGTGCGTTTCTACCGCGGCAAGGCGAGCAGCGACAAGGACCGTGCGGACTTCCACATGAACTATACGACGATCCAGGTCGGGCACGATTGGAAGGTCTCCCCCGCTTGGCGCGTCGGTCTTGCCGGCAGCTATATGAAGGGCTCTTCGAGCTATGCGAGCGGCAGCGGCAAGAACAAAGAGGGCAACCTCGGCGTCTATGGCACGTGGACGGGCAAGGGCGGGCAGTATGTCGACCTCATCGCAAAGGTGGGGCGTCTCACGAACGAATACTCCGTCTACAACGATTTCGGACACTATGTCAAAGGCGACTACGGCGCATGGGGCGGATCGCTCTCCGCGGAATACGGCAAGCGTATTCGCGCGAAGAACAGCGGCTTCATCGAGCCGCAGGCCGAACTGATCTACACGCATCTGAACGGCGCGAATTATGCGGGCAGCACCGATTACATGGTCGGCGGCGTATACCAGAAGATGTACGTGCGGCAGGGCGCGTTCAACAGCCTCATCGGCCGGCTCGGCATCGGATTCGGCCGCGAGACGAATCGGAGCACATGGTTTGCGAAAGTATCGCTCTACCACGCCTTCTCCGGCAGTCTGCATACCGATTATTCCGACGGGATCAATCCGTGGAAGCACACGCATCAGGACTTTAAGGATACGTGGGTCGGCGCGCAGCTCGGCGGTACCTTGAAGCTCAGCGACAAGACGAGTCTCTACGGTAATTTCGAGAAAACCTTCGGCGGAGACATCAAGACCGACTGGCGTATGGATGCCGGCGTTCGGTGGAGTTTCTAAACGCAAGTCTCTCAAAACGAACCGCCCCATCATGGTTTCACGGCCATGATGGGGCGGTTTTTCTATCCCGAAACGCTAAAAATGAGACGTGCCTCGCTGCCGGCCGTCTCGTTTTTTCAACGATTTATTTTTCTCCACCCGCACGCGATCCATCTCGGTGCCGTCGGGCAGGAAGCACGCGATCTCGACGGCATCCGCCCCGACCTCCATCGTGAGGTAGTTGTCGGTCTCGGGCTGCGGGAGCGTCGCCTCGTCCATCGCATGATCGACCCAGAGGTTCGGGTAGCGGACGTTGCCCGCGACGCCCGTGATGATGTACAGCGGTCCCTTCTTGTCCGGCGTCTTAGCAAAGTGAAAGATATGCCCGCGATTGCGGTAGGTATGTAAATGCGCTGTAAATACAATGTCGATTCCGAGTTCATCAAAGACCGGCATCCATATATTCCCGTCCTCGCTGAACCCCTCGGTTCGTTCGGGACGCCCGTTGATACGGTACTGCAGGACGTCCTTATGCATGAGGACGACGTTCCATTTCCTGCGCCGCGCATTGATGTCCCGGCGGATCCACGCGAGCTGTTCCTCCACGAGTCCGTCTTTGAAGTCCCCGATCTCCTGCTGCTGCGTGCAGAGGACGACGTAATGCACGTCGCCGTAATCAAAGGAATAATAATAGCGCTCGAACTGCATGCTCCCGTTTTTCGGCACGTCAAAATAATTGAGATATGCCGCGGGGAGGCGCACCTTCCAGCTGCGGTCATACGTTTCGTGGTTCCCCATGACGGGCACAAACGGTATCGCACGCTGCATCTCGTCGATCCCGGAGAAAAAAGCGACCCACTGCGCACGGTCTTCGCCGTTGTCCACCAGATCCCCCATATTGCAGAAGATCTGCGCGTCCGTGTTCCGCGCCCATGCGAGATGCGCCATCCGTATCCAATCGGAATAGTCGCTCGACTGCGAATCCGGAAAGATGAGCATTTTATACGTCTCATCCCGGGCGGGCGCAAAAAGCGGCTGCCAGTTCGTCGCCGTATCGCCCGCGGCAACGCGGTACCGGTAGGATGTGCCCGGCGAGAGGCCCTCCACCGCCGCGGTATACTGACGCACATCGATGCCGTCGTCTGAAAAATAGGCCGCGGATGCGGGGAACCTGCGCGCATTTCCCTCTGCCGCCCCCTCCTCGCACACCTCTACGACGAGGCCCTCTGCACGCGCGGCTTCCCACATAATGACGCGCGTATGTCCCGGATCCTGCGTGACGATCTGGCGCAGGCGTTCCACATAGAGCGACCCCGGCAGTTCGTGCGGCGCCGTATCCAAGACGCGCCCGAATGCCCCCAGACGCAGAACCGCCGCGCCGCCTGCCGCGATTACGCCGGTCACCACGGCGGCGGCTTTGATGAATGTGCGGCGGCTGATAGGCTGATGATCTCCCATATCGTTTTCCTTTCTGTAGAGATAGATTCGAGCGTCGTGCGAATTTACATGATACCCCCTCGCGTGCGCTCCAAGTCAAGTATTTTTCGCCGTGTGGGCGGCGCCTTTTGCCGCGCTCTGCACATAACAGGAGGCGATCTCGTCCGCCGTCGGCATCCCGCCGCGTGCGCGCAGATCCAGATACCGCCGCACGTCCACGCAGCTGATGCGCCCGCCCGGGAGGAAGCCGCCCGTATCGCAGGCGACGATGTTGTTCGGAAAGAAGATCGGCGCCGTGCGCGTAAGATCTCGCCGCGCGCCGAGGAACTGTGTCGGCGTGTGCCCCACGACGATGAGTTCCTCGCCGGCATAACGCTCAAAAAAAACGTCCCGGATCCAGAGCAGATCCCGTTCGCGCTGTTTCTCACGCGCGGGATCGATGCCCGCGTGAACGAAGAGGATGCTCCGCCCCTCATAGCTCATCCTGAAATAGAGCGGCAGCCCCTTGACAAAACGGATCAGTTCCTCCGCCTCCGCGCGCGGCAGCGCGGCAAGCCTGCGGAGCGTCGCATCGCCGCCGTTGCACTGCCAAAGATGCGTCGGGGCGAAACCGTCGATCCCGTTCTCGGCGAGATACGCGAGCATCATCGCCTCATGATTGCCGATGAGGGCGTGCACGTTCTCGTTCCGCTCCGTCTGCATACGCACAAAGGCAAGCGCCTCTGCAGGCGCGGGGCCGCGGTCGATATAGTCCCCGAGAAAGACGAGCAGATCCTGCGCGTCGTCAAATGAAATCTCGTTCCACAGCGCCCGCAGCCGCGCCGCGTCGCCGTGCACATCCCCCACGGCTAAGATCCGCCGAAATGCCATCGCACACGCCTCCTTTCTTTTTCTATTATACCGCAGAACGTCTGAAATAGAAATGGAACGCCGGCTACGCCCGTATTCCTGTAAAATCGTCCCCACGGAGCGCCGCGCCCGTTGACATTCGCCGCATGGGGATATATGATATAAGTGTTGTTTTATGTCTATGCGCATGCGCGCAGGAGGATTTTGATGATCAAGCGCTATACGCGGCCGGAGATGGGGCGTCTCTGGTCGATCGAGAACGAGTGGCAGACCATCCTGAACGTCGAGATCGCGGCGTGCGAGGCGATGGCGGAACTCGGGGAGATTCCCGCCGCGGCCGTGGAGAACATCCGCCGCACGGCGAAGTTCGACGTCGCCCGCATCAACGAGATCGAAAAGACGACCGACCACGACATCATCGCCTTCCTCACGAACCTTGAGGAGAATGTCGGCGAAGACTCCAAATACATCCACAAAGGCCTGACCTCAAGCGACGTGAAGGACACGGCGTACTGCATCATGATGCGCGACGCCGCCGGGCTGATTCTCAAAGGACTCCGGGAGTTCCGCACCGTCCTCCGCCGCCGTGCGGACGAGTTCCGCCATACGCCGTGCATCGGGCGTACCCACGGCATCCACGCGGAGCCGATGACGTTCGGGCTAAAACTCCTCCTTTGGAGCGCGGAAATCGAACGCGACATCGAACGGCTGACGCGCGCGCAGGAGATCGTCTCCGTCGGCAAGCTCTCGGGCGCGGTCGGCACCTACTCCAACATCGACATGCGCATCGAGGCGCTGACCTGCAAACGGCTCGGCCTCATGCCCGTCCGCCTCGCGACGCAGGTCATCCAGCGCGACCGCCATGCCGAGCTCGTCACGACGCTTGCCATCATCGCGGGCACGATGGAGAAAATCGCGACCGAGATCCGCAATCTCCAGCGCACGGACATCCGCGAAGCGGAGGAGTTCTTCAAGGCGGGGCAAAAGGGCTCGTCCGCGATGCCGCACAAGCGCAACCCCATCAACTGCGAGCGCGTCTCAGGCATGGCGCGTCTCGTACGCGGCAACGCCGTCGCGGCGCTCGAGGACATGACGCTCTGGCATGAGCGCGACATCTCGCACTCCTCCGTCGAACGCGTCATCCTGCCGGACAGCACGATCAACGTGGACTACTGCCTCGCAAAGCTCACGGGCATCGTCGACAAGCTCCTCGTCTATCCCGACGCCATGCTCCACAATATGGGGCGCACGGGCGGGCTCATCTACAGTCAGCGCATCCTCACGGCGCTCGTGAATAAGGGCGTCATGCGCCAGACCGCGTATGTATGGGTACAGCGCAACGCCATGAAACGCTGGCTCGAAAAAGAGGATTTCCGCACGAACATCGAACACGACGCGGACATCTCCTCGTATTTGACAGTGCAGGAGATAGACGACTGCTTTGATTATAAGTATTTTCTCCGCAACGTGGATGAAATCTTCAAGCGTTTTGACCTGTAAGGGAACGGGTTTTTAGAAAAAGGGGACTGAGATCATGTCAACCATCGTTATCACGGGCACACAATGGGGCGACGAAGGAAAAGGAAAGATCGTCGATTACCTCGCGGAGCGCGCCGACACCGTCGTCCGCTATCAGGGCGGCTGCAACGCGGGGCACACGGTCGTTGCGGCCGGCGAGGAGTACAAGCTGCGCCTGCTGCCGTCCGGCATCCTCTACAAGGGGACGCACAACATCATCGCGAACGGCGTTGCCTTTGATCCCGAGGTATGTTTACAGGAAATGGACGCCCTCGCGGCGCGCGGCATCGACGCGTCGAATATTCGCATCTCCGACCGGGCGCACGTCGTCATGCCCTATCACCGTCTGATGGACGGCATCGGCGACGCGCAGCGCGGCGCGGACAAGATCGGCACGACGGGGCGCGGCATCGGTCCCTGCTATATGGACCGCGACGACCGCGTCGGCATTCGCGTCTGCGATCTCATGGACGGCGACGAGTTTGCAAAAAAACTCAAAAAGAACCTCGAACGCAAGAACGCGGAGCTCGCGGCGGCGTACGACCACGCGCCGCTCGTCTACGAGGATCTGCTCGCCGAATACAAGGGCTACGCCGAGCGTCTGCGCCCCTTCGTCACCGACACGATCCCCCTCGTCAACGAGGAGATCGCAGAGGGGCGCAAGATCCTCTTCGAGGGCGCACAGGCAACGATGCTCGACATCGATTACGGCACCTATCCGTACGTCACCGCCTCGCATCCCATCTCGGGCGGCGTCACCATCGGCGCGGGCGTTGCGCCGAAGAGGATCGACACCGTCGTCGGCGTCGTGAAGGCGTACTGCACGCGCGTCGGCGAGGGACCTTTCCCCACCGAGCAGCTGAACGACATCGGCGAGGAACTGCGCCGCGCAGGACATGAGTTCGGCACAGTAACGGGGCGTCCGCGCCGCACAGGCTGGCTCGATGCCGTCGTTGTCCGCCACGCGGGGATGCTCTCGGGCATTGACTACATGGCGGTCACGCGTCTCGACATCCTCGACGGATTCGACGAGATCAAGATCTGCATGGGCTACCGGTACAAGGGCGAAGTCCTCAAAGGCGTCCCCGCAAGCCTGAATGTCCTCGCCGAGGTCGAGCCGATCTACGAGACCTTCCCGGGCTGGCAGACCGACATCTCCGGCATCCGCAGCTATGACGCGCTCCCAGAGAACGCGCGCCGCTACCTCGCGCGCATGGCGGAGGTCACGAGCATCGCCCTCGGCATCGTCTCCGTCGGCCCCTCGCGCGAACAGACGATTGTGCTCGCGGAGAAGTTGTTCTAACAACCGCGGCACATAGAAAAACGGCACAGCAGGAATCCATACACCTGCTGTGCCGTTTTTGTCTTCGTTATAGATTTGCACGCTGCCTAAACCGTAACGATCCCGAGCAGAATGGCAAAGAACAGAGAAATGATGGAGAGCAGCCAGAGCCACGGCGTGCAGAACCGCAGGAGGTCCTTGATGGAGATGCCCGCAAGGCCGCAGCAGAGAAACGTCGTCGCCGCGTGCGGCGTGACAAGGACGGCAAAGTTCTTGCCGATCAGCATGGCGTGCGACATGTTCTCGGGGGAGATGCCGTACTGCTCGCCGACGCCGATCGCAAGCGGCAGGAGCCCGAAGAAATACGGGCTCGTCCCGAGCATCATGCCGATGGGAACGGCCAATATGCCCATGACGATATGGAAGTACGGGCCGAGAAAGCCCGGGATGATCATGACGAGCGTCTCGGCCATCGCCTCGAGCATCTTGCTGCCCGTCAGCACGCCGAGGAACACGCCCGACGCGAGGAGAATCATCGGCACGCCGAGCGCCTCGCCCGCGTGCGCGCGGATGCGCGCCGCCTGCATCTTCGGGTCGGGAAAGTTCACGATAAGCGCGAGCGAAAGACCGATCATAAAGGCGGCGTACAGCTGGATCTTCGTAAAGCAGAGCAGCGCGATCACGCCGACCGTAAGGATAAGGTTGAACCAAAAGAGTTTCGGCCGCTTGAGCGCCGCGGCTTCCTCCGCGGTGACCTGCTTGGCGGACGAGGCGTCCTCGTCGAGCCGGGCAGCCTTGCCCGTCGGCACGGCGCCCGCGCCGCGCCGCTTTTCCAAGACGCCCATGAACGCGGCGAAGACGAGCACCATGCCGACGCCGACGATCTGCAGCGGGATCAACGTGTGCCAGAGCGCGTTGACATCCGTATCGAGGATCACGCCGACCCGCGCGACGGGGCCGCCCCACGGCAGCAGGTTCATGATACTCATCGCCGCGCCGATGATGACGCAGAGGACGACGGGACGGATATGCAGGCGTTTGTAGATCGGCAGCATCGCGGGGATCGTCACGAGCAGCGTTGCGGCGAGCGCGCCGTCGAGGTGTGCGATCGTGGCGATACACGCCGTCGCCACCGTGACGAGAACGACGTTCGAGCCCGCGTGTTTTACGAGGAAGTCGACGAGCGGGTCGAACAGCCCGACCTCCGACATGATGGAGAAATAGACGATGGAGAAGATGAAGAGCACGGCGACCGGCATGGTCGTCGTCACGCCGCTCTTGACGAACTCCGCGATCTGTTTGAAATCGAACCCGCAGACGACGGCACAGACGAGCGGCACGATGACAAACACGGGCGTCGGATGCGCCTTCGTTTGCAGCAGGCAGTAGATGATCAGGAAAATCATAACGAAACCGGTGATGGCCAACAGCATAAAAGTCCCTCCTTTTACGTATTTCATCAGCGCGCGGGAACGTTATCCCTCCGCGCGTTCGAGCGCATAGAGAAAATGTGTGACGGCGAGGAGATCCGCCGATCCGCCCGGACTGATCCACTCTTCAATAAAGTCCGCGTCCATCCGCAAGATCGCCGCGCGGCCTTCGGGCGCCGCCATTCCGCCAAGCGCTTCGGCGCGGCGGGCCGTCGCCTGCGCGCTGTGCAGGACGCCGAGGTGATGGCGGCTGAGGATGTTCGTATCGTCGTTGAGCCCGATGAGCGCGATGAGGACGTCGACGAGCGCATCGTTCACGGACATGCCCTTATCCAGCAGCGCGCGATAGAGGGGCAGAGCGATACGACTCACCAGCGGGAACCCGGCCTCCGCCGTCCCGCGCGCGCCCGTCGCCCCGCAGGCGAGATACGCCGCGTCTCCTTTCGTCTTGGGGCCGCACGTATCCAGGCTGTCAAAATGACGGCGGCAGATTCCCGCACAGATCTCTTTGACAAGATCGAGTACGTGCTCCGCCGTGCATTTTTCATCCCGCCGCAGCGCCAGCCCTGCGGCGCCGAGGAGCACGCCGAAGCTGAAGATCGCTCCCTTGTGCGTATTGACGCCGCCGGTACGCGCGAACATCGCGCGCTCCGCTTCCATGCCGACGGGCCGGAGCAGAGCGAGCAGCGCGGACGCGTCGCCCGTATGGTCTATGCCCGTGCGGACGAAGACGGGCAGGAACGGCGCGATCGCCGCCGCCGACCGCTGAAAGGTGAAGAAGTCCATGTCCGCATGCGCGCCGCAGTTCGCGCGGTCGACGAGCCCCGGTTTCGGCGTTGCCGCCGCCTCCGCGAGCAGGGCCTCGAGCGCGAGCGACGCGATTTGCGCGGCTCGGTCCATCCTTTCGCCACCTCGCTCTCCCTTGATACCGGAAAACTGATCCGACATACGCCGTGCTTGCGCCGAGAGGGCGTCTCGCCGCCCCCCTTTGGCGGCGGCGTGTCCCCCGCGGGCACATCCCCCGCCGAGCAATCCTTAGATCTGCAGCGGCTTGATTTTGCGCACGACGTCGAGGATCGTTCCGTCGCGCGCCTCGAGCACGGCGATGACCCGGTCCTCCCATTCGAGTTCGTCGGGCGTGCCGACGAGACTGTACGCTTTTTCCTGCAGCGCCTCGATCGTCGTGTGCGCGATGCCCGCGGCGTCGAGGCAGGCGACGAGATCTCCGCGCATGGGATTGACCGCGATGCCGTAATCCGTCACGACGACGTCCACACAGTCGCCGGGCGTCGTCACCGTAACGACTTTCTTGCAGACCGTCGCCATGCGCCCGCGCACGAGCGGCGTGACGATGATGCAGCACTTGCTCCCCGCAGCCGTGTCCGGGTGTCCGCCGGGCGCGCCGCGCAGCACGCCGTCCGAGCCGGTCAGTACGTTGACGTTGAAATCCGTGTCGACTTCGAGCGCCGCGAGCACGACGAAGTCCAGCTTGTTCACATACGCCCCCTTATTCGCGGGGTTCGCGTACTCGCTCGTGGAGATCTCAAGGTGTTTGTCCGGGTGCGCCGCGAGATGTTCGATTGCCTTTGTGTCAAAATCCTGGGTATCGAGGAGTTTGCGCACGAGCCCCTTGTCCATGAGATCGCAGACGTTGCCCCCCATGCCGCCGAGCGCAAAGCCCATCACAATGCCGCGTTCGCGCATATAGGACTCGAGATAGCGGTTGACCGCGAGCGACGGCCCGCCGACGCCGGTCTGGAAGGAGAACCCGTCCTTAAAATACGGGGTTGCCGCGATGATCCTCGCGCAGTTCTCCGCCATCATCAGATTGCGCGGGTCCTCCGTAACGCGCGCCTCTTTCGTGCCGATTTTCTTCGGATCGCCGATTTCGTCCACGACCACGACACAGTCCACGTCGATCGCCGCGATCGGCGCGGGCGAATTAGGAAACGGGACGAGCGTATCCGTGACGACGACGACGCGGTCGGCATAGCGCGCATCGGCGACCGCATAGCCGAGCGTACCGCAGTTGTTCTTTCCGCCCGTGCCGTTCGCGTTGCCGTAGTCGTCGGCTGCGGACGCGGCGATGAAGCTGATATCGATGCTGAGCTCGCCCGTCTCAATCGCGCGCGGACGCCCGCCGTGACTGCGGATGATCGCGGGCGTCCTGAGGCTTCCGGCGGAGATCACCTCGCCGATGCGGCCGCGTACGCCGGAGGACTGCACGCCGATGATCTTCCCCTGCTCGATGTAGTCCGCGAGGAGGTCCTGCGCGCTGCCGAGCGAAGTCGTCGCGACGGTCAGATCCTTCAGACCCATCTCCTCCACGAGCACCTTCATGACCATGCTCGTCACATAGTCGCCGTTGCGAAAGGAATGATGGAACGAGACGGTCATCCCGTCGCGCGCGCCGCATTTCTCGCATGCTTCGCGGATCGAGCCGACGACCTTCGACGCCTGCGGCCGCTCCGCGCGGCACACGCGCGGCCCGGCCCTGCGGAAATATTGGCCGTCCTTATGATATTTCCCCCGGTAGACCTCTTTGCCGTCCGTCAGCAGCGCGTCCGGGATCTCTCTGCCCACTGCGTTTTTCATCGAATCGCCTCCTTTACAAATCGCCGTGATAGACGCCGCACACCTTCGCGAGGGCGATAACGCGCTGCGCGTCCTCAATGAAGGGAATATCGACCATTTTCCCGTTGACCGTATAGACGCCGACGCCCCGCTTGGACTGTTCCTCGTAGCTGCGGACGTAGAGCTCCGCCGTCGCGATCTCCTTGGGCGTGGGCGCGAAGGTCTCGTGGACGTAGGCGATCTGACGCGGGTTGATGAGGCTCTTGCCGTCAAATCCCATCTCGTGATCGAGCCGCACCTCGGCGCGGAAGCCCTCCTCGTCGTCGAGCGCCGTGAACACAGTGTCAAAGCACTGGATGCCCGCCGCACGCGCCGCGAGGAGCATGAGGCTGCGCGCCGTGTTGATCTCGACGCCGCCGGGCACGGGACGGACATGCATGCTTTTCCGGAAATCGCCGCCCGAGATGGCGACGCCGAGCATGCGCTCCGACGCCGCGCAGATCTCGGCCGCGTTGAGGATGCCTTTCGGGCTTTCAAGCGCCGCCATGAGGAGCGTGCGGCCGGCCTCTGCGCCGAATTCCTCCTCAGCCGCGCGCACATGCTCCTCGACGAGGCGCACGTCCGCCGCGCTCTCGCATTTGGCGATGCGCACGCCATCCGCGCCGGCCGCGACGCTCACGCGGATGTCCTCCCGCCAATGCGGCGTCTCGAGCCCGTTCATGCGCACAATCACTTCGGTATCGCCGTAATCGACGCTTTTGAGCGCATGGTAGAGCGAGAACCGCGCCGCATCCTTCTGGTTCTCCGCGACCGCGTCCTCCAGGTCGAGGATGATGCTGTCGGCGCCGTAGATGTAGGCGTCCTTGATGAGGCCCGGCTTCTGCGCGTTCATGAAGAGCATCGTGCGGCGCAGGCGGAACCGCTGCGGTCTCGGTCTCGGGATCATCTGACGACACCTCCCCACGGAACGTCTTTGGCCGATGCGCCCGCGCTGCGGAAGACGGCGCACTCCACGCGCGCCTTGATCGTGCAGTCGAGGGCTCCCTTATCGACGACCTGCACGCGCGCCGCCGTGACGCCGAGGCGTTCGAGCGTCGCGAGAACCGTACGGCGGATCGCGCGCCCGTATTGGTTCATGACGCTGCTCTCGACGGCCAGCTCGATGCCGTCCGTTCCGGGCCCGACCGTGACCTGCGCGTCGCTCGACTCGAGCGTGCCGGCGATTGCGGATTTCTGAATCTCCATCGCGTTTCCTCCTTTCATTTATGATACCATTAAACCACGAATCCCCCGCGCTTGTAAAAGTTCTCTTTTTCTGTTCGCGCCATTCCTTTTTGGAATGTTTCTATGGCGTTTTGTCAGAGCGAGCGGTATAATGAAGGAAAACGCGGGGGCATCCGCCCCGTAAACCGCGGTGCCGGAGCCGAAGATCGCCGCGTCATGCCGCCGAAGAGGGGGATCGTATGGATGTTCAGGATTTCAGTCTGCTCGTAACGCTTGCACGCACACGCAATATCACGCACGCGGCGGAGGAGTTTTTCATCACGCAGTCCTCGGTCTCCAAGCGCGTGCGGCACATCGAAAAGGAACTCGGCATCGTTCTCCTCCTGCGCTCCCGGCAGGGCATCCAGTTCACGCCCGCGGGCGAAATCGTCCTCGGTCACGCGCGCACCGTCCTGCACGAAGTCAACACGATGCACCGCGCGCTCAAGGACCGGCAGGGCGTCGTGTCCGGCACGCTGCGCGTCGGCGTCTCCATCAACTATGCCGTGTACCGCCTGCCCGCCCAGCTGCGGCTCTACCGGAGCCGCTATCCGCTCGTACAGACGCAGTTCGTCACGCTGTCGAGCCAAGACGTTTTTTCGCGGTTCCTCGCGGGAAAGGACGAGGTCGCTATCCTGCGCGGCGAGCACTCCGACTGGACCGGACCGCGCATGCTCCTCGGGCGCGAGCCGATCTGCGTCATCACAAGCAAGGAGGACGCGAACCGCCCGCTGCGCGAATTCAGCCAGGTCACGCGCCATACGGACATCGAAATGGCGCGCGACATCACCCAGTGGATGAAAGAAAACCACATTCCTCCGGCGAAAAGCCATATCGCCGCGAACAGCACGGCCACCTGCATGGAGATGGTGCGGCAGGGGCTCGGATGGAGCATCGTGCCGCAGATCTGCCTTGCGCGGTTTGACGGCTGCGTCCGCCCGATGTACTTTGCCGACGGCACGCCGCTCATGCGTGCCACCTACCTCTTTTACACCGCCCAGGCGGAGGAACTGCCGCAGGTGCGCGCCTTCATCGATATGTTCCGCTGATCCGCAAAGGAGTCCGATATGCCCGACATCTCCGTCGTCTATCCCGCCGACCGCGTGGGCATCGCCGCCGTCCGCGCCCTGCTCGCAAAAGAGGGTCTGCGTCTCGACCCGCGGCTCGACTATACCTGCGCCGTCTACGACGAGCACCGTGCCGCCATTGCGACGGGCAGCTGCGCGGGAAATACGCTGCGCTGTCTCGCCGTGGACGGCGCCCGGCAGGGCGAGGGTCTGCTGAACGCGCTGCTGACCCATCTCCTCGACGTGCAGCAGGCGCGCGGCAACAGCCACGTCTTTCTCTATACCAAATGCGCGTCCGCCCGTTTTTTCGGCGACCTCGGCTTTTACGAGATCGCACGCGTGCCGGATCACGTCGTCTTTATGGAAAACACCCGCTGGGGCTTTTCCGATTATCTAAAAAGATTGCAGGCGGAAACGCCTGCGGGGGATGCGGCGCGCGTCGCCGCCATTGTCATGAACGCGAACCCCTTTACCCTCGGGCACCAATACCTCGCGGAGCGCGCCGCACAGGAGAACGACCGCGTGCACCTCTTCATCGTCAGCGAGGACACGAGTTTTTTCCCGCACGATGTGCGCATGCGGCTCGTGCGCGAAGGGACCGCGCACCTGCCGAACGTCGTCCTGCACGAGAGCGGCTCGTATATCGTCAGTCAAGCGACCTTTCCGAGCTATTTCCAAAAAGATGAGGACGATGCGATCCGCGGGCACGCGCGGCTGGATCTCGCCGTCTTTACAAAAATCGCCGCGGCGCTCCGCATCGCGCGCCGCTATGTCGGAGCGGAGCGCGCAAGCCGCGTGACAAGCCTTTACAACGAGACCATGCGGACGCTCCTTCCGCAGGCGGGCATTGCATGCGAAATCATCCCGCGCAAGGAGTATGCGGGAATGCCGATCAGCGCGTCGACCGTGCGCAGCCGTATCAAGGACGGGAACCTCTCCGCGCTGGCCGCGCTCGTTCCGCCGGCCACCCTCGCCTATCTGCAGTCGGAGGAGAGCGCCCCCGTGCGCCGTGCCATCGCGCAGTCAGAAGACGTCGCGCATTACTGAATCCGCGCCGCGGCCCGCCCGGACGCCGATATAGAGAAAGGAACGCCTATGCTGCACGGCACCCCCGTCGACCTCGCCGCTATGCTCGCCGCACGCGAAGCGCGCGCCCTGCGTCAGCGGGATCTCTCGGCGCGCTTTCACGCGCCGCTGCTCTCCTACACGCTCAACATTCCCGGCCCCGTCAAGACCTCCGCGGCCATTCGCCGCGCCTTTGACATAGGGCTCGACGCGCTCAACGCGGCGCTGGCGGAGCAAAACATCCCGTGCATCGCGCGGGAAGAGCGGCACGAGGCGACGGGCGACGAAGCCATCCTAGCGCTCCGCGCCGCGCCCGAGGAAATCAAGTCTGTCGCCGTGACCCTGGAGGAGACGCACCCGCTCGGCAGACTGTTCGACATGGATGTCCTCGATGCGGCGGGCGAAAAAATCGCGCGTCCCATCCCGCGCCGCTGTCTCCTCTGTGGCAGACAGGCGCAGGACTGCGCGCGCAGCCGCCGCCACAGCGTCGCGCAGCTGCAGGAGGCGGTCGCGCGACTGCTCCGCGCAGGCTGTGAGGGGGCTTCCCACGCGTGACACGCACCTTTCTCCCGGCAGTCTTTCCGGTGTCTCATCCCCCGCCCCTAAACAAAAAGAACCGCTCCGCACCGAGTTTCAAATCGCATCGGTACAGAGCGGCTCTTTTTCTATTATGTTGATTTTATCGTATCACGGTGTCCCCAATAATCCCGCTTCCTCAAAGAACGCCCGATAGTATTCCGCCTTCTTCTCGAGCTTCATCGGGTAGGCGCGCGAGGTGGACGGCAGGCGCGTGACGAGAAGATCGCGGTCGCCGCAGCGCGCGGGGATCGTCTCGCCCGTCTTGACGTCCTTTGCCTTGACCTCGGCGTCGAGCAGAGACAGCAGAATCTCCGTTGCCTTGCCGCCCGTCGTGCAGATGCGGCGGCATTGCGGAATATCCCCCAATACCTCAGTGATGTCAACCGTCTCCACAACGTCAAGGAATGCGTCGGAGGCGTTGCCGTGCCGACGGACGGCACGCTTCACCGTCGGGCAGGAGGCGATGCCCTTCTCCGTGAGAAACGCCTTGATGCGGTCGGCATCGAATGCCTTTGCACCCTCCGCTTGAAAATGCTGCGCGTCGCCGAAGAAAACCAGTCCGTAGACGCGCCACATATCGTTTTGGAAGTTCGGATAGTGGAACGCCATCGCTCGTTTTTCCTCGCGCGGCGGGAAGCTCCCCATCATCATGACCGTCGCATGTTTCGGCAGGAACGGCGGAAAAGGGCGCAGCTCGACTTCGTGCGTCATATCTTCCACTTTGTTTCACCTCAACTATTGCATACAACACAAACGTTCGCTATAATATCATTGGAACGTTCCCCGGACACCGGCGGTATCTTTCCCCCGAAAGGGGATGAGCAGCAATGACCATAGCGGACGCGATCATACTACTGATTGCAGCGACCGGTTACCTACTCGTAATCAAAAAGAAATAACCGCCCATCTTCCATTTGAGCGGTTAAATAAAAATAACCTGTAATTTTGGAAAGATGCCGCCCGGGGGCGTTCTTTCCGTTTCTATTATAACAGTTTAGAAGCCCCCTGACAAGCACAAAATTCGCCGCTCATATCAAAGCAGTCCGAGCGCGCGCTGTACAATGATGGACGTCCCCGCGACGGCGATCCAGCAGACGAGCCCGAGGGCAAGCGGGCGCAGACCGTTCTTCACGAGAGAAGCGAGGTCGGTGTTCAGCCCGATGGCGCTCATCGCCATGACAATGGCGAACTTGCCGAGCGCCCCAAGCGCATGCGAGACCTCCGCCGGCAGGAGGCCGCTCGTATTCGCGACGCAGGCGGCGACGAAGTAGAGCACAAACATCGGGAAGATGCGCCGCAGGGAGAAGCCCTCGCGCGCCTCCTTGCGCCGCGAAACGAGAAGCGCGAAGAAAAGGCAGACCGGCACGATCATCAGCGTGCGCGTGAGTTTCACTATGGTCGCATACGCGCCCGCCTCATGACTATAGGCATAGCCCGCCGCGACGACGGACGAGGTGTCGTTGATAGCAGTCCCCGCCCACATGCCGAAGCCCGCGTCCGTCATGCCGTAGCTGTGTCCGACGGCGGGGAAAATAAAGACCGCGAGCACATTGAAGAAGAAAATCGTCGCAATCGAGATCACGACATCCCTATCCTTCGCGCCGATGACGGGCGCGACGGCCGCAATCGCGGAGCCGCCGCAGATGGCGGTCCCCGCCCCGACGAGCGCCGTCATATCGCGGTCGAGACCGAGTGCTTTCCCCATGAGGAACGCCGCGCCGAACGCGGCGATCAGCGTGAATATCATGACATAGAGCGACTGCGCGCCCACTTCGGCGACATGAAAGAGATCCATCTCAAAGCCGAGCAGGATGATGGCGTACTGCAAAATCTTCTTGCCCGTAAAGCGAATCCCGCTCTCCACCGACTTCGGCCTGCGCCGCCGCGCGAACAGCATCCCGATGAGAATGCCGAACACGGGGCCGCCGACGATGGGGAAATAGCTCCCGAGCACGTAGGCGGCAATCGCAAAGACAAGCGTATAGAGGACGCCCTTCCAATCTTCCCGTTTCATCCGAAAACCTTTCCGTTGAGAAGCGCCGTCACGCAAACAGCTCCGCCCACTCCGCTTCGCGGAATCCCGTGAGAATCCGCGAAGGCGTCACGAGCAGCGGCCGCTTGACGAGCATGCCGTCCGTCGCGAGCAGCGCGTACTGCTCGTCCTCGGTCATCGCGGGGAGTTTGTCCTTGAGCCCGAGTTCCTTATAAAGCATCCCGCTCGTATTAAAAAAGCGCTTCAGCGGCAGACCGCTCCGACCATGCCACGCGCGCAGCTCGTCCGCCGTCGGCGGCTGCGCCTTGATGTCCCGCATCGGCGCGTCGCAGCCGTGCGCGCGCAGGAACTTCTCCGCCTTTTGGCAGGTCGAGCACTTTGGGTAGCCGATGAATAAAATTTTCTTCGCCATATATTTTCCTCCTCTAACGAAAATATCTCCGCGCCGTCGCGGTCAATGTTCCCGTATCGCCCTCATCCTTCGGCGATTCCACTTCATTATACAGGCGCGCAAAAATTTTTCAATATTTTTCTTTTTGACCTATTGACTTTTTGACTTTTCGTTGTATAATAACAATCAGAAGGTGGGCAATGAAAGCCCTCCTCACCGATAGACAATGAACGGTGTGCCGGCCGCCAAACAGCCGCGCATCGGAATAAAACAACCATAAGGAGTTGATTATCATGTTTGGATTGGTACCTTTTGCCGGGCGGCGCGGTCTCAGCCGCAGCGATAACGCGAATCCCTTCGCTCTTTTCGACGCGATGCGCGATTCTTTCTTCCACGATGGGTTCCCCGCCGCGAACTGGGGCGCCTCGTCGTTCAAGGTGGACGTAAAGGATGAAAAGGATCACTATGAGCTGACCGCGGATCTGCCGGGCGTGACGAAGGAGGACATCAACCTCCACTACGAGAACGGCTACCTTACCATCGCGGCGACGCGCAGCGAGTCGAAGGACGAGAAGGACGACGCGGGCAATTACATACGCCGCGAGCGTCACACCGGAGAAGTGAGCCGCTCGTTCTACATCGACGGCATCGACGACGCGAAGATCCGCGCGGAGTTCAAGGACGGCGTGCTGCAGGTAACCCTGCCGAAGGCCGCCGGCGAACCCGCGCGCAAGCAGATCGAGATCCACTGAGAGGCGCGCCCCTCGGCGCAACGCATCTCCATCATCGAAGAGGACAGTCACAGGCTCCGGCCTGCGGCTGTCCTTTTTTTGTTTTACTCTCCGTATAATGAGCATGAGACCGCATCATAAGATGCGCTTTCCCCTTTCATTCCTAAATTGTTTTTTCTGTAAATTATGTCGAAATGATGATTTTATGGTATAATTTATTTTATGTGAGAGGAGCCGAGGCATATGACGAAGAAATACTATGCCGCCTACGGGAGCAACCTAAATATCGCTGCTATGCGCCGCCGTTGTCCCGAAGCCGAAATCGCCGGCACAGCGGAGCTCAAGAACTATGCGCTCGTCTGCAAAGGCCTGCCGCCGCGGGTCTTTCTAACGCTCGAACCGCAGGCGGGCGGCGGTATTCCTCTCGGCATCTGGGCGGTAACGGCACGGGATGAGGCGGCACTGGACCGCTACGAGGACCATCCGGCGCTCTACCGCAAGGAAACCGTCCGCGTGCGCCTCAAGACGCGGGACTCCGGCAGAGCGGCTCATGTCGACGCCTTTCTCTACATCATGGCGGAGGGAATGCCGGAAGGTACGCCCGACGACGCCTATAGAGCCCTGTGCCGGGCAGGTTTTCGGGACTTCGGCTTTGACGAGCATATCTTGGACCGGCCGTTCAAGATCAACGGATAAACCGTCAGCCCGGGCACAGGGGTCGGAAAAGCCGGATACGATCGGCTTCCGCAGCAAAGGTCAGGAGGTAAACGCATGCTTGTTCTATCGGGTATTTTAGTCATGGTGGCGGGGCTCGCGCTGCGGTTCAACGCGCTCCTCGTCGTCATTGTCGCAGGTTTCGTCACGGGGTTTGCAGCCGGTATGTCGCTGCAGGAGATTGTTGCCGTCATCGGCGAGGCGTTCATCAAAAATCGTTATATGTCCCTCTTTATCCTCGTGCTCCCGGTGATCGGCATCTCCGAACACTTTGGACTGCGCGAACGCGCCGAATACTTGATCGGCAAGATCAAGGCGGCGACGGCGGGACGGATCTTCATCCTCTACCTCCTAGTGCGGCAGGTGACGGTCGCGCTCGGAATTGCGCTCAGCGGGCATCCGACCTTCATCCGCCCGTTGATCTCCCCGATGGGCGAGGCCGCGGCACTCAAGGGGCGCACGGTCTCCAAGGACATCCTCGACCGCATCCGCGGCCAGGCGGCCGCGAGCGAGAACGTCGGTAATTTCTTCGCGCAGCTGGTCTTCATTGCCTCCGGCGGTTTGCTCCTCATCAAGGGCGTGCTGGAAGAGGAGGGCTGCGCGGTCGACCTCGTTACGATGGCGCTCTACTGCATCCCGACCGCCGTCGCGGCCTTTATCTTTACCTCCGTTCGCTTCCTCCTCTTTGACCGCTCTATCGAGAAGGCGATTGCCGCCGAGCAGACGAGCGGCAAGGGCGCCGAAAGTAAATGAGGAGGGAAACGCTATGCTGACACTGGATCACGTCTACATCCTCTGCGGTATCTATCTCACAGTATTCGGAGCGCTCTCGTTCGCCGACAGGCATCATGCAAAGAAGATCGGCACAGGGCTCTTCTGGCTGGTTTACGGGATTACGTTTTTTGCCGGCGCGTCGCTCGGCAACGAGAATGCGGGCTGGATGGTCATCCTCATGGCCGTCATTGTCGCGGCAAAACAGATGGGTACCGGCAACTACCGGGAATCGTCTCCCGAGATGAAACGGGCGGCGTCGGAGCGCCTCGGCAACCGCCTGCTCGTCCCCGTCCTTGCGGTCGGCGTCATCACATTTATCATCGCCGCGGCGACCAATCTCGGCGCGCTCATCGCATTCGGCGTCGCCTCCATCGCCGCGCTGATCCTCGCCCTCCTCATCACCCGCGGCGCCCCGCTGCAGACTTTTCAGGAAGGGCGGCGTCTCATCGATGCGATCGGCTGGGCCGCGATCCTCTCGCAGCTCCTCGCGGCACTCGGCGCACTCTTTGCGAAGGCGGGTGTCGGCACCGTCGTGTCGGGCATTGTCGCGGGCGCCATCCCTACGGACAGCAGACTTGCCGTCGTCGTCGCCTACTGCGTCGGCATGGCGCTCTTTACCGTGATTATGGGCAACGCTTTCGCGGCGTTCGCCGTCATCACGGCCGGCATCGGTTTCCCTCTCGTCATCACGATGCACGGAGCCGATCCCCTCATCGTCGGGCCGATCGCCATGCTTGCGGGCTACTGCGGCACACTCATGACGCCGATGGCGGCGAACTTCAACATCGTTCCCGCAGCCCTCCTTGAGATGCGGAGCAAATACGGCGTCATCCGTGCGCAGATCCCGCTCGCTGCCGCGCTCCTCATCGCAAATATCCTCCTCATGTATATCCTCGGATTCCCCCGGTGAATCGTAGAAAGGAGGCTGCGCGGGCACATGTTGCACCCGCGCACCGACACATGAAAAAACTTCTGATCACAGGCTTTCAGCCGTTTGACGGAGAATCCGTCAACCCCTCGCTCGAGATCGTGAAACGCATCGCGGGCAGGGCGGTGAACGGCTACGAACTCGTCGCGCGCGAGGTCCCGGTCGTTCGGTACGAATCCGTCGAGACTCTTCGCCGCGCGGTGGATGAGATCCGCCCCGACGCCGTCATCATCGTCGGCCAGGCGGCGGGGCGCCCGGACATCACGGTCGAGCGCATCGGCATCAACGTCGACGATTTTCGCATCCCCGACAACGAGGGCAACAAGCCCGTCGACGAGCCCGTTGCGGCAGACGGGCCGATCGCTTACTGGGCGACCCTCCCGATCAAGAAGATGGTCGACCATATGAAGGCCGCGGGCATCCCCGCAAGCGTCTCGAACTCGGCCGGCACTTACGTCTGCAATCATCTGCTCTACAGTGTGCTCCACATGCTCGCGCAGCGGGGCGAAGCGCATATTCCGGCGGGATTCGTACACATCCCGTTCCTGCCCGAACAGATGGCGGGACGCACGGGACTGGAGAGTCAGTACCCGACCATGTCGGCGGAGGCGCTTGAAAAAGCCTTCGCCGCCATGATCGAAGCGCTTCCCTAAACCGCAAAACAAGCGATGTGAACGGATCCCACAGGATCCGTCTTAAAATCATTTTCTACCCTATAAGGAGGTTGTTACATTGGCGATCACCGGAGGAATTATCGTCATCCTCGCCTTTGCCGCTATTATCAAGAAATACGAGACCCGCATGGTGCTGCTCGCCGCGGGATTTCTGATGTGCTTTATCGGCGGCGTCGGCGGGAACGCCGTCGCGACGTTCAGCAAGACGATGGTGCACGGCTCGCTCGTGCCCGTCATCTGTACGGTCATGGGCTTCTCGTACGTCATGAAGATCACGACCTGCGACCGCCATCTCGTCGAATCCATCTCGGGTGTGATCACGCGCAGCAAGTTCATCCTCATCCCGGTCGCGACGCTCCTCACGTGGTGGATCAACATCGCGATCCCGAGCGCCGCGGGCTGTTCGGCAGCCGTCGGCAGCATCCTCATCCCGACGCTCATGGCGGCCGGCGTGCATCCCGCAATGGCGGCCGCGGCGGTGCTCGCGGGCACATGGGGCAGCGCCGTCAGTCCGGGGCAGGCGCATAACATCTTCGTCGCCGACCTCGCCGGAACCGACCTCATGACCGTCATCATGGCGCAGGTGCCCGCGGCCATCATCGCCTCCGTCGTCGCGGTCGTCACGCTGACCGCCGTCGCAGTCCTGCGCAAGGAGGGACCGGACGAGGCGCGCCGCGCCGCATATCTGGCCGAGCTCGAAAAAGAAGAAGGCGGCAAAAACTTTAAGGTCAACCCCGTCTACGCGCTCGTCCCTCTTGTTCCCCTCATCCTGCTCGTCCTCGGCAGCAAACAGCTCGCCGTGCTCCCGCTCGTCGACGTCCCCACGGCAATGATTGTCGGCACCGTGCTCGCGTTCATCGTCACGCGCCAAGATCCGCAGGAGATTACCAAAAAATTCTTCAGCGGCATGGGCAGCGCCTACGGCGACGTCATCGGACTCATCGTCGCGGCGGCGGTCTTTACCGCGGGCATGGCGGCAATGGGTCTGACCGACGCCCTCATCGAGGCGATGAAGGGCTCCGAGTCCGTCGCCAAACTCGCGGGCGCCTTCGGCCCCTTCCTCATCGCCGTCATCTCCGGCTCGGGCGACGCCGCGGCGCTGGCCTTTAACGGCGCAATTACCCCGCAGGCGGCGTCCTTCGGCATGGGCATCATCGACCTCGGTTCCCTCGCGCAGATGGCGGGCTCCATCGGCCGCTCCATGTCCCCCGTCGCGGGCGCGGCGCTCGTGTGCGCCGGCCTCGCAAAGGTGAGCCCGATGGAACTCACCAATCGCAACGCGCTCCCCATGCTGCTCGCCACAATCACGTTCATGGTCGTCCTCTTCCTCTGACAGAAAGTGTGACCGCATGATTAACAAGAAAAGGGTGCTCGACGAATTCTTCGAACTCGTCTCCATCCGCTGCTCAACCCTTGACGAGCGCGAGATGGGCGACCTGCTCGCCGCGCGGCTGCGGGAGCTCGGCGCCGCCGAGATTCATGAAGATAACGCCGGCAAGATACTCGGCGGCAGCTGCGGCAACATCGTCGCCAATTTTAAAGGCACCGTGCCGAATGCGCCGACCGTCATGCTCACGGCGCATATGGACTGCGTCGAACCGTGCGCGGGGATTCGCCCTCGGCTCGTGGACGGCGTGATCCGCTCCGACGGCACGACCATCCTCGGCGCGGACGATAAGGGGGGCGTCGTCTCCATCCTCGAGACCCTGCGAGGGCTGCGGGAACAGAACATCCCGCACGGCAATCTCCAGATCGTCTTCACCGTCGCCGAGGAGGGCGGCGTCAACGGCTCGCAGAACATCGACCGTTCGCTGCTCCGCGCCGACTTCGGCTATACGCTCGACACGCACGGGCACCCCGGCATGGCTGCGTTCAAAGCGCCCGGCAAGAATCAAATCGAAGTCGTCGTGCGCGGCAAGGCATCTCATGCGGGCGTTGACCCAGAGGCGGGGCGCAACGCCATCGTCGCCGCGGGCAAAATCCTCGCCGCCATGCCGCAGGGGCGCATCGACGAGGAGACCACCTGCAACGCGGGACGCATCGCGGGCGGCACGGCAACAAACGTCGTCGCGGAGACCTGTACGATCAACTTCGAATCGCGCAGCCGCGACAAGGCAAAACTCGACGCGCTCACCGCGCGCATGGCGGACATCGCCGAGCGCACCGCCAGAGAGGCCGGCTGCACGGCGGCCGTCGCCGTCAAGAAGGACTACGACCCCTACGAACTGCCGAAAGACGCTCTTGCGATTCAGTATCTGCGCCGCGCCGCGGACGCGCTCGGCTTCCCCGTCGCGCTCGAGGAGGAGGGCGGCGGCTCCGACGCGAACTTCTTCAACGCCTACGGCGTCCCGACCGCCGTCCTCGGCGTCGGCATGACCGACTGCCACACGAAGGAAGAATCCATCCTCGAAGAGGACCTCTACAACGCCGCCGAACTCGCCCTCGAGATTGTGCGGCAGGCTGCGCTCGTATAGCTCCCGCAGCGTCAAAAAGGCTGTGCATCACTGCACGGCCTTTTTGCTGCCCCGCACAAGGTTTTAGCATCTGTTGCTAAGTTATTTCTTTCATGCTATAATCACTAGAGCGACTACGGAAGGAGGTGCCGGCATGGCGGAAAAGAGCACGTACCGCAGCGGCGGCAGTACGGCGCCGGGTGTTCCCGCGCGGCGGGATGCGGCGCCGGCAAATGTCCGCCGCATGGACGCCCCATCGCTCAGCGTCAGGCAGGACGCCGTCACACCCGAATACTTCATCACGCACTTCTACGAGTACCTGCCGCGCTACATCGCGGGCGGCGCGCCCACCGAGGACACGCGCGGCACCTACGAACTCGCAATCCGTCTCTTCCTCCGGTGGTGCATGGAAGAAGGGCTGCACCCCCTGAACGACGTGCGCGACTATCAGATTCGCGTCTACATGGAAGAGATGCGTCGGCGGAACTACAGCGCAGCAACCCTCATGATTAAGGGCGCCGCCATTCGAGCCTTTTATAAAGTCGCCCAGCGGCTCTCCTTTATCGCCGAGAACCCCTGCGCCGACCTCCAGCTGCGCAACCCGCAGCACCTCGACGAGGATTACAAATACCTCACCGTCGACCAAATCGGGGAAATCTGCGCCTATCTGAAAGAAGACGAAAATCAGCTCAAACGCCTCCGCAACCTCCTCATCGTCTACCTCATGGGCGTCGAGGGGCTGCGCGTCGTCGAGGTCATGCGCCTCTCCGACGAAGACATCGACTGGCAGCGCGGGCGCATCGAGATTCGCGGCAAAGGACACGCCGGCATCATCTACCCCTGCGAAGAGACGCTGCAGCTCCTCAAGGCATACCTCGAGGAGCGCGGTCCCATCCCGCAGGAGAACCGCCTCACGCCGACCGTCATCTCCTGCGCGCGCAACAACGCGCAGGGACGCATCTCGCGCGTCGGCATCCGCTACGTCATCAACCGTGCGCTCACCGCGGCGGGTCTCAAACAGTCCGGCTACGCCTGTCATCTCTTCCGCCACAGCTGCGGCACCAACCTCTATCAAGAGACCAAGGACCTGCGCGTCGTACAGGAGACGCTGCGCCAGCGCAGCCCCAAAGTCACCGCAAAATACGCCCACGTCCACGACCGTATGGAACGACGTTATACACGGGGGATTACGCCGGGCGTGAAGGTGGATTAAACGGCATAAGAAAAGAGCATTGGCTGTAAAAGCTGATGCTCTTTTCTTATGTTCGGATTTTTTATTTCAAAGCAGCTCGCATCCGCTCTTCCACTTCCCGATCGATTTCGTCGAGCATCTGAAAGCGCCGCCGATAAACGGCGCGTTTCCGCGCGGGGACTTCTTCCATTGTTTTACGATGAAGTGTGAGAGGCAGTTCATAAAATCGAATATCCTCTGTCAAATGCCCGCCGACTTCTTCCCAAAAAGCCCCGAAGTCTGTTTTCAGTTTTCGATCGCGCCGCACGTGGTTATTGGCATAATACCCCGCATTGGACACGGCAAAGATGCGCCGCACACCGAGTGCGCGCGCCGCCGCCTGCGTCATATACAGAATGAGGTTTTTCGTGCGGAACCGATGCGCGCGTTTGGTCATCTCACGGACAAACTCCCGCGCATCGTCGGTATTCGGCCCCTGCATTGCTCCGATCACAAGGGTCGCCTCCCCCTCCGAGCGGTCAATCCAAAAAATAATCTGATAGAGATGCACACCGTCCACATCCATGATCACGGAGAGCAGGCCTTCTTTACGCTGTCCCGGTTCGAATTTAAGATAGGCGCGCCACTCCATATCTGTTTCGGGTGCCCTCCAAATCTCATGCATTCCGTCGAGACCGAGACTGATAAACCAGTCGGCGTTCAATTTCTCTTCCAAGAAAGCATAATGCGTTTGAATCAGCCGAATACGAGCGCTGACCGTAGAGCCCGCATAAAAAAAGGCGCGCGTCGCCTGCTCTATCATATATGGATTTCTTTGATAGAGCTCCGTACGAGCCTCGTTTTCATGAAAAAATTGATATAATTTGCGAAGTTCATTCCAATGCAGCGCCGCACGCAGCATAAAGACGACGGCGCGCCGCCCCTCCCGCAAATGATTGAACCGATAAGCGCGGCGCGCAACATCATAAATCTCTGCAAGCATAAAATAATTCCTCTGAAGCTTCTAGCGATCCCCTCTATTTTCATGATGGGTCATCAGTTCCGTAAGCCGCACAGCAAGTGTCTTAGGAGAATACCGCTCGGCCGCACGCGCAAGTGCCGCATGATATCCCGGCGCATTTACATCGTATTCGTTGATGAAACGCTCCAAACATTTTCCGAGCGCTTTCATATCCCCGCTCCGAAACGTTCTCCCTATCTCAAACTCTGCGAATACCTCCGGATTCATATCATCGCTCGTTAAAACCGGTTTCTGAAATCCAATGGCAGTAAATAACATCGCCCCCCAATGGTAACGATACCGAGGCGCAGAATACGGCATTAAAAGAACGTCGACATCCGCGATCGCACGCTGCCATTCCGCACCGATCAAACCGCGATGTAAGAACTCGATTCCACGTCCCTCATATGCCGCAATAATACGATCAAATTCTTTGGCATCCTCATCATGCATGGTTGAGCCTTGCACCAACAGTCGAACCGGCCTCGTATAATGCCCGGCAAGATAGACCCGTAGGAAATCTTCAAGCCGCTTCTCCCTACGAAACTGTCCGAAAAAACCGATGGTTATCGGCTCATCTTTCCGCAGTAAGGGGCTTGACTCCACCTTAATATCACGCGGAATAAACGCCGGCGGCAACACCGTGTGAATATTGCTCCGCCGCTGGTCAAATATTGTTTCGCCAAAGGTAATCACTGTCGGGCGGATGTTGGGATACGGCGCCAATTGATCTGCTGCATCCAAGAACTTCGGTGCTTCCCTTGGATTCACCCCATGCTGAATGAAAATAATCGGTACGGGAGATCGCCGCAAAACGCTGTGTGTAAGTGCACGCAAATAGCGATATGTCGATGTTGGAACGATAAGCGCATCAAACGCGCCCGTCTCTGCCGCCGCATAAAGCTTCCGATACCAACCGAAGCGCCGCTGCTCACGCCGTATGGAAAGAAAAACCTTCTTAATCCCACGCGCACTGGTGTATTGAACGGAAGCTCCCGCAAGATAAGTAACCGGCACATGATAATCCATCCCGAATCGGAATCCTTCCGGCACATAAAAAGACACCTCATGCCCAAGCCCCGTCAGCTCTTCGACGAGAATACGGTCAAAGTCGACTTCATGCCCTCCGGGGGTCATGATATTCTCAAAGATAGCAATTTTCACGATGGTCCTCCACTTTTTTAGGCAGCTGATTCTCACATGAAAAGTCGATGCGTTTTACGCGATGCTATCGTACCCGATCGGTTTCATCCAGCCGCAGCCACTGCAGGGACAGGCCGATCAGCAGCCAGTGCAGCTTCATTACGGCGGAGTTGCCCATGTTGTACTCCGTCAATCCCTGCAGAACAAGCCCCATCAGTACCGCTGCGGTCACAAGAGCGGCCACATGCCGCGTCGCTCTCCACATGCGGAAACTTTCAAAAAGCCAAGTCCCCCAAAAGAAGAGCAATGCAAAAAGTCCGACGGCCCCGCACTCTGCGAGCATATGCATCACATTGCTGTGCGCATGGGTAAGTTCACGTTCTTTTGCCTCGGGAAGGATATAGCCGCTTTGATATTCGGATTTGAACTGCGCGAATCCGACGCCGAGGATGGGATGATCCTCGAACATACGATAGGCGCTCGTCCAGAGGAGCAGCCGCTCGGAATTGCTCTGCATTTTCGTATCGCCGATACTTGCCAAACGCGATGAAAATGTCGGCGCAGCTGCAAAGATCCCGGTAAAAACGACTGCGGTAAGAAGGGTCCCGATCAAAAATTTCTTCTTTTTGCGGACTAAGAATCCGCAGCACAGAAATGTCGTCAGCGGCACCGCGAGCCATGCCCCGCGCGTCCCGTTATAGAGGAGCGCCATACACCCAAGAACGAGGAGTATGCACGCGGAGACGCGATACTTCTCCTCCATTTGTCCGCTTAGGAGGAGCAGGACAAGCGACGGGAGCAGCATCGAGAGGAACCCGCCCACCGACATATAGATGGAGAATCCGGAGGCTCTAAAATTCTCTTGGAATATCCCTTGATAGATCACCGCCAAATCGTTGACTGCAAACGATACGGCAACGCATACGGCGATCAGCGCCAGCCGCCGTTTCTCCCGAATCATAAGAAGCACGGCATAAAGTCCCAACATGCGGTAGCCATAATAGTCGCCGAATGTCCGCAGGCTCTTCGATATGTCGCTCGAAAAAAGGGACGATAGAATCACCGCCCCCATCAAAATGAAGAGCGCTCTGCCCATGCGCCCGTTAGGGAGCGCCTCACGCCAATCGTTGCGCTTTAACCAAAGGCGCAGAAGCACGACTGCGACGAGGGTCCCGAGAAAGATGTTGGCGGCGGCGATCGAAACGTTGCTGAATAGTCCAAATCCGCAGAGCAGATAAAAGGCCCAGGCATGAACGCGCTCTACGCGCATATCCCCAAGCAGCTGCACGGTGCATCACCTTTCTCATTCTCTTGATTGTAAATAATAGAGCTTTACATATTTCACCATCGTATAAAAGCCGTGGAACACGCTGAGGATAAACCCTAGGCGGCCTTCGAGAAATCCGCGCTGCAGGATATAGAAGCGGAAGAAGGAAAAGGGCGGATCCAGCAGTATCTTAGCGAACGAGATACGCTTCCCCTCGGCATGCCGGCGCGCTGCCATAAGGGTCGTGTACTGATTGAATTTTTGAAAATAGCGCCCCCAATCCGTGTACGTATAGTGAAGAAGGCTGCCGCGCAGGCGCTTGACCGGCAGATCGGATACGACGCGCTCATGAACGAGTCCCTCCCAACGCACGGCGTCGCGCGGGAAAAAACGCCGCGGATAGTCGGGACGGTGTCCGCCGTAATACATGCGCTGACCGAAGGCGACGTTCACACGCTCTACGGCATACACGGCGCGCGTACCGGCCGCCATCACGGCGCGCATCTCGCGCCCGGTCTCCTCCGTCACACGCTCATCGGCGTCGAGATAAAGCACCCAGTCCGCGTCGGTTTGTACGCGCGCAAAATTGCGCTGTCCCGCAAAATCTCCCGCGAGCGGACGCACAACGACACGCGCGCCCGACGCCTCGGCAATCTCGCGGGTACGATCCGTACTGCGGTCGTCAATCACAAGGATCTCGTCGGCAAAAGCCGCGCTCTTCACACACGCCCCGATATTATCTTCTTCGTTGTGCGTAAGAATAATGACGGCTAGCTGCATCGGTCTTTCCTCCTATTGGAGCAAATTGTCAAACTTGGATTGCATGCCGCAGAAAAACGCAGAGATCCCCGCCCTCATACAGCACGCCGCGGATCCCCGCCTGTGCGGCGCCGGCAATATCGCGCGGGGCGTCGCCGATCATAAGGGATGCGGCGGGGTCGACGTCGTGCTCTCGCAACGCGCGCAGGAGGAGTCCCGGCGCGGGCTTGCGGCAGTCGCAGTCCCGGCGGTAGGCGGCGAGTTTCGCCTCCGGATGATGGGGACAGTAGTAAAACGCGTCGATATGCGCGCCGTGTTTTTGCAGTTCGGTATTCATCCACTCATGCAGCCGGCTGACGTCGCTCTCGGGGAAATACCCGCGGGCGACGCCGCTCTGATTGGTAACGACGATCGCAAGATAGCCGTGCTCGTTCGCCCACCGCACGGCATCGACCGCGCCCTCCGTCCACACGAAGTCCGCGGGGTCGTGGAGGTAGTCCACATCGACATTGAGCGTGCCGTCCCGGTCAAAGAAAATCGCCTTATTCGGCATAGGTGAAGTATCCGCCCGCGTCGAGGAAGGCGCAGTACTCCTTCACCGCCGTCTCCATCGGCGTGAATCCGCCGTCGTAGCCCGCGGCAAGGAGCATCGCGGTATCCGCCTGCGTGTAGTTCTGATATTTGCCGCGCAGCACCTCTGGAAAGTCGCGGTAGGCGATTTTCCCCGTGCCGAGCGCCGCGATCACCGCCCGCGCCGCTTCGTTGTAGCTGTGCGCCGTGCCGGTGCCGCAGTTATAGACGCCGCTCTCGCCGCCGTTTTCCCAGAACCACAGGTTGACGCGCACGACGTCCTTCACATAGACGAAGTCGCGCCGCTGCTCGCCGTCGGGGATCCCGTCCGTCCCGCGAAAGAGGCGCGCCTCGCCCGTCTCCTTGATCTGATTGTAGAACTGATAGAAAATCGACGCCATCTTTCCTTTATGGTGCTCCTGCGGGCCGTAGACGTTGAAGTATTTCAGCCCGACGATCTGGCTGCGCGCCTCGGGGATCACCTGCCGCACGTAGCGGTCAAACGCGAGTTTGGAATAGGCGTAGGGATTGAGCGCATCCTCGCACGCGTCCCCCTCGGTAAATCCGCGCTTCCCCCCGCCGTAGGTTGAGGCGGAGGAGGCGTAGAGGAACGGGATCCGCGTGCCCATCGCAAAATGCAGGAGCGCTTTGGCGTACGCATAATTCGTCTTCATCATGTAGTTGACGTCATACTCCATCGTGTCCGAGCACGCGCCCTCATGGAAGATCGCGTCGATATCCGAACCGTCGAAGTCACCGTCCTCGACGAGGCGGAGGAAGTCGTCTCTATGCTGATAGTCGATAAAATGCAGTCCGCGCAGGTTCTTGTAGTTCTCTCCGTCCTCGAGATCGTCGACAATCAGGATGTCCGCGCGTCCGCGTTCGTTGAGTTCGCGAACAAGATTGCTGCCGATAAAGCCGGCGCCGCCGGTGACGATGATCATGACGCCGCTCCTTCCTGCCGATCGAGAACCCGCAAAAGTTCTTCCCGGCTGACCGCATAGGTGCCGACCTTCGAGACGACGACGCTGGCCGCAAGGTTCGCAAGGTATGCGCCGTCGGCGGGCTTCAACCCGCCCGCAAGAGCAAGCCCAAAAACTGCAATGATCGTATCGCCCGCGCCGGATACGTCGAACACTTCCTGCGCATGCGTGGGGATATGGACGACTTCTTCGCCGTGGATGATGGAAAGGCCTCGTGCCGAACGCGTGAGGATGAGGTTGCGGATGTTGAATTTCCGCATAACGTAGCGCGCGGCTTTCTCAACGGGGAAGTCCTCGTTCTCGATCGGTTCGAGGAGCACGTCGTTGATTTCCTTTAGATTCGGCGTGATATAGTCGGCGTCTTTATATTTCACCCATTGGGTGCCTTTCGGATCGATGATGACGGGCACGCCGTGATCGTGCGCAGCGCGGATGATATGCTGTGTCGCATGTTCGGTACACGATCCCTTGCCGTAGTCGGAGATGATGACGCAGTCCATGCTCTCGTTGAGCTTTTGATCGATATATGCGAGGTAACGCGCGGCATAATCCCCGTCAACGGGAGCGGCATCTTCAAAGTCAAGCCGCAGCATCTGCTGATGACCGCCGATGACGCGGATCTTCGTCGTCGTGGGGCGGTCCGTCCGGACAAGGCCGCTGTAATCAATGCCGCGCGCAGCGAATTTATCCAGCAGGGTCTTGCAGTGCGCGTCGTCGCCGACAAATCCCGCGATGCTGACATGCGCGCCGAGAAGCGCGATGTTGTGCGCAACGTTCGCCGCGCCGCCGAGCGTCTCGCGCGTGCCCGTCACATGCGTGATCGGCACGGGCGCCTCGGGCGAGATGCGCGTGACCTCGCCGGAGTAGTATTTATCCAGCATGACGTCGCCGACGACGAGGATGTTGCTGCGCACGCTCTTTTCCGCAACGACATCGCGAATTTTGGTCATGTCCATGAAACCGCTCCTATCTTGACTGAAACCGACCGGACTGTACTCATCCGCTGTTGTTGTCTATTGTACTGAATCTTTGCGCAGACTGCAAGCCCGCGTCAAAGCTGCTTCGTATAGCGATACGACTCGTATTCCTCCATACATTGATAGCCGAGTTTTGCGAATGTGCGCCGCGAGGCTTCGTTGTCTTTTTGGACGTATGCGACTAAGACGCGGCGCTCCCGGTGCGCGCGCACCCGGTCCTCGAGCAGCGCGAGCATGCGCGCGCCGTAGCCGCGTCTGCGGTAGTCGGCGGCGATGCTGCACGAAATGACGAGCCCCTCGTCCCGCCTATTGATGCGGATCCGCCCGATGGGCGTCGCGCCCCGCATGAGAATAAAGAACTTGACCCCCGGATCGCGCAGCGTCTCCTCCAGCCACAGCAAATGCGTTGAAGCGTCGATCCGCTTGCTGCGGATTTCCCGCGACGTTCCGTCGTTACGCCACTCAAACAGCAGCGCGGCGTCCTCCATGGTCGCCTCGCGCAAAAAAAGCGTGTCGATCGTCTTCACCGCCCTTCGCTTTTCTGTCACCCCGTCTTACATGAAAATTTACAAATCGTTACTCTATTATAACATAAAAGCGCAGCCCGTTATATAGCTGCGCCTTTATTATGATGCGATTATTTCATCGCGCCTTTCGGCCGACGACGAATATGCCCCTCTCCCGTATTCCCCTGCGATTCCGACCTATCTGCTCTCCGGCAGAGAAGATTCGACGACGCGTCCCGCCGCGCCGGGCGGCGATAATGCAAAGCGTCCGTCCGGCTGCATCTCGACGACGCGCGTCTCAAAATGCGTCGGGCGCGGCAGTTCGTACGCAGGACGCTCGCCGGTCTCGGCGAGGAGTCGGTCGGCGTACGCCAAAATAAGTTCCGGCGGCATGCGCTTCATGCACATCATATGCTCGTCCCCCGTGAGCGGGCATTCGTGGATACGGCAGGGATGACACGGGACGGGGGCGCGTACGGAGACGCTCTTCTCGTCGTACGGATAGAATCCCGGGATGGGCGAGGCGCCGAACATGCAGATAACGGGAACGTTCATGGCGACGCCGACATGCATGGGGCCGGAGTCCGTGGTAATGAAGAGGACACACCTGCGCAGAAGCCCCGCAAGCACGCCGAGGCTCACCTTCCCCGTAAAGACATGGAGGCGGGGGTTGCCGCGCTCCCGCATCCGTTCTACGCAGACCCGAACAATCTCGACATCCGTCGGTCCGCCCATCACGGCGATATGATAGCCGCGCGCGAGATAGGTGTCGGCGACGGCGGCGAAGTAACCGGACTCCCACCGTTTCGTCATCCAGCTCGCGCCGATATTGAGCGCGACAACCTTATCTCCGGCGGCGAAACGCGCTGTCCAAAGGCGTTCCGCCTCCGCCTCGGCCTCGGCGGGAATCCGCATCTCGAGTCCGGCGTCATCAATCTCGCCGATGACCCCCGCATCCCGCAGCGCCGCATAGTGGGACCGGATCTCGTGCATGATTTTATTTTGGTCGGGACTGACGCTGTCAAAGGCGAGAGAAAATCCGGGCTTTGCATAGCCGACGATGCGCCTCCCGCCCGAGAGCGCCGCGAGCGCTGAGGCGCGCTCGTTGCGGTGGAGATTGACGACGAGATCGTAATTCTCTTTCCGCAGTTTCACCGCGTATCGGAGGATGCCGAGCAGGCTGTTGTCCTTCCCTTTTTTATCAATAAAGAGACAGGCATCGACATGCCGATTCTCCCGCACGATATCGGCGAGCAGCTTGTCCGCGAGCAGCGTAATACGCGCGGCGGGATAGTTGTGCCGGAGCGTCCGCAGGACGGGCGTCACAAGCATGAGATCGCCGAGGTGCATGAGGTTGATGACGAGAATATTCCGATACAAACCTGTGATCCCTCCAGCGCGTCTCTGTATTTCGTATGATCTCGGCACCCAAAATCACCCTGCAAGGATCCGTACGCTGCGCTCCATCACCGTCTCCGGCGCGGTCGCCGCAAGGCAGTCCAATCCCTTGGGACAGGAACGTTTCCAACAATGCCGGCACGAACGATCCACCTCGACGGCGTTCTCCCGCTGCCCATAGGGACCGTTACGGTTCGCGTCGGTCGGTCCCATGAGCATGATCGTACGTGTGCCGAGCCCTGCGGCGAGATGTACGGGACCGGTATCGCCGCCGACAACAAACGCCGCGCGCGTAAATATACAGGCAAGCTCCTTCAGGCTTGTGCGGCCGACGAGATTGACGGGCGGCACTTCGGTCCGCGCCGTGATGTCGCACGCAATCTCCTCGTCGAGCCGGCCGCCCCCCACAAGCACGGGGATGATCTTCCTGCCGTAAAGCAAATCCGAAAGCGCCGCAAAATGCGCCGGCGGCCACCGTTTATTCGGCCAGTTCGCACCGACCGCAAGCGCGGCAAATCGAGCCCCCTCCCGCACGCCGCCCTCCGCAAGCAAGGCATCCGCCGACGCCGCCTCGCGCGCGGAAACGGCCACGGGGAAAACGATGCGGTCCACGCGGCAGCCGAGCGCGCGGGCAACGTCAAGATACCGGTCGACAATATGCCCCTGCGCATGCGTTCCCGCAATGGGACGGCTCACAAGGCTCGCCCCCTCGCGCATATGCGCCGTGCCGATGCGCAGCCGCGCCCCCGCCGCCCAAGCGACGGCCGCGGACTTAAAGAGCCCCTGTAGATCCATAGAGGCATCGTAACGCCGCGCGCGCAGCCGTTTCCGGAAAGGACCGATCTCGGAGAGAAAGCCGCGCCATGTCCGGAATTTCTTTTTCTCAAAGACGATGATATCGTCGATATAGGGATTCCCTTTCAGAATATCATACGCCGTCGGTTCGACGACCCACGTCAGATGCGCCTCGGGAAAACTCTCTTTCACCGCATACGAGACGGGCAGCGCATGGATCACGTCTCCGATGGCGCTGAGCTTGACGACTAGGATATTCTTCATAGAATCGAGGTGTTCCTCCTCTCGCTTTTGCCCGCTTTTCGAATGATGTTCGTGGTGGATTTCCCCGCGACGAGAGGGATGAACGCGACCTCGCCGCCATAGGACTCGACGACGCGCGCCTCCGGCAGGGTCTCGCGCGTATAGTCGCCGCCCTTGGCATAGACGGCCGGACGCACTTTCGCAATCAAATTTTCCGCCGTGTCCTCGTCAAAAATGACGACCGCGTCTACGGATTTCAGGCCTCCGACGACCTCCGCGCGGTCGTTCTCATCATTGACGGGACGCGTTTCCCCTTTGAGCCGTCGCACGGACGCGTCGCTGTTGAGCCCAAGCACAAGACAGTCGCCCAGCGCGCGCGCCGCCGCGAGATAGCGCACATGCCCGGCATGAAGGATGTCGAAGCAGCCGTTCGTGAAGACGATGCGCCGTCCTGCTGCGCGCAGCGCCGCGGCATAGCGTTCGATTTGATCGCCCGGGATCAGCATCCGCATTCTCCTTCCGCCGCCGCAACGGCCGCGCACAGTTCCTCCTGCGATACGGTCGCCGTCCCGTATTTCCGCACGGCGATGCCGGAGGCATAGTTGCTGAGCCGTGCGGCATGTGCCGGCGCAATGCCCGCCGCGAGGGCGAGAATCATCACGGCGACGCAGGTATCCCCCGCGCCCGAGACGTCGTAGATCTCGCTGCGGTCGCTGACGGGAATATCCGTCGCCGTCCCGTCCGCGAGGAACAGCGTCATCCCGTCCGCGCCGCGTGTGATAAGAACGCCCTCCGCATTGAGGCGGCGGCACAGCTCGTGCCCCGCCGCATGAATGTCCGCATCCGTGCGCAACTCCCGCCCAAGCGCCGCGGCAAGCTCGGCATCGTTCTGCTTAACGTAGCCGACGCCCTCGTAGCGCAGGATGTCGTACCGCGAATCCACAATACTCGGAATCCCCGCCGTACGCGTCTCGTCGATAACCATACGCGCGACGCGCTCCGTGACCGTACCCGAACCGTAGTCGGAGAGAACGGCGCCGCGTACCTGCGGCAGGAGCGTCCGGATATGCGAGAGAAGCGCCTCCTCCGTCTCCGCCGAGAGCGGCGTATGCCACTCGCGGTCCACGCGCACAATCTGCTGACTGACGGTCGCCCGCCCGCCCGCGATGATGCGTGTCTTCGTGACGGTAGGACGGTCCGCATCGCGGACGAATCCCGCCGTTTGTACGCGATGTTCGCCGAGAACGCGCAGCAGGCTGTCTCCGCTCGCATCGTCCCCGACGACGCCGACGGCATATGCCGTTCCGCCAAGGGTCGCCGCATTATTGACGACATTTGCCGCGCCGCCGGCAACGACACGCTCCTCCATCTGCTCGAGGACGAGCACGGGGGCTTCCCGCGAGATGCGCGAGATCCGGCCGTCGAGATAGACGTCCGCCACCATATCTCCGACGATCAGAACCGGCGTCCCCGAGAGCGCGGCGGTCTCGTTTACCATGGCGTAAACTCCCACTTCACCTTCCACGAGTTCTGTTTCGAACGGTAGCGCAGGATGATCTGCGAGCAGTGCAGGTCGTGAAACCAATAGTAGTCCACATCGGTCCATTCCCGCGGTCCGGACGCGTACTTTGCGCCGACAGCGATCCGGTTATTTTTATCAATCCGGTAGCTCATGCCCGTCTGAATGACCTTTGAATAATCCTCTTGATTAAAGTGAAAGAGAGAATTTGCTTTCGTGTTCTTTGTGTACACGTAGCCGACATAGGCGGCAAAACGATCGTCGAACTCCTTCGTGAGAAAGGCGCTCGCATTCATGCCCTGCACGCGCGAGCGGTCGTAACTCTCGCGGGTGACGGAGTACCCCGCCGCGAGATCGAGCCCGAACCCGTGGAAGGGAATCGTGTCGTGCGTGACGGAAACTCCGTAGACCCAGTGATTGCTGTGGATACCGCTGCCGTACCAGCGTCCGTATTCGGAATACAGACCGTAGCTGACGGGGCTTTTCCCGATCCTATGTCCATAACCGAGAATGAGGGACGGCTCTTTCTTGATCCAATTGTTGTCCCCGTCCTCGAAGCTGCCGTAGGTGACGAGCGCGCTGGCTCCGGCATTTTGCCAGCCGAGATCGTAGTGGCTCCGCCAGCCGTGCTTTGTCGTCACATGGAAATGAAAGGCGGCGGTCACGCGCGGGGCAATCGACTGCTCGAATGTCTGTTCAAGCCACACGCCGTCGTCGCTGTCGTACCCGGCGCGCGGAAAGTTCTGTTGGATGGGATGGGAGATACCCACTTCGTGCCGCTTCTTGGTAAATATGACTTTGTTTTTCAGCCAAAACTTTACGTTCGTGAGCACCAAGCGATCCCCGGGGTAAAGCTCCGCCACGTCCGCGCTCAGATGGTAGTCGGGCTTTTCGGCGCCGCATTTCGTCTGGGTTCCGTCATAAACGACGATCTTATCGGGGTAGAACTCGAATCGTTTCCCCGTCATATAGTAGGCGCCGACCTTCCCCTTGGCCTCGGCCATCGTGCCCGTGCGTTTTTGGTAGTTATAGTTGATCCGGTACCCGTCGAGCGTGACGCGGGTCTGTCCCTCCGTCAGCTGAAGCATATGCGCCTTATCCGGAATGGAAACGTCTCCGCGGACGGTGTTTCCCTCCACATAGTCGCCTTGGAACCGCCGCGCAGCCAACTGCACGATATCCACATGCCCCTTGGCGACAAAATCCCCCGTACGCTCGTCATACGTGAGGTCGTCGCCTTCGAAGGCGATCGGCGACGGCTGCGTTTCATCCAGGGGATGGCGCAGATGTTTCCGCATTTCCTGCGCATCGGCGAGCAGCTTTTGCTGTTCCTCCGTGAGGCGGTTCGCACGCTCGACGCGGCGGCGGTTCTCGATAAAATCCAGTCGCTGAATGCCCGTGTTCCCATCCCCGCTGTAGGCAGCTTCGGCCCCGATCGGAAAGACGGCACAGGCGGCGGACAAGGCCAGTAGGATGCGCGTTCTCAAGGCTGTAGTCATCGGCGCGTTCTCCTGTCTTTTGAAGTCATTACACATCGTTATACTACATCATAAACGGAATTTTCGCAACCAAAAAGCGCCGCGATACCTTCCCTTAAGGAACTCTCATCCCAACATAAATTTGACGTGCAAAAAGTTTTCCTCTATAATGGAGCGGATATGAAAGCGTAGGATCAGAGATTCCCGGAAGGAGGCGGCGATGCGGATGCGGCGGTTACCGGTGCGCAGATTTCTGCTTGCCGTCTTCGTTCTCCTCGCGGGGCTCGGCGTATGCGAGGCGGCGGAGGACATGCAGTTCGTCGACGCGGACGACGACACGGGCTACTACGTGGACGCGGCGACGATCGTACGCGTCTCCGATGCGGAGCGCGACGCCGTTATCGCTGTGGTGAAGATATCCGAGAACCGGCGCTATCTCTACCGCACGCGCTTCAACCGCGAGAAGAACACGTATCAATTCTTCTCGGCGCAAGTAGAGGTCTATGACACGAAGGAAGTGCTGCGTACCCTGCCCGGCATGGATGTGCCGCAGCCGTACACCCCGTCTTCGCCCATGCGGAGCATCGTTGACTTCATCGAGGAATTTCTGACGGCAAAACAGCAGTCGACAAAGTAGGAGGATGATCAATCCATGCGACAGAAAATCTGCGCGCTCGCGCTGACCTTTGTGCTGGCGCTCACATCGGCGGGCACGGCATTCGCGGCGGAAACGCCGAACGCAGTCCAGTCGAAACTCGCCCTCATCGAACAGGATACCTACGGCAGAGAGCAGACGGGCGCCCTCATCGACCGCATCAACCGGCTCGAGCGCGACTACGACGGCAGTCACCGCACGGGCAGCCTCATGTCGCGTATCGACGCGCTCTACGAGGAAATCTATACGAACAGCACCACCCCGTCGATCCTCATGGATCTCAACGCGATTGAATGGAACATCAACCACGAGACGAGCATGCGCGCCGTGCAGGAGCGCGTCGGCGAGATGGAGACGTCCCTCCTCGGAAAGACGGGCGAAGGTACGTTCAAAAAGCGCATCGCCGCGCTCAGCACCGCATCGTTCGGAACGAAGGACATTCCCGTCGTCCCCGTCTCCGTCCCGGCAGACACGCTCGTCAAGATCTCGCTCGTGACGCCCGTCAATGCGAAAAACCTCAAGGTGGGCGATACGATCGAATACCAGGTTGCGGACGATGTGTTCGTCAACGACGCGCTTGTCTTTGCCAAGGGGTCGCGCGGTGAAGGGACGGTCACAAAGGTACGGCAGGCACGCAACTTCGGCCGCAACGCGGAGGTCGAGATCGACTTTAACAACACGAAGGCGCTCGACGGCACCTATGTGACGACCTACATCGGGGAAGAGGCAAAGAAAGAGATGGAACATCTCGCGATGGCGGCGGGCGCGTCGCTCGCGGGCATCGCCGTCCTCGGCCCCGTCGGCATCGTCGCGGGGGCGTTCGTGCGCGGGAAGAACGTCGACCTCCCGGCGGGGACCGAACTCTACATCCAGACAAAGGAAGAAACGACGCTCTACGGCGTCCAGACCACCTATGACAGCGCGGCGCCGTTCCAATCCACGGTGGCACAGCAGTCCGCGTCTGCGACCGACGGCGACTATGACAACAGCGTCTATGACGACGCCGCGTGATACGCGCGATGGATTTTTAGGTTCAACAAAACGGGACTGTCACATGACGAACATGCGGCAGTCCCGTTTTATTATGTTTTCATTTGTATCGCCGCAGCCATGCGCGCGGCACCTAGACCATAATGCTCCGCCGCGCGCGTCGTTTGCGCCGCGGCTCCCGTCAAGCGGCTATGCGCGGTCAATCACCGCACGAAGAAGCCCGCCAGCTTCATATTGCGGTCATAGCTGAGGCGATAGACCACGGCCGTCGCCTTGTACCCGACCGCGATCTCACCGACGGCAAACACCTCGTCCCCTTGACGCAGTGCCGTCATGTACGGTTTGCCGAACGAAACGCGCGCCCCCCATTTTGGTGCGAACTGCGTCTTTGCCTCGTTCACCTGCTCCGCCGTCAGACTCTGACGCATATTATCCGTCGCGCTCGCCTGCAGCGCTGCAATATCGCCGCGCTCAAAGAGGTCGATCGTCGCCTTCATCTGTTCTTCCACTTTCTGCGCATTAAAGACGCCGCTCTCCTCCAGCGATATCTGAGTCACCGCGGGCGCCGCCTGCTGTGCCGCGGCCTGCTCCTCCGCAAACGCTGTGGGCGCGGCAGCTGTGCCGCCAACCATGAGTCCGATGCAAAGTGCGCATACGATCCGACGAATTTTCATAGTGATCTTCTCCTTTTACTGAACAACTCCTACTTCACGCAGGAAAAACATGCGAGGGATTCGACGCATTCGACGGATACTTCGCCGTAGAGTTTTCGGAGGCGTTCCTCTAAACTCTTCGCCGTATCGTACGGCGGGGTGAAGAAGCCCATGCGCTCGTAAAGCTGCGTGACGACGAACGTGGTCCGGGCATTCTCGCCCAGCACGAACACCGATCCCGTCAGCCGCCCGCCGGGACGCAGGACACGATGTACCTCCGACCACGCGCGCTCCTTATCCGGGAACGCGTGAAACCCGTTGATCGAGACCGCCGCGTCGAAGAAATCGTCCTCGAACGTCAGCTGTCCGACATCCCCCTCCACGAAGGCGACGTTGCGGATCCCGAGCACATCCGCCCGCGCGCGCGCCGCCGCGAGCATCGCGGGCGAATAGTCGACGCAGGTGATATCGGCGTCCGGGAGCTCCGCGTAGACGGGGAGGGAGAGACAGCCCGTGCCGACGGGCACCTCGAGCAGCCGCCCCGCGAAGCCCTCGTGCGCCGCGCGCAGCGCGAGCCCCACATAGCGCGTGACGCCCGCACGGCCGAGACCCCAGACGAGCCGCGAGACGAACTTCCCCGACCATGTACTGTACGTCATCATCCCGTCGTACAGATTCGCGAGCCGCCCGACCGAGCGGTACGCCCCGCGGATCTTTTCATAGCGCCGCTGTTCCTCGTCCATTATGACATCCTTTCTCCTATCTATGCCAAATTATTCTACCATAAATTGCGCGTACGTTCAAATATGCGTCGTATGGACAGGGCTGCCGTTCGGTGGTAATATTTAGGAAACCATGCTATATCTCCTGCTAAAGTAATTGACGTTTTTATACTTTTTTGCTATACTAAGTGCAGTGAAAGGACTTCAGCGTGCGGCGCTGGTCAGAGCCCTTCATTGCTCATAGCAGTAATGGAGGGCTTTTCATATGTCTGAACCATGTAACTACGATAAACCTTTTAAGACTTACCAAGAGCAAATACACCATTTAGCCGATAAATACGGACTCATAATCAAGGATACAGGTTTTGCAGAACATGCACTCAAAACAATGTCCTATTATGATTTAATCAACGGATATCAAGACTCTATGATGATCAACGGCCGCTATAGGCCGGGAATTACCATCGAATTTTTATATCGTTTCCACCTCTTTGATAAGGGCTTTCAAAATATTATTTTCCCTCGTATTATGTTGATTGAAAATTACTTTAAGTCAATATTGTCACATTGTATTGCTGAAAATTTTGGTGTGGATGAGCGCTTTTATTTAGATCGTTCTAATTACAACTATGCTTCACGAAATATTGACTGTCAACACCTGTTAGACGATATTAAAAGGATATTCACACAGCAGTATCCACCGATGCCAACACGGTTTTATAAAACAAGCCATAACCATATTCCTCCATGGATTCTCTTCAAGAATATCTCTTTTGGCAACAGCATCAATCTGTTCCGTGTATTAAGGCCCCCGCAGAAAAATACAATTGCAAACACTCTTCTGCCAACCAACGCCCTCCGAAAATCGGCCAAAATAGCATTTCTCATCTCAGGGCTCAACCTCATTCGGAAATGTCGCAATATGATCGCGCATAATTTAAAATTCATCACATTCCATGCCAATCGCTTTGATGCTTTGCAGACAACAACTCTTAACACATTACTTCCACCTCCCCTTACAAAACTCGACAGCCAATATCCAAAACTCGGTAATCGGGATCTATATGCAGCAATCCTCTTTATCCATCAAATCTTAGGCACGCGGTTTTTAAGACATCTTTTTCTAATAGACCTCATAAACTATTTAAGTTCGACCTCTGATAGATATAACACATCACTTTTTACACAATACTCAGCAATCACAAAGCTTCCCCCTGATCTGCTGCGTCGATGCTTGCAAACTATGCGGCTTCCCCGATAAGAAAAGGAAAATCATTATGCAACAGCACTTCTATTATACGACACTCATCCTCGCCGCATCCCTTGCCGCCCTCGGCTGCGGCACGACCGCCGAAAAAGAACCGCCGCCGCCCCTCGTGCGCACGGTCACGGTCGGCGATGCCTCTTCTACAGGCGACACGGGCTATGCCGGCACGGTGCGCGGACGATACGAGACAAAGCTCGCCTTTCAGGTCGGCGGACAGATTCTCTCGCGCAACGTGAACGTCGGGACGCGTGTCCGCGCGGGCGATGTGCTCATGGTCATCGACGCGCGCGACGTACAGCAAAAGGCGAACGCCGCGGATGCGGGCGTTGCCTCGGCGCGCGCACAGATGCAGCTCGCGCGCACGAATCTCGCGCGCTATGAGGAGCTCTACGCCGCACAGGCGATCTCGGCGGCAGCGCTCGATCAGTACCGCGCACAGGCAGACGCCGCCGAAGCTGCCTATCGTCAGGCGGCGGCGCAGAGCACAGAGGCGAGCAACGCGCTCGGCTACACACACCTCGTTGCAGGTGCGGACGGTGTCATATCGAATATCACGGTCGAGGAGGGTCAAGTCGTCGCCGCGGGGCAGACGGTCATGACGCTCACGCAGGAGGGCGCGCGCGAGATCGAGATCGCCGTTCCGGAGAGCCGACTATCGGATGTCTCGGTCGGTATGCCCGCCGCCGTGACGCTCTGGGCAGACGATATTGCCTATACGGGCACCGTGCGCGAGATCGCCCCCGTCGCCGATGCCGCGACGGGCACCTACGCCGCGCGCATCGCACTGAGAGACGCCCCCGCGGAACTTCCGCTCGGCATGACGGCGCATGTGCGCCTTTCCTCTGCGGAGGCGGCAGGCGCGGTACTCCCCCTTTCCGCCCTGTACCAAACGGGCGATACCACAGGTGTCTACATCATCGAGGACGGCGCGGTACATCTCCAACCGGTCACGGTCACGGCATTTCATGATAACGACGTCGTCGTCACAGGGCTCCCCGCGGGCGCCGTCGTCGTGACGGCGGGCGTCCACCAGCTGCACGAGGGAGAGGCGGTGCGCACGCAATGAGGAATCTCACCGAGCTCTCGCTACGCCATCGTTCCCTCGTTTGGTATTTCATCATCGTCTTCGCCGTCGGCGGCGTCTTTGCCTACCGCTCGCTCGGGCGCATGGAGGATCCCGCGTTCACCATCCGCCAGATGGTCGTCTCCGCCGCATGGCCGGGCGCGACCGCCGAGGAGATGCAGGAGCAGGTCACGGACAAGCTCGAGCGCCGGTTCCAAGACGTCCCGGGCATGAAGCAGATCAAGAGCGAGACGCGCCCCGGGCAGACCGTCATCTATCTGGACCTGCGCCCCGAGGTGGACAAGGCGCAGATTCGCCCGACGTGGCGCGACGTGCATAACTTCGGCGAAGATGTCAAACGGGATCTGCCGGACGGCGTGCTCGGTCCCTACTACAACGACCGATTCGACGACGTGTACGGCTCGATCTACGCCGTCACGGGCGCAGACTACTCCTATGAGGAGCTGCGCGCCATGGCGGAGGACGCCCGCCGCCGCATCCTCGCCGTGCCGAGCGTACAAAAGGTCGTCCTCATCGGCGTCCAGCGCGAGCGCGTCTACGTCGAGATCGCGCTCGACCGCCTCGCGCAGCTCGGCATCAGCCCGCAGGTCATCACGGACGCTCTGGCGGGACAGGATGCGATGATGACGGCGGGGCGCATCGAGACGGAGACGGACAATGTGTATCTGCGCGCCTCGGGCGTCTTTGAAAACGTCGAGGACATCCGCGCGCTGCCCATCGCCGCGAACGGGCGCGTCTTTCGTCTCGGCGATATCGCAAAGGTCGAGCGGCGCGACATCGAGCCTGCCGATCCGAAGATGTTCTACGACGGCGCCCCTGCCGTCGGCATCGCCGTCTCCATGGCGGACGGCGGAAATATCCTCGAACTCGGGCAAAATCTCTCCGCGCTCACCGCAGAGATCCGTGCAAACCTTCCGCTCGGTGCACAGCTCAGCGAGGTCTCAAACCAGCCCGCCGTCGTGCAGAGCTCCATTGACGATTTCGTCGAGACGCTGCTGCTCGCCGTCGTCATCGTGCTCGCCGTCAGCTTCCTCTCGCTCGGACTGCGCACGGGGCTCGTCGTCGCGTGCTGCATCCCGCTCGTGCTCGCTGGCACGTTCGTCGCGATGTATATCCTCGGCATCGACCTGCACAAGGTCTCCCTCGGCGCACTCATCATCGCGCTCGGTCTCCTCGTAGACGACGCGATCATCGCCGTCGAGATGATGAGCGTGCAGCTTGAGCGCGGCATGGATCGCTTCGACGCCGCGTGCTACGCCTTCACCCAGACCGCGAAACCGATGCTCACCGGCACGCTCATCACCTGCGCGGGATTCATCCCCGTCGCCTTTGCAAAGGGGCTCGCAAGCGAGTTCTGCGCCGCGCTCTTCCCCGTCATCGGCATCGCGCTCGTCCTCAGCTGGATCGTCTCCGTCATGGTCGCGCCGCTGCTCGGGTACTACCTCATCCGTGTGAAAAAAGAAGAGACCTCGCACGATCCGTATGAGAGCCGCTTCTACCGCCTCTTTCGCCGTGTGCTGACCGCATTCCTCACGCATCGCGGCATCGTGCTCGCGGGGACGGTACTCATCTTTATCCTCTCCCTCGTCGCTTTTCCGCACATCAAGCAGACCTTTTTCCCGCCGTCGCTGCGCCCCGAGCTGCTCGTCCGGCTAACCCTGCCCGCAGGCGCGTCCATGCAGGCGACGCAGACAGAGTCGGATCGGCTTGCGGCGATCCTCGACGCGCATATGGACAAAATCGAAAACTACGCGTACTACGTCGGCAGGTCTACGCCGCGGTTCGTCCTCACCGTCGATCCGAAGGCGGACGCCGACAACACGGCGCAGTTCGTCATCACGGCGAAGGGCACGGCGGAGCGCGAACAGCTTGCGGCGCTCATCGGCGACGCACGCCGCGACGAGCTCTCGGGCGCACGCGTCACGACGCAATACATCCAGACGGGGCCGCCTGCCAACTTCCCCGTCATGCTGCGCGTCTCCGCCCCCACCGCGGACGAAGCACGGCGCGTTGCCGAGGAGGTCGCTGCGATCGCGAGCAGCGATGCCGCGACCGCGAACGTACACCTCGACTGGACGGAGAAAACGAAAGCTGTCCGCATCGATTTTGACAAGGAAAAACTGAAACGTCTCGGCATCACTGCCAAGGCTGTCAAGCAGATGCTCTACACCGAGCTCTCGGGCGCTCAGGCAGCGGAGTTCTACACGGGCGACCGCACGATCGGCATCGCTCTGCGGCTTGCAGAGCCAGATCGGACGAATATCGAGCGGCTCGGGGAGCTCCCCGTCGCCACGTCCGGCGGGTACATCCCGCTCGCGCAGATTGCGCATATTTCCTACGAGGCGGAAGATGGATTCATCAAGCGCCTCAACCTGCGCCCGTCCATCCTCGTACAGGCGGAGGTCACGCAGGGCGAGGGCAACGACGCCGCACGCCGCATTTTCGCCGCGACGAAGGAGCTGCGCGATGCTCTCCCCGCGGGAACGACGATCGAGACGGCGGGCGCGCTGGCGGACTCCGCGGACTCCATGAGCTACCTCGTAAAGCCCGTGCCCGCCATGATTTTCATCATCATGACGCTCCTCATGATACAGGTCGGCAGCATGGGCAAGATGACGCTGACCATCCTCACCGCACCGCTCGGGCTCATCGGCGTCGTGCTCGCGATGCTGCTCACGGACTCCGCCGTTGGATTCGTCGCGTATCTCGGCATCCTCGCGCTCTTTGGCATGATCATCCGCAACTCCGTCATCCTCATCGATCAGATCAAAAAGCATGAGGACGCGGGTGAGCAGCCCATGGACGCCATCATCGACTCCGCTGTTCTGCGATTCCGCCCCATCATGCTTACCGCCGCCGCCGCCATCCTCGGAATGCTCCCCCTCATGCGCAGCATCTTCTGGGGACCCATGGCAGTCGCCATCGCAGGCGGCCTCATCGTCGCAACCGTGCTGACGCTGCTGGTGCTCCCCGTGATGTATGCCGTGGCATATCGTGTGAAGTAAACGTATATTGACAAGTAATTAAAAAGTAAGTACAATATACGCATGGAGACAAGCTTTGTATGGGATGAAAATAAAAACGAAATCAACAAGAGAAAGCATAATCTCTCCTTTGAGGAAGCATGTACTGTCTTTGATGATGACGACGCTATTCTTTTTGATGACCCCGACCATTCAATCGATGAGGACAGATTTCTCATCATCGGAATGGTTCAAACGAAAAGAATATGTATTGTAAGTCATTGCTACCGAGATAACAATCATGTGATTCGTTTGATTTCAGCGCGAGAAGCAACAAAAAATGAGAAACAGATATACTGGGAAAGATGGTGATATAAATGAGAGAAGAATACGATATTCGTCAGCTGAATCCAAGGCGGAATCCTTATTCCAACCGGGTTAAGAAGCAAATTACAATCAAGTTGGATGATGAGGTTATAGAATACTTTAGAAAACAGTCAGAACGGTCAGGCGTTCCCTATCAGACGCTGATAAACTTATACCTATCCGACTGTGTCCATACAAAACGGGAACTGCAGCTCTCATGGGCATAAGAAAACGGGATACTATACAAACCAGTATGGTATCCCGTTTTTCTGTGTCACGATTCATAAAGATAGAAAACTAGTTCCCCCTCCTTATACTCCCCAATATAAATATCCTTCAGCTCATACCCCGCCTCGCGCAGTGCCCCTTTAAGCCACACGCGGTCTTTGTCTACGAGTTCGAGCGCGTCGTCGTCGATCTGCCCGTCGAGGATCAGCGGATAGCGCGCGTTTTGTTCGCCGTATTGAATGACGGTGAGCTGACCGTTCGGCTCAAGCACGGCGCGTTTGACGTCCTTGACGAAGTAGACGCCCGCCATGCGCAGCTTGAGGTGAATATCGTGCGCGAGCATCCCGTGCCGCATGCACTCCTCCACTTTGAGCACGCCCCGTTCGATGAGGACCGCGGGCCGCCCGTCGACAAATCCTTTGACCGCGCTGCTCGTGGATTTCACATATTTGAGGACGAGCACCAGCAGCGTCCACGCGATGAGCTCGAGGACAAACTCGAGCACCGAGATGTCGTTGTTGTAGATGACGCCGCCGATGATGCCGCCGAGCACATAGTTCTGCACCTGATCCGTCGCGGAGCTGGGCGCGAGATTGCCCTTACCGAGCAGATTGATTTGAAGGATCAGACAGAGCAGTCCGAGCGCGAGCTTGACGAGTACGAGCGAATAGACGATCATGTCAGTCCTCCTTGTCCACGATCTGCACGTCGCGGCTCATCAGATGCGTCCGGTCATATCGAAACGACGTAAAGTCCGCGTTGAACGTCACCATATAATACGTTCCGTGCACGCTGACGAGCATCCCCTGTTTCAGGTTGGTCGAGTTCGTCCGCACCTCATTGACCGTGACGCCGAGATCATCCGCCATGCGGTGCAGGAACAGCGCCATGCGCGAGGTCTGCTCCCGGTCGCTCCGCGTCTGCGTATAGCCGCTGTACTGAACGCCGCCGAGAAACAGAACGGTGAGCAGCAGGATGACGATGAGGTCGCGGTAACGCGAGACGAACCGGCTGCGCAGGTATTTGAAAATCACAAAGAGCAGTGCCGCCAGCGCGAGAAATGAAAGCGTGTACTGCACGGCGTCATTGATCTGACTGCGCTGCACGATATAGGCATACGTATAAAACTGCACGGTATCAATCCCTCCTCCGCCCCGCCCCTCGGCGGGATGCCCGTATAGATTACTACGCCGGCGCCCGCGCGTCAATCCCCGTGCGCACAGATCGAAATACGACATGTATTCATGCATTTTATTTCTTTTCTTCTGTATTTTCTGTTATAATAGGACTATCATCCAAAGAAGAAACGGCAGCATAGCCGGCGGGATGAAGATGTGTTCTGTGTATTGTGGGATGTGTTCCGCATCCCGGCGGGAGTTGAGCGCCATGAAAGGTGAGCTGTTTATCAAAGAAAATCGGTGCAAGGGCTGCGGCATCTGCGCGGCATTCTGCCCGAAAAAAGTGCTCGAGGTGAGCCTCCTCGGCAAGATCACGCCCGTCCGTCCCGACGACTGTATCGCGTGCGGGCAGTGCGAAATGCGCTGTCCGGATTTTGCGATATTCGTGGAGCGGAGGGCGGTCGTATGAGCAAAACAAAAACCTCTGCCCGGCTGATGCAGGGCAACGAGGCGGTCGCCGAGGGCGCGATTGCGGCGGGTGTGACGTTCTTCGCGGGCTACCCCATCACGCCCTCAACCGAGATTGCCGAACAGATGGCGCTGCTGCTGCCGAAGATCGGCGGCACCTTCCTCCAGATGGAGGACGAAATCGGCGCGATGGGCGCCATCCTCGGTGCCTCGCTCGCAGGCGCGAAGGTCATGGACGCGACGAGCGGCCCCGGGTTCTCTCTGAAACAGGAGCTCATCGGCTACGCCGCATGCGCCGAGATTCCCTGCCTCGTCGTCAACGTCCAGCGCGTCGGCCCCTCCACGGGACAGCCGACCGCGCCAGCGCAGGGCGACGTGATGCAGACGCGCTGGGGCACGCACGGCGACCATCCCATCATCGTACTCTCGCCGTGGAGTGTCCGCGAGTCGTTCGACATGACGGTCATGACGGTGAACTACGCCGAGCGGTTCCGCTCGCCCGTCATCCTGCTGACGGATGAGATCGTCGGGCACCTGCGCGAGAACGTCACGCTGCCCGCCCCCGAGGAGCTCAACATCTACCCGCGCCGCCTGCCGAAACTGACGCGCGCTGAGGGCTATCAGCCGTATGCGGTCGGCGAAGACCTCGTCCCCGACGTCGCGCGGTTCGGCGACGGGTACCGCATCCATGTGACGGGGCTCCTGCACGATGAGACGGGCTTCCCCTCGGGCAGTCCCGCCGTCACAGAGTCCATGCTCCGCCGTCTGCATGAGAAAATCGACCGCGCGGGCGAGGAGATCATCCACGTGGAAGAACACTTCATGGAGGATGCGGACTATGCCGTCATCAGCTACGGCGGCACGGCGCGCACCGCCTACGAAGCCGTCCGCGCGGCACGTGCGGAGGGGCTCTCCGTCGGTTTCCTGCGTCTCCAAACGATCTGGCCGTTTGCAAATGCCGCCGTCGGGCGGCTCGCAAATCGCGTGAAGGCGCTCCTCGTCGCGGAGCTGAACTACGGTCAGCTCGTGCATGAGGTCACGCGCGCGGCGCACGGCACGCCCGTCCGTGCCGCGCTCAAATACAATATGCTGGACTTCACTCCGCAGGAGATTCTCGCCGAGATTCGGCGCATGTGTGAGGAGGGACGGGCATAATGGCGGATACGAATACAAATCTGCACGCGGACATCGACCGCGGCTACGAACAGCTTTTCCGGCAAAACCGTCTGCCGCACCTCTGGTGTCCCGGCTGCGGCAACGGCACGGCGCTCAAATGCATCGCCGAGGCGATCGAGGGCGCGGACGGCATCACGCAGGACAATACGGTCATCGTCTCCGGCATCGGCTGTTCCTCGCGCGGGTCGGGCTACATGGACTTTGACACCGTGCATACGGCGCACGGGCGCGCTATTCCCTTTGCCACGGGCATCAAGCTCGCACGCCCCGAACTAAACGTCGTTGTCATTACAGGAGACGGCGATTGTACTGCCATTGGCGGCAATCATTTCCTGCATGGATGCCGGCGCAACGTCGACCTGACGGTCGTCCTTTTCAACAACAACATCTACGGCATGACGGGCGGGCAGACCTCGCCGACGACGCCCGCGGGCATGTCCACGACGACGGCGCCCTACGGCACGGTCGACCGCGTTCTCGACGCCTGCCGCATCGCTGAGGCTGCGGGGGCGACCTATGTCGCGCGCTCAACGGCGTTCCACGTCAAGCATCTCACGCAGATGATTGCGGGCGGTCTCGGGAGTCACGGGTTCTCTCTCATCGAGGCGATCGTCCAATGCCCCACCGCCTACGGACGCCGGAACAAGATGGGCGCGCCCGCCGCGATGCTCTCGTGGATGCGCGACCACGCCGTCATGAAGAGCGCGTGGGATAAACTTCCGCCCGAAAAACGCACGCCGGACAAATTCCCCATCGGCCTCCTCTGCGCGTATGAGGGTGCGGAATACGGGGCGGCAAATACCGAGATCATGCGCCGCGCAGGAGGGCTTTGACATGCAGAAAGAACTTCGTCTCTCCGGCTCGGGCGGACAGGGCGTCATCACCGCCGCCATCATCTTTGCAGAGGCCGCGACCGCGTGCGGCATGAACGTCGCGCAGTCGCAGTCCTACGGCCCTGAGGCGCGCGGCGGCGCGTCCCGCTCCGAGGTCATTGTAAGCGATGCCGCCATCTACCACCCGCATGTGGAGCATCCGGGCATCGTGCTCGCCATGACGCAGGCGGCGGCGAATAAATACGCGGGCGACCTCGACGACGCGGACGGCATCCTGATTGTGGACAGCGAGCTCGTCCCCCGGGTGCCGCACGCGGCGCACATCGTCTCCGTCCCCATCACCACGCTCGCCATCGAAAAACTTGGCAAAGCCCTCTTCGCGAACATCGTCGCCCTCGGCACGATCACGCGCGTCGCGGATCTCGTCCCCCTCTCCGCCGTCGAAGCCGCCGTGAAAAACCGCGTCCCGCCGCATACCGTGGAGCAGAATATGCGGGCGCTCGCCCTCGGGTACGAAGCGGCGGGCGCATAAGAACCGACAACCATAATATCAAAAACTCCTGTGCGGGATGCCTGATCGGGGCAGTCCTGCACAGGAGTTTTTTATGTGATGAAGCCGTTCACGTTCTATATGACTTTGTCCGCCGCCTATACGTTTCTGACCATGCCCGCGATCCGCTCCACAGCGGCGGGGTCGCGATGGTCGAAGAACGCGCTGACGCCGGTATCGAGGGCGGCAATCGCGTTCATGTCCTCCGCCGTGAGCGCGAAGTCGAACACATCGAAGTTCTGCCGCATCCGTTCTTTCTTCACGCTCTTGGGGATGCAGACAATATCTCGCTGCAGAAGCCAGCGGAGCACGACCTGGGCGACGCTCTTATCGTATTTCGCACCGATCTCCCGCAGCGTCTCGTTGCCGAACAGGTCGTTCCGCCCCTCGGCAAACGGCGCCCAGCCCTCCATCTGCACGTTCTTGGACGTCATATACGCCTGCGCCTCGTTCTGTTGGAAGAAAACGTTCGCCTCGACTTGATTGACCTGCGGCACAACGTCGTTGAAGGCGATCAGGTCCGCGAGCCGGTCGGGATAGAAGCTGCACACGCCGATGGCACGGATCACGCCCTCCCGATAGAGCTCCTCCATCGCCCGCCACGCGCCGTAGTAATCGGAGAGCGGCTGATGGATCAGATAGAGATCCAGATAGTCCAGCCCGAGCCGCTGCATAGACCGCGCGAATCCGCGCTTTGCCCCCTCATAGCTCGCATCCGTAACCCAGAGCTTTGTCGTGATAAAGAGTTCCTCACGGGGCACGCCGCAGCTCCGCACTGCCGCGCCGACCGCTTCCTCGTTGCCGTAGGAAGCCGCCGTGTCGATCATCCGATAGCCGACGTCGACGGCGTCGCGCACCGCCTGCGTGCATTCCGCGGGGTCTGTGATCTGATAGACACCGAATCCCAGCTTCGGCATTTTCACGCCGTTATTGAGCGTTACATATTCCATGTGCGGCCTCCTTTAGAGATACTTCGCGTAAAATTCCGCGAGCTTGTCCATCGCCTTGTCCACGTACTCCGGATACCAGTAGGTGCGGATGTGCGTAGCGCCGTCGATGAGGAACAGCTCCTTTTCCTTCGTCCCCGTCGCCCGCTCGTAGCAGCCCTCCGTCATGTAGAGCGTGTCCGCCGCCTTGCCCGCCATCATCAGCAGCGGCCGGTCGATCATCTCCATGCCGACGCGCGCGTCAAAGGCAAAGAGGTCGATGTTGGAGGAGACGGTGTAGGAAAATCCGGAACCCGTGTGTCTGCACATGATTCCGTAGTATTCGTACCCGTCGCGGTAGAGATCGAACGGCAGCTCCTTTGCCTCCGCGGGCGTCATCGTCAGCATGTCGGGCGTGTAGCGTACCTCCCTGCCGGCGCGCTCGTCCTCCCGCGCCCGATACGCATCCTCCAGACGCTCGGTGATCGTATGGATTTGGGAATCCAAAAAGCCGTTCTTGCGCACGATTCCGGTGTTGAATGCCGAGAGCGTTGCGACTGCCCGCAGACGCTTGTCCGTCTGCGCGGCGCGCAGCGTGTATCCGCCGCCGCCGCAGATGCCGAGGATACCGACGCGGCTGCGGTCGACGCCGCGGTACTGCACGATGAAATCGATCGCGCCGTGAATGTCCTCCACGCGGTTCTGCGGCTTATCGGTATTGCGCGGCTGCCCCTCCGACTGCCCTTGATAGGCGGCGTCGAACGCCAGCGTCACATAGCCGAGCTCCGCCAGCCGCTGCGCATAGAGCCCCGCGACCTGCTCCTTCACACCGCCGTTCGGGTGCGCCACGACCACGGCGGGATATGCGCCGCTCTCCTGAAAATCTGCCGGAACATATATGTTTGCCGCGATTTTCAGACCGTTCAAATCGTAGGAAACCGGACGGATGTTGACCTTGCCCGGCTCGTTCTTCTCAAGCGCGCCGTCGTAAACCAGTCCGAACGTGTTCATTTCTTCTTTGCTCATGATCAAATGCTCCTTCAAAATTTCAGCGCAGCCCCGCCGCCAGCCGTTCCGCTTCGCGGCGGTTTGTCGCCGTCCCCCGATAGTTCATGTCGTAGTAAGAGGCAAATCGTTTCATCGTGTATTCGCATGCCTCCAGCATCCATTGCTCCGGCGCCGCACCTTGACAGATAAAGTACATATCCTTGCCGGAGAACGCCGCCGTATCGGCGCCGCCGTAAAAATGATCCAGCAGTGTCCGCAGTGCGCCGGACAGATTGTGCCAGTAAAGCGGCGACCCGATCACGAGGGTATCCGCCCCGCGCATTGCCGCCACAACCTCGTCAAATTGATCGCCGGGGAGCTCCTGTCCGTAAAAATTGATGCGGTAGTCATTGAGGTTCAGCGTCGTATACGGTCTGCCGCCGATCAGTGCCTTTGCGAGCGCCGCCGTGTTGCCGTCCCTATTGGGACTGCCGTTGACAAACAAAATGCTCATGCCGCCCGTCTCCTTTCCTTCATCTGCGCCTCCCAGAAGGAAACCGCCGCCCGCACCCATCCCGCGGCAGCCGTGCCGCTGCCAAGCCCGAATCCGTGCGTCAGCCCTTCGTAAACGTGAAATTCTGTCGGAATGCCGTATGACTCCAACCGCTGCAGACGCCGCCGCATCGCTTGCGGGGCTGCAATCCCGTCACGTGAACCGACGCACGCATAGGTCGGCGCATCATCCGGCGCGGTTCCCGTATACCCCGTGTACTGCGTCACGACAGCAGCCGCCTGGCCGACGCGCGCGACGCCAAGTTGAGCGAGAGCATCCCTGCGGCCGAGCGCCGCCGCCATCCGTGCGCCCGCACTGCCGCCCCAGAGGGAATAGCCGTCCGGATCGACCGCCAGCTCCGCCGCGTGATCGTGGATAAAGGCGAGCGCCCGCGCAAGATCACGATAGGGATCGTCGGGGCGATAAATCAGCGCAAAGCAGTTGTACCCCATCGCACTGACCGCGCGCGCATGGGGGAAGCTGTCGTGCATCGCTCCGACATAGACAAAACCGCCGCCCGCATTCATCACGGCAAATTTCGCGCCGGGACGCCCGCGAAAATAAAACAGCCCCGTGTCCCGCTTGGAAGGATCGGCCGCCGTTTCCTGCGGCGTATAGATCGGATAGAACACCCGCTGTCCGGCAGCGGCATCCCGCCGCAGCCGGTTCAGGACGGCGACCGTCTCATCCGCATCGATACTACTGTACCACATGTATACCGAAGGGCTGCTGATCTCCGCAAGTGTCGCAGCGCCGTCCATCGGTCTGTCCACGGGAAAGAGGAGCCGTCCGAAATCGCCAAATACGGGATCGCACACGACTTCCGAAACCGTTGTGTCCTTCGTGAACATCCGCGCCGCATCGGATCGTCCCGAAGGGCTCATAAGTCCAGCTCGGACACCCACGCGGCGACCTCATCCGCCGAGGCGGCGCCGCGGAACCGCATCCCGTCGCGCCATGTGCCCGTGCCCGCACGCGCGGCAAGGTGTGCGGCGCTCTCGCCGAGCGGCGACGAGACGGACGTGCAGAACGGGATGACCGTCTTGCCGGTAAAGTCGTTCTGCGTCACAAAGTCGTCGAGTACCCACGACGCCTCGCCCCACCAGATCGGATAGCCGACGAACACGACGTCATAAGCGGCGAATCCGTCGGGCGCCGCCTGCCGAAGCCCCGGATGCCTGAGACTCGGATCGTTGTGCTCGCGCATGACGCGGCTGTTTTCGTCATTGTAGTTGAGATCTGCCTGCGTATATGGCTCGCTCGGTACGATCTCAAAAAGGTCTGCCGAGAGCTTCGCCGCGATCCGCTCGGCAGTCGCCTTCGTGTTGCCCGTGCCGGAATAATAGGCAACGAGAATCTTATGCCCGCCGGGCGGCGTCTGTGCCTGCTGCGCACCGGACGCGGCGGGCGGCGCTCCCGCAGGAGCCGCTGTGTTCCCGCAGGCGGTGAACGCGAGCATACACAGAGCGGAACATACGATTGTCAATAGTTTCTTCATCATTTACCTGCCTTCTCTGCCGGATAAAATGTTATCCTTTCAAGTGCGGGAGACTGCGCTCACTTCGCAAGCCCTTTCTCCCGCATCCATGCCTCCATCGCATCCGCAACCTCCGCGTTGTTCAGATCTGACATCATGAAATGCGTGCTGCCTTTGATGCCAAGCTCCGGCAGCATCACAACCGCGGCGTCGCCGCCGTGCGCGTTCACGTCCGCCGCCCATTTCCGCGCGAGGTTCACGCGGACGCGCCAGTTGTCGGCGCCCCAGTTCTCGGTCGGCGCGGTCGGAATGTTGTCGCCGAAGTAAACGACGATGGGGATCTTCGTGAGTTTCATAAACTCCTGCAGCGGCACGGCTTTTCCGACCGCAGGGAACGGGCTGGTCGTCGGTTCCGCCGCCGGTACTTCGCCCTCGGGGAAGGGGAACGTCCCGGGTTCGAGCGCGATCACGCCGCGCACCTTGTCCGACTTCATCGCCGTCGCCCATCCGGGGCCGCCGCCCGCCGAATGCGTGACGAGCACGCCGTCGCCGGATGCCGTAAAGACCGCCGCCATCGCATCCGCGACGATTCCTTCGTCAAATTTCCCCGTGTCCGGCGTCATCGCGTGAAAAAATTGATTCATAGATGCCGCATCCCTCGGGAACGCGGCGTTGTCATAGTAGTTCGGCCACTGCCCGAATCGGAACATATTGAACCACTGCTGATCGTCCGGCTGCGCGGTAATCTCTCCGGGAACGGTCGCGCGCCCCGCACGGCCGCGCCGCGGCTGGTCGACGAGATAGGTCGCGTACCCTTTCTCCAAAAAGATATTTTGAAATCCGTCCCTGCCGTCCGCCGTCGTCTCCCATGTCTTTGCCGACTGCCCGTAGCCGTGGAGGAACACCATTGCATAGCGGTGCGCATGCACCGGCTTTTGATAAAAGACATAGGCATGATCGCCGTGCAGGGTCTCTCCCGCATGGTCGGCCGGCTTCGTACCGTCGTACGTCCCCGGTGCGGTGATAACGGTACCGCCCGCCATGAAGCTCCCCTGCTCCGCGATCGTCACGGGGCGGCTGAATGCGAGCACCGTACCCGCCGTGAGCCACATGCAAACCGCCGCCATAAGCACCTTTTTTCCTTTGAGCATAAATGTCTGCCCCCTTCGATTCCCCAAAAAACTCCGGTTCTCCCTTTATGATAACCACGTGGAGCGCACATGAGAAGCATCAATTTATAGACTCGTTGATACCTTAGGGTTGAAACAGAAATTTCCGCTCCCGCACAAGCCGGCGCACCGCCTTCAAAAAATCCGACACAACGCCGGTCGGATTCATGGCGTACATCAGCCCGCAGGGGAACGTATGCCGCCATGCAACCGGCAGAACTTTGACGAGCGGATGAACGTCCCGCCAGCTCCCGACCGTCATGAGCAGCTTGCCCTCATGCGCGCAGCGGTTGAATGCGTCGAGGCTGTAAAAATGAAAATCCTCGATGCGGATCTCCGGATGGTGCGCCGTCAAATCGTCCCGGAGCGCGTCGACATGCGCGCTCCATCCGCGGTGCATGAGCATGAGGCATTCCCCATAGAGATCCGAAACGTCGAGCGCGTCCTTCCGCGCAAGAGGGTGTCGCACCGGCACGCCGCAGCAGATCGGCGCACGAACCAGCTCATAGCCGCGGCAGTGCCGCACTGTGCACAGCGTATCGTCAAAGAGTGCCGGCACGATGTCGATGTTCCGCCCGAGATGCAGCAGGATCTCACGGGCGTTTTCGGGCGTGTTTTCAAAGGGGACAAAGCGCAGACGGAACGCCGGATGCACCTGCTCGATCTCTGCCCACAACGCGGAAAACACCTGCGCCGGCGTCAGCGGCGACGTCCCGATGCGGATCAACCTGCCGTCCGCACACGCCGCGCTGCGCGCGCGCAGGACGGAGTCCTCCCAGTAGCGCATCATATATGCCGCGTCGTCATAGAACGATCGACCGGCGCTTGTCAGGATAAGCCCGCGGTGAGACCGCTCAAAAAGGCGCGTCCCGAGACTTGATTCGAGCAGATTGATCTGCTTGATGACCGCCGTCGGCGTCACATAGGACAGCTCCGCCGCGCGGTTAAAACTGCCGCAGTCCGCAGCCAAGAGAAACGTTTTTAACTGTCTGTGATACATGGATATGCCCCGCTCTCCTTCACGCATAGATTTCGCATATGTATTTTACCATATTTGGCATTTGGCAGGTCGGTTTTCATAAAAAATCTCCTCTATGCCGTTCCGAAGAGCAGTCATAGAGGAGATGTCTAGTCGATGGATGCGCAAGGGTCTTACCCTTTATCGGATTCTTTGTTATAGACGTCCTTCAGCAGCGTCTCTTTCCGCAGGGACGCGCAGGGGCAGGCGCAGGTGTCGGCGGGGACGCTGCGAATCGTGGCGAGGAGGATGTCGCCGATCATGGGGGCGTCGTCGTAGAAGATATCCGTGAGCACATCGTGCGACCACGGGCGAATCCCCTCGCCGTAGTTCACGACGAAATACAGCCCCGCATAGCACGCGCCGATCTCGCGCGCGAGGTAGACCTCGGGGGCAAGGCTCTGCCCAACGATGTCGGCGTGCCCCTTCAGCATAGCGATCTCGGCGGGACTCTCGAAATGCCGCCCGTCCGTGACGGCGTAGATGCCGCGGTCAAAGATGCGTCCCGCGTAACGTTTGCGCGTCTCAGCGACAAGCGTCTCGCGCAGCTCGCGGCAGAGCGCGTCGCGCATGACGAGGAGATACCGCCCGTCGAGCATGACGTCCTTGCGCACGGAGAGGTCGAGGTAGTCGTCGGGGATGAGGAAATCGCGCGGGTCGAGCAGGGGATTGACCGTGCCGACGCCGCCCTCGGAGAGGATGCGCCGCACGCCCGCCGCGCGCAGCACCCAGAACACCTGCCGCGACGCGTCCGCGCGCGTGACGCCGCTGCGCCAGCCGTGCATACGGCAGGTCAGCACGTGCCGTCCCGCGACGGAGAAGAGGCGGAACGCAGGGCTCTCGCCGTAGGGTGTTGCAAAGTGCAGTCCGTCCGCGAGGATCTCCACATCCGCCGCCATCGAGGCACGCGGGAAGTCGCTCGAGAGCGTCCCCGAGCCGCCGATGACGGCATAGCCCGCTGCCGGAACCTGTTGCTCTGCCATATCAAAACCTCCGTATCACGCGATACTGCGTGTCACGCTGTGCCGGCTCTCTGCCTGCGCCGCGAATCAGATCGATCATCTTCTTGATCGACATATTATACCGCGTCCCCGCGGCACGCACGACATTCTCCTCGAGCATGATGCTCCCGAGATCATCTGCGCCAAAGCCGAGGGTCAGCTGACCGATGCGCTCGCCCTGCGTCACCCACGAGCCCTGGATGTGCGCAACATTGTCCATGTAGAGCCGCGTGAGGGCAAGTGTCCGCATATAGTCCCAGCTCGACGTCTTCTCTCCGCCGAGTGCCGTATTGCCCGGCTGGAACGTCCATGTGATGAACGCGCGGAAGCCGCCCGTCTCCTCCTGCAGCCGGCGGATGTGCTCCATGTGCTCCACGCGCTCCGCCATCGTCTCGCCGAAGCCGATGACCATCGTCGCCGTCGACTCCATGCCGATCTTGTGTGCCGTGCGCATGACACGCAGCCAGTCCGCCGTCATGATCTTCTTCGGCGCGATGAGCTTGCGTACGCGGTCGACGAGGATCTCCGCACCACCGCCGGGGAGCGACGAGAGCCCTGCATCCTGCAGCCGCCGCAGCGTCTCCTCGACCGTAAGCCCCTCCTTCTCTGCAAAATACAGGATCTCCGTCGCCGTAAAGGAGTGGATCACGATGGAGGGATAGCGGCTGCGGATGGCGCGCAGCATATCCTCGTAGTACGAGAGCGGCAGATCGGGATGGATGCCGCCCTGGATCATGACCTGCGTTCCTCCCGCTGCCGCCGTCTCGCCGACCTTCGCGAGAATCTCCTCCAGCGGCAGAAGATACGCATCCTCCGCATCCTGTTTCGTGTAGAATGCGCAGAAACGGCACTCATTCACGCAGATATTCGTGTAATTGATGTTGCGGTCAACGATGAACGTCACCGTATCGCCGAACCGCCGCCGCCGCTCCGCATCCGCCGCGCGCCCGAGTTCGATCGGGTCGCCGTACGTGAGGAGATCGGCAGCCTCCTGCTCCGTGAGTCTCATGCGCCCTCCCCTGCCGCGATCGGCCGATAAAACGTATCGCGCTCCACAGGCACATAGCCCGCCTCGCGGATCATCGCGTCGAGTTCGCTCCGCGTGATGCCCGTCTGCGTCTGTGCCCCCGCCGCGTGGATGATCTTCTCCTCGCCGATCGTACCATCGAGATCGTCCGCACCGAAGCCGAGGGCAAGCTGCGCAATCGGCTGCGTCAGCATGACCCAGAACGCCTTGAAATGTGCGACGTTATCGAGCACAAGGCGCGAGAGCGCGAGCATCTTCATATCCTCCCATGAGCCGACGCGCGTGAGTTTCTTCTCCGCACCAAGCGCCGTGTTCTCGGGATGGAACGGAAAGAGCATGAATGCCTGAAAACCGTCCGTCTCATCCTGCAGATCGCGCAGGGCAAGCAGATGGTCGATGCGCTCCTCCACCGTCTCGATGTGTCCGTACATCATGGAGGCATTCGTGCGGATACCGAGCGCGTGCGCCGTGCGCATACAGTCGATCCACTCCGCACGCGTCGCCTTGTTCGGGCATATAACCGCGCGCACACGATCGGACAGGATCTCCGCGCCACCGCCGGGGAGTGACGACAGCCCTGCCTCCTGCAGGGTGTGCAGGACGTCACGGACGGACGTCCCCTCCGTCTTTGCAAAGTTCACAACCTCCACGGGCGTGAATGCCTTGATATCCGCATGGGGAAGCGCCGCGCGCACCTGCCGCACCACGCCCTCGTAGTAGGAGAAAGGACGGTCAGGATGCAGCGCGCTCACGATGTGGATCTCCGTGAGGCGCGGTGTTTTTTTCGCCAGTTCCAGCACGCGAGCCACGTCGTCGGTCTCCATAATATAGCCGCGTGCATCGCCGCGTTCCACCTGGAACGCGCAGAGCGGACAGTTCGCACTGCAGATGTTCGTGAGATTGATGTGACGGTTCACCGTATAGTAGACGTTCTTCCCGCTCGCTCGCTCCTTCGCCGCACGCGCCCACGCAGCGAGCGCGAGGAGGTCGTTGTCCTCGTAGAGGGCGAGCGCATCCGCCCTCGTCAGCCGCGCCCCGCGCTCGGCGGCGGCACGGGCTTTCTTTCGATCACTCATGTACGATATTCTCTCCTTTAATACCCCCGCAAGTGTATCAAATGCGGCGCGCTTTTGCAAATCCTCCACGCGGGTGCAAGACTTGCTTTCCCGCCTCGTTCCGTGCTATAATAGCGCCTATTATCGAGGAAGGAGGGTACGATGGCACAATTATCCGCTCCCATCACCTACCGCACATTGCTCGCATTCGCCGTGCCGATGATCATCTCACATCTCGTTATGAATGTGAACTTCATCGTCGACGGCTTCTTTGTTGCGCACGCCGTCGGGACGGACGGGCTGTCGGCAATCAACATCGTCATGCCGTTCATCCCGCTCACGATCGTACTCGCGACCATGCTCGGCACGGGCGGCAGTGCCCTCGTTGCGGCGCAGCTTGGGGAGGGAAAACGCCGTCATGCGCAGGAAAATTTCTCCCTGCTCGTCCTCGTCTGCGTCATTCTCAGCACGATGATCGCTGTACTCGGACTGATCTTCCTACGCCCCGTCCTCTATTTCTTCGGCGCGGACGATGCCCTCTATCCGCTCTGCGAAGTATATGCCGTGCCGCTCTTCGTCTCGACACCGCTCACGATGGCAGGGCTAATTCTCGACATCTTCCTCGTTGCGGCAGGACAGCCGCGTCTCGCGATGCTCTCCTTTCTCGTCGGCGGCATCGTCAATATGGTGCTTGACTACATCCTCCTCTTTGTCCTCGACTGGGGGCTGGGGGGCGTAGCCGTCGCGACGGCGACGGGCTTCTCCATCTCCGCATTCGTCGGCCTATGGTACTTTGTCATACACCGGAGGGGGACGCTCCGCCTCGTGCGCCCCGTCTGGCGGCTGCGCACCGTCCTCTCTGCGATGGGCAACGGCTCGAGCGAGATGGTGATGCAGCTCTCCATGAGCATCATCATGATCGTCATGAACAACACAATGATGCGCCTTGCGGGCGCGGACGGCGTGGCGGCAATCGCCATCTCGGAGTACATCTCCGGTCTGCTTACCGCCATTTACATGGGCTACGCCGAGGGCGTCGCACCTCTGGCGAGCTTCAACTACGGCAAACGCGACACGCACGCCCTGCGCGGAATCCTGCGCCGCAGTCTCACGCTCATCACCGCATTCTCCCTCTTTACCACCGCGGTCAGCATCCTCATCGCCGCGCCGCTCACACAGATCTTCGTCCCCGCAACCTCGCACGTCTACGACCTCGCCGTGACGGGGTTCCGCCTCTATGCGATCGGCTTCCTCTTCGCGGGATTCGGCACCTACGGCTCGTCCTTCTTCACCGCGCTCGGCGACGGCCGCACCTCCGCGCTGCTGTCCTTCTGCCACACGATGCTCTTCCTCCTCGGCTTCCTCCTCCTGCTCCCCCGATTCTTCGGCATCCACGGCGTCTTTATGGCGACACCCGCCGCCGATTTCCTCGGCGCGTGCATGGTGTTCGCGTTCCTGTGGAAAAAGCGGAAGCTGTACGGATACGCATAATATCCGGCAACAAAAAAGCCGCTGTTCCGTCATAGGAGCAGCGGTATTTTTCATGCCTCCCTATATCCCAAAACCTAAGCGAGACGCCAAAATCCCGCCCTATATTCCCCCTCCTGAGCGAGGCGGAAGTTTGAATGCATCGTTCCTCTCACCTCAATAGGTCTCAATGATATTAAAGTTCGAGTCACACGCCGCGGGCGTCCGCCCGATCTCACGGATGACGCGGATGATGTGATCCTCAGAGAGGGCGCGAGGGCTCTTTGCGCCCGCGTCGTGAAGGATGGTCTCCTTGTGCACGGTGCCGTCGATGTCGTTCGCGCCGAAGCAGAGCGCGACCTGTGCAACGGGTACGGTGAGCATGACCCAGTACGCCTTGATGTTGCGGAAGTTGTCGAGCATGAGCCGCGAGATCGCAATCGTCCGCAAATCGTCCCACATGGAGGTCTGCTTCACCTTCTGCCCGAGCTCTGTATTCGACGGGAGGAATGGGAACGGGATAAACGTCTGGAAGCCGCCCGTCTCGTCTTGGAGGTCGCGCAGGCGCAGCATATGCGTCACGCGCTCTTCGATGGTCTCGATATGCCCGTAGAGCATGGACGCGTTCGTCTTGATGCCGAGCTCATGCGCCGTACGCGCGACTACGAGCCACTCGTCCGCCGTCGCCTTGTTCGGGCAGAGCTCGCCGCGCACGCGGTCGGTCAGAATCTCCGCGCCGCCGCCCGCGATGGACTGGAGCCCCGCATCGCGCAGACGCAGGAGCACTTCTTTCACAGGCAAGCCCGACGTCTTTGCAAAATGCGTGATCTCTACGCCCGTAAAGCCTTTCAGATAGAGCGACGGGAACGACTCGTGCAGGGCGGAAAGGCGCAGGAGGTAGTCGTCGAACGTCCAGTCCGGGTGCAGCCCGCTCACGACGTGCAGTCCCGCCAGATGCGGGTCGCGCATCGCATCCGCCACATGGGCGACCGCCTCACGGGCGCTCATCTCGTATGCGCCCTTCTCGTCCGCATCGCGCCCGAACGCGCAGAACCTGCAGTGCGCCGTGCAGATATTTGTCAGATTCACATGGCAGTTCACATTGTAGTACACGATGTCGCCGCATTTCTCCCGGCGCACGCGGTCAGCGAGCATCCCGATCCACGCGATGTCCAGGCACGCGAAAAGACGCACGCCATCCGCGTGCGTCAGCCGCTCTCCGCGCTCAATTTTCCGCTCAATATCCAAATAATCGCCGCGCAATCGCTTCTTCTCCTAAAAATAGTCTGCGGCATACCGCCGGATACGTTTCAAATCCCGCCTCGGATTATTTTGCCGCCGTCACCCGAACGGAGGTCAGCATCTCGTCCATACGCTGTTCGATCGATGCGCTCCCCGCAGGACGGGTGAGCGATACGCTCCACTCCTCCTGCCCAAAAACAACCATGAGATAATCGTCCGTATAGCGTTTGCCGTCCATCGCAAAACTGAACGAGAGCAAGCGCGCCGGCGTGCCGTCCAGGTCCAGCATCTCGTCGCGGTCGAACCGGTCAAGCTTGTAAAGCGTCCTAAAGTTTTTGCGCATCCCCTTGGCCGTCTCCTCCAGCTGCGGCTCAACCGGCTTCCCATCGTTCATGTGCCCGTAGATCATATGCTGGACGTGCACGCGGAAATCCATATCCTTCCGATACGAAGAAAATTCGTTCATATAGAACCCGTTAGGCAGGGGCATTTCATGAGATTCAAAATCGGGCACCTGCGGCAGTGTCATCGTCAGCGTCGTGCCGTGATCCGTGAGCGTGACCGGATGCAGTTCGAGCGGGGCCGTACCGTCCTCTGCCGCAGCCTGCGCCGCCCCGCCGAAACAAGCGGCAAACACGAGCAGACACAGCGCGATGAGGCACCGTATATTCTTTAACATGGACATAGAACTCTCCTTCTCCGTATGCATAAGACTCATACGCACAGGCCGGCCCCGCTCTCTATTGCGCGGCGCCCACTCGAATAGAACTTAGTATCTCATTCATATGCGGCGCGGCCGTCTTGTTGTCCGCGCGCCGCGAGAGCGTGATGTTCCACTGATTGCAGCCGATCGTCACAACGACGCTGTCGTCGATATAGCGCGTCCCCCCGACCGTATACGCATATGAGAAGAGGTGCCCCGGCATACCGCCGAGATCGATCCGCTCGTCCCGCATCATTTGATCGTATTGATAGGCCGCCGCAATCGCATCGCGCGCGCCCGCCACGGCCTCGTCGAGTGTCGGCACGCCGGCCGCACTGTCGCCGGCATCTCCGAATACGGTGTGCTGAACGAGCACGTCGAGCCCCGCTCCCTCGGCGCGCGCAAGATATTTCCCGATGGTAAAACCGATCTCCGCAAACGACTGCTCTTCTTTCTTGAACTCCGAAATCTGCGCCGGCAGCAGCATCGTCAGCGTCTCATCGTGATCGGTGATCGTCACGGGCGAGAGCGCGAGAGACGCGGGAGTCTCCGCCTTTGTCTGCGTCTCTGCCGCGGCAGGCGCCGCCGCCGCAGGCGCATATCCCGCGCCGAGATACGCGGCGCAGGAAAGCACCGCAATCGCCGTTCCATACATCGTTTTCTGCAGTCTCATCTTATCCTCCGATCATATTCTTCGTTGTGTCCGCCTGCACCGTCATGTGCACGGTCTCTCTTTATATTGTGTCGAATTCCGGAAAAAGTCAATAGCGCATTTTTCACATAAAAACGCCGTCCTACCGCATGGGATAGGGCGGCGCCCTGCATACGGAGCAAAATACTCCGCGCCTATTTCTTTAATACAGTCCGAACGGCGCTTCGCTCAGGCTGATGTAGATGTTCTTGGACTGTGTGTAGGCATCCATGATGACCTTGTGCGTCTCGCGGCCGATGCCGGACTTCTTGTAGCCGCCGAACGGCGTATGCGCGGGCAGCTGGTTGTAGGTGTTGACCCACATACGGCCGGTCTCGACCGCCTGCGCGACGCGGAACGCACGGTTGATGTCCCTCGTCCAGACGGCGCCGCCGAGACCGTATTCGCTGTCGTTCGCCATCTTAACGACCTCCGCCTCGTCATGGAACTTGATGAAGCAGACGACCGGGCCGAAAATCTCCTCGCGCGCCACGCGCATGTCGTTCGTGACGTCGGCGATGATGGTCGGCTGCATGAACGCACCGTTTTCGAGCCCTGCGCCTGTCGCGCGTGCGCCGCCGCAGACGATGCGCGCGCCCTCTTTCTTCGCGATGTCGATGTAGGCAAGGCTGTTCTCCAGCTGGTGCATGTTGATCTGTGCGGCAATCTGCGTCGCGTCCTCCCACGGGAGGCCGACCTTCACCGCCTCGAACTTCTCCTTCACCGCCGCGAGGAACTTGTCGTAAATCGTATCCTGTACGAAGACGCGCGAGCCGGCACAGCAGACCTGTCCCTGGTTGAACAGGATGCCGAGGCAGACGCCCTCGACCGCCTTCTCCCACGGCGCATCCTCGAAATAGATGTTCGCCGACTTGCCGCCGAGCTCGAGCGTCGCGGGGATGAGACGATCCGCCGCCGCCTTTGCGACGTCGTAGCCAATCTCGGTGGAGCCCGTGAAGGCGAGTTTCTTCAGCCCCTCGTGTGCGAGAATGTAGTTGCCCGTCGTCGAACCGCGCCCCGTGACGAGGTTGAGCACGCCCGGAGGCAGAAGATCCTTGATAATGTCGGTCAGCGCGAGCACGCTGAGCGAGGTCTCGCTCGAGGGCTTAAAGACGATGCAGTTGCCCGCCGCGAGCGCGGGGGCAAGTTTCCACGCCGCCATGAGAAACGGGAAGTTCCACGGCACGATCTGTCCGACGACGCCGAGCGGTTCGCGCAGGACGATGGAGAGGGTGTTCTCGTCAATCTGCGACGCCGTTCCCTCCTCCGCGCGGATGACGCCCGCGAAATAGCGGAAGTGATCGCTCGCCAGCGGAACGTCGACGGCGCGCGTCTCGCGGACGGGCTTGCCGTTGTCGAGGCTCTCGATATAGGCAAGTTCCTCGGCGTGTTCATCAATGCGGTCGGCGATCTTCAGCAGAATCTCCGCGCGCTCTGCGGGGCTCTTCTTCTTCCACGCGGGGAACGCCTTCCAGCCCGCCCGGACCGCCTTATCGACGTCCGCCTGCGACGCCTCGGCACAGACGCCGATGAGACTCCCCGTGGCGGGCGTCGTCACTTCGTACGACTTTTCCCCTTCTGCGGCGATCCATTCGCCGTCGATGAAAAGCCCCCAGCAGGCGCGGTAGCTTTGGTTCTTGATTTCTTCAACAATCTTGCTCAATATCATCACGCTTTCTTTATAGTCCTTATCCGAATATTCTTTATTATAGAGCAAGCAGGTATTCTTTTCAATACTAATTGAAAATATTTTTCATCTGTGATATTTTTCACGAGTAATTCGCTTTAAGATAAAACTGTTTTTTAAATTCTCCTCGATTCAAAAAACTCCTTTATTTTTTCTTTGCAGCATTGACATTTTTTTAAAATTTGATATACTAAAGTTAGTAAAGGAGCCTCTCACAGCCAGCTTGATTCAGGACAGGCGGCCGCCGTATGAACCGTAAGCATCCGGTTCAGGCTCCGGGGTTTTCCCACAGTGTTGACCGACGAGTCATTGTTGGATCGGGATGACGGAGGTGCGACCACCGGCGAAGCGGAGCGCACATCACCGCCTTCCCCGACGGGCTGGGAGGAGATTCCGATGGGATATTGAGCAGCCGCACGGATCCCCGCAAAGGGTGCATCGCCGCTTCCGCGGAAGGAGCGCGGCCGGGTGCGCGGAGCGAAGCGACGGGGACGACAGGAGGATGCGGCGGTCCGCAGGGGCGGACATGGGGGCAGACGCAGGCGCCGCGTGAGAACGTGTCACGCAGGTTCGGCAAAGAGCGCGCTGTCGTTTGCCAAGGTGGTTTCTCAGCGTTTTCAAAGTTTGAGGGAAAGTTCCCCGCGCACGCTAGCAGCGACGAGGAACGAAGCAAAGGCCGTTTGGATGCGAGAGAGTTGCCTATCGTTTCCCGTATTTTCCGAAGAACCGCCGACAGGTGACGAGAAAGCCGGTCGGCGGTTTTGTATTTCAATTTTCCCTCCTTTTTCTATGTTAAAAATAAGGACACCTTCATGCGAAAAATTCTTTGCTTCCTCGTCGCCGCCACCGCCTTCCTCTGTACGCTGCAGGCCGCGCAGGCGGCCGCCGCGCCCGCGCTGACGCGCATCGTTCCCGGAGCGATATGGTCGGAGGAGACTTCGGGCATCGACGTTCCGGAGGAATATCCGCACCGTCTGCCCGCGGGCATCGTGTTCCGCGGGGAAAATCTTTATATCAAGACCTACTTCATCGGTTACCCCGCATGGGCGAGCCTTGCATATCGCGTCGGCACGGAAACGGGACGCGCGCTCGACTACGCCGAGCTGAGCCGCGTGCCGCTGACGGACAACGACCGCATTGTCATCGGCTACGTACAGACCGTCATGATCCCCTTCCGTGCGCTCGGTGCAGCGGAGGACGATCTCTGCATCACGGCAGACGGCGCGCAGGGCGGCAGCCGGTTCGCCTATATTTGCGGCATTTGCACGGAACGGGCGGCGGCACGTTAATTGAATCATACGCGCACAAAAAGAGCGGGGTATCGTCGTTGATACGCCGCTCTTTTTTATGTCTGCCGGACGAATATCAACCTCCGCCCGCAGTCTGCGGAGCGTATTCTGCCCGTCATAGCGACATTCGTCGCCGTATTTATTTCAATTCTCGGGGATGAAGAGGATTTCATCGCGGGCGCTCCTCAGAGGCGATCGGGCGGCCGCCGTCCCCGAAGGGACGAATGCGCTCAAAGCGCATGCCGAACGAATCCGGTCAGAAATAAATATTCACCCGCGCCTTATCTTCGGCAGGAGGAATCGCAGAAGGATGAATGCGGCGATGCTGCCGACGCCTGTCGATATGAAAAACGGGACGATGTAGACGGTATAACTCGCGGGCGTAAGCCCCATGAGGAGCGCGGCGACGGGATAGGCGGCAAGCGCGCCGAAGACGCCCGTGCCGAGCGCCTCGGCGACGCAGGTCAGCCCGAGCTGGCGCGTATAATAGTAGACCATGCCGCAGGCGAGCGCGCCAATCATGCTGCCCGGGAACGCCATGAGGCTCCCGAGCCCCGCGATGTTGCGCAGGAGGCTTGCCGAGAATGCAACGCCGATGCCCCAAAGCGGGCCGAGAAAGACGGCGGCAAGGATATTGACGAGGTGCTGCACGGGCGCGCAGCGGCTGCCGAGCACAGGGAAGCTGAACACGCCGCTGAGCACGGCGACGGCAGTGAGAATGCCCGCAAGGGTCAGTTTGCGCGTGCGCGTATCTAGCATAGAATCTCCTTCACTGGAATCTGAGTACCGCATGTAAAATGTACATGCGGTATTTTGATGCGCAGTATCAAGACGAGATGAATCGGCTCTTGAGGTCAAAACCGTGCGCCATCGGCCCGTGCCCTTTGCCGAGGTCAAGGCCCGCCGCGAGTGCGCCCGAGAGGTAGTCCTTCGCCCGTGCGACCGCCTCATACATATCGAATCCGCGCGCGAGGTTCGACGCGATCGCGCTCGAGAGCGTGCATCCCGTGCCGTGCGTATTCTCCGTCGCGATGCGCCGCCCGCGGAACCAGCGCGCGCCGCCCCTGTCTGCGAGGAGGTCGTTCGCGTCGTCCACCGCGTGCCCGCCTTTCATCAGTACCGCCGTTCCGTAGGTCCCATAGATTTTTGCCGCCGCACGCTCCATATCGGCGGTATTTTTGATGCCCATGTCCGCGAGTACCTCCGCCTCGGGGATATTCGGCGTGATGAGATCCGCGCGCGGCACAAGCTCCGTTCGCAGCGTATCCACGGCGTCCTCACTGATGAGGCGCGCGCCGCTCGTCGCGACCATCACGGGATCGAGAACGACGTGCCGCGCGCCGTACGCGTCAAGCTTCTCGGCGATCACGCGGATCAGCGCCGCATCCGCCGCCATGCCGATCTTGACGGCATCGGGAGGGATGTCCGTAAAGACGGCGTCGATCTGTGCGGCGAGGAACGCGGGCGGCACCGCGAGGATGTCCGTCACGCCCGTCGTATTCTGTGCGGTGAGCGCCGTGACCGCGGTCATGCCGTAGACGCCGTGCGCCGTCATGGTCTTGAGGTCCGCTTGGATGCCGGCGCCGCCGCCGGAGTCGCTACCGGCAATTGTGAGTGCTGTGTGTAGTTTCATATTTTCGCCTCCACGTTCGTGCCGCCGGATTTTCGTGCGGGCTTTCTCATATCGTCAGATCCGTTCATCCTTGGCGTACCGTGCGAGTGTCTCCTCGTCCATACGGTACACGGCGTCGATGATTTTCGCGCGGTACGCGGCGTTGCCGTCCCTCGACCCCATGCGTTCCCATGCGATCTCTCCCGCAACGCCCATCATAACGACGACGGCCAGCACGGCCGTGAGGGGCTCCTCGGATGCCGCGGCAAGCGCCGCCGCCGTGAGCGCGGACAGCTGACACCCCGTCCCTGTGACGCGGCTCATCTCGGGGCGCCCGTTGCGCACGGCATAACAAGCAGCGCCGTCCGTAACGATATCGATCGCGCCCGTCACGGCGGCGATGCAGTGATGTTCTGCGGCGAATGCGCGCATAAAGGCCGCCGCCTCCGCAAGGTTCTCCTCGGTCACGGCGTCTGCCGCGGCCGCATCGACGCCCGCGGCTGCCCCCGTGCCCATCGCGAGCGCGCGGATCTCGGAGATATTGCCGCGCACAGCCGTCGGCTTTACCTCACATAGGATATCGCGCGCGGTTTCCGTGCGCAGACGGCTCGCTCCGGCCCCTACGGGGTCGAGCACCACGGGCCGCCCCAGTGCGTGCGCCCGCCGTCCTGCCGCCGTCATCGCGGGAATCGTGCGCGCGTTCAGCGTGCCGATGTTGATGCAGAGGCCCGCGCAGAGTTCCGTGATCTCCTCGACCTCTTCCGGGTCGTCCGCCATAATCGGACGCGCCCCCGCCGCGAGCAGGACATTCGCCACATCGTTCACCGTCACATAGTTCGTGATGCAGTGGATGAGGGGCGCAGCGGCGCATATGGAGGGAAGTATATAATTGAAATCCATTGTGTTATCCTTTCGAGGCGTGATGCGGGATTTTCGCGCATAGCGCCGCTATTTCGGCGATACGATATGCCGCCATAACGAGGGGGAGGGCGCAGCAGCGCGGCGCCCCTACGGTGGCGGCGTAAAATATGCCCTGAGCCGCTACATATGCACTTCCAAGACTTTTACCGTACCGCCCGCGCTCCCCTCGCCTTATTCACCGCATACGCGAGCGCCATCGTCAGCGCGATGGTCGGCAGTGTGCTCCCGATCGGCGTATCGACGATCATTAGACCGCGATAGCAGAGGAACCCGACGAACCAGACGGCGAGATTCGCTCCGTGCACGGTGCGCTCCGACGCGTCCTCATGCAGGACGAAGTGGCTCACAAGGAGGACGGCAATCATCGGGGCGAATACCGATCCGATGATGTAGAGGAAGCCCGTGATGTCGTCCATCGGATAGACTGCTGCCGCCGCCGTCCCGACGGCAGCTACGACGATGCCCACCGTACGCCCCGAAACGCCGCGCACGATGCTCTCGCTCGACACGCCCGCCGAGTACGCGTCGAGATACGTCGTCGTCACCGTCGAGAGCACGACGATGCCGAGCCCCGCCGCGCCGAGTCCCGCATGCAGCATCATCTGCGCGATATCGGACGTCCCCGCGAGAATCGCCGCCCCCATCCCGATGAAGTACATCCAGCAGCTGACGAGACCGTAGACGGCAGCGCTCACGGCAGCGGCCGCGACGGGACGCTCCGCCGCGCGCGTGTAGTCGCTGATGAGCGGCAGCCACGAGAGCGGCATCGCAATCGAGAGCTCGAGCGTCATCGCAAAACTCATCGTCTCCTCTGCCGCAGACGTCGGCGCACCGTCCGCGCCCATAATCGTCGCGCAGAGCAGCACCGTCAGGAAGAACAGCCCCGTCATCGCGACCGCATTCACGGGACCGATACGCAGGATGCCGATGCGGATCCAAAGGATGATGAGCGCGCCGATCCCAACGCACCACAGCGCGTGTCCCGCATCCATGATGCTGCCCGCCGCGCGCGCCCCGTCATAGATCATGATCGCCGTCCAGCCGACGAGCTGGAGCACGTTGAGCACGGCAAAGAGCAGTCCGCCGCGCGCGCCGAACGCCGTCTTCACCGTCTCCATCGCGCTGCGCCGCGTCTGCGCGCCGATCACACCCGCCAAAAACAGCAAGAAACAGCCGATCATATGCCCGAGCACAATCGCCGCAGCGCCGTCCGAAAATCCAAGCGGCGCAAAGAACGTCCCCGTCAGCATCTCCGCGAGCGAAACGCCCGCGCCGAACCAAATCAGCGCATTTGCGCCGAGCCCTGTCCGCCGATCCATCATAACGCCTCCCCATCCGATGTGAAAACGCGGCTATGCCAAGAGACATAGCCGCGTTCGACTGCATCGGTATATCCCTACGTTGGCATTACCCAAATCAGGTTGCGGGTCGGGACGCCTACGTCCCCTCTCAGCCGTCTTGTGACAGCTCCCCTTTATGTTTTGGAGGAAATTTTCCCCATCGATACCCGTTTACTGAGCGCTCATCGAGAGCTCGATGAACTTGTTCCCGAGTTTCGCCTTCTGCAGAACCTCCTCGGTGATGTCGGCGCCCGCCTCAACAATGACGACACCGTTGTCCATCTTGATCGTGCGCGTCGCCTTCTTGCCGAGGAGGAAGCGGCGGTGGCGATCCTCGTTCACGCGGTCCGCGCTCTTCTCGGCGTCCTCTGCCGGAGCCGCGGGGATCTCGACCGGAGCGGCCTCCGTAGCCGCGACGGCAACCGATTCCTCGGCGCCGGGCTCCTCGGCGGGAGTTTCGGACATCTCTTCCGGTGCGGGCGCATCTGCCGGCACCTCGCCGACAGGCTCGTCCGGCGCCGCGGCGGACGCAGATTCCTCGACGACCGGCTCAGCCGCGGCTTTTGCCGCAGGTGCAGGCGCAGCGGATGCCGCCGGTGCCGCCGCTGCGTCAGTTTTTTTTCCGCCGTCGCCCTCCGGGGAGATGACCGTAACTTCCTTCCCAAAGATCGAGACCTGATCCGCCGTCACCTCGGACGTCATGCCTTCGGGCGACGTGATCTCGCATTTCTCGATGCTGCCGTCGTCGCCGATGAAGATCTCGGAGATGAGGCCCTGGATCACGCCCGTCCGCGTAATCGCCTTCGTGCCGATCACGCGGATGTTGTCGTCGAGCAGCGACTCAAAATCGCCCGCCGCATCGAGGGTCAGGATGTTCTCGCTGTTGTTGATCGTGAGGGCATCTTCGCCGACCGCAATGACATTATCATAGGGGATGAGCTTGACGCCGCGATACCAGTCCTCGTCTTCAATCGTGACCGCGGCCACGATGCGGTTCGGCGCGTCGATGAGCAGTGTCTTGCTCATGCCGAGCTCGCGCCCCTCCGTAATACTGATGACGGGGAGTCCCAGGATGTCAGCGCTTTTCTTCATTTCTATTCCTCCATTTTTCAAAAAATGTCAAGGGTTGGACGCGGACGCCTCTCTGTCCGCCCGGCGATTGGCCGCGTCCAGCAGTTCCTTCGGCACCGCACCGAAGGGCAGCTGAGGCGTGCCCCGCATCGCCAGCATGAGAGCGACGGCATCCAGATGGCGCAGCGAACGCCGGAGTTCCTGCACCATAATCTCGCTCTTCTCGATCACCGGCAGTGTGAGCGCATGGGTGAAGAGCTCGCGTGCCGCACCGTAGTCGCCCATGTTTTTGTAAAGGGTCGAGAGCTCGATGACGAGGTACGGGATATACGAATCGTCCGGGTAGCGCGCGAGCGCCTCCCGATATACCCGTATGGCGCGCGCGGGATCCGCGGCGCTCGACTCGTAGGCGATATCGAGCAGAGCGTCGAGGTCCGCCGGCAGCGTCTCCGCCGCATCGCTCGTCTCCGCGGGGCCGGCAGCCGCAGCGGGCAGCTCCGCGGAAAGTACCTCCCGCATATGCGCCTCGGCCGCAGGTTCCGCCGGCGGTCCGCATTCCGCTGCGGGAACAGTCGGCACATCCGCACGGCGGCGGATACGCCCCGCCATATATCTGTTGTAGACGGTTACGCACGCCGCCGCGCCGAGAATGAGCAGGGCCATATGCACATAGTACGTCCGCGTGAGCGCCGGGCTGAACGCGATGAGTCCCGCCGCGAGCCCGACGCCGAGCAGCACGGCAAGAAAAAGCGAGGAAAGCCAAAGCTGCACCCGCATCGTCTTCCCTCCTCGTTCCCCGCGCCCGTTCCCGATGCGGCGCGCGCACCGCACAGGTATTCTTGAATTCTTTCGACGCAGACACGGAAAATCCTTCCTTTTCTTGCAAAATATTCTTGAAAAACATTTTTATTTCTGCCCTTTATTTCGGATGGCATTTTTAGTATAATGACGGTGACATTCATTTGCTTCCGTTCGTGTGCGGGCGGCTGCGATGGGGATAATATGCTTACTTTTTCGGATGGGAGAGGTTCATATGACGCAGGAAACGGTGACAATCGAGAACAAGACGGGCATCCACGCGCGTCCCGCATCTGTATTCGTCCAGACCGCGACGAAGTTCAAGTCCAAGATCCAACTCGAAGCGAAGGGCAAGAAGGTCGACGCCAAGAGCATCCTCATGCTGATGAGCATGGGCCTCGTCAAGGGTACGGAACTCACCATCATCGCGGAGGGCGAGGACGAGGCTGCGGCGGTCAAGGAGCTCGCGGAACTCATCAAGACGAAGTTCGGCGAAGAATAAATGTACGGGCGCCCCGGGGTTTTGCAGCGTGCTGTTTCACCCCGAGGCGTTTTTTCATAGGAAGAGAGGGTGAATCATAATGGCGGAAACCATCCGTGGAAAAGGGGTCATCTCCGGGATCGCCGTCGGCCGGGTCATGCTCGCGGGGCAGAATCTCGACGGCTATCTCGCCGCTTATCGCCCCGGGGACGTCGCGGCGGAGCAGAAAAAGGCAGAGGCGGCCATCGCGGCCGTCACGGAGGATCTCCTCGCGACCATCGAACGTCTGCGCAAAGACGGTCAGACCGAACAGGCCGCGATCCTCGAAGCACACCGCATGATGGTACAGGATCCCATGATGGCGGACAATATCAAGCATAAGATCGATACGTGCGGCAGCGCGCCGCAGGGCATCCTGGAGGCCGCCGACGAACAGGCGCAGCTCTTCGAACAGATGGAGGACGAGTACTTCGCCGCGCGCGCGGTCGACCTGCGCGATGTCGGAAAACGCATCGCCAGACACGTCCTCGGCGTCAAGGAGCCCGAACTCGACGCGGGGCAAGTCATCCTCTGCGGCGAGGAGATCGAGCCGTCCGTCGTCGCAGGCATGCCCACGGAGCAGATCGCGGGCGTCATCCTCGGCTCCGGCAGCGCGACCAGCCACGTCGTCATCATCGCGAAGGCGCGCGCCATCCCGACGGTGCTCGGCATCGGCGACAAGATTAGTCTCATCAACGACGGCGACGAGGTCATCATCGACGGCAGCCGCGGCGATATCGTCATCCGTCCGACCGAGAAGGAACGCGCGCTCTATGAGACAAAAATCGAGGAGCAGACCAAACTCGCCGCCCACTATGCCGCGCTCAAGGATCTCCCCGCCGTCACAAAGGACGGGGTACGCATCGAGCTGACGGCGAACATCGGCACGCACATGGACGTCGACAACGCGCTGACCTACGGCGCGGAGGGCGTCGGACTCTTCCGCTCCGAGTTCGTTTTTATGGGCTCGACGACCATCCCCACGGAGGAAGATCAGTTCAAGGCCTACCGTGCGGCCGTGGAGAAATGCGGCGGCAACATCTGCGTCATCCGCACCATGGACATCGGCGGCGACAAACCCCTCCCCTACCTCAACATCGAGCCGGAGGAGAACCCGTTCCTCGGCTACCGCGCCCTGCGCATCAGCCTCGACCGGCACGATCTCTTCCTGCCCCAGATCAAGGCCATCCTGCGCGCGGGCCTCTACGGCAAGGCAGCGATGATGGTCCCCATGGTCATCAGCGTCAGCGAGATCCAGCGCGTACAGAAACTCGTCGAGCAGGCCAAGGTCGAGCTCGCCCACGAGGGCAAGGAATACGCCGACATACAGGTCGGCATCATGGTCGAGACCCCGGCGGCAGCCGTCGTCTCCCCGCTCCTCTCGGCATACGTCGACTTCTTCAGCATCGGGACGAACGACCTCATCCAGTACACGCTCGCGGTTGACCGCGGCAACGCGCAGATCGCGCATCTCTACAACCCGTTCAACCCCGCCGTCCTCCGCCTCATCCAGCGTACCATCCAGAGCGCGCGCGAGCGCGGCATCTGGGCGGGCATGTGCGGCGAGATGGCGAGCGATCCGTACGCGGCCGTCCTCCTGCTCGGCATGGGCATCACTGAGCTCTCCATGAGCGCGCCCTCGATCCCGCGCGTCAAAGAGATGATCCGCTCCGTGACCGCGGCCCGGGCAAAGGAACTCCTGGATCACGTCATGCAGATGGAACACGGCGTCGAGATCCGCGCCTATATGCACAAGGAGCTCGGCGATACAACCACGGCGGTCGAGGTCTAGGCCGCGATTCCGTCACATTGACCGCAGACAACCGACACATCCTATGCCATACTGACGGCGTGTGTTATATTGAACGAGAACTCCTGCCGCACGCCGCGCGGCAGGAATTTTCATTTTCGTATCGATAAAAAAGGGGGGACCGCCATGCCGTTGACCATCCGGGAAGACCTCTGCGTCTCGTGCGGCATGTGCGCCGAGCGCCTGCCCGCCGTCTTCCGCATCGACCGCGCCGCACACTGCGCGCGCGTCACGCGTCAGCCCTGCCCGCAGGAACAGGACGACGCCTATGAGGCGGCGGAGGACTGCCCTGTGGGCGCGATTGTCGATACGCCGCATGCGGCAGGCCCCTGAACCGGGATTCGTCTTTTCCGCAGCGCGTCACATGTTTTCGGGGGAGGAATACGATGACAGCACCAACGCCGGAGCCGTTCGGCAGGATGCCCGACGGGCGAAGCATCGGTCTCTACACGCTGACGAACGCGCGCGGCACGCGCGTCGCCGTCACCGACTACGGCGCGCGCCTCGTCACGTTCGAAAAGCGGGTGAACGGACGTCCCGTCGACATCGTGCTCGGCTACGCGCGGGGCGAGGACTATGTGCGCGACACCGCCTACATGGGCGCCGTCATCGGCCGGCACGCGAACCGCATTGCGGGCGGGCGCATCACCGTCGGCGGACGGTCCTATCAACTCGAGCGCAATACGGGTTCGAAAAAACAAAACCACATCCACGGCGGATCGAGCGGTATCCAGTACCATCTATGGTCGGCGGAGATCCTCCCGGGGGGCGTGCGGCTGACGACCGTCAGCCCGGACGGAGCCGCGGGGTTCCCGGGCAATCTCGAAGTCAAGGTCACCTACCGGCTCGACGATAACGACGCGCTCTCCATCGCATACGAAGCCGTCAGCGATGCCGCGACCGTCTGCAATTTGACGAATCACACGTATTTCAATCTCGAGGGCGCTGCGGCGCCGAGCATCCTAAATCATACCGCGGAGATCTGCGCGGACGCGTTCACATGGGCGGACGCCGAGTCCCTCCCCGACGGGCGGATCCTCCCCGTCGCGGGGACGCCGATGGACTTTACCGCGCCGCACCGCATCGGCGAACGCATCGACGCGGACTACGACCAGCTGCGCACGGCGCGCGGCTACGACCACAACTGGGTGCTGCGCGGCGACACTGCGCCCGCGCCGTATGCGCATCTCACAAAAGCGGCATGCGTCTCCTCAGATATCGCGGGGCTCGCCCTCTCCTGCTACACCGACCGCATCGGCGTGCAGTTCTACACGGGCAACAACCTCGACGGCACAACGCCCCCGGGCAAGGGCGGCATCGTCTTCCCGCGGCGCGGCGGGTTCTGCCTCGAGACCCAGTTCTTCCCGAACAGCCCCGCCAATCCCGCCTTCCCGCAGCCGATTCTCCGGCCGGACGAAGTATTCGCCGCCGAGACCGTTTACAAACTCGACGAGATACAAAATTTTTCATAGAAAACATTTATAACTCCCCTATTTTTTTCAATCGTCGCGGCTATGGAAATCTGTGGACTTTCCCGTCAAACGGGGTTAATATAGGAGTGGCATGTAGGTTCTACTCACAAAAAGGGAGGATTGGGTAAATGAACATTCACGAGTATCAATCCAAACAGGTGCTGCGCGAATACGGCGTCAAGGTCCCGAACGGACTGCCCGCATTCACCGTCGACGCGGCCGTCGACAACGCCGAGAAACTCGGCGCACCGGTCATCGTCGTCAAAGCACAGATCCACGCCGGCGGCAGGGGGAAAGCCGGCGGCGTCAAGATCGCCAAGACGACCGACGAGGTGCGCCGCTACGCGCGCGAGCTGCTTGGCAAAACGCTCGTCACGCATCAGACGGGGCCCGAGGGCAAGGTTGTCAATCGTCTGCTCATCGAAGAAGGATCGAAGATCAAAAAGGAATTTTACCTCTCCCTCGTCATCGACCGCCTCTCGGCGAGCATCGTCATGATGGGCTCGGAGGAGGGCGGCGTCGAGATCGAAAAGGTCGCCGCGGAGCATCCGGAAAAGATCATCAGGGAATACATCGATCCCGTCGTCGGGCTCATGCCGTTCCAGGCAACGCGCATGGCGTATGCGATCAACATCCCCGCGCCGGCCGTCCGCAAGGCGGCCAAGCTGATGCGGAACCTCTACGCCGCGTTCATCGGCAAAGACTGCTCGCAGGTTGAGATCAACCCGCTTGTCATCACAGAGGACGACGACGTGATCGCCCTCGACGCCAAACTCAACTTCGACGACAGCGCCCTCTACCGTCATCCCGACATCGCGGAGCTGCGCGACGACAGCGAAGAGGATCCGAAGGAGCTTGAGGCGTCCGCCCACGGGCTCAACTACGTCAACCTCGGCGGAGACGTCGCCTGCATGGTCAACGGAGCGGGTCTCGCGATGGCGACCGTCGACATGCTCAAGCACTGCGGCGGCGCGCCCGCAAACTTCCTCGACGTCGGCGGCGACTCCGCCCCCGAGAAGATCGCCACCGCTTTTAACATCATGCTCGAGGGCGGCCAGGCAAAGGGCATCTTCGTCAACATCTTCGGCGGCATCAACCGCTGCGACAACATCGCCAACGGCATCATCGAAGCCGCCAAACTCATCTCCAAAGACGGCAAATCCCTCCCCGTCCCCGTCGTCGTCCGCCTCGAGGGCACAAAGGTTGCGGAAGGGCGCGAGATTTTAAAGAACACGCCGATCGGCAACGTATTCACCGCAGCCTCCATGGAAGACGGGGCGAAGCAGATCGTGGAACTCGTCGCAAAGGCGAAGGCGTAAGGGAGGTTCAGCCATGTCCATTTTGATTGATAAGAATACCAAAGCCATCGTACAGGGCATCACGGGCAAAGCCGCCCTCTTCCATACGCGTCAGATGCTCGACGCCGGCACGCAGATCGTCGCGGGTGTCACTCCGGGCAAGGCGGGACAGGTCGTCGAGGGCGTCCCCGTCTTCAACACCGTCGTCGACGCCGTGAAGGCGACGGGCGCGAACGCCTCCGTCATCTATGTCCCCGCGCGTTTTGCCGCAGACTCTATCATGGAAGCCGTCGATGCGGAACTGCCGCTCGTCATCTGCATTACCGAGCACATCCCCGTTCTCGATATGGTCAAAGTGCGCCGCTATATGCAGGGCAGGAAGACCCGTCTCGTCGGCCCGAACTGCCCCGGTCTCCTCACCCCGCTGCAGTCGAAACTCGGCATCACGCCGGCCAGCGTCAGCAAGCCCGGTCACGTCGGCCTCGTCTCGCGCTCCGGCACCCTCACCTATGAGGCGGCGTTCCAGCTTACGAACGCGGGCATCGGTCAAACGACCACCGTCGGCATCGGCGGGGACCCCGTCAAGGATATGGACTTCATCGACGTCCTGAAACGATTCAAAGACGACCCCGAGACCTACGCCGTCCTCCTCATCGGCGAGATCGGCGGCACCGCGGAAGAAGAAGCCGCGAAATGGATCAAAGAGAACATGCCCGAAAAGCCCGTCGCCGCGTTCATCGCCGGCCGTCAGGCGCCTCCGGGCAAACGTATGGGACACGCGGGCGCCATCATCTCCGGCGGCAAGGGAACCGCCGCGGATAAGGTCGCCGCGCTCAACGCGGCGGGCATCCCCGTCGCCGAGACCGTCGCCCATATCGGCGATACCATGGTGGGCCTCCTCAAGGAGAAGGGTCTCTACGAAAAGTGCCACACCTGCTGAGACGACATTCGAGGGATAGAGAAATCAACAAGGGACTGTAAGCGGTTACGGAATCAAAACGGAGCCGGCATATTTCTGCGCCGGCTCCATTTTGTATTCTTATGTTATATCTTTTGCAAAAGTATTTTTTTAGAACCTCATCGGATTTATGTTCACAGGGCAATATCGGCCTATCGCCCCCGTTAAACGCAAATAAAGCCAATGCCTGCGGCGCCTTCCACCTCACTCTTTATCCCCGACAACGACCGCGCCCTCGCGCCTTCTAGCGTGCGATATCTTTGAATTTCTATAACGCCCCTATCATGAAATTTATTTTCAGTTCCGTTGAATTTCCATTATGCCTGCGCTATAATAGAAGTATTAGAGAAAAGGAGGCATGTCCCATGAATCAAGAACAGCTCAAACGCATGACCGATGCCAAAGGATTCATCGCGGCGCTCGATCAGAGCGGCGGTTCCACGCCCAAGGCACTGAAAGCCTACGGCGTCGACGAGAGCGCCTATCACGGCGAAGAGGAGATGTTCACGCGCGTCCACGAGATGCGCACGCGCATCATCAAGAGCCCGTCCTTCGACAAGTCCAAGATACTCGCGGCAATTCTCTTTGAGAACACGATGGACCGCAAGATCGACGGTATGTTCACCGCAGATTTCCTCTGGGAGAAGAAGGGGATTATCCCCATCCTCAAAGTGGACAAAGGACTTGCCGACGAAAAGAACGGCGTCCAGCTCATGAAGCCCATCGACAACCTCGGCAGTCTCCTGGACCGCGCCAACGAGCGCCACATCTTCGGCACGAAAATGCGCTCCGTCATCAAAGAGGCGAATGAAGCGGGGATCAAAGCCGTCATCGATCAGCAATTTGAGATCGGCATGCAGATCGTCGCCAAAGGTCTCGTCCCCATCCTCGAGCCGGAGGTGGACATCCACTGCCCCGAGAAGGCAAAGGCGGAGAAAATTATGCTTGGGTTCATGAAGGAACACCTTGCAAAACTGCCGGCAAACGCAAAGATCATGTTCAAGGTCACCATCCCGACCGAGGACAACCTCTATGAGGGGATCATGAAGGATCCGCACGTCGTCCGCGTCGTCGCCCTCAGCGGCGGCTATTCGCAGGACGAGGCGAACGAAAAACTCGCGCGCAACCGGGGGCTCATCGCCAGCTTCTCCCGTGCCCTTGCACAAGATCTGCGCGCAGGCCAGAGTGCCGCCGAGTTCGACGGCATCCTCAAAAAGGCCGTCGACGGCATCTACGCCGCCTCGATCACCTGACCCTCTCTCCGCGGAGCTTCATACGACGATACGAAAACGGGGCTGCCGTACAGATGCGATAAAACGCATCTGTACGGCAGCCCCGTTTTTTCTGTGAATCTCGGCTGTTTTTTGAATAGGATATATAGATTCATCATATGAGCGTAACAGACCGACAATAATAAGAGCCTAGAGCATCGCTAAGTAATCGTCCAGCCGAGCGTTCACATAGTTCGAAAATAACGCCTCCATCGCATCAAGCTTGCCGTTTTCATGATATTCGTCGAACGCTTGATAATAACTCATGCGATCTGTGAACTTAATATCAATCGGCGGATACCCCGCCTTCATCAGCTCCAGATTGACGAGCAGGCGTCCCGTACGCCCGTTCCCGTCAATAAAGGGATGAATCGCCTCAAACTCGATATGGAACCGTGCCAGCCGTGGAACGATATGCTCCGCGCTCTTCTCATACGAAAGCAGCAGCCGCTCCATCTCCGGTTGTATGAGATACGGCTGTATGGGCGCATGCTTTGCCCCCATAATGTTCACGGGGACCTTGCGGTAGACGCCCCGATCCACCCGCTTATCTTCCAAAACGAGGGCATGAATCTGCTTGATCACAGTCTCGGAGAGCGGCGTGTGATCCCGCACCAATTCCCGCACAAAGTCAAACGCTTCCTTGTGCCCCACCGCTTCCAAATGCTCGCGGAGCGGCTTCTGCGCGATCGTGAGGCCGCGCAGCACCATATCCGTCTCGCGCAGCGTCAGCGTATTTCCCTCGATCGCATTGGAATTATACGTATACTCCACGGCAAAGGCTTCCGTCAAGCGGTCAACTTCCCCCGGCGTAAGCGGCCGTTTGGCATCCAATTCCATTTTTTTCCGATCGATGGCGTCCAGTAGAGATTCCACTTCGGACCTCCTTCTACTCGATTTTCGATAGGTATCCAAATAAACCTAACAAGCCTCGAGATAGATGATGTTAAGTATCTGAACGTATCCTCCTTACATAACTAGATTGAGCCTACGTCGTCAAACATTCCCCACATGATCGTCTTTTTATTATACATTTCCTTCATTAATATAGCAAGCACCCGCTTTTTGATCTGCAGAAAGGTTTCCCCGCCATCGCCCTCGTCTCTTCCTATCTGCACGAGGTGTGCGGCATCCCGCTCGCCGAGGCCGTCGCCATCTGCCCCGCCGCCCCCTACGTCGCCCCCGACTATTTCCGCGCCGTCTCGCAGCTCCTTACCGAGGCCGAGCGCACGGATGCCGCGCCGCTCCACCTCATGGGCATCGAGTTCACCTACCCCAGAAAAATACGGTACATCCTCCCGGAGAGCTGCGATGCGCAGAGACATCATAGCTGATTTCAGATTGGGTATCAGTAAAAAGCATATCTAGATTCAAATTTTATATATAAAAAAAATAAATATCCACCCGCGTAGCGGGTGGTTTTGATTTTTCGGGCATAGCCCTAATATTACTAGCGGCGTACAAGTACGCTTTTTATTGGCCTGCCAGCCATGCGTTTGTTACTTGCTACGAGTGTGTGAAAGAAATTCTGTAAAAACTTCCGACTCGAAGGAATAAGGACTTCTATGGTAAAATCAAATCATGGGAGGTCTTTGTTTATGGCAAAACAACAAAAAGAAGTTCACAAAGTCAAAATGACCGATAGGAAAAGAGCGATCATTCAGCAGCTCTTTCAAGAGTATGACATTGAGAGCACATCCGACATCCAAGAAGCACTAAAAGACCTGCTGGGTGGAACCATCAAGGAAATGATGGAGGTGGAAATGGACAGCCATTTAGGCTACGAAAAATCCCAACGCTCCGCCAATGAGAACGCTCGCAATGGGTACAAATCCAAGACATTAAACAGCAGCTATGGGAGCGTTCGGATTGAAGTCCCCCAAGACCGACAGTCTTCTTTTGAACCACAGGTGGTAAAAAAGCGGCAGAAGGATATCTCTGCGATTGATCAGAAAATCATATCCATGTATGCCAAGGGAATGACTACGAGACAGATTTCCGAAACGATCAATGACATCTACGGTTTTGAGGCATCGGAAGGATTTGTATCCGACGTAACCGATAAGATTCTGCCCCACATTGAGGAATGGCAGAACCGCTGCCTTGTCAGCGTTTACCCGATCGTTTTCATTGATGCCATCCATTTTTCCGTGCGTCAGGACAGCATCGTAAGCAAACTTGCGGCCTACGTCGTTGTAGGGATTAACGATGCCGGGCGAAAAGAAGTCTTAACCATTGAAATTGGAGAAAATGAGAGCAGCAAATATTGGCTTGGCGTTCTTAACAGCCTAAAAAATCGAGGGGTTCAAGATGTTCTTATCCTTTGCTCTGACGGGCTTAGCGGGCTCAAGGAAGCGGTAGAGGCGGCCTTTCCGGAAACGGAGCATCAGCGCTGCATCGTACACATGGTACGCAATACCCTGAAATATGTGGCGCATAAGGACATGAAATTCTTTGCCAAGGATCTTCGCAGTATATACACGGCTCCTGATGAAAAGACCGCCCTCAAAAGACTGGAAGAGGCAGATAAAAAATGGAGTTCCCATTATCTAGCGGCCATGCGGAGATGGTATGATCATTGGGACGTCATAACACCGATATTCAAGTTCTCTATGGGTGTTCGCACCGCATTTTATACCACGAATATCATAGAGAGTCTTAATGCATCATACCGCAGATTAAATCGACAACGGAGCGTATTTCCTAGTGCACAAGCGTTATTAAAGGTTCTTTATTTGACGACGTTTGAAGCCACTAAGAAATGGACGATGCCGATAAAGAACTGGGGTAAAATCCGAGGCGAACTGGCGATTATGTATCCTAACAGATTGCCTGATTAACACTTGCACACATCATAGAAGATCCGATTTACAGACTTTTCTTCACAGACTCCTTGCTACCCATAAATGGGTCTCTCGGGTCAAATAAACTCAACTGATCAGATTCCCTGTCTCGTTTCAGTTGACCTTCGATGTATTCTGTTATCGCCTTCGTGTTTTTCCCTACCGTATCCACATAGTAACCTTTACACCAAAACTCCCGGTTCCTATATGCAAATTTCATATTCCCAAACTTCTGGAATATCATTAAGCTGCTCTTGCCTTTTAGATACCCCATAAACCCCGATACACTCATTTTCGGTGGGATACTTATCAGCATGTGGATATGATCTGGACACACCTCTCCTTCGATTATTTCTACACCTTTCCACTGGCATAACGTCCGCAATATCTCTCGTATTGCCGTCCGTTTCTCTGCATAAAACACTTTCCTCCGATATTTCGGGGCAAATACTATGTGGTACTTACAATTCCACCTCGTATGTGCTAAACTATGTCTGTCTGCATTTTGTTGTTTTGACATTATGTGACCTCCCTAGTACGGTTGCTCTTGCTAAGCTGGCAGGCTCGGCTCTAGCTTACCATACTAGGGTCTATTTTTTCACCGCTTAAACTCTTTGGAACCACGCGACTATCGCGTGGTTTTCTTTATACAATAAAAACCTACTTTTTGTAAAAGTAGGTTCATAATCTTCAATGATATAAGACTATATACCTCGATTTGTTTGGCAAACATCCTCTTCTATCCCCTGATGTGCATACTTGATGATTACGAAATACCGTGGATATGCGCCCCCCTCGTTTATCATCCAATCATCCCAACAAACCTTACTCTACCAAATCCCACGCGAGCGGCGTTCCGCGTTTTACATCGCGTTTCACCTTCCGCCCTAACAAGGCATCATAGTATTTCGGTGCAAGCCCGAACCCGGGACGGATGCGCCGCATATTCTGTGCGGTGAGCACGTCGCCCGCCTTCATATCCTCCGCGATATAGAGGCTGCGGCGGAATTGAAGAGATTTTTTTTCCTGCGTCTGCATGGCATAGCTGACCGTACCGAGCGCAAGCGCAGCGGTCTCGCATTCCCGCACAAGCCGCACCATCTCCCGCGGCTCTAAGGAAAACGCCGAATCCACGCCGCCCTCCGCACGAGAGAGTGTAAAATGCTTTTCGATCACATCGGCGCCCAGTGCGACGCTTGCCACCGCCGCACCGATGCCGAGCGTATGATCCGAAAGTCCGACCTTGCACCCAAAAAGCTCTCGCATATGGGGGATGGTCATGAGATTCGTCCCCTCGGGCGTCGCAGGATAGCTGCTCGTGCATTTCAGCAGAGTGAGATCTGTGCAGCCATTTTCCCGCGCGGTCGTCACAAGTTCCTCGAGTTCCGCGAGGTTCGTCATTCCGGTGGAAACAATCATCGGCTTGCCCGTGCGTGCCGCCTTCTTGATGAGCGGCAAATCGACGTTTTCAAACGATGCGATCTTATAACACGGAACGCCCAGCTCTTCCAGAAAATCCACCGCGCTGTCGTCAAACGGCGTGCTGAAGCCGATAATGCCGTGCTCCCTGCACCGATCAAAGATTGGCTTATGCCATTCCCATGGCGTATGGGCTTTTTCATAGAGGTGATAGAGAGATTCGCCCTTCCACAGGCTGTCTTTGTCTGCGATGAAGAACTCACCTGTGTCGATGTCGAGCGTCATCGTGTCCGCGGTATACGTCTGAATCTTGAGCGCATCCACCCCCGCCGCTGCCGCCGCATCCACAATCTCCAACGCCCGCTCGAGCGATTGATTGTGATTGCCCGACATCTCGGCGATGATAAAAGGGCGGCTCTTGTTAGTATGACATAAATCATAAAGCTCCATGAAAAAACTCCTTCAAAACTTCTTTGTATAGCGATAAAAATCATCTTCTTCCATACATTGATAACCGAGTCTTTCAAATATACGCTGCGATGCCCTATTGTCTTTCTTCACCAGTGCCGATAAAATTCCCCTGTCATATTCTTCCTTCATCCACTGTGCAAGCAAAGTCAACATATATCTTCCAAAAGCGTGTCCACGAAAATGTTTATCAATACTGTATGAAATAACATATTCTTCATCTCTTCTATTGACCCGAATTTGTCCCACGGGGATCATACCGTGCATCATGATAAAAAGGTGCGCGGCTCCATCATTTAGAGTTTTCTCTAACCAATGCAAATGCTCTGCGAAATTTATCTGCCCACTGTGAAATGCATATCGGCGCACCGCCGCATCATTGCGCCATTGATACAAAAGTTCTGCATCCGCCGTCGTCGCCTCTCGTAAAAAAAACGCTTCTATATGAGTTTTATCCAATAATTCTTCATTTACGGCGATGGTAATTTTATGCTGTTCCATGTCCGTTTCCTCACGCTGCCTGCGCATAAGGGCGCGGATGCATGGAACAAATATCGTCGCTGAAAGGGCTTAGAGGTGTCCCCCCCCCCGCGGATTTTAGTTTATCTACATAACACATTTGCTGCTCTTTCCCCATGACATTGCTCCAATCAATCACATCATCGAAAATCTTGTAAAAGCGAAGTCCCTCCGGGGGAACAATATAATCCCCAATCTCTACTCGCACACAATCCCGCAGTGCCCACAAGACGTCCGAAAAGCCAAGTTGGTGGCGGAACCGAACGGTACTCGAAAAACGCGGATTGATTTCGAATACATATGGCACGCCGGCATTCAGTCTCAGCTGCACGTTGATACTGCCGCAGAGGTTTAACCGCTCCGCAATTACATTCAGCAGTTTTTCTATCGCCGGAGATTCGACAACGACGCCGCTGCCCGTAAGTCCCCCGCGCAGTTTCCGTCGAAAAATAATCGTACGAATTTCGCCCTCTCTGCCGCGAAAAAGCCCACAGGTATATTCCCCCTCGTCCTCCGGAATCAGCTCTTGAAACATATCATCCTGCGAAAAATTCATCCCACGATGATAACCTTCCTCCGTCAGGACGCGAACGGTTTTACTGCCGCATCCCGTCCTGCTCTTGAGGATACAAGGAAACTGCCGCGGAGGCTCTCCTGCGTCCGCGGGCTGCGTCCACGGGTGCGGCAGACGATGCCCCCGCAGGAACTCTGCCGTCCGGTATTTATCAAAGCCGATATCCATCGCCTCTTGATTTGCTGTGAGAAACAACTCTTTCCTGCCAAAAAAATCATTTGCACACAAGAGGCGCAGCTCCGGCTCCGATGTCGGTATCACAAGGTCAATCTGTTCCCGCACAACCAGCTGCAAAAGCGCATCCATATACCGTTCCGACGACGCACGCTCCGCGACAAAGCATCGGTCAAAAAAAACTTTGCCGGCGTGGTCTTCTTCCATATCGCAGCCGACAACGGCATCGGCGATCTTTTCCTCCTGCAGGATACGTCCGATGCCAAGGCCAATGTCTCCGCCGCATCCGGTAACGAGTATTTTATGAAACAGCATATTTTTCCTCACTTCTCAGCGCCGAAGAGCCTCTTGTAAATATGGCACATCCGGATCATATCGTATGCAGTCGCAAATCACATCGTCGGCATCATACGGTGTCTGCCGCATGGTAACGACATCGTTGTCCGTGTTGATAACACACCAGTCTGCGACGCCTCCGCGCGTGCGTGCCTGCCCGACAGAGCCGGGATTGACAACACAATATTTTCCGCTAAAGCGCAGCATCGGATAATGCGTATGCCCCAGCAGGACATAATCTGCCACAGCGCCCGGGAAGTCAAATGCTTCTGGCGGCGCATCCGGATAAATGTAGCGATCCGCATCGCTCGGCGCCCCATGACAAAGCAAAAACCGCCTGCCGCCGCTCTCCTCAAGCCTTTCATCCGGCAGGGACAACAATCCCTCCAGCGTATCTCTCGGCAGTTCACGCGCGGCGATCTCAAGACCGCTGCCATATTTTCTGCGTATATCTTCCCATAGAATACCCCCCTGCAATGCACGTTCCAGCATCCGCTCATGGTTTCCCCGAATCATCGTACACGCTACTCCCGATTCCTGCAGGAGCCGCAAAACCTCGCGCGGATGATGGTAGTAGCCAACGAAATCACCGAGGAAGAAACACGCGGCGATCTTTTGCCGCTTGATATCGTCCAATACTGCCGCCAAAGCCGCACTGTTTCCGTGGATGTCCGAGAGTATGGCAATCCTGCTCATGGGATATAGTCCCGGATAATTTGCTGTGCCGTCTCTTCCGGCGTACGCAGTTTTCCTGCCGTTTTATACGCTTGAAATTCAGCCAAGCGTGGAAACCCGGCTGCGTCTGCTGCACGGATTTGTTCCTGCATCCCCGTGTCCATAATACCCGGATCCACATGAACGACCTCGACCATACTGTCGGTCTTTTCCTGCTCCGCGACAACATCCAAAAACATCTTGAACGCCGCCTTGCTCGAGCAGTACGCCGCCCATCCGGGGATCGGATAATGTGCAGCCCCCGAGGAGATGTTGACGATCCGCAGTTTCCGTCCGTTCTCCTTGCAGAGTGCGATGAGCTGATTGCATAGCAGCATCGGCGAAATGTAATTTACAGCCGCCGCATACCGGAGTTTGTCCACAGAAAGGCCCCCAACCGCACCGATTGGCTCAACCGTTCCCGCATTATTGATGAAAACGACATCTCCACCCTTGGGAACAAGATTCTTCAAAACAGGCAAGTTCTCGGTATCTGATAAATTACAGGCAACAAGGGAAACCTGCGATTTTTCCAACTCCTTAGAAAACGTACGCCCCATGCCGATCAGATGCGTATCCTCCCGGGAAACAAGATTCTCAAAAAGAGCCTTGCCCAAGCCTCTCGATATTCCTGTCAAAATGACATGTTGCATCGCAGCCTCACTCCTCTAAACGGCAGGATCGCCGAAGTGCATGCAGTTCCTCCGGATCAGAAAGTTCCCGCAGCGCCTGCAAAATATCCTCCGCCGACACATCCGTCCAGGCTCCTAAATAACGGATCAATCCCCTCTCCGCGCAGTCTCGGCAGATCTGTAACTGATTCTCCGCAATGGCAGTAACGATGGCGGGCAGTCCAAGGAAGCACCGTTCCCATGTGGTCGTCCCGCCCGCGCCGAGACAAAGGTCGGCAGCCGCCATAAACTCCGCCATGTTCTCGACTTGGCAGTGATAATGGAGGAAATCATGTGCCGCGCAAAGGCGCTCGATCTCTTGTCGGCGTGCATTGCTGCCGCCGACGATAACGTCCGCCTCAATATCCGAGCATCCAAACATCAGCAAGGCGCGAATCGCCTTTTCCGTTTCTCCAGTCGGGTCGCTCCCGCCGTAAAAGATGAGGATACGCCGCAGCTCGCCCGTCCGCGGGCGCATGTTCTCCCGCACTTCGTAAAACTCTCGGCGCAGGAGCGCGTGTTTCGGACCAAGAAGAAGTTTGCACTGTGGCGACACAAGCCCGTCATAGCGGCGCTCCATATCTCGGTAAAAATTCTGATCAAGCAGAATGTCACAGTCATGCGGGCGGTTTGCGAGATCGTCAATGACAAAAATCTCCCGTACAAGGGGGCGCATCCTGCGCTCCCACGCGGCATCGAGCGCATAGTGATCAATGACGAGTCGTTCAATGGGCTGCAATTCCTGGATGATCTCAACGCTCTCCCGAGCATCGACTTCCTGCGGCACTGTGAGCCACGCCGCATAGCCCGCGAGCGCTGCGTCATGCTCATGCGGCGGCAGCAGATGCAGTGCAAAGCCCTGCGCCGCAACAAGCCGCGATAGATTGCCGGCAAGATCGCGGCAGATAAAATGCACGTTTTTTCCTTCCCTGCGCATACGACCTGCAAGCGTCAGGCAGCGCATGAGATGCCCGCTGCCGATCCGCTCGGAGGAGTCCACACGAATAACAGTGTTCATACGTCGCCCCCTCACTTACAAGCCGCACAAAATTCGTCTATTATTATAACATAAAAGCGCAGCACATTGAATCGCTGCGCTCTTTTGTTTCACCGTGATATTTATAACCTTTTATCCAAGTACGATCTTGAGCGGCTTGCCCTCCATATAGGTTTCGGGGTGCCCGCTCTTCAGCGCCTCGCGGTAGACCTTCATCGCATCCTCAAACACGTTCAGTGTGAAGTCAAGGTCTTCCTGCGTATGCGTATAGCACGGGAAGACATTCCAACCGAGCAGGACGCCGCGCTTCACACTCTCCTGCATAAAGATGGAGTTGTAAAGCCAGTCGCGTTTGCCCTCGTAATCGGTATATTCAAGACTCATGCGGCACGGGTACCCTTTGAGGTCAATCGGCACGTCGATATCTTTGGCAAGTTTGCGGAAATTGTCTTGGAGATATTGCCCCTTTTCCCAAATGGCACGGTTCACCTCGCCGGATTCGAGTTCCTTCATCACGGCGATGCCCGCGGCAAGCGACAGGCAGTCGCCGCCGAACGTGGTGGAGATGAAGATTTTCTTATCGACCTCCTCCATGATGTCCTTGCGTCCCGCAACCACCGAGAGTGGCATACCGTTCGCCGCCGCCTTGCCGAACGTAGAGAGGTCGGGCGTCACGCCGAAATACGCCTGTGCGCCGCCGATGCTGAAGCGGAACCCATTGACGACCTCGTCAAAGATGAGGAGCGCGCCGCTGGCATGACAGATTTCCTTCAGCTGCTGCAAAAAATCCCCCTTGGGCGCCTCGTTCTCCACGGCCTCGGTGATGACTGCGGCGATTTCGCCCCGATAGGTTTCAAAGTATTCCTGTACTTTGTCAAGGTCGTTGTATTCAAATTTGTGTACATAGCTGCGCAGCTCCGGGAGCAGTCCGCCCTGCCTGACGCTCTCTGCCGCCGCCGTCCACTCGTGCCAGCCGTGGTACTCGCCGCGCAGGATATGTTTCCGCCCCGTGTAGGCGCGTGCGATCCGTACCGCCGCTTCCGTCGCCCCTGATCCGGTTTTGAGGAATCGCACCTTGCCCGCGCTCGGAATATGCTTTACGCAAAGCCGCGCGTATTCGACCTCTTCGGGCGCGACGAGGGAATAGCCCATGCCGCGGCGCAGCTGCGCAATGACGGCATCGTCGACCGCCTTGTATTGGTAGCCGAGCAGAATGGGACCCAGCCCCATGTCGTAGTCGATGTACTCGTTCCCGTCCACATCCCATACATGCGCGTCCTTGCCATGATCGATGTAGATGGGCGACACGCCCTCAATATGTGTCTCAGGCCCCTTGCTGTAGAGCTGGCAGCCAGAAAGGATTTTATCCTGCGCTTCCTGCCATAGGACATTGGATTTTTCTAAACTTCTTTTTCTGATTTCCGGCATGACGATACCTCACCTTTCCACAATTTATCCTCTTCGAGCGATTTTTTCATTCCCTCGTTGCGTGTAAATCCTTCGTTCAAATGTGTCAAATCAGGTTGTTTTTCGAGCAGGTCGAGAATATCCCGCATGGCAAAATCCTTGCGCTCGAGGTACAGCCGTTCATATACGCTCTCAACGAAGAGGAAATCTTCCGGTTCGTCCACCGTCCAGCGCAGCCGGCCTAAGCTCTCCCCTGCATACCGAAGTCCGCCTTGTTTGAACAGTTCCGGGTGTTTGATGATGTACTGCGTGACATGCTCGCGCTCCGAGGGCAGCCGCGCCTCCCGATATGCACGTTCGAGCGCTGCGTATCGCATCACCTCGGTGTCAAGTCCGTCCGGATAGGTCGCTTCCCCGAGCGTATTGCTCGTATAGTCGTTCCCCTCGCTAAGGTGACGGTCAATAACTGCATCTACGATCGCCGGGTCAATCAGCGGGCAGTCGCCTGTGATGCGCACGACATGCGCCGCTCCGAACGCCTTTGCACACGCATCATACCGCCCGAGCACATCGCCGAGGTTCCCGCGAAAGACGGTAAAACCTGCATCACGTACGGTCTCTGCCAAAGGATCGTCGCTCTCATCTTCGCTCGTCGCGAGCACGATGTTATCAATACGCCTGCTACGGGAGAGCCGTTCCAACTCGTATAAAATCATGGCGCGGCCCATAATCGGCCGCAGCACCTTCCCCGGCAGCCGGCTTGATGAAAGGCGTGCCTGCACGATGGCAAGGATCATGTTGCGACTCCTTCCGGTTCTCTTTCAGCATCCTCTTGGTGCGGACTTACCAAAGACTTGGTGTGATGATCTCACGCGGCACGTCATGAAATGCACTGCGAAGTTCTTCACAACAATGATCAAATTGCTCTGCTTTTTGCAGTATCTTTATATTTTCTTTAAGCTGCTCTGCAGTATCGACGCCGAACACGACATAATCAATGCTCGGATGTGTAAGACTATAGAGCATCGCCGCCTCTGCAGGTATAAATCCGTATTTCTCTGCAATCTCCCGAAACAACCGAATCAATGCTTCGCTTCCCGGAACTTTACGCTCCGCGCTTTCCGGCTCCATAAGCAGCAGTCCCTGCAGGAACGCGCTGCGCGCATATACGGTGATACGCCGTTCTTTTGCTTTACGAAAAAAGCCGGACGAGTCGAGTCGCCGATCAAGCACGTTATAAGGGATCTGTATCGCGTCGAAGCGTACGTCCTCTACTGTCCTAACAGCATCTTCCGGCTCATAGACAGAAACGCCAATCGTGTCCGTCAGCCCTAGTTTCTTTGCACGGCAAAGCGCCTCCATGATGGCGGAGCGGTCCATATCTGAGGCCCGGTGCAGCATCAAACATGTTAGCTTTTGCGCTTTGAGTCTATACAGCGATTCCTTGACCTCATGGAGTACTGCGCCCGCATCATTCGGCAGATCGGGACGTAATTTAGAGATGATCCGCACATTCTCTTCCTGCGCCAGCCCATAGCAGCCCAATACTTCCTCAGCCATACCATAAACACGCGCCGTGTCAAAGGAACGGATGCCTGCCTCCAGTGCCGCATCAAGCACTGCAAAACTCTCCGTATACGTCGGCCGGCGCCCCAGTACATTCTTGATCCCGTAGTTCATACCGAGCTGCACGGTTCCGAGGCAAAGTTGTGCCCTATTCACATCAACACTTCCCGCAGTGCCGCAATAATCTCATCCTGCTGTGCATCCGTCAAATCATAGTAGAGCGGCAGCGTCAAAGCTTCCTCGTAGTAAGATTCGCTGTGAGGGAAATCGCCCTTCACAAAGCCAAGCTGCTCATAATAGGGCTGTAAATGGACGGGGATATAATGCAGATTCAGTACAACGCCCCGCTTTTTCATCTCGCTAAAGATTTGCTCTTTGGTTTTATCAATCCGTGCAAAATCAAGCCGCACAACATAGATATGCCAAGAGGGCACTGTTCCCTCCATGACATGCGGCGTCGTCAGCGGCAGATCCCGGAGCAATTCGTCGTAACGCGCGACAAGTTCTCTGCGCCGTGCAACGAACGCATCCAACCGCTGCATCTGACTGTATCCGAGCGCCGCCTGCAGATCGGTCATCCGATAGTTATATCCGAGGTCGATCTGCTGATAATACCACGGGCCGTCAGCGGCATGCGTCATTTTCTCCGGATCACGCGTGATGCCGTGACTGCGATAGAGCGTAAGTTTCTCGTAGAGATCCCGATTGTTCGTCAGTATCATGCCGCCTTCGCCCGTCGTGACAATCTTCACGGGATGGAAGCTGAACACCGTCATATCCGAAAAGACGCAGCCGCCGACCTTCGTATGGAGATAATCCGCGCCCACCGCATGTGAGGCATCCTCAAGGACAGTAAAACCATACGCCTCGGCGAGCGCACGGATGCGTTTCATTTCACAGGACTGTCCCGCGAGATGAACCGGAACGACGACCTTCGGCAGCTTATTCTCCGCCTTTGCCCGGCGGAGCTTTTCCTCAAGTGTCGATGCGCTCATATTATAGGTACGCTCATCAATGTCGACAAAATCGACATCCGCACCGCAATACCGCGCACAGTTCGCCGACGCGACAAAGGTGATCGGACTCGTCCAGAGGATATCGCCCGCACCAAGTCCTGCCGCACGGCATGCAATATGCAGCGCTGCCGTCGCATTGCAGACCGCGACCGCATATTTTGTGCCGCAGTAATCCGCAACGCAGCGCTCGAACTGTTCGATCGCAGGCCCCTGCGTCAGAAAGTCCGAATGGAGAACGGCTTCGACCGCCGCAATATCCGTTTCATCAACACTCTGCCGCCCATAGTAAATCATGGATTCATCTCCCGGAGTTCCTCTACTGTCAAAAAGTGAGGGTTAGAACCGGAATCGTAGGCGAAGCCGTCGGAAACCAGATGCCCCTCTTCTCCAAGTGCATTCTTTGTATAGTCAACGCCAAGGATCGGTGTCGACGGCTGAATAACAAAATGATCGTCAAATTCAATCGTATCGTAATAGAGGTCGGCAGGACACATCACCTCGTGCAGTTTTTCCCCCGGGCGAATGCCGATCACCTTCGTCGGCACACCGGGCGCAATCGCCTCACAGAGATCTGTGATTCGCATCGATGGAATCTTTGGGATAAAGAGTTCGCCGCCATGCATGCGTTCGAAATTCTTTAGGACAAATGATACGCCGTCCTCAAGGCGCAGCCAAAAGCGCGTCATGCGTTCATCCGTCACGGGCAGTTCCGAAGCGCCCTCTGCAATAAGTTTCTTGAAGAACGGGACAACCGAGCCCCGCGATCCGACGACATTGCCGTAACGAACGACAGAAAACCGCGTCTCACGATCCCCGACCAGATTATTTGCCGCCGTAAAGAGCTTATCCGAGCAGAGTTTTGTCGCGCCGTACAGATTGATCGGATTCGCCGCCTTATCCGTCGAGAGCGCGATGACCTTTTTCACGCCGCACGCAATCGCCGCGTTGATGACGTTCTGCGCGCCGTTCACGTTCGTCTTGATGCATTCCATCGGATTGTACTCCGCCGCCGGCACCTGCTTGAGCGCCGCCGCATGTACAACATAGTCGACTTTATACATCGCCTGCTTCAGCCGCGCCTCATCGCGCACATCGCCGATGAAATACCGCATACACGCGTCGTTAAACACCTGCTGCATCTCGAACTGCTTCAGCTCGTCACGGGAAAATACAATCACTTTCTTTGGCGTGTACCGTGCAAGCAGGATTTCAATAAACTTTTTGCCGAATGAGCCTGTGCCGCCGGTAATTAAAATGGATTTATCGTTGAACAAAATACTACCCCTCTCGTTTCGTCTGTCATATTACACTTTATAGGGAGCCCAAACAAGCAAAAAACAATAGGCTGAACTTCTCCCCCCTATATCTTAATGCTGTCCATGGGGGAAATCTAGGTTATTTCTTTATCTGCACCACGCTTGCGTTCCCACTTCTCTTTCACATAATTATATTGAATAATATCCTGATTTAGTCTTCCGGGAAATCCGCCGCATAATCGGTCACAAAAGATTCTTATAGCATCTTGTATCCCTATGTGCCCTGACGTGAACGATCGGAGTTCTTCCCTATATCTCCCGATATCTGAGGAAAGTTGATTCCGCCCTATACGAAAGCCGGATAACACTGATTGAACAATATCCAGATTAGCTTCCCGGCAAAATACTGACCACAAATAATAGTCTCCGGCTAGTTTAAAAGATCGAAATATATCCATATCAACGTGTTGAAAGAGATCTGTGTGCCAAAAAGTAGACTCCTGCTGAATAAATGATAAAAATCGTCCGTCATACAATCCATTTTGTATAAACCGCTTACGATACTTATAGGGTATTTTCACCGCCGTTATTTGAGATTTAGCATTATAAGTCGTCTGAATTCCCGTAATCCATTTTACGTCAATATTTTGAAAAACCTCGCTCACGACATCAAAGGTATACGGCTGATAATAATCATCCGCATTAATATAGGCGCAAATATCCCCTGTAACATACCGAAACCCTTTTGCCAGGGCATCGTACATTCCTTGATCGGGCTCACTCATCCAATAGGAAATTTTACGTTCATATTTTTTTATAATATCTACTGTGCCGTCAGTCGAACCGCCATCAATGACAATATATTCTAAGTCCGGATAATTCTGCGTCACGACGCTTTTTATCGTTTCCTCAATTGTGCGGACGGCATTATACGACACCGTTATGATAGATATTTTAGGTTTCATCATACTCCCCCCTCAAAAAGATCGGTTCTTCCCCTATACACGCGCCATTGCCCCCTAGAGAGGAGGGATATTCCCTATTTGTCCCCCGCTGATTCCAAACGAATATACGATCAAAATAATCCCAATGGAAACTTTTCCTGGTAGCCGGACCTCGTTATGATGCCCATCATCTTTTCTTTTGATTTTTAGGAAAAATAGAACTCGTTAACCGCACGAATCACTTCGTCCTGTTCATCCTTCGTCATGCCGTTATACATAGGGAGACTGAGCACTTCGTCGGCATACCGCTCGGCGATGGGGAAATCGCCTCTTTGATGCCCCAGGTACCGATAGGCCTCAGAAAGATGGGGCGGAATCGGATAGTGGATCATGGTGCCAATGCCGCGTGCGGTAAGATATTCTTGCAGTTCATCCCGCAGCGCCGTGTGGATCACAAACTGGTGCCACGTGGAATCTGCGCCCGGCCGCATTTGAGGCAAGTTCACGCGAGGATTTGTAATTCCCTCTAAATATCGGTCTGCAATCCGGTTTCTTTCCGCATTTAATTCGTCCATATGCGCCAATTTGACGCGCAATAGTCCCGCCTGCAGTTCATCCAACCTGCTGTTGCAACCGACTACGGTGTTATGATATTTCTTTTCGCTCCCATAGTTGCGAAACACCCGGAACTTTTTCGCCAGGTCTTCATCATCGGTCACGATGCACCCGGCATCGCCGAATGCTCCACATCCTTTCGTCGGATAAAAACTAAAACATCCGACACGCCCAAATGTGCCGACAATTTTTCCTTGCCACCGATTGCCATGGCTCTGTGCACAGTCCTCTACGACCTCCAGATGATGTCGCCGAGCAATATCTATAATCTTTGTCATATCGCACGCCTGACCGTAGAGATGCACGGCGAGGATCGCCTTCGTCCGCGGCGTAACGGCAGCCTCGATTTTCTCCGCATCAATATTATCATAACGATCCGGCTCGACAAAGACGGGGGTCGCTCCGTTCATGGTAATCCCCATCACACACGCGATATACGCGTTAGCCGATACAATGACTTCGTCGCCTTCCTTGATCCCCAGTAAACGAAAAGAAATCCAAAGAGCATCTAAACCGCTTGCAAGCCCGACACAATATTTAGCTCCGATATAGGTTGCCCACTCGTTTTCGAACGAAGTCACCTCATTGCCCAAAACATACCATCCCGAGCGCAGAACCTCGACCGCCTTCTTTTCATATTCTTCCGCATGGAGAGAAAACTGCCGCAGAAGGTTATTCGCCATAATCATTGTATCATATCCTCCCTGCCGTTAGTTCAGATATTCATCCATATATCTCATATAGTATTCTACCATACGCCGAAGGCCGTCTTCCAGTCCAACTTTGGGCTTCCAACCGATACGTTTTTCTATCTTCTCACTGGTGCCGTAAAAATCTCCGATGTCAATTTTTTTTCGTTCTTCGGGGAATGGAACAATCTGCAAATCACCTTTCCCCGAGAGGCGTATGAGCGTCTCGGCAACGGTCTTCAGAGAAGCCCGCTCTCCGGACAGGTTAAACACATCTCCATAGGCATCCTCATGGAGCGCGGCAAGGCACATCGCCTCCACAACATCATCAACATAGTTGAAGTCACGCAGCTGCTCTCCCGTACCGAAGAGTTGAATCGTCTCCCCCGTAACCGCACGATTCACAAACCAGCCGATAAAGCCCTGCCGCGCATTTTTGATCAGCTGTCCGGGGCCGTATGTGTTCGTAAGCCGCAGCGACACGGTGCGCACGCCGTAGACCTTCGTGTAAAGCTGATGATAGTGTTCCGCAGCCAATTTATTGATGCCGTTCACATCGGGAGGCGCGAGCGGGTGATTCTCATCCACCGGCAGGTACTGCGGATGCCCATAGATCTGCCGCGTACTTGAAAAGACAATGATTGTCTGAGGAGCATAATAACGGCACGTCTCCAGGAGCGTAAGCTGCGCCCTCGTATTGACCTCCATATCCATAAAGGGCTCCCGCATACTGTCCTGATGGCTCACTTGACCGGCAAGGTTAAAGATGTAGTCCTTATCCCGTACCAAATAGCGCAGACTGTGCTCGTCGCGCATGTCGGAGAAATTTAGTACGACATCGTCCTTGATATCCTTGATATTAAAAAGATTTGCGCCGTATTCGTCGAGCATGGAGTCAAGCAGCGTAACGTTGGCGCCCTCCCGGACAAGGCGGAGCGCTAAATTACTGCCGATAAATCCGACGCCCCCTGTAATGAGGACATTTTTACCTGCAAACGACATTATAATTTCCTTTCCTCATTCTAGACAACATTCGTTTACATCGACGAAGCGCGGATAGAATACCCGGCTCAACGGGAATAAGGCCTCGAGAAAAGTCTATATCGTATCGTTCTTGTACATTTCTCAGCGCCTTTTTTAATGCCTTAAAATAATCGGTATAGATATATTGCACTGCGCCCTTAGAGAGCCGATATGGTCCCATGTCGAAGGTATGCAGGCTCAACCATTTTAATTCATGAAAATGATAAAAAACGACGGGCACATGATCTATGCGCGGGCCTTCTGTACAGTGATACTGCTGTATATTCCACGGCGCGACTCCCCCGCCGATATGTTTCAGTTCGTGTATCATGCCGGGGAACCGTGTCGGCCAATCATCCAAATATTTTTGATCGCCAAATTTACCATCTTCAAACCGCGCATAGCACCACTCCTCACAGCGATCACACCACCAGTTCAATATCCGCAGTCCATTTTCCGTATTCCGAAACGTCATAAACTGCACGCAGTAAATCCCAGATGTCGCAGACTGATCATATTCCGGCGTATATCTATGCCCCGTAATCAATACGTCTTTATCCGAGGCATGAAATTCATCCAGCAGGATTTGTGGGGACTGAAAGAAATACAAATCAGAATCGAGATAGGTTACCTCCGGCACATCAAAATGCCGAAGCACATAAAGAATCGAGAACGAAGCGCATGTCCAGCAATACTCGCCTCGGCTTCTCGTAGATTTTACGGCAAGCAGCCGCTCATCCTCAAACTCCTGCAACCGTATCACCGTGAGATGCGCGAATGAAAGTTTGTCCAAAATATCGGCAGCCAAATCATCAAAAGCAAAAACATAGAGCATAAACGGCGTCCCGGTGTTCTCCAATGAATCATATAGAGCCAATCCCCGCGTCAAATAGTTCGAATCAAACAGTGTGCAGAAGTAGTTCATAGCAGCCTCATTTATTCACCATAAATTCCCATCCCGGATCAAAGGGAAGGCCTCTGTCAGATGCATAAAAGTATAAATTATGCCGGTTTTCATAAATTGTTTCGAATACCTTCACATGTGCAAAGTGCGGTGTTAAGAACCGCATAAGGTCCTCTTTCGATTTGAATTCGTACTCATGCTGCTCCAGACTTTTATGCCCATCGGCTCGTTCAACAATCGTATACCCGCTCAAACACCCATTATCACCAAGCCTTTCTTTAATCCCCTTCATAATGGACTCAATCTCCTCCGGTGTAAAATGCTCAATTGCCGCATCCCACACAATATTATCAAATTTTCCTTGCGGCATATCATAGCGAATATCTGCTACAATATATTTTGTCTTTTTATTAGCATGCTCACTCTTTGCATATGTAATCGCACTTGGATCAAAATCACAGCTCACGATGCTGCTTGCCTTATAAGCATAAAAATGCTTTGCGTTAAATCCGTCACCACAGCATAGCTCCAGTATCTTAGCCCCCGGTTCTATTGCGAGCAACGAAAAGACTCCTCGTTCTACCCAAAAACAGTTCCCTTTAGGCTCGCCCCACTGTGCATAGCGATCCAATTCATGATCAAACCACTCGGGCGTGCTTGTCCCCCCCCAGTAGGCAAAGAACTGCACTTGGTGGACAAAGCATGTAACCTTACGACAAATAGAACTGATACATGATAGTATCTTTTGTGAAAAATAGTTACACAATGCATACTGTATGAGAGTTCTCATTACCATCACCTATCCCTTTATTCTACGCCATAACCGTTTTAACATTCTACGCCATAAAGAAGGTCGAATACCATAAAAAAAAGTTTTCAGTGCTTTACGTGTTTGTGGGTCTTCTAAAACTTCAACAGGAAATTTGCTAATAGGTCGGTCATACAGTCTTGTATGGTAGGCAGTCTCTATCCCGCAGTGTTCGCCTGTCGCATCCATACCAATATTCTGCGTCAGACTTTGTGTTGGAGCAAGCATAAGCCCATTCCGCAGCACAACGGCAACATGCCAAAAGATCGCCCACGTATGGAGACGCCCCGCTTTATTATCAACGACCTGCTGCCAAAGATCTGTCGAATCATCAAAATTGATATTCCTAATATCTTCTCTGGTACACGACGATATTAGCTTTTCCGGATCTCGTTCAAAGTACGACCATGCATCCCGCCATGTCGCCCATCCCCAACAGTCTGCAAACCGTAAAAAAGCCGTCTCGCCAAGCCCCGCTCGCTCGATCTCCGGCATATAGCCAGAGATCTCCATTACTGCGGGCTCTTTCTCATACAGCTTCAGCGCATCATTCATATATTTGAGAAAATATTGTGATGTTACGATATCATCTTCTAAAACAATAACCTTGCCATAACGGTTAACAATCTCTGTTACTCCCGTAATGATGCTCTTGGCAAGCCCTTGATTTTCATTTTGTTCGATAATATTGACAGAGCGAAAGCCTTTTATGCTATGAAGATATTCACGCAGCGCATGAACCGCAACGCTTGCTTCGTCATTCTTTGCCGCATCCGAATAGATAAAAAGCTCAGTATCCTTCGCGTAGATATTCGCCTTTAATGCCTCAATTGTTTTTTGAGTATGTGCAAGACGATTATAGGTAAAAAGAACGACAGGTGCTAACTGTGATATAAACTCTTTATGTGCCTCTTCATCATGATCCCATGGCATATCGCGGTATTTCATACCAAGCCTCCCTTTGAGCATTTTATCAATCATATACTCGAACTTTTCCCCTAAGTCCCTATCTTAATAAATTACAGAAGCTAAATTAATCTCTATGGAAAATATCCCGCGTATAAACCTTCTCCCGGACAGGCGCTAGTTCATCTGCCCAACGGTTCGCCACGATACAATCACAAGAGGTCACAAACGTCTCAAAATCCTTTGTCACCGGGCAGCAAAAAATCTCTGTTCTTTCTGTCATAGGTTCGTAAATGAGGATTTCTATCCCTGCCTCTTTTAGTCTTTTTATGATGCCTTCAATCGCACTGGCACGAAAATTATCCGAACCGCTCTTCATCGTGAGACGATAAATGCCGACCGTCTTTGGACGACGTGCCAGAATCATCTCCGCTATATGCTCCTTGCGCGTACGGTTCGCCTCAACAATCGCCGTGATCAGATTTTGAGGGACATCATGATAGTTCGCCAACAGCTGTTTCGTATCCTTCGGCAGACAATATCCGCCATATCCAAAGGAAGGATTATTATAGTTTCCGCCAATGCGCGGGTCAAGCGATACACCTTCAATGATCTGCGCGGTGTTAAGCCCTCTCAGTTCCGCATAACTGTCTAATTCATTAAAATATGCGACACGCAGCGCAAGATAGGTATTAGAAAAAAGTTTTACAGCCTCCGCTTCTGTCGAATCCAAGAAACGCACCGGCACATCCTTTTTTTTCGCCCCTTCCAGCAAAAGCGTTGCAAATACGTGCGCCCTCTCTGACGACGATCCGATGATGATCCGCGAAGGGTAAAGATTATCATAGAGTGCCCGCCCTTCACGCAGGAACTCCGGAACAAAAAATATCTCTACTCCTTGATATTTTTTTCGGATCTCCTTCGTATAGCCGACCGGTACCGTAGACTTGACAACAACGGCTGCCGCCGGCGCAAGTTCCGCAACTTTTTCCAACACCGCTTCGATAGACGATGTATCAAAAAAATTCTGCTCAGGGTCATAATCTGTGGGCGTTGCGATAAGAACATAGTCGGTCTTTGAAAAAGCTTCCTTCTCATCTACCGTTGCATGAAAATCCAATGCTCCCATGGAAAGATATTCTTCTATTTCCGGGTCATGGAGCGGTGAAACTCCTCGATTCAGCATAGCAACTTTTTCAGGAATAATATCCAGAGCAGTCACATGATGATGCTGTGCGAGCAATATTGCATTGGACAGCCCCACATAACCTAGTCCTGCGACGGCGATTTTCAATATATATCCCCTCCATTATTTTAACAGTATATTTGTATACCAAGAACACTTAATACTTACTTTCCCTTCTTTGTTTCTTATATAAAATATACTATTGTCTAAAAACACTTTTTTTAGGCGAACTGTAGTATTTGTCGTCGTTCTTTCTCAGCAGAAACGCTCTAACAGACGGTTGGAATCTCTTAGGAACTGCTTTAAAAATCATTGTTCTCAAAAGAGTTTTTAGTGTCCACTCCTCTTTTTGAATGGCGGCCTTTTGTTTATATAGACTAGAAAGAGAAATTTGTCTGTCAATACAATGTTGTCGTAGTCTTACGGTCTCTGCTTCATAGTCATTGTCATGCTCATACTTCACTAAATCAGCATCTATCACGATTCCTAAAAGAACATTTTGTTCGTTACACCTCTGTTTTCGATGCAGCAGTTGCATTGTATAGTTATAGTCTGCTGAAATCATATTCGTGTTCGTTATACGTAAACCGGGAACTGTCGCATACTTTAGCCGTTCGACACCACACGGACTTAGTTCTTGAAATTTACATGCCGCAGCATACGAAATAGAATGCCGCACACCTTCGGAATCTCTTGTAGGAATCAATACATATAGATTATCCTTTATGAAAATTAATGTTTTTATGGCGCTAAGAATTAGTATGGGGGGGCCATAATCCGGATTAAAGTAGTTAAAAATCGCCCCATATGTATTCTTTAGTTTATATAGTATTTCCTTTTTGAGCACACCGGCTAATGGGCTTCCCGTCCCCGGAATCCCCCCTTCAAACTGATAATTCCCATCTCGAAATTCCAATTTCTTTTGGATCTCTTCCTCCGGATTCTTCTTTTCCCACGTGCACGTTTTCTCTTTCATATGCAAAACGCCTTGAAATGACGTGCTATCCTTATGTATCAAATCATAAAAATCCCATCCCCAATTTGCCATATCCGGCATATCCGCTGAAAGCATGCTCTTGTATAGCTTTTCTAAGGAATCGGCATACATATACATTTTATCCTGCATAAAGCCGATATATTTTCCTGATGCAAATTGCAGCCCATACTCCCAGTTGCCGCACATCCCAAGCACGGGAATATCCGGTGGATGAACATAGATGAATCTACTATCATGATAATTCTCAACAATATCCTTACAAGATACCCTCGGATCATCATAGTCGTCCGTAACGATTACTTCAAAATCACAAAACGTTTGATGATGTAGGGAGTAAAGTGCAATATCTATTAGTCGGGGCCTTGCTTTTGTGGGGACAATAATAGAAAAAAACGGCATTATAATGATCTTCCTTTTTTACTGTTGTATGTTTATCTAAACAAGTCACGATAGAGATAGTTTACGCAGCCATCTTTGGCCTCGCATTTTTATCTGTTTCTTTATCGACATCATCTCCTCAAATGTTCGGATCTTTTTTTGGTATTTATTTACAAAGAGTTCCATGCCCACAGTTTCTGAAAAAGATTTTTCTAATTCTTTATAACAGTTAATATCATTTTGGTTGACACAAAATTCATGCCAAATATCATCAATAGATATTATATCTTTCAAGCATGTATAATAGTAGTTATAATAAAAATTCAATATACATCTTTGAAATACAAAAGTTATAGGCGCATCGGGATAAAGCCACTCATAATCTATAATAATAAATCGATCTCCAACGATCAGGATGTTATTAGGATGTAAATCTATATCTACATTTCGGCTTTCTTGTGCACTCCCGGAAAAATCAACAAAAGCACATGCTTTTCTCCCAATATCCTCTTTTTGTAAAAAGCTGTAATATTTTTCCATCTCGGAAAAAAACGCTTTTCGACCTTTATTGGCCGTGCGTTCCATGATCCTGCGTCCCCAAGGGACTCCCTCAATATATTCAAACCTCAGGCTATCTTCATCAATCCGCTCAACTTTTGCCACATGCGCTTTCCCGTAAAGAAGCGAGAGTATCTCATAGTTATGAAACATAGCTGTTATATGTTTTCTTGCTGTCGGAGTCAATGCTGTCTTATATATATATTTTCCTTGTCCATCTTCTTCAATGAACGTCACGATTTGATATTCTGGTTTCCGGCCACGATTATATTTACTATATACAATCATTGGCGTCACTCTCCTTACAAATGACAAAAAATCAAAAAAGAATTTGCAAAGATATCAAAATATCCATTTTGCAAAAGACCTTTCGCGGCGACACTTTCATTAAAAAAAGAAAGTCTTTCATCAGAGTAGGCGGGGGATACTGCCGCCACATCTTCAGGACTTGGCAAATAGGCATCCGAAAAAACATATTCAGGAATTTTATAATCAGGCAAAGGATAGTACCATTCCAACTTCTGAAACCCCAATCCCAAAAGCATTTTTTCTAATTCAGCCTTGCCAAAAGTTCGTATCCCGCGGTTGTTCGGATAGTTTTCTATGCTGTCAAAAAGGCGTCCCGTATGATCCTCTACTGCTCCGGACCAATATTTAAGGCCATACTGATTTTCTATTGCAATAATCAATATACCGTGTTCTCTTAAATAGTTTTTGCATTGCCTTAGAAAAGAAACGTATGGCTCTTCCCCTTCCGTAAATTTCCCCGCATATTCCAAAACGCCGATTAATGTAACATAATCGAATTTATCACAAAAATCCATATCGTTCAGATTGCCTACATGAATTTTTAGGTGTTCATTATTGTAATATCGACAAGCGGCAATCGACGCACGACGTTTTGACAGTTCTACACACTGAACATCATCTATTTTATCTAGAAATACGCCTGTCATTCCACCGCATCCTGAGCCAATTTCCAATAAGGATGCATCTTTTGCAAAAGGGTACCATTCCAAAAGATTTCTACGCATCGGTGTTAAATGATAGAATACAGCCCACCGATCATCCTTTTGCAAAATTTCACCTATTGAGATCTCTTGTTGAACAAATTGCAGAAGATCATCTTCTACACTGCCGTCACTATACTTATCTACTCCTTCATATTTTGTTAAGTCTAACCGTTTCATATATTGCTCTTCAGTGATCACCTGTATATTCATCTCCTCGCCTGCGCCAACAATTCCTCTCTCCACCAATCATCGATATTTTCTACTTCAAAAAGATACCTTCTACGCAATTCCCTGATAACCGCTTTCCTCTTCGTTTGATTCCACCAAGTTAAAACATCATTATGGATCTTATTTATCAAGGCGGCTGCTTTTTTACTTTCATAAAGAACAACATCCACAGATTCTAATTTCCGTATATACGGCAGCGCTTCCGGACGAAACTGCGCATCGTCTTTGTTTAACAGAAAAATAAAAGGCTTGTCGAGATATAACGCTTCCATCCATGTCGTTGATAAATGATCACAAACCATAAGTTTACATATAGCCAAGGCCTCCGCAAAGGAAGAATTTCTTTTCGCTATATCAACGACAGCATAATTATCCGATATCTGTTCAGCCCCCGAAAACCGTATATCCGGAAATCTATCGGCAATCTTTCGTTCAATATGCCATCCTGAATCCACATAATACTCCCGCACACTCATTTCATTTCGGGCTTGACTAGATAACGCCTCAAAGAATTCTATTTGCTTTTGTATATATCTTTCCTTTTTTTTATCGACCTCTCCGCATTCATCATAGCGTGGATAGGCAAGGACTGTGGTTCCTACGAATAAAATATTTTCTTCCCTTAACGCCATCCCATGATAATAGTAAAACTTATACGAAGGACCATTTGCTATTTCACATTCCGATGAAAAAATCTGCTTTTTACCCGATCCCCAAAAATAGAAAACATCATAAAAAAACTCTGGGTGATCAAATATCCCGGAATTAATTTCATGGTCGCCACCATGTTGAAATCCTAAAAGCCTTATCCCTCTTTCCTGTGCCAAAAACGAACAAATTGCATACCGAGAACACGATAAGGCGCCTGTCGTAGAAAATATCGTTTTCAACCTCGGATGTGCATGGAGAAACGACATACTTGCCGCATAATGACTTCGATACTCTTCAAAGTATGTCTTTGGCAATACGCGTATCAAAAGATCCGCCGCTAGCGGTAATAACACAGAGGTATTTATTAAGTACTTGCTAAATCGATTACGTGCGGCTTCATCTATTTCCGTAACATCTTGATCTTCTTGTATACTAAATGGCTGGATCTTACCTTTTGATTGTAAAATCCAATTGCTAGTTGTCGTATTTGGAAGATCGACGCCATAGTAAAGCACTTCGGCGGTTCTTGATAAAAAATGCGTGTATCCATGTACTTTTAGTTTATTTATATTAACATGAGAAATTTTTCTATAGGCTCGCCCAAATTCACATAAAATACGGTCTATACCTGTCCTTTTTTCATGACAGGAACTATCCAATACATTTTTTTCCACATTGCGTTCTTCACGGTCAACAAAACAAACTTCAACATCATAATACTTATGTGCCAAATATGTATAGAGCCAAAAATGGTATTCTTCTTCCCACAAAGACTCTGCTCCTTTAGATGGGAATATCCTAATATTTTGAAATTGTTTCTTGCTGTAGGTGTAAAATGTATAATTTGGATACTGCTTTTTTAACATTTCGAGCTGCATAATTTTTACTTGAATATCCGATACAGCATAAGTAAGCCACCGATACAGCACTTTCTCCCAACAAGATCCGCTTTGGTCTATTCTGCTATACTGGTTGATATATTCTCCAAGGCTCTCCGCTATTTCCTTTATCTGATCTTTAAACTGTAAACTTTGACAATCTGGATATTCGACCGTACACATCTCGTATTGTGTGGTATAGAGTTCTTCTTTATCTAGTTGCTCCGCGTAAACTTGGTTAAGAAAGACCATTTTCTGCGTGAGATCCCAATATTTCTTTTCAATTGTTAATGGCAGAAAAAGTCTCTTCTCTTCCACGCGATCACTCCTACTCTTGATTGATAAACCCTATGTCGCTTTGGTATAGATTAGGCTCATCATATTCCCCCAAAACGGCGGCGCCGAAAAATCAATTTTCTCTCCACATTGTTTTTTTCGAATCGCCTCCGCCATACACAGGATATCATTCTCCACATCTGCATAAGGTGTTTCCGTATAGAAATAACGTTCACCTACCTTACGCAGCCCCAACTCGCTCAAAAAACTTGTCAGAAGCCGTTCTGAAAAGCCCATAAAATCCGCCCCCGTTACAGGTTGTGTAAAATTCTTTCCAAATAGTTCAAACCCCACCGACTCCATATTGGGCTGCGCCGTAATGAACAAATGTCCCCCTCCCGCAGACGAAGATAGTTTATCCGTTAAAAGTTCTGCCGCTTTTTTCAAATATACTTTAGGCTGCGGTACATATTGCAATACGCCACGAAAAATAATCAAATCGAATCGGTCTTCGCCAAAGTCCAAGTCGGGGAAACACCCATATCTTACATTATGAGATTTAGCCGCCTGTTCTGCAGCTTCCTTACCATACTCCACTCCACGTGTGCTATAACCGTTCTTTTCATATAGCGAAAGAAACGCTCCATCGCTACATCCGATATCAAGCACAGTTCCTTTCGAAACATATAACTGGGAAAATGCATAATCGATATTATACATTTTCCGCCTTTTGGCAACATCACCTTTATCATACGCATGCACACGAGATAGATAGTCCGCCCAATATTTAGACAGTCCATTTTGATTTAATCTGCGTCTTGCATATACGACCCCGCAGGAGCTGCATCTAACAACATCACACCCCATATTGTCTGTATATAAAAATTCAGATTGCCCTGCATCTACACCGTCCCAAGGACATGCAGTAAGGATATCAAAATCATTTTCTCCTAAATGTTCCATATAACTTCCCCCTCTGTATGAGAGACCTGCACTCCGTGTACGGAGTCTTTATGAGCGTCCTGTTTTTATATGCTTTTCTCGTCCTGTTCTGCCAACAATCCATTTTCCTGCAGTTTTTCCACAATTGGTATGAGCTGTTTGATTGGTACACCGATGATATTACTGATATCGATGAGATCATTTTTCCCGTCCGCATAGGCAATAAGATCCGTCATTGTACGTATATCGTCATAGCTCCCTTTTTGACTCACAGTCGGATATAATCCACGCTTTCCAAGCTGAGGTTCGCAAAGACATTGTACCTTATATTTCATATTATGTTCCAATGCCTCAATACACTGTTGGTAAACCTCATAAGCTCCCGATAAGCCGGTGGGAGAAATCAACTTCATATCGTCTTTTGATGTGTGATATTCGGGATATTCTCCGTATTTTGTCCGACAAATCGCACAAACCGGCAGGTCGATCCCCGGTGCATTATATTGCCGCTCATCCGAGCCTCGCTGAAGAAAAGAATACCTCTTATACTGCGGATAAAAAAAATGCAGGACATTCTCTGCCGTTTTATCTGCGAGCGTATCCCCATAGCGTGAAGCTACGTAGGAAAATGTCCGATCATCTCCCACACATGAGACGTTAAACCCTGCATCTACATTCTGCTGAAGTTCACGCAAATGTTGGCTTAGATATACGATAGCCCCGATCGTCTCGGGAATAAAAATGAACCGATACGTATATCTTCTCTGCTTCAAAGACTGCAGCCATGCCGCGAGAAAAATTGTCACTGCAGGACCGGAAAGTTCATTGTTTGCCATAGATGGGTGGCAGATATACGTTGATAAAAAGATTTCCTTTTTGCTTTCTCCCGGGAAAATAATTTCCCCGTATGTTAAACTCCCTGGAAAGAGCTCGCTGTCTATGTAAATATGATACATTCCTTCCGCAAGAGAGTTTTTCTGTTCTTCCGACATACAAAAACCGTAACGTTCTTTGTAATAGGAAGTAACGTAAGGTATTACATCCGGCTGCTCAGGCTGTGTATATAGAATTTGTTTTAATTCTTTCAGAGACACTATTTTGTCTACGGGTGTTGAGTAACCAACGACATGTAGATTATTTTTTTTAAAATCTATAATCTTCCTGCCGCTTGCATCTTTTATCCAAGCATCTCTTATTCGCCATTCCTTTGGCACGGTCCAGTCAAATACCTGCTTTCCTGTGGGAACTTCATGGATCTGCAATGCAGCACAAACATCCCGCAGAATCGCGAGTGTCTGCCTCACGCCATCACCTGTAATGCTGCGGCAAATTGGATATAATTTCTCACATAGATCATACATCTTCTGTCCGACTGATTCCATATCTATAAGGCCCCTTCTTCTCCCACACTCTTTCAATTTCGATAAACACACCATATCGCGGTACTCTACCTTCTCGTAACCTTAAGTACTCCGCATCTAAATGTTATATCATAGCCGGTGTATAAAGCTTCCATCATAGAATCACAGCTGTCCCATTCTCAAATTTTACTTTAAAATCACATCCTGCCAATGTGCTGACACGATGTGCTATCGCAATGATGGTAAGCTGCCCCTTGAACTTCAATATCGTATCCGTGATGCTCTTCTCTGTCTCCGTATCAAGAGCTGAAGTTGCTTCATCAAGAATTAAAATAGCCGGCTGTTGATAAAGGGCCCGTGCGATACCAATCCGCTGCCGCTGTCCGCCGGAAAGCTTAACGCCTCGTTCACCGACCATCGTATATGCACCTTTGGGCTGTGTATTCACAAATGTATCCAATTCAGCCATAGCCAGGGCCTTCTCAACGCGTGCATCATCAATCGCCTCCGGAGATTCGCCGAGCGCCACATTTTCGCGTACAGAGGCATCGATCAAATAGATGCTCTGTGGAACATAGGCAATATTTGCCTGCCATGCGCGGAGTTCCTTGCGAATATCCACACCGTCGACAGTAATCATTCCACGCGTAGGGTTAAAAAGTCCTAGAAGGATATCGACAAAAGTCGTTTTTCCCGCGCCTGAAGGACCTACAACACCTATAAAACTCCCTTTCGGAATGGAAAAGCAAACATCAGAAAGAACCTCTTCCTCTCTCCCCGGATAACAAAAACCAAGGTGCTCAACATGTATCTCATCTGTAAAAGGAAGCGGAGGCGGCATATCGGCGAGTTGAAGTGTGCGCCGGTGATATTTCCGAGATTTTATGGCGATAAGCTCACGATATAATTCATCAAATAATGGAATTTGGAATTTTATCCCATTTGAGATACTAACAATACGGTTCGCACTTGGCATGAGTCGAAATGCCGCAAGGGCAAGGACGCCAAGAAGCGGTACAATGTCCATTGGCTCATTGCCAACGGCAAGCTTTCCGATGATAAGAAACAGCAACGCACATACGACCAAGGTCTCAATGATCATACGCGGAAGCTGATTCAAAAAAAGGAAATGCAGGTTCGCCGCACCGAATTTTTCGTAGTTCTGTTCAAATTCCTGCAAAAAGAACGTTTCTTTTCGCATCACCTTTGTTTCCTTGATTGCCCCTAACCCTTGATTGACAGCCTGAATATATGCCACTGCATAGTCATTCTGCACATGTCCGGCTGCATCGATACTGCGCCGAAAAGACCGGAGTAATGCATAGATTGCCCCCCCTATAATCCCGGCAACTATAATGGCCGTGAAGGGATCTGCTGCAACCAACATGATCCAGATGGTGATTGCTGTAATTAATTCTGTTAAGAGCTGAAAGGTTGGAATTAAAATGCCAGAAAACACTGTGGAAGCGCCGCTGCTCACATTTCTCAGCAGTGTCGCAGTATTATGATTCAAATGGAAGAGATATGGTTTTGCAAGATAGTTTGCCATCAACTCTTTTGAGAATTGAATCTGATTGGAAAGTGCAAATTTGATCTGCAGGCGCATCTGCCATGCGAGATAGATATTTTTTAAGATATAGAGGATAATGAGCAGAATTGCGAGCCCAATGATGAGTTCCGTATGTGTATAAATGCCTAATTTCCCCGCGTAAACTGCAATGTCTTGATGCCGAAGGAGAAAGTCCGGCTGTCCCATCAGAGAGATGAGCGGCAGGATCGCGCCGATACCGACGGCTTCCAGTATAGCACCAAACACCATCACCGCCACAAGGAATGCGCAATAGCGCAGCTCCTGCGGCGTAAAGATGGAGAAAATCTTAAGCAGCAATTTCATATAGAAAAAGACTCCCTATTGTAGAATATGGGGTCACACAAAAACAACTTTATAAATAGTATAGGCGCACGCATATATCCTGTCAACAAAAGACCAGTCCCTCACAAAAATCGATGTTGACAGTCTTATCGCTCGGCGCGACGGGAATGCGTGAGAAAATCCTGATATGCTGATCTAATGCCGTCCTCCAGCTCAGTATTATAACGCCACCCGAGTTTTTCCGCCTTGGAGACGTCAAGCAGTTTCCGCGGCGTGCCGTTCGGCTTCGTCGTATCCCAAAGGATCTCGCCCGTATAACCGACGACAGATGCAACGGTCTCCGCTAGTTCCCGAATCGAAAGCTCTTTCCCCGTCCCGGCGTTGACAGTCTCATCGCCGCTGTAGTTGTTCATGAGGAATACGCAGAGGTTCGCAAGATCGTCCACGTAGAGGAACTCGCGCAGCGGCGATCCGTCTCCCCAACAGGTAACGGAGGGCGCGCCGGCTTCCTTCGCCTCATGAAAGCGACGTATGAACGCGGGCAGGACATGGCTGTGCTCCGGATGGTAGTTATCGTTCGGCCCATAGAGATTCGTCGGCATCACCGAGATGTAATCCGTTCTGTATTGTCGATTCAGATAGGAGCAATACTTGAGCCCCGAAATCTTTGCCAGCGCGTACGCCTCATTCGTCTCCTCGAGCGCCGAGGTCAACAGGCAGTCTTCCTTCATCGGCTGCGGCGCCATACGCGGATAGATACAGGACGATCCGAGGAATTCCAACTTCTTGCAGCCGTTCCTCCATGCCGCATGAATCACATTCATCTCAACCATCATGTTGATATACATGAAGTCCGCCGGTGCCGTACTGTTTGCGCCAATCCCGCCGACTTTTGCCGCGGCGAGAAAAACATATTCCGGTCTCTCTGTAGCGAAGAATCGCTCGACCGCATCCTGTCGGCAAAGATCAAGCGCATCATGCGGCCGCGTTACGATATTGGAATACTCCTGCCGCCGGAGTTCACGGCAGATCGCGGAGCCCACCATACCGCGATGCCCGGCAACGTAGATCTTCGCATTCTGTTCCATCATTGTACTGTTCCTCTGTCCTCTTCCGGCCACTTGATCTTGTCCGCATTCGATATATCCGTTCCGATTTGGACTTCGATCACTACCATACGTTCCTTGGCACAGATTTTATGCTTCATCCCGATGGGGATATGAATAACGTCTCCCGGAACAACGGGGTGCTCTTTGCCGTCCAGCAATACTGTACCGCGGCCGCTGACGACGGTCCAGATCTCCCTCCGGTATGCGTGGCTGTGATAATTCATCCCATGCCCTTTGTTGAGGGTCACCTTGATTGTGAGGCTGTCTTCTTCAACATCGATCACGCGGAAGCCCCCCCATGATTTCTCAGCGAACATGACGGGTCCCGTGATCTGCTCAACATAAGGCTTCATTCGGCTTGACGCGGTCTTATCCGCAACGAGGAGGCCTTCGGGACTTGCCGCGACGATCAGATCCTGCGTCCCCATGAGGAGAATGGGCACATCCATCTCATTGACGACATGTGTATTTCGGCAGCCGTCGTCCATGGTGACGGCTCCGAGGGTCGGCTCTTCCATAATCTCCGTCAGCGTATTCCATGTGCCGAGATCTTTCCACGCACCCGCATAACGGAAAACGGCAATATCTTTCTCCCGTTCAACCACCGCGTAATCAAAACTAATCTTTGTGCGGCCGGCATAATTCGAAAGCATCTCGTCATAGCGCGACGTTCCCAATAGATCCCGGCCGCGGTCAAGAACATAACCCAAACGATATGCAAATACACCGCTGTTCCACAGCGCTCCGCGAGCAATGTAACGCTCCGCCGCAGAGGCATCCGGCTTTTCTCGAAAGGAAACGACGGGACTCACGGAGGCTTTGTCCCGCGGCAGGATATAACCGTACTTCTCACTCGGATACGTCGGCTCAATCCCCATCAGCATGAGTGCAGCCGTACCGTCTGCCGCATACTCTGCCAATCTTTGTACCGACTGAAAGTAGTCCTCCTCAACATAAGGATCTACAGAGCAGACCGCGACCGCTTCATCGCGGCTAACGCCCTTCACATCATGTAAATAAGCGCTGGCAAGCGCAATCGCCGGGAATGTATCACGGCGGCACGGCTCGACACAGATATCGACCGTTTCGTCCAGTTGATTGCGCAGCGCGGAGACCTGTGCCTTCGATGTTGCCACAGTGATATCCGCCGTTGGAATCGCCCTTCGGATCTGTCCGCAGACCCGCTGTACCATCGAGAGCCGCGTGCCGTCCGCCTGTCGAAAAAACGGAATGAATTGTTTGGATCGAATATCGTTCGACAGCGGCCACAGGCGTTTCCCCGAACCGCCGGAAAGCAAGACGATATGCATCATACATCTCCTCAAACCGGTATTACAGTCTGTAACGCTCCATATCGGCACGCACCATCATCCGGATCAACGCCTCGAAAGACACCTTGCGTTTCCATCCGAGTTCTTTCTCCGCCTTTGTCGCATCGCCCCACAGAAGTTCAACTTCCGCCGGACGGAAATAGTGTGGATCCACATCGATCAGCAGACGCCCGGTCTTTCGATCATATCCTTTTTCCTCCAGACCCGAGCCGCGCCATTCAAGCTCAATATCTGCCGCACGGAACGCCAGCTCCGCAAACTCTCGCACTGTATGCGTCTCGTTGGTCGCGAGTACATAGTCGTCGGGATGTTCTTGCTGGAGCATCCGCCACATCCCTTCGACATAATCGCCGGCGAAGCCCCAATCACGTTTTGCCGAGAGATTCCCCAGCGATAGTTTCTCCTGTTTTCCCGCAAGAATCCTTGCAAGTGCCAGCGTAATCTTTCGCGTCACAAACGTTTCCCCACGGCGCGGAGACTCATGGTTAAAGAGAATCCCGTTGACCGCGAACATGCCGTACGATTCGCGGTAATTCTTTGTGATCCAGTAGCTATAGAGCTTTGCCGCGCCATAAGGCGACTTCGGATAAAACGGCGTTGTCTCACTCTGCGGCGCGGTCTCCGGAATCCCGCCAAAGAGCTCCGAGGTGGACGCCTGATAGAACCGTATCGACAGGTCGCTCTGACGTACTGCTTCAAGGAGGCGCATCGTCCCGACACCGGTTGCATCCGCCGTATACTCCGGAACCTCGAACGAAACGCCGACGTGGGACTGCGCGGCGAGATTATACACCTCGTCCGGCTGAACCTCTCGGATCAATGCATGCGCATTGCTCGAATCGGTTAGGTCTCCATAATGAAGGATGATACGGCCGTCATGCCGTTGATCTTCCAAAAGGTGATCTATGCGGTCTGTGCAGGGCGTACTATGCCGGCGTATGACACCGTGAATCTCATAGCCCTTTTCAAGCAGAAGTTCTGTGAGATACGATCCGTCCTGCCCCGTGATGCCTGTAATCAGTGCTTTTTTCATGATGTCCGTAAAATCCTTTCCCCCGGGATTATTCATACCTTCCGCACCAGCGGCAGATCTTGTTCTCACACGTATGTTTCTGCCATCGCAGTCGCGTATTGATCATTGTCCATAATGCTCTTGCGGGAAAAAACAGCCCTATGGCAATAAGGCATCTCTTGATTTTCCGTTTGATCGGGCTTGAATAGGCATCGTCAGGCGACTGAAACGGCAAACCAAGTTCTCGGTAAATACGATCATTTTCTTCCCAGCAGCCTTTCATATCCGAACTAATGCCCGATGCAGAGAAAAATACAACCATTTCATCACTGTAGCGAATCTTTACGGTCTTGTCATAATAACACTGCAAAAAGAACTTATAATCTGCGGCAATCCGATAATGCATATCAAAAGGGTATCGCAGAAGGAGTTCCCTACGGACAAACATCGCGGCATGCGGAACCATGCCGCCGCGGTACATTGCTTGGTCTCTGGCATATTTATTGGTATACGCACATTGGGTTTTAGCGTTATCATTAACCAACCATTCCTGCGCACATAAAATATCTACACCAGAATCAATAGATTGGACAATCCTAGAAATAGTATGTGTGCTTGTCAAAGCATCATCTGCTCCAATGATCTGGATATAATCCCCCGACGCCATACGGACGCCTTTGTTCAGTGCATCATAGAGGCCGTCGTCCAATTCGCTGATCCATTTAATACCGTAGGATTCATATTTCTCTATAATCTCTGCGGTACCATCCGTTGATTTCCCATCCACGATAATATACTCAATATTAGGATAATCCTGCTGAATAACGCTCGATATGGTTTGCTCTATAGTATTCGCCGCATTATATGATGCTGTAATAACAGTGATTTTTAGCAAATCTTCCAAAATACGTCCCCACCACCTCTTATTTTATAAAGTAAATGCGCCGTATCACAAAACGACTTATTTTTCTTGAGCATCATCTAGGTTTTCAAGTAACCAGTCGATTTCCTTTCTCTTTTTTTGGGGAGAGAATCTCTTCCCTACGATAAGTTCCCCTTGCTCTTTCATATATTGGACTTTCTGTCTATCTTCTAAAACTGCTTGTATTTTATCAACGATACAATCAATATCGGCATCATAATTCCACAATACACCGGTTATGCCATCCTCTACCATCTCCGGTACTCCGTCAACTCTACGAGCGCAGACTAACACATTATTGGCCATTGCTTCTAAAATAACGGTAGGAAAAGTATCATGATCGCTAGTTAATAGCAACACGTCCATGATAGGATAAATATTACAAAACAGCGTTTCTCTTTCTTGCTCCCCTAAGTATAAGAAATTTTCATCTATGTTCCGTTTGATGTATTTTACCCAGTTATTCTCCGCCTCTGCACCTATAATTAAACCAAAGTATCGATTGTTGTTTTTATTTAATGCTTTTACAATTCGTATAAACATATCTGGCCGCTTTATCTCAGAAATACTCCCGACGAAGCCTAAAACTACTGCTCCATCTGGAATATTATATCTTCTACGAATATTGCCGGCAGCCTCAAACTTTCCTTTTGAGGCAATATCGACTCCGTTATAAATAACATGAATTTTTTCTTTACTTGATATGACGGCTTGAATTGATCGTTTTCCGGCCTGCGACGGGACAATATAGGCATCAACATATGCATCAAATTTTTGGATAAACCTCAAATACATAGCGCGTGTAACGATATCATGAATATGCAGGACAACCCGAATCGACCGGTTTACCCACCTTCTATATAAACATAATAACAGCATATCCGGCGTATTATTCCCATAGAGAATCTCTATGTTTTTTTCTTTCACGTAATGATGTATATGAAGTAAATTTCTCAACGTATAATATGCCGCATAAAAGGGATGTTTCCGTACACTGATAAGACGCATATATTTACTTACTATAATAGCCTTGGGCGGCAACACTGATCCATAGGTTTCTTCAAGGGATTTTTGAGCAGCCGTATAGAGAAAAAACTCATGGAAATTATTATTTCGTAGATAATCCTGTAAAACGAATTCTGCCCCTCCACGCACATTGGTGCTTGCAACAATCAATACCCGTTTCAAAGCCCATTCCTTTCACCATTTTTCCAAAGGCCTACCCCAACATGAACACATATATTCGTTCTAAAAAAGTTAAAATACCTTTGCTAAAAAGTCATACTGCCCTCATTGCATTCGCTTCCTCAAGGATCTCTATAAATTTCTGTGCCGTGCGCTCCCATGAATACGCAGCTGCTTTTTCCCGTAGTTGTCGTTCGTCAAACGATTTTTTGGCAAACGTCCGCAGGCTTTTTGCAATGGTCTGCACGTCATAGGGATCGCAATACATAATGCTGTCTCCGTATACCTCATGAAATACAGGAATATCAGATACCAGAGTTTTTCTCCCTGCCGCCATCGCCTCGAGGGGGGGGAGGCCGAAGCCTTCGTACAGTGAGAGGAGCACAAGACCTTCCGATTGAACGATATACTGCTGCAAATCCGTGTCGGAGACATACCCTGTAAAGTGGATACGATCCTCAAATCCCTGCAGCAAATCCTCTATCCCATCCTCGCCCCCGATAAAGCCGTCCTTTTTCCCCACGAGGATCAAATCCTCCCGCAGGTCGATCGCCGCATCTTTATAGGCTAAAATCAACCGGCGCAGATTTTTATGCGGCTTGATATTTCCCACATAGATAAAATAGGGGCGTTCATGCATACGCTTTCCTGCTTTGATTTGGGACCATGACGCATCCGCAGCGTTATAGATGAGCCGCATTTGTTCCTCTTTGGCGCCGGTGTATTTTTCAACCTCACGCATCGTAAATTTGGAGACGCAGGTGATCCTCGCGCTTTTCTTCACAGCCATGCGATACATGAACTTGGCGTAAAGTTTTTTCGGCAGCGTATCGGCAATCCCCGGTACGGCCAGATGCGCCACATCGTGAATCGTAGACACTATTGTGCCGTTATAGAAAATAGGGACGTTAAAATGCGGCGACCAAAAGACTTCTATATTGCTTGGTGTTTTAAGCGGCAATTCCAGCTGTTCCCGAATGGAATAAATAGGTGCACGACAATCTATCATCGTCACGTTCTTTTTTTGCAGCACATCAATTTCGTGCAATTCCACAGCGTTGCCAAGCAGGAAAAAATTCCACTCGGGACGCGCCGGAACGATTCGTTGTAAAATATTCCTTAAAAACGTTCCAATCCCAGACGATCGAATCATTCTAGCATCTACCGCAATATACACAATAATACCCTTTTACTGTTAAAATATCTATACAAAACACTATTCATGGAAAATCTGCGCTGCGAACGACTGAAACGTCTTTTGAAAAATCGTTGATGTGAACTGTTCCGCATTTTCCCTGCAGGTTTTCGGGATAATCCTTTGCCCGGCCGCCTCAAACTGCTTTATGCCTGCACAAACGGAAGGTATATCTTGGCGATAAAAAAACACCCCGGTGGGATCCGCTGTTTCTAAACCGCGCACTGTTTCTAACGCCCCGCCCCGCCCGTAGGCAATGACCGGAGTGCCGCACGCCTGTGCCTCCACAGGAATAATGCCGAAATCCTCTTCGGCGGCAAATACAAACGCCTTTGCTTTCTGCATTTTATCGCGAAGGACTTCAAAGGGTTGGTATCCCAGCAGAGTGACGTTTGATCCTGCTTTTTTCTTGATTTTCCCGAATTCCGGTCCGTCGCCAATGACCACAAGCCGTTTCTCCGGCATCGCGGTGAACGCCTCGACGATGAGGTCCACGCGCTTGTACGGCACAAGACGCGACGCGGTCAGATAGAAATCCTCTTTTTGCTCACAGAGTGTATATGCGCCCACATCCACCGGCGGGTAGATCACCGTTGCTTCACGCCCGTATACTTTCTTAATGCGCTTTGCGATAAAACGGGAGTTGGCAATGAAATAATCCACCCCGTTTGCGGTACGGTAATCCCACATCCGCATGTAATGCAGGACTGCGCGTGCCAGCCAGCTCTTAAGACCGCGCCGCAAGCCTGCCTGTTCCAAATATTGATGCTGCAGATCCCATGCGTACCGCATCGGCGAATGGACATAGGAAATATGAATTTGATTCGGGCCGGTCAATATCCCCTTCGCGACGGCATGGGAGCTGGATATAACGAGATCGTATCCGCTGACGTCGAGCTGTTCGATCGCAATCGGCATAAAGGGAAGATAGCTGCGATACTTCGTTTTTGCAAAGGGCAGTTTTTGGATGAACGACGTGGTCGTCTTCTTATCAAGAATGAAATCACGCCGGTCGTTCGGGAGAAAATCCACGAGGCAAAACAGATCGGCCTCCGGATAGAGTTTTAGGATCTGTTCCAGAACCCGTTCCGCACCGGCATAAACGACAAGCCAATCACAGACGACTGCGACTTTCATAGACCCTTCCTTGCTTCGCTTCTACTTCTTTTCGGCAACACGCGGGCGATCGTCTCAGGAACAAAATCCGGCTCAATACGCGCCCTCTCTTCTACACACCACCTGCACGGTCTTAATGAGATAGACAAGATCCAGCCAAATGGACCAATTCCGCACGTACCACGAGTCCATCTGCACGCGTTCCTCATAGGTGGTATCGCTGCGCCCGCTGACCTGCCAGAGCCCGGTGATGCCGGGTGGAACGAGATAGTAGTCCGCGATGAGGTCGCCGTACTTCTCGATCTCTTTCTCAACGATGGGGCGCGGTCCGACAAGGCTCATCTCCCCGCGGATGACGTTGATGATCTGCGGGAGTTCGTCGAGACTCGTCCGCCGCAGGAAATGACCGATGCGCGTGATGCGCGGGTCGTCCTTCAGCTTAAAGTCCCGTTCCCACTCAGCGCGCGCTTCCGGGTTCTCGGCAAGATAGTGTTCGAGACGCGCCTCTGCATCCTTTACCATGGAGCGGAATTTATAGCAGGGGAACATGCGTCCGTTCTGCCCGACCCGGCGATGCGCAAAGAGCACATGTCCGGGATCGTCAAGGTAGATCATCACGGCAATGACCGCCATGATGGGGAACACAGCGACGAGCCCCAAAACGCCGCACACGAGATCAAAGGTGCGTTTCAGTCCGCGGTTGAACGCACTCCGCAGATTATTGTGTGTCTCCAGCAGGATGATCTTCTCGCTCACGAGGCTGATGGCTGTGAGCCGCCCCATCGCGATCCCGATGAGATTCGGCGCGACAATAACGCGGGTGACAAGCGGCTGAATACGGTTGATGAGCCGCACCTGCGCTTCCTGTTCCATGCCGGGCGCGGTGATGATCACGTCGCGCACTCCGGTAGTGCGAATGACACGTTCCGCATCGTCAAATCCGCCAAGGATCGGATACGTCGCCGCGATTTTATCGCTGACGGGATGGTCGTCCAGAAAGCCTACGATGTGGTAGTCAAATCCCGCGTCATATTCAAACGACCGCAGTACCCGCTCCGCCGTGAGCCCCGCTCCGATGAAGAGTACCGGCACGCGGAAAAGATGCAGCGAACGCACGCATTTGCGGTAGAGATAGCGCCCGCTCCAAAGGAAGAGCACCGCGAGAATCCCCGTTACGCCGACAAAGATACGCGAAACCACCTCGCTCACCTGCGCGAAATACATCAGCAGGATGATGATGAGCACCGCATAGACGCACGCCCAAAAGATCTTTTGCACCATGACCCAAAAGGGCATGTTGCGGCTGCGCGCCCCCATCGCATAGAGGAACCCGAGAAAGATAAAGGGAACGACGCCAAAGATATAAATGTCGGGGATATAAAAATGCGGATCGGCGATGGGCAGCCAATGCCGGCGCAGCTGATAGGAAAGGAGCTCCGCAGCCACCACGGCGGCATAGTCCACAAAGACAATGAGCAGCGGCAGGAGATAGGAAGCATAGCGTTCCCACAGCGACAGGCTAGCCACGCTTCGCCTCCTCTCTCAAAAATAACCCAAACTCTTCAGCAGGAATACCCAACCGAAGATCGTAAAACAAGACAGTGCGCTGCTGTAGACCACACAGTTCCCCGCGAGCTCCGCGTCGGCGTGCATCTGCTGCGCCATGGCAAAGCCGGCGACGGCGCACGGCGTGGCAAAGATCGCAATGAGCGTCACGAGCTCCACATCGCGCATGCCGAGGGCTATCGCAACCGCGAGCATCATGCCCGGCACGATCAGGAGACGCGCCGCGACCGCCCCGATGAGCTGCGGCAGATGCGAGTGAAAGCTCCCGCCCCGGAACGATGCGCCGAGGATGATGAGCGCGACGGGCGTCGTCGCCGCCGCAATCTGGGCGACCGGCTTGAGCAGCGGCGCCGGGATATGCAGCCCCGCGAGGCGAAACGCCGCCCCAAGGATCCCCCCGATGATCATCGGATTCATCATAACGCCGCGCAGGATATGCGGGAGGTCGAACCGTCCGCCGCGGAACGTCTCCAGGATAAAGACGGAAAGCACGTTGTAGAGCGGCACAACGATCGCGATCATCATTGTCGGGATCGCAACCGCCGCCTCGCCGAAGATATTGCTCACGAGCGGCACGCCCATGAGAACATAGTTGCCGCGGTATGCCGCCTGCGCGATCACCCCGCGCCGCGCGTTGTCTTTTTCAAAAACGCAGACAAGCCCCGTCGCGACGAGCGCCGTGAGCAGCACGCCGCCCCCGCCGACCGCGATGAGCAGAGGGCTGACGACCGTCCCGGGATCCGCCGCGTAGATGTTGTAGAACATCATAAAGAAAAAGAACACGCGGAACACCATGCGGTTCACGCGAAAGAGTTCCTCATCCGTGAGCATGTGCGACCGCTTCACAAAGAGGCCGACTGCCATGAGGCAGAACATGGGGACGACTCCGCCGAGTGCGACGAAAAAATTGCCGAGCATAAAGACGCGCCTCCCCCGATTGTCCGCTTTTATTATAACAGGAAAATGAGAGCGGCGCAATCGCCGTGCATCCGCCGCGATTACTCTGCCGAGACGATGCGCCGTAACAACAGGGCAGCCCCGACTTGACAAGAGCGCCGCCGCGGCATATGATCGGAGCAGACGGCTCTTACGCCGTATTATAAAGAGAATATCTTAAAAATGGATAGAAAGGGAGACATAATTTATGGCAGAAAATATGCGGGTGCAAAACCTCATCCTCGGATTCGGCAAGGCGGGCAAGACGCTCGCGGGCTTCCTTGCAAAGCGCGGCGAGAAAACGGCGCTTGCGGAGCGCTCAAAGGAGCGCTACGGCGGCACATGCATCAACGTCGCCTGCATCCCGTCAAAATCGCTGGAATACAGCGCCCGCCTCTCGGCGGCGGCAGGCGGCGGCTTCGCGGAAAAGGCGGAACGCTACGCGCAGGCCGTCGCGGAAAAACGGCGCCTCACCGCCATGCTGCGGCAGAAGAACTACGATAAAGTCGCGGGAACGGGCGCGGCGATCCTCGACGGCACTGCCGCCTTCATCGATGCGCATACCGTGTGCGTAACGGACGAGGGCGGCACGGAGACGCGCGTACATGCCGACCGCATCTTTATCAATACGGGCGCCGTCCCCATCATCCCCGCAATCCCGGGCGCGGCGGAGAGCAAGCGCTGCCATACGAGCGAGACGATGATGGAGCTGGACGCCTTGCCGCGCCGTCTCGTCGTCATCGGCGGCGGCTACATCGGCCTCGAGTTCGCCTCGTACTATACGAATTTCGGTTCCGAGGTCACAGTCGTGCAGCACGGGGCGGACTTTATCCCGCGCGAGGACGCGGCGGTTGCCGCCCGTGTGCGGAGTTCGCTCGAGGAACGCGGCGTTACGATCCTGACCTCCGCAGAGCCGCTGCGCATTGAGGACGGCGCCGCCGAAACAACCGTCGTCGTTAGAACCGCCGCAGGCGAGCGGCGCCTCCCCGCCGACGCCGTTCTCCTCGCAACGGGCAGGACGCCCAATACCAAGGGGCTGAACCTCACTGCGGCGGGCGTCGACGTGACACCGCGCGGCGCGGTCGCAGTGGATGCGCGCCTCAGGACAAGCGTGCCGCACATCTGGGCAATGGGCGACGTTGCGGGCGGCCTCCAGTTCACTTATATCTCACTTGACGACTTCCGCATCGTGCGGGATCAGCTCGTCGGCACGGGCGCGCGCACAACGGAGAACCGCGGCGCCGTCCCCTATACCGTCTTCCTCGATCCGCCGCTCTCACGCGTTGGCATGACGGAGGAAGAAGCACGTACAGCAGGTTACGATGTGCGCGTGCTGAAGCTCGAAACTGCCGCCGTACCAAAGGCGCAAGTAATCCGAAATCCAGTCGGCCTCCTCAAGGCAATCGTCGACGTAAAGACCGACCGCATCCTCGGCGCACATTTCTTCTGCCCCGGTTCGGAGGAAATGATCAACCTCATGAAGGTCGCCGTCGACGCCGGCATCACGGCGCATACCCTCGGGCAGAGCATCTACACCCATCCGACGATGAGCGAGGCGCTGAACGATTTGTTTGTATAAGGCGGCGAAAAGTGACACGACCTCCCGACACGAGATAAAACAACATAGAAAAAGGAGCATCACATCTCGATGCTCCTTTTTGGTATTTTACTGCCATAAAACCAGCAATATAGACAGTATCGCCGCCGCTGCTGCCAGGCATCCTGCGCGCCGCGGGGCAGGCGGCAGATCCCCGCAGGCGTTTCCGGTCTGACCGTTCACACGGACGGTATAGGTCGTGCCGTCATAGATGAAGGAGGTCTCCCAAAGCGGCAGAAGGATACATTCCGGCACAATATCACTGTATGAGATATTCAGTGCATGTATCTCTGCCGACTGCGTTTGATATTCCCCGCACAAATCGTCCTCGATGCTCTCTGCGAGGAAGTCCCGTATCCCCTCCTGCGCCTCGTCCCACGCGTCTTGCGCGGTGACGGTACAAGAGACGATGTCGATGCGCTCCGTATTGTTCGGCACATCGTCTTCTGCCTGCGAGAGGTCATAGGGGAAAAGCCCTGCGAAGGAATCCGTGTATTCCTCTGCACCGCAGAGAAGGATGTCGTCGTCGAGGTCATAGTTTGCTGTGCCGCTGATATAATGACGATCGGTGTCCGTCTGCCAGTCACCGTCACTGTCCTCATAGTCCTGCTCCTCGTCCCACGCACCTTGATATTCGCACGTTGCAGTGGTACGAAAGCGCCAAAAAGGAACATATACGGCGCGGACCGATTCCGGACGCAAGACATCACCTGTGGCGGAGGAACACCACGCCCCGACGTACGCGCGTACCGCATCGAGCGCTGCTTGGCGGTCGACAGTAAAGGGGATGCGCATATCTAGCTGAACTTCCACAAAACACCTCCCGCTGTCTCAATAGATGCAAAAGCAAACAGGACAGTCACACGAGTGCATTGTTGCGCGGTGCGGCTGTCCCGTTTGATACGGCAATATCTTCTCCTATCGCAGGATTTTTCAAAGGATCGCAGCGGTACGCCAAAATCCCATGTTGCGCCGTAACCTAAGTGACGCGGAAGTTTGGATGCATAGCTAGGAATTGCGGAGAACGCGAGGACAGCGTAGACAGAGCCTACGTCGACGAAGCGTTCGACGAAATGATGAGGCTAGGCGCGAAAATCCCGCGTCACACCGCAACCTAAGTGACGTGCACCCTCAATGCAGAACAAGGCACAAGAAAAATACAAGGGCAGGCGTAGTTGGGGCCTACGTCAACCGCAGTATTTTTCGCAGTGACACGCCAAGGCCGCGCCTTACGATTTACTCTCCGGGAAGAATGAACGACAGCGAACTAAACACCTTCTCCGTCACGTTCGCATCGCCCGTCGGCAGACCGACCTCGACGCCGACAACATTGAGGCCGTTGTTCGCCACGCGCACGGAGACATAACCGTTCGCATCCGCCTGCGTCACCGCGCCGAGATTGCCGATGACATCCGCAATGACGGGCGCGTTCGCATAGGGCTGGCCGTCCTTATAGATGCGCAGTTCGAGCGTATCGCCGCGGCGGAGCGTCAACGGGTTCACGCCCGGCACGATCTGGATCGGCACATTGTAGAGTCCGCCCGGCTTCACCGCCTCGCTCCAATAGTGCACATTGTACTTGCGCGCGTGCGTCACCGACACGAGGTTCTCGATGTTCGAATAGTCGCGCGTCGGGATGACCTTGCCATCCGTCGTCTTTGCGAAATACCCGTAGTCAAAGAACGTCGCCGTCACGCCGAGCCGATCCGACGGCACGACCGCAATATGATCGTCGTAATCCACGCGCTCCACCGTCGTCGGCATGAAGTCCACATCATACGCGTCGATGCCGAGCGCGCACGCCGGATTGTACGCGTTCTCGATCGGCCCCTCGCCGAGAACGAGCGCCTTTTGATCGAACCTGTTGGCAAAGTAGACCCCGTGCGCGTCCGCAGGCGCCGCATACATGCCGAGTCCGAGTGCCGCACCGAGTGCCGCCGCAAAAAACTTCTTCATCTGCTATCCTCCCAACTGCAAAATACCTTCACGCGGGAACGGAAGCGTCCCGCTCTTCTCAATTTATTATAGTGGAAACAAACCTTATTTGCAATCTTATTCCCACAATATACGAATATTCATATGCGGCGGCATGCAATCTCACAGAATACTAATGCCCTTTTTATGCCGCTTTATGCTTTTTTTGCGATATTGCAAGTGAACAAATTTCGAAAATATATCTCCAAGGAGGATCTTTATGTACCGACTAAAAACCGGCATCTGTGCGCTGCTCGTGCTGGCGCTTGCGCTCGTCTCTCTGCCCGCGGCCGAGGCCGCGACGGACTGGGACGGCGGCCGCATCCGTGCCGAGGGCACGGGCATCGCCCCCGCGCGCACCGTCAGCGCTGCGCAGGCGCGCGCGCTCGCACGCCGCGCCGCCATCGCCGACGCCTATCGCCAGCTCGCCGAACAGATCCAGGGTGTAGACGTCGATGCCTCGACCACCGTTGAAAATATGATGGTCGCGAGCGACACCGTCCGTACACACATCAGCGCCCTCGTACGCGGTGCGCGCATCGTGGATGAAAAGGCCCTAAAGGACGGCGCCTACACCGTTACGCTCGAAGTGCCCGTCTTTGGCGTCGGTTCGCTCGCGAGTTCGGTCTTTACGCGCAACGAAACCCGCCGACAGTGGATCTCGCCCGACAGCGTCTACGAACCTTACGTCGGCGACCGCGACTATGATACCACCGGCTACGGAACCTATGACCGCGGTTGGGACCGCGGGCGTACGACGCCTGCCGCCCCCGCGCGCCGGTCTCCCTCGACGAGTTCCGCCGGCAGCCCCCCTTCCGGGCGCGCCGTCGGCGGCTATACGGGCCTCATCGTCGACTGCCGCGGCCTCGGCCTGCGCCCCGTCATGAGCCCCGTCATCAAGGCGGAATCCGGACGCCCCATCTACGGCTACAAGAATCTCGACAGCGACACCGTTATTAAGAACGGCATGGCCGCCTATGTGCGCGGCGAATCCGACGCCACGCGCGCGGGCCGCAATCCGCTTGTCGTCCGTGCCGTCGCCGTCGACGCAGGGGCAAATCCCGTCCTCTCTGCCGACGACGCGCGCCGCGTCCTCATCGAGAACGGGGCAAGCGGTTTCCTCGACGCTGCCAACGTCGTATTCATTCGCTAACCCTCTCTATTGATACACTTCCTACGCAAAATCCTCGCAAGCTGTGACATTAGTCACGAATTATGCGGGGATTTTGTGTTATAATAAATAAGTATTATGAATTAAGGAGGGAAATTGGTATGAAACTCAGCGCGAGAAATCAGCTCAAGGGCAAGGTGGTTTCCATCGAGAGGGGCGCCGTCAACGGCATCGTCCATATCGAACTGAAGGGCGGCGACGTCATCACCTCGACGATCAGCCTTTCCGCCATCGACGAGCTCGGCCTCGAGGTCGGCAGGGAAGCGTACGCCGTCATCAAGGCGACGTCCGTCATAGTCGGCGTCGATCATCACCACTGCAAATAAAGCTGCCGCTTGACGGCGGCGCATGCAAAATCCCCCTGCACCGCGTGGATGCAGGGGGATTTTTATGTATGCAGTATTTTTCGCCGCGACACAACGCGTCCCAAATATCGCGTCTCATGCCGCGCCCCGGCGAACGCGGCGGCTTGAACGCATCGCCGAGAATGCGGGGAAGGGAGCATCTTACGTCGACGCAGTGTCCGGCGAAATGACGAAGCTGAGCCTCAAGATCCCGCGTTACGTCTGGGCGGGCGCGGGTGATACAGGCTCCAATTCCCCCTTATCGCGGCAAACCGAATCGCGAGCACCAGAAGAAACGCCAGCCACGAATCGGCCTCCACGCCGAGGGATTCCCGCAGCATACAGAAAACAAAGGCGCCCATGAGCGATGCCGCGGCATAAACCTCGGCATAGAGAACGACCGGCATACGCTGCGCCATCGGCGGCGTCAGCCCCACGAGCAAATCGCGCGCCATCCCCCCGCCGACCGCCGTTGCAAGCGCCAGCACCGAGATGCCAAAGATGTCCATGCGGCGCGAAATCCCGACCAGCGTCCCCGATACGGCAAACGCAATCGTCCCAATGATATCAAACAGCCGCCAAAGCGCCGCAGCATCCACAAAAGTACCTCCTTGTCATAACAGTGAACCGTAGCGACGCCGCCCCCTCATGCTTCATTCCGTAACCTGAGTGAAGCAGAAGTTTGGATGCAGCGCAAGGAATGAGGAGGACACAAGGGAAGGCGTAGATGAAACCTACGTCGACCGCAGTGTCCGACGACATGACACAGCGATGCGCCAAAATCCTGCTTCACGCCTTTAGTCTTGCGTGAACAGATAAAGCACCGTCTCAATCGGCGTCAAGGCCCCCGTCGTCGCCGACCGCGACGAAGCGGCCATAAGATTGCCCTCCGTATCATAGACTGCGCGCTCGAGCGTCAGCCGATAAGTCTCGCGATTGTCGCGCACCTTTGCCCCGGAAATGCGGTACGCGTAGAGCTGTGCCGCCCCCGCTTCTTTTGCCGCCGCAAGATGCGCATCCAGCCCCGTAAGAAGCCCCTCCTCAGAAAGGCCTCCCCCGGCCGCCGAGAACACCGTTTCCGCATTGCGCGCGTAAAGCGCATCGCGCAGCACCGCCTTCATATACGGAGCATCCGCCGTGAGCGCCCCGTCCACATCCGCCGCGATCGGCGCAACGTAGACCGGCTGCCCCGACGTCCGATTCGGCTGCCCCGCAAGGAAGAGGAAACTATTTGTCCCCGCGCTGTCATAGAGCTGCCGGATCGCCGCATCCACATAGGCGATCATCGCGTGGGGAAAAGCCGCCACCGACCGTGCGGGCTGCCAAGCGATCCGCTCGCCGAACTGGCGGAACCCAAGCGGCGCCGAGAGGAGATCCTTCATCGGATCGCCCTTCATTACCACACGATGCAGCGTAAACTTTTCTCTATAGGCGCGCGTAAATACCGCATTCCCCACTGCCGGCGCCCCGAACGTCACGACCTCCAGCTGCGCGGGGGACACCCCCATATCCGCAAGACGCGCGGCCGCAAGAACTGCCCCCGCCCCGCCGAGGCTATGTCCCGTGAGGTAAATCTTTGCCGACGGATGCGCGCGCAGCTGCGCCGCAATCACCTCGCCCGCCGTACGCCCCTCGTAGTCGTCAAGCGCATCCGTAAAGAGCGCCGCCTGCGTATAGTCGAGGAATCCGCGGTGCACAAGCGGCGTCTCCTTGCGGTCGGAAACAGGCGCATTCGCCGCCGCAAGGAACTCTGCCGGCGTCGCCCCGCCGAACACGGCGCGCCCGAGGCGCAGATCCGTCCACACGTCGCTCCCGCGCTCCGTTCCCGGGAACGAGAGGAGATGCGTCTCCGCCCCGTCGGGCCCCGTCCGCACCATATGAAAGAACCGCCCCACCGTCCCGCGCCGCCCCGGCGTCTCATAGCCCTCGATCCGCCAGCCCGCCGCAACAAGCCGCGCCCGCAGCATCTCCGAGAGATCTCCGCCGTATGCCGCCTCAGCTGCCGCCGCCGTCACAAAGAGGAGCGACGGCAGCTCCGCGGGCGCGGCAAATGCACGCAGAGGAAAAAGGACAACCATCATGAGCGCCGCCGTCACTAGGAGCCGTGTCATTACGTTTCCCCCTCTCTCCGCATACGTTCATCTTCATACGAATCCGCACGAAAATATTATGTTTTTCATTATAGCACAGCGGAGAATCGGACGCAAAAAAGCCCGCCGCATGCTTCGGCATACGGCGGGCGGAACGCCGGACGATGACGGGATATCGTCTTTCCCAAAACGCCGGCATATGGATAGATTTCGTCATTCTAAAATTGAGCGCTCAATTCTACGCGCAGCAGTTTATTTTTACTTTCCTGCCGCTCATAAGACGTCTCTATTTGGAAAAGATCCGAAACGCTGTAACGGGCGCCAACTGCGAAATTAAATACGCCGCGGGCATAATCGAGCGGCGCGACGTCATAACGCCCGGCATAGTCGCGCACGCCGTGATAGGAGCCGCCGCCGAATCGATGTTCATACTCAAAATCGCCAAAGACGAGGAGTTTGCCGAAATTTTTTTCACCGTACACGCCGACGCTGCCGTTCAGCGCATTCCGCGAAGCGCCCGATACGTTGAGTTTGCCGATAGCGCCTTCCTGTACGCGGGTGAGCCCCGCCCCCACGTAGGGTTTTATATACCCGTGACGGAAAAACAACTTTCGTCCGAGCCGCGCGTTCAGATCCAGGATCCGGGACCTGTATTCCGCTCCGGCAATCGCGCCCAAGCCGTTATTCGTACGAAATTTATGTTGATTGGTCGAATAGATCAGCTGCCCCGTGATATCCGCATCTTTCTTTAGATCATATTTCCCGCTGAAACCAAACTGATACGACGTCACTTTTTCATGAACGCCGCCGTACTTCTCCCGGTAATCGACGTCGGACTTCTGATAGCCGAAAATCGCCCCCGCGGCAAACTTGCCAAAATCTTTCGATGCGTTGACCATAACGCCGCTGCTGCGCGTATGATATTTGATATTGCTGCTTTTATCGCTGTAGTCGCCGCCGTATCTTCTCAGATAGCCAATATCGATCTTCAGCTGTCCGTCGCGCGTCTTTTCGAGCGACCGATAGCCTCTGCCGCGCACAGCCCGCATCAAATCGAGATCCACCTTGGAGCGCGGCATTTCAATCGTCGGCTTCGGCGCACCGGCGCCGTGACTTCGGGTAAACAGGCTGCCTCTCGTCGGCGTAAAATGATTGATCGTCATCATCAGATCTTCAAAATAGGTCGGCAAGTCGTCATAACCGGACGGGTACGCGTTCGTATCGCTCGTAATAAACAGCCAGCCGGCATTGCGTTCGCGCGATAAGCGCAAAACTTCTTCATATTGTTCCGGCGACGTCGTATGGATCACGTGAAAATTTCGATCGGCATTCGCGGGATTTTTGGTAAATTCCGAAGTAGAGGGCGGATTATGATTGAGATAAAAGTCCGCCGTGACCTCCCGCGTCAGCCAGATGTCCGCATACGGAGCGACGGCATCGCGGATCTCCCCGCCGCAGTTGGCGATGACGATTTTTTCAGGATACTTGCTCTTTACATAATCGTAGATGCTTTTGATATAATCGACCTGCGCCTGCGTATTGCCGCGCATCACCTCGTCGATAAAATAACCGGAGATATTTTCCCGCCCGTAAAAATTAACAAAATTATCGATATCACTGTACACCTTATTAAGATCTCTGGTGGATTGGCGCGTATATGTGTAGCCGATATTCTTGATCCCTGCTGCATGATTTTTTTGCATTTGCTCCGCGTCTTCGTTGCGGCGCACCAATACCGGATCAGCCCCTACATACGAACCGAACGCCACATACGGAACGAGCCCGCCGCCGACGGAAGTGATGCCGTCCCAAAAGGATGCGCCCGGGTTCATATGACTCGTCCAACGAAACGCGGGCATGATCACGGATTGATTGCGCACCGGCACATCGAAGACATCGTCGGGCTTCCTGGAAAAGCCCCGCAGATACTCGAAATTGATCTGAATCCGATCTGCCTCGTCGCGCGCTTCATGTCCGACCGCTTCTTTCGGAGCCTGCGTACCGCGCGCGGCCAAAACGGGCGATACGACGCCGATGATTACTGCCGCGGCAATCATTGCCGCCAATCGGTTCCTCTTCATCCTCCTATCCTCCTAATTCATGGAAATAAAAATGAGCCCTCTGTGGAAAGCAACCGGGCAAAACAGATAAAAGTAAAGGCATGATAAATAATTATAATAGACTACTACGTTATATATTTATACTATATTCTTCCTTTTCCTCTGTCAATATAATTTATGATGAGACGTAAGTACATCAGGTGCGTTTCGACAACAAAAAAACCGCTGCGGTTTCCCGTAACGGTATATTTTCAAAATGGTGCGGTTGATGGGACTTGAACCCATACGTCTTGTGAACACTACCCCCTCAAAGTAGCGCGTCTGCCAATTCCGCCACAACCGCGTGGTGCGGTCGAGAGGACTTGAACCTCCACGATGTTGCCATCACTAGCGCCTGAAGCTAGCGCGTCTGCCATTCCGCCACGACCGCGTGACTACTATAAAATTTTCTATTTAGAGGCATATTCGGCATCCTTCGGATGTCTGCAAATGCTGTTCTCTGCTTATGGTGCGGTCGGTGGGACTTGAACCCACACGTCTTGTGAACACTACCCCCTCAAAGTAGCGCGTCTGCCAGTTCCGCCACGACCGCGTGACAATATAGATAATGGTGCCGAGGACCGGAATCGAACCGGTACGGTTTTTCAACCGGGGGATTTTAAGTCCCCTGCGTCTGCCTGTTCCGCCACCCCGGCGTATCGGCAAATAATGGAGCGGGTGATGGGAATCGAACCCACGTGACCAGCTTGGAAGGCTGGGGCTCTACCATTGAGCTACACCCGCATGGAGCTGGCGAGAGGACTTGAACCCCCAACCTGCTGATTACAAGTCAGCTGCTCTACCGATTGAGCTACGCCAGCGACAGTTTCGTATTCGGCAGCCTCTGCCGCAGACGCCGTTCTCCGTAGGCGACTATAACGGGATGGTGCCTCAGAGCGGAATCGAACCACTGACACGGGGATTTTCAGTCCCCTGCTCTACCAACTGAGCTACCGAGGCATAAAAAATGGCGACCCGAAGGGGACTTGAACCCCTGACCTCCGCCGTGACAGGGCGGCATTCTAACCAACTAAACTACCGGGCCTAAGTAGTGAGTAGTTTCGGCAGACCCAAAGGGAGTGCTAAAACATACGAATCACTTATGCAACATTTGCAGAAGCAACGCAGATGCAAATGCTGTAAACAATAATCCTTTGGTGGGCGATGACAGGATCGAACTGCCGACATCTTGCTTGTAAGGCAAGCGCTCTCCCAGCTGAGCTAATCGCCCATGAAATGGTGACCCACCACGGAATCGAACCGTGAACCTACTGATTAAGAGTCAGTTGCTCTGCCAGTTGAGCTAGTGAGTCATGATAGTGACGCGAGTCGGGATTTTTGCGCTTAGCTTGGATTTTTCTTGTTCCTAGCTATGTATCAAAACTTCCGGTTCGCTCAGTGTAACCTAAAAAGCAAAAGTGGTGGCTCACCCGGGACTCGAACCCGGGACCCTCTGATTAAAAGTCAGATGCTCTACCAACTGAGCTAGTGAACCTTTATCAGCCGCCACACATCCCATCCGAAGACGAGATAAATTGGCTGGGGTAGTTGGATTCGAACCAACGGATGCGGGAGTCAAAGTCCCGTGCCTTAACCGACTTGGCTATACCCCAACTACTGACCCTGTCCGTAAATCGGAGCGCAGCGCGCGAACGATGAACGGGTAACAGGTCGTATGCGAAAACGTCCCAAGAACACGAGCGTGAGCGACGTGTGATTGGCGGACGTTGACCGCTCATATCTATTACTGCAAACGCAGCGAGAAATCAAAAAATGGCTCCTCGGACGGGACTCGAACCTGTGACATTCTGATTAACAGTCAGACGCTCTACCAACTGAGCTACCGAGGAATATATTGCGGCAACTACCTACTCTCCCGCGTCGTCTCCAACGAAGTACCCTCGGCCTTCGGACGCTTAACTGCTGTGTTCGGAATGGGAACAGGTGGAACCGTCCGGGCATCATCACCGCATACTGACTTGTTGAGGAGCATAGCACATCGTGCGTATGCGATTGGGTAACAAGTCGTACACATAAGTGTCCCAAGAGTCAAGTCCAAAGGACGCAGACGATTGGTTGACACTACCTGTGCACTTGAGTGTTGCTCACTCAAAACTAGACAGAAGAAACTCTTTTGCAAATTAGCTGCGAAATACCATGTCATCAAGGAAAGCGCGCAGCGCTTTCCTACCATAAATCAAGCCCTCGACCGATTAGTACTGGTCAGCTGCATGCGTTGCCGCACTTCTACATCCAGCCTATCTACCTCGTCTTCTGCAAGGGGTCTTACTCTTTTAAAAAGATGAGATACTTCATCTCGGGACGGGCTTCACGCTTAGATGCTTTCAGCGTTTATCCCTTCCGAACGCAGCTACCCGGCCGTGCCCTTGGCAGGACAACCGGTACACCGTTGGTTCGTCCACTCCGGTCCTCTCGTACTAGGAGCAGCCTCCCTCATGTATCTTGCGCCCGCGATGGATATGGACCGAACTGTCTCACGACGTTCTGAACCCAGCTCACGTACCACTTTAATGGGCGAACAGCCCAACCCTTGGGACCTGCTTCAGCCCCAGGATGTGATGAGCCGACATCGAGGTGCCAAACCTCCCCGTCGATATGGACTCTTGGGAGAGATTAGCCTGTTATCCCCAGGGTAGCTTTTATCCGTTGAGCGATGGCAATTCCACTCTCTTTCCACCGGATCACTAAGCCCTACTTTCGTACCTGCTCGACCCGTCAGTCTCGCAGTCAAGCTCCCTTGTGCCTTTATGCTCTGCGCGCGATTTCTGGCCGCGCTGAGGGAACCTTTGGACGCCTCCGTTGCTCTTTCGGAGGCGACCGCCCCAGTCAAACTGCCCGCCTGGTACTGTCCCGAACACTGTTAATGTTCCGGTTAGATCCTTAGCATATAAAGGCCGGTATCCCAACGGTGACTCCAATACCTCTAGCGAGATATTTTCCCAGTCTCCCGGCTATCCTGTACGTTATATGCCAAAGACCAATGCCAAGCTGCAGTAAAGCTCCATGGGGTCTTTCTGTCCAGTCGCGGGTAACCTGCATCTTCACAGGTATTTCAATTTCACCGGGTCCCTCGTTGAGACAGTGCCCAAATCGTTACGCCTTTCGTGCGGGTCGGAACTTACCCGACAAGGAATTTCGCTACCTTAGGACCGTTATAGTTACGGCCGCCGTTTACAGGGGCTTCAGTTCGCTGCTTCTCCTTTAGGGCTAACAACTCTCCTTAACCTTCCTGCACCGGGCAGGCGTCAGCACCTATACTTCAGCTTGCGCTTTCGCAGGCACCTGTGTTTGTGGTAAACAGTCGCTTGGGCCTCTTTTCTGCCGCCGGCTGTCGCTCCATTAGCTAGTAACTTCACAACCTCCGGCCATCCTTTTCCCGAAGTTACGGATGCATTTTGCCGAGTTCCTTAACGAGGGTTTTCCCGCGCACCTTAGGATTCTCTCCCCGCCTACCTGTGTCGGTTTTGGTACGGGCGGATCAGTTCTCGTTAGAAGCTTTTCTTGGCAGTGTAGTGCGGCTGAATTCAGGTTTTCCGTAGTCTCTTCTATCTATCGGTTCTCGGCCTTATAGTGCGGGGATTTGCCTCCGTACTAGCCTACCGCCTTCGACGCGCTCTTCCATTCGCGCGCTCAGCTTCCTTCCTGCGTCACTCCATCCTCAATCAAACTTATCTGGTACTGGAATTTTCACCGGTTGTCCATCGCCTATGCTTTACGCCTCGGCTTAGGTCCCGACTTACCCTGGGGCGACGAGCGTTGCCCAGGATCCCTTAGGCTTTCGGTGGACAGGATTCTCACCTGTCGTTTCGCTACTCATACCGGCATTCTCACTTCTTACTCGTCCAGCAGTCCTTCCGGTCTGCCTTCTTCCAAGTAAGAACGCTCCCCTACCCAAAGTACCTTAGTACTTTGCCGCGGCTTCGGTTCTGTGCTTGAGCCCCGGATATTTTCGGCGCAGAGCCTCTCGACCAGTGAGCTATTACGCACTCTTTTAATGGTGGCTGCTTCTGAGCCAACATCCTGGTTGTTTTCGAAGTCCTACATCCTTTTCCACTTAGCACAGCATTTGGGACCTTAGCCGGCGGTCTGGGCTGTTTCCCTCTTGCGTACGGGTCTTATCACTCGCACGCTGACTCCTAAGCTGCCCATAGAAGCCATTCGTAGTTTGACTGGGGTCGGTAGGCTTTACGCCCCCTTGCCCGATCAGTGCTCTACCGTCTTTATGGTTATTCGCTTAAGGCTAGCCCTAAAGCTATTTCGGGGAGAACCAGCTATCTCCACGTTCGATTGGCATTTCACCCCTATGCACACCTCATCCGAAAGTTTTTCAACACTCACCGGTTCGGTCCTCCACTCATTTTTACCTGAGCTTCAACCTGGACATGCATAGATCACTGTGGTTTCGGGTCTGATCCATACTACTGCTCGCCCTCTTAAGACTCGCTTTCGCTGCGGCTCCGCGTCTCCCGCTTAACCTCGCAGTATAAATCAACTCGCCGGTTCATTCTTCAATAGGCACGCCGTTGCACATTTATAGTGCTTCGACTGTTTGTAGACATACGGTTTCAGGTTCTTTTGCACTCCCCTCCCGGGGTTCTTTTCACCTTTCCCTCACGGTACTTTCCGCTATCGGTCGTTTCGTCATGTTTAGCCTTGGATGGTGGTCCACCCTGCTTCCCACTGGGTTCCTCGTGCCCTGTGGTACTCTGGATTCCTGCCCATTCTTCACTCTTTCGTGTACGAGGGTCTCACTCTCTTTGCCGTATCTTCCCAGATACTTCCACTAAAGTTCCAAATTTGTTGCAGGTCCGCAACCCCAAAAAACCGAAGTCCTTTGGTTTGGGCTCCTCCCGTTTCGCTCGCCGCTACTCAGGGAATC
>NZ_JH992902.1:1472538-1473792 GCF_000315545.1 Selenomonas sp. F0473 | reverse complement strand
ACTTGCAGCTCGCCGCAGCTTATCGCAGCTTATCGCGTCCTTCTTCGTTTCGAAACGCCTAGGCATCCGCCGTATGCCCTTCTTCGCTTGACTTACGTCTTACGACTAAAAGGTATTTTCGCTTTATCCTAATTATGCTTTGGAGAATCACTGACTCACTCAGCCATTCATCTTGGGCACCTTTTCCGCCCTGCCTATGTCGTCAAATCCTCCACATAGCTTTCAACTATGCGTCCGGTTTGTCTCCTTGGCAGTGCTCAAAATCTGCTCCAAGCTAAACGACTTCGTTTCGCCATTACTTCTCCTGGGAAAATCCATTCTGTTCTTTCCGCTATATCGCTATAGCAGATAACCTCAGTGAAAATGACTTTTGTCATTTCATAGATTTTCGTTTGTTTCTTCTGTGTAGTTTTCAGGGAACAAAAAAATGGTGGGCCTAAGTAGACTTGAACTACTGACCTCACGCTTATCAGGCGTGCGCTCTAACCAGCTGAGCTATAGGCCCATAATGTGGCGCGAATGCAGGATTTTTGCGCCTAGCGTCGTTGCTTCAAAAAAGACTGCCCTCGACGTAGCTCCGCTACGACTTCGGTTGTCTTTTTCTCGCGCCTAGCTATGCATCAAAGCTTCTGCTTCGCTTAGGGTTACCTGTAAAGGTGTTACATATGTAGATATAAATGGTGGAGACGAGGAGAATCGAACTCCTGACCCCCTGCTTGCAAGGCAGGTGCTCTCCCAGCTGAGCTACGCCCCCATATAAGGCGCGAACGCGGGATTTTTGTGCCTAGCTGTGTCACTGCGTCAAACACTTCGGTCGACGTAGCTCCGCTACGACTCCACTCGTGTTTTCCTCGTTCCTTGCTATGCAGCAAAACTGCCGCTTCGCTTAGGCTTCCTTCAAAGCACTAGTCCATACTGCGTTTTCAGGATATTAGGCTATTGCTAAGGATACCTTTGATTTTAGAGGTAATATACCCTCAAAACTAGACAATGCAGATTTAAGCCGATGTCGACCTGTTACTTTGCTTATAACAACATAGCGCGCGGTCAACGTCAGCAATTCATCTTCGCCTTACAGCTCGATTCGTTGGACGTTTTCGCGTACATGCTGTTATCGATTCAACTGCGCCTTTCGGCTTGTTTCATCGACAGCATAGCACCTTAGAAAGGAGGTGATCCAGCCGCACCTTCCGATACGGCTACCTTGTTACGACTTCACCCCAGTCACCTTCCCCACCTTAGACGGCCTAGCCG
>NZ_JH992902.1:1136469-1471348 GCF_000315545.1 Selenomonas sp. F0473 | reverse complement strand
TATCTCTAACCTCTCTGCATTGTGTAGTTTTCAGGGTACATTCCCGCGCCTCCAAAGGCCTCTGCCTCCCGCAGCGCGACTGTCATAATATAACATAATCTTCATTGCTGCGTCAACCCCTTTTGCCCCTTTTCTCCTCGAAACGACGGGATTATTTTTCTTTCCTTATAATAATTCGCTTAGTCACGCGCATTCTGCTTGCACTTCATTCCCTTCCTGTGGTATTCTATGGTAGGTTTTATTAAGAATCATACGGCAAAGTGCAGCGACGCGACGGCGTTTCACACTTTTGAAAGGAATATCACCCACATGTCCAAGAATCCGGTCAAACATCAATGCAGTTTTTGCAAGCGCATCATCGATGTGCGCGACCAATATGATATGCCGATCTACGATCCGAACACGGGCTTTGCGATCTGCAAGGACTGTGTGCGCGAGATCAACCGTTTCCTCGACGAGCACGATCAGTCCATCTCGTCCGAGGAGCGCAGTTCGTTCCGTGTGCAGCTCGACGATGTGCTCCAAAAGACGCGCCCGCATCTCATCAAGAACTATCTCGACGCCTATATCATCAATCAGGACCGTGCGAAGAAAATCCTTGCCGTCGCGGTCTACAACCACTACAAGCGCATGAAGTACGGCTATGAAAACGAGAAGGACGAGAAGGACGCAACGGAGATCGAAAAGTCGAACGTTATCATGCTCGGTCCCTCGGGCTGCGGAAAGACGGCGCTGCTCTCGCATCTCTCACGGCTGCTCGATGTGCCGTTCGCGGTGACGGACGCCTCGAGCCTCACGGAGGCGGGCTTCGTCGGCGCGGATGTCGAGGTCGCCGTGCGCAATCTCTACTATGCGGCGGATAAAGACGTCGAAAAGGCGGAACACGGCATCATCTATCTCGACGAATTCGATAAGATCGCGCGCAAATCGGGCGCGAACAACTCCATCACGGCCGACCCGGGGCACGAGGGCGTCCAGCAGGCGCTGCTCAAGATGCTCGAGGGCAGCGTGGTCGAGTTCACGGCGCGCGGGCAGCGCAAGCACCCCGAGGCGCCGACGATCAAGGTGGATACGAAGAACATTCTCTTCATTGTCGGCGGAGCCTTTGTCGGCATCGAGAAGGTGATCTCCAAGCGTCTGCGCAAGGGCAGTGTTGCGATCGGCTTCGGTGCAGAGGTGCGCGGCAAGGAGATTGAGAAGGAGTTTGACAGTCTCATTCACCAGGTCACGCCCGAGGATCTGATGCAGTACGGCATCATCCCTGAGATCATCGGGCGCCTGCCCGTCATCTGCACGCTGGAGACGCTGGACGAGGACGCGCTCCTGCGCATCCTCACCGAACCCATCAACGCTCCCGTGCGCCAGTATGAAAAACTGCTCGCCATGGACGGCGTCGAGCTCGTCTTTACCAAAGACGCCCTGCGTGCCGTCGCAAAGAAGGCCATCGCGCGCAAGACGGGCGCGCGCAGCCTCAAGGGCATCATCGAGGAGGTCATGCTCGACGTGATGTTCGACATCCCGCGCGAAACCGCCCCGCGCCGCGTCACTGTGACCAAGGAATGCATCACCGACGGCGCCCTTCCCATCATCGAGGTCGCCGCGGCGGGCTAACGCATGCAAGCCAAAACCGCTGTACGAAGGGAACGACCATCCCAATGTACAGCGGTTTTTCATGCGCATAGATATTTTTCAGTTATAAACGTACTGGAATGAACGCCAAATATCCATGAAAGGGGTACGTATATTGGAAGAGCGCCCTCATTTTACGGACATCACATCATATGACGAGTTCAGCCGCTGCTATTGGTACCGTGCGGAACTCGCCACACTGTGCAAACGGCTCGGCATCCGCCATACGGGAACAAAATCGGAGCTAAGCAGCTATATCGAGGCGTATTTTAACGGGACATTGATTCCCCTGCAAAAGGCGCCGCGCAAAAAAGGCAGCCGGGAGGTTTCTCTCGACTGCCCACTGCTCGACTGCAATTTCGCGTTTAACGCGGCGTTTCGAGCATATTTTTCCGAGGTAACAGGCGTCCGGGATTTCAGGTTCAATGCCGACATGGCGGCGGCATGGCGCAAGGTGAAGCGCACGCAGGACAGGGCATTCACCGTGCGAGATTTGCTCGCGCTCTATGAGCGGCACTCGGGCTATGCGAAATACGACAATACGGTCTGCGAATGGAACCGCTTCCTCAAGGACTTTTGCGCCGACCCGCAAAGCAGGATTTATAAACATCGCCTCAAAGCCGCCGCGGCGCTGTGGGCGATCGTAAAGAAATCCACGCTGCCGAAGGTCTACCGCCCCGCGCTTTTGGAGCAGAACCGCGCGCTGCTTGAGATGTATCGGTAATATCTGCATAATACCAAAGATAAAATGCCGCTGCGAAATGATATCGCAGCGGCGTTTTTATTGTCTTTCGGTTGTTGCTCAGTCCTTCATCCGCGGCACAGTCATGGTGCCGAACTCCTTTTCCTTGCGGTGGCAGTGCGGGCACTCGTTCTCGATGAGGCCGGTATAGCCGCAGACAGGGTCGCGGTCGACGGGATGATTGATGGAGAAGTAGCCCATGTTCGCGTCGTGCATGGCGCGGACGACCTTCTCGAACGCTTTGACGTTCTTCGACGGGTCGCCGTCCATCTCGATGTAGGCGATGTGCCCGGCGTTCTCGAGCTCGTGATACGGCGCCTCGATGCGGATCTTGTCGTAGGCGCTGATGTTGTAGTAGACGGGCACATGGCTGGAGTTGGTCATGTAGCCGCGGTCGGTGACGCCGGGGACGATGCCGTACGTTTTCTTGTTCGCGCGCTGGAACTGCCCCGCGGTGCTCTCGGCGGGCGTGCCGAACGTCGACCAGTTGCGGCTCTCCGCCTTGGTATAGGCGTCGGTGCGTTCGCGCATGTGGCGAACGATCTTGAGGCCGAGTTCCTGCGCCTCCTCGCTCTCGCCGTGATGCTTGCCGATGAGCGCGACGAGGCACTCGGCGAGCCCGCAGAACCCGATGGAGAACGACGCGTGCCGCAGGACGCCCTTGATGGAGTCGACCTGACTGAGCTTTTCGCTGCCCATCCATACGCCCTGCCCCATGAGGAACGGATAGTTGTAGACGTGCTTTTCCTCGATGACCTTCAGGCGGTCGAGGAGGTAGTCGTGGCAGAGCTCGATGTAGTAATCGTAGAGCTCCCAAAATTTATTGAGGTCGCCCTTCGCCTCGAGCGCGAGCTTCGGCAGGTTGATGGTCGTAAAGGAGAAGTTGCCGCGGCTGCCCGACTGCTCGGGACCGTTGACGTTGCCCATGACGCGCGTGCGGCATCCCATGGTCGCGACGCAGCTGTTGTAGTCGCCGGGCTTGTAGTATTGGAGGTTGTACGGTGCGTCGATGTTGACGTAGTTCGGGAAAAGACGGCGCGCGCTGACGCGGCACGATTCGATGAAGAGGTCGTAGTTCGGATCCTCGGGGTTGTAGTTGACGCCCGCCTTGAGCTGGAACACGGAAATGGGGAAAATGGCGGTCTCGCCGTTGCCGAGTCCCTGCCAGATCGCGCTGAGGACTTCGCGGATGACGAGACGCCCCTCGGGCGAGGTGTCGAGTCCGTAGTTGATGGAGCTGAACGGCACCTGCGCGCCCGCGCGCGAGTGGAGCGTATTGAAATTGTGGATGAGCGCCTCCATCGCCTGATGCGTCTCCTCTTCGACGCTCTCGCAGGCGAGACGGTAGATCGTCGCGGCGTCGGCGTCGAGCTCACCCGCGGCGGGCGTCTCGAATGCGTTCCGATAAACAACGTCGAGCGCGCGGCGCAGCTCTCTGATGCCGCTTTGTCCGAGGTCGCTGTCCGCATCCTCGGCGTAGACACAGACGGCGAAGTCGAGTTCTGCGCGGAGCGCCTTTTTGAACGCGTCGTGCGTGAAATGCCCGTGTCCGAGACGATAGAGGAGCGCTTTCCACGCCTCCTCGACAATCGCCTTGCGGAAGGATTTTTTCACGCCGTCCGCCATGGCGAAGTCGAACGCGTTGATGCTCTGTCCGCCGAACATGTCGTTCTGATTCGACTGGATCGCGATGCAGGCGAGGCTCGCGTACGCGCGGATGGAGTTCGGCTCGCGCAGGAAGCCGTGTCCGGTGGAGAAGCCGCCGCGGAAGAGTTTCAGGAGGTCGATCTGACAGCAGTTGAATGTGATGAGCGAGAAATCCTTGTCGTGGATGTGGATGAAGTTCTCGCGGTCGGCGTCGGCGTACCGCTCCTCGAGGACGTAGTTATCGACGAAGTGCTTTGCGCCCTCCGCGCCGAGTTTGAGCATGATGCCCATGGACGCGTCGGTGTTGATGTTCGCGTTGTCGCGCTTGAGGTCGGAGTCCACGGCGTCCGCGAAGAAGATGTCGCGGTAGCTCGCCATGAGATGCTTTTGCGCCATACGCCGCTGTGCGTGGCGCTGGCGGTAGGTGATGTAGCGGCGCGCGATGTCGTAGAAGCCGTGCGCGAGGAGCTGTTTTTCGACGAGATCCTGTATCTCCTCGACGGAGATCTCCGCGCGGCTCTCGAACGCCGCCTCCACCGCCGCCGTCACGTCCTCAATCTCGAGCGCCGTCATCGGGTGCGCGTACTCCTTGCTCGCCGCCGCGATCGCGTTCAGGATCTTCGCGCGATCGTAGGGAACGCTGTGCCCCGCGCGCTTCGTTACCGTTGTCACTGCCATGAACTCTTCTCCTTTTAATTCGAAAATATACTATATCTTGTGGTTCTTATTCATTGATGCGGAATATATTGTAACAGAGGGGCGGTAGAAACGCAAGCAATTTTTGCGGAAGAGTCGCGTCCCCACCGTAACCTGAGTGACGTGCAATCCTCTCCGTATAGCTCTAGGTATGAGGAGAATACAAACACGTGCGTAGTTGATAGCTACGTTGAGCGCAGTAAAGGGCATATAACGACGCTAGACGCCAAGATGGCACATCACCGCCTTTTTCCTTTGCGAAAGTTACCGCGATGATATATAATGAAATTTATCTGATAAGGCAGAAAAGGGCGTATCGCTATGCAAGATCATCTTGATATATTTTGGCGCAACGAGGGCCATGCCCGCGCGCTCTTTGACGATCTCAAGAGTCGTATGGCACGCAATGCTTGTGACGAGGACTTCATCGCACAGCTTGCGGCGTACCGTGAGGCGGGTGGGAACAGTGTCCACGCGGACATCTTTGCCGCGCGCTATCTCCTCGCGCAGGGAGATGCGGCAGGTGCGGTCGTCTGCGGCGAGCGCGCCTTCCGTCTGCGCCCCGTGAACCGTGCCGTGTGGGAAATACTCGCCGAGGCTTATACTCGGCTCGGCAGAGAGTTCGACGCCGCTGTCATGTATGCCTATATCTCCCATATGTACGAAACGCAGCCGTTCCCGGTCGATCTCAACAGTGCGGATACCGCCGAGATTCTTGGACGGATCTCTATTGCGCTGGATCACCATAACTACGCGCCGCAAATCAAAAACCGTGCACATATAGAGAATGGTACCATTGCGTTTGGATTCGATATTTTCCTTTTTGAACATCTGTCGCTCACGATGCCGGAAGGCCATCCGCGTTTTTGGGTCGGCACCTATGTGGACGAGGGAGTCCTCCCCGACCTGTCCATCGTCTGCAATAAATTCCGGCACGAGGAATTTCTGATGCTCTTCGACCGTACGATTACCTTTGACCTGCAAAAGGCACAAGAGACAACTGCGCCGGTACACGTCGAAGTGCCCGCAGGAACGTCGGTGGTCCTTCCCGTCGCGGGCGGGGGTACGCAGCTGAAGCAAGAGTTCCACATCGATACGGCTTCCGCGACGCATCCCGGCTATCTAGGCCCCGGGGCGTTTAATTACTTCCGGCTGAATGACTCCGCCGTGCTGCGCTCCGACGGCGACACCCCTTTTGTCGTCGGGACGCCCATCCGCATCGGCCATAGTCCGCGCCGCAAGAAGCTCGTGTTAAACATCCTCGTCGACGGGCTCTGCTGGCCGGCGGTACGTCCTCTGTTCGAGGAACATATGCCGCGCATTGCCAAATTCTTCTCACGCGGGGTAATCTTCGACCGACACTACTCCGCCTCGGAGTATACGTTCGCCTCACTCCCAACGATTGAGACGGGACGCGACCCGCGGCACACTCAGCTCTTTAACGAGCGGTGCAGCCATGAACTGCCGCTTGATATACGGACGCTCTCGGAGGAGATGCACGACCTCGGCTACTACTGCGCCGCGCCGATGGCGAGCGGATGTGCGTTCTACCACGGGATGCTGCGCGGCTACGACCGGCTCGTGATGAGTTACTGCTTCCTGCTCGCAGCGGAGGGTGCGGAACGCACGATCCGCCAAATCGAAGCATTTAACGAAACGGATCTTTTCCTCTTTTTTCACACAACAGATGTACACCCGCTCAATATCAATAAGCCGATGAAGTTCTCCGAGGAGGTAGAGTCCGGCATCGATCTTGCGGATCATTTCGTCGATATCTCCAGCCCGACGCCGAGCGTGCGCATCCCGCATCTGCCGATCTACCTCAGGCAGCATGAGGTTAGTCTGCGTCATATTGACCGCTGTATCGGACAGCTCCTCTCCTACATTGAGGAGCGCTACGATGAGAACGAGTACATCGTCAGCCTCTACTCCGATCACGGCTGTGGGATGTTTGATCCAAATCCCCCGGGCGGTGCGATTGATTTCGTAGGCCGATATGCTGTCGGTGCTTCGTGGATGATACGTGGTGCGGGTGTCCCCCGCGGCGTCGTTGCGGACGAGCTGACGAGCACCGCCGACATTTACCCTGCGCTCGGTGCGCTCTGCGGCTTCCCTGTTCCGACGGATCTCGACGGAAATCTGCCCGCTGTCCTCGGCGGTGCAGAGCGCGATGTCGTGTGCAGCGTATCTTAGTTCCCGGAACAGACGTATAAACTTGCGATGCGGAGCAAGACACATACGCTCCGCCTTGAGACGCGGGATCCCGTCACCGACGACGGCACGGTGGATTTGGCGGGGGCAAAGGTCGGCATCTATCCCGTGGAGCACGAGTTAGAGGAAGCGTACGCGATGGACAGGGAGGAGCTGCGCGCATTCTTTTATCCGCGCGCACGGGATTTTGTGCGGGAAGTAGCGAGCAACGGAGAAACATTCGCAATGTGATGCATCGCTGTTTTTCTTTGCGAAATGCGGTGCGATAGTATATAATGAAAATCATATTATATCTAGGAAAGGACCCACCTCCATGACCGACACGCAAGCGGCAGAGGATACCCGCCGCAAAATTATCCTCAGCGGCATCCAACCGACCGGCACATTTACCCTCGGGAACTATCTCGGTGCGGTGAAGAACTGGCGGCATTTGCAGGAATCCTATGACTGCTATTATTTTGTCGCCGATCTGCATGCGCTGACGGTCTATAACGAACCGGAGAAACGCCGCCGGCAGAGCCGCGAGGCATTCGCGCTCCTCCTCGCGTGCGGCCTCGATCCGAAGGAGAGCCTCGTCTTCATTCAAAGCCATGTCCCCGCGCATGCACAAATGGGCTGGATGCTCTCGTGCCTCAGCCCGTTCGGCGATCTCTCGCGCATGACGCAGTTCAAGGATAAATCCCAAAAGCACCCCGAGGACATCAACGCCGGACTCTTCACCTACCCCGCGCTCATGGCGGGCGACATCCTGCTCTACCGGGCGGATTACGTCCCCGTCGGCGCGGATCAGACGCAGCATCTCGAGTTCACGCGCGATGTCGCCGCGCGGTTCAATCGCATCTACGGCGAGACGTTCCGCCTGCCCGAAGGGTATTTCCCGAAGGCGGGCGCGCGCGTCATGAGTCTCCAGGAACCGACGGCAAAGATGAGCAAGTCCGACACGAACGTGAAGGCGACGATCTACATCCTCGACGACGAAAAGACGATTTTGAAAAAATTCAAATCCGCTGTGACTGATAGTGAGGCGGAGGTCGTGTTCCGCGAAGGCAAGGACGGCGTGAATAATCTCATGACGATTTACTCCGCCATTACAGGGAAACCAATGGATGATATTGCGGCAGAGTTCGCAGACAAGGGCTACGGTGACTTTAAAACCGCCGTCGGCACGGCCGTCGCGGAGGAGCTGCGCCCCATCCGGGAGAAATACGCAGCGCTCCTCGCCGACAAGGCCTATCTCGACGCCGCGATCCGTGAGGGAGCGGAGCGCGCGTCCGAGATCGCAGAGCGGACGCTCGCGAAGGCGAAGCGAAAGATGGGGATTATATAATCTAAGTGATGCGGAAGTTTCGATGCATAGCTAGGAACAAGGAGGTCGCAAGGGAAGGCGTAGAGGAAACCTACGTCGACCGAAGCGACTGACACAGTGACGTCGCTAGGCGCGAAAATCCCGCGTCACACGAAGGGGAATAGAGGGATGAACATACCTCATAAAATTACACGAGCGCTCATCCTCGCAGCCGGGCGCGGCAAACGCCTCGCACCGCTCACGGACGAGCGGCCGAAGCCGATGGTCGAGGTCTGCGGACGCCCGATCATCACAACCATTCTCGATGCGCTTAAGGCCGCGGGGATTTCGTCGATTACCATTGTGCGAGGCTATCGCGGCGACGCCTTCGACGCGCTCCTAGAAGAGTACGAAGGGATTTCATTTCTGGACAATCCCGACTGGGAGACGTCGAACAACATCTCATCGATCACGCTGGCGGGCACGCAGGGACTCCTCGAAGATTCCTACGTCATCGAGGGCGATCTGTATCTCGCGAATCCCGCCGTCGTGACGCCTATGCAGGAACGCTCGAACTACATCGCGTTTCCCGTCGCGGAGACGGACGACTGGCGTTTTGCCGTCGACGCGGCGGGACGCATCACGGAGATCGGCGTCGGGGGCCGCGACTGCCATCAGATGCTCGGCCTCTCGTACTGGACGGAGGAAGACGGCGCACGCCTCGCCCGCTGCACCGCGGCGCTCTACAAGGAGGAGCGTTATCGGCAGCTGTACTGGGATGAGATCGCGCTCAAATACTACCCGCCCGACTTCTCCGTCTACATCCGCCCCTGCACGCGGGCGGACGTATGGGAGATCGACACCGCAGAGGACCTCAGGGATTTGGAAAGGGAAATGAAGAACCGATGAAAACCGTATACACATGCTTTTGCACAGACATCATCCACGACGGACACCGGAACATCCTGCGCGAAGCGGCAAAGCTCGGCCGCGTTGTCGTCGGCGTGCTCTCGGATCCTGAGATGCTGCGCTACAACAGATTCCCCACGCGCACGCTCGCCGAGCGCATGGAGATGCTGCGCGCAGAGGATCTCGTGGACGAGGTCGTCGTGCAGGAGCATATTTTTTATGACGAAATTCTCGCAGAGCTCCGCCCCGACTATGTGATCCACGGGGGCAACTGGGCCAAGGGACCGGAGTCCGCACTGCGCAAGAACGTGCTTGCGTGTCTTAAGCGCCTTGGCGGAGAGCTCATCGAGCCCCCCTATACTTATAACGAAGAGGTCATCGAGATCGACCGCCGGATGCGCGAACATCTCGCCATGCCCGAGCGCCGCCGCGGCCGCCTGCGCCGCCTGCTCGAGATCATCCCCATCGTCAAGACCATCGAGGTGCACAACGGTCTCACGGGCCTGATTGCGGAAAAAACCGTCGTCGAAAGCGACGGCGGCCTCGACCAGTTCGATGCCATGTGGATTTCGAGCCTCTGCGACTCGACGGCGCGCGGCAAGCCCGACATCGAGCTCGTCGACTTCTCCGACCGCATCCAGACCATCAACGAGGTCATGGACGTCACGACGAAGCCCGTCATCCTCGACATGGACACGGGCGGCACGGCGGAGCATTTCTCCTATAACGTGCGCACGCTCGAACGCATCGGCGTCTCCGCCGTCATCGTCGAGGACAAGACGGGGGCGAAACGCAACTCCCTCTTTGGCACCGAGGTCGCGCAGACGCAGGACACGATCGAGAATTTTTCCGAGAAGATCGCCGCAGGCAAAAAGGCGCTGCGCACCGACGAATTCATGATCATCGCGCGCATCGAAAGCCTGATCCTCGAAAAGGGCCTCGATGATGCGTTGAAACGTGCGGAAGCCTATGTCACGGCAGGTGCGGACGGCATCATGATCCACTCGCGGAAGAAGACCCCCGACGAGGTCCTCGCGTTCTGCGACGCGTTCCATGCCGCACACCCGGATGTCCCCATCGTCGCCGTCCCCTCCTCCTACAACACCGTCACCGAGGCGGAGCTCGCCGCGCACGGCGTTCGCATCGTCATCTATGCGAACCAGCTCACGCGCAGCGCATTCCCCGCCATGGAGGAAACCGCGCGATCCATCCTCGTCCATCACCGCGCGCATGAGGCAGATCAGAATCTCATGCCCATCAAGGACATCATCCGTCTCATCGAAGTCATGTGAGGTGCGCCGTGGAAAATCAATGGCGTGCCATATGGAACCGGCGCGTAGCTTCAGACGAACTGCTTGCAGGGGGTTGGCAGGACGTCTTCCTGCGCCTCAAAGCACTGAACGGCTTCGACGTGGTGGACGGCGGCATCCCGCTCTCCTCCCTCCTCGCACAGTACGAGCGGACCAAAGAACTGCTCCTGCTGTCCGCCGGGCAGAGCGTCTTTGAGGTCGGCTGCGGCGCGGGCGCGAATCTCTATCTCTTTGCCCGCGACGGCATCGCCGTCGGCGGCACAGACTACGCGGCGCCGCTGATCGACGCCGCCCGGCGCATGCTGCCGGGCGCACGGGAACTCTCCTGCGGCGAGGCGGACACCTTTGATACGTCGCAAAAATACAACGCGGCACTCGCCAACAGCGTCTTTTCTTATTTTCCGGACGAGGACTTCGCCGCGCGCGCGCTCATACGCATGTGCGAAAAGACACGCGGGGCAATCGGGCTGATCGACCTGCATGATATTGAGAAAAAGCAGGCGTTCCACGATTACCGGGTGGCAACCGTGCCGAATTATGAGGAGCGCTACAAAGGTCTTGACAAGCTCTTTTACTCCCATACATTCTTCGAGGATTTCGCACGGCGGCACGGTCTGCGTGTCGAATTCCCCGCCATCGAGATGAACGGTTACTGGAACACGCCGTTCGTCTTCCACTGTTTTATGTATCGAAAGTGAGGACGACCCATCGTATGACAAAAGAATGGCAGGCCATATGGAACCGGCGCAAGGCATCGGATGATGCGCTTACGGGTGATTGGCAGGATGTATTCCTCGAACTCAAGCGGCTTAACGGATACGACGTCGTGGCGGGCGGCGTTCCGCTCGCCTCGTTCCTCGCGCAGGACGCGCAGATGCGGGATCTGCTGCAGCTTGCCCCCGGGAAAAGAGTCTTTGAGGTCGGCTGCGGCGCGGGTGCGAATCTCTATCTCTTTGCCCGCGACGGCATCACGGTCGGCGGCACGGACTACGCGGAATCTCTCATCGATGCCGCACGCAAAGTCCTCCCGAACGCACGCGAATTGTACTGTGCGGAGGCCGCGGACGTTGCCGTCAACGAACATATATATGACGCCGTTTTTTCTAACGGCGTCTTCCCCTATTTCCCCGACGAAACCTACGCAGAGCATGTCCTCAATCTCATGCTCCAAAAGAGCACGGGCACCGTCGGCGTCATGGGTCTGCACGATATCGAAAAGAAAGAAGACTACCTCGCGTTCCGCCGAGCCACGATCCCGAACTACGACGAGCTGTATCAAAATCTGACGCGGTTTTTCTATACGCGCACATTCTTCGAGGACTTCGCCCGGGCGCACAATCTGCGCATTGCGTTCCCGGAGATGGATCTGCCCGGCTACTGGAATACGCCGTTCATCTTCAACTGCTTTATGTATCGGAAGTGACTCATGAACGTCAAGCGAAATGTTCTCCTCAACCCGGGGCCCGCAACCACGACCGACACGGTGAAGGCAGCACAGCTCGTCCCCGACATCTGCCCGCGCGAACGCGAATTCGGCGATCTCATGCGCACGTTCGGGAATGATCTCCTGCGCGTCGTGCATGCAGACTCTGCAGAATGGACGACCGTGCTCTTCTGCGGCTCCGGAACCATCGCGATGGACGCCTGCGTCTCCTCGCTCGTCCCCGCGGACGGGAAACTCCTCATCATCAATAACGGCGCATACTCTGTGCGCGCGGCGGAGATGGCGCGCGCCTACGGCGTGCCGCACATTGACCTCACGTTTCCCGTCGACGGTCTGCCCGACCTTGCGGTCATTGAGGATACACTAAAAGAACATCCCGAGATCACGGCCGTCTACACGACGCATCAGGAGACGGGCACGGGCATTCTCAATCCCGTGCGCGAGATCGGCGCACTCGCCCACGCGCACGGCGCCGTCTGCATCGCCGACACCATCTCGACATTCGCTATGATCCCCATTGATGCGGCGGAGATGAACATCGACGTGTGCATGTCGTCCGCGCAAAAGGGTATCCAAGGCATGACGGGGCTTTCCTTCGTCCTCGCGCGCAAAGCCGTGCTCGACGCGGCAGCGCACTATCCCGTGCGCTCATACTATACGAACCTCGTCATGCAGTACGAGGGATTCGAAAAAACCGGGGAGATGCGGTTCACCCCGCCCGTACAGACCGTCTATGCGGCAAAGCGCGCGCTTGCGGAATACTTCGCCGAGGGCGAGACGAAGAAGTGGGCGCGCCATACGCGCGTGATTGACGCGATCCACGAGGGGCTTTCGGCATTGGGGCTGGAGGAAGCCATTCCGCGCGAAATACAGTCGGGACTCGTGGTCGCCGTGCGCTATCCGGACGACCCGCATTTTGACTTCACACACGTCCATGACTACTGCTATGCGCGCGGATTCACCATCTACCCCGGCAAGATGCAGACAACGAGGACGTTCCGCCTGTGCGCGCTCGGCGCGATCGATGCGTCGGATATCGGGGCGTTCTTTCGCGTGTTCGAAGAAGCGCTGAAGGTGTGATGCATACGTGAATAGAAAGGGTACGCCCATGGAACAATTCTGGCAAAACAATGACCGTGCGCGCGCCCTCTTCGATGACTTACTGGAACGTAGTGGACGCGCTGCGTACGACGACGATTACCTCGCCGTACTGGACGACTACCAAAAGGAAGCGCCGGATCATCCGCACCTCTATGTCTTTGCCGCGCGCTATATGCTCGCGCACGGCGATGCGGCGGCTGCCGCCGACTACGGTGAACGCGCTTTCCTCCTGCGCCCGGCAAATCACGCCGTGTGGGATGTGCTCTCGCGCGCATATACCGCCCTCGGGCGCTATGACGATGCCCTCGTGATGCAGGGCTATGCGGAAAATCTCTACCGCGTGCCCATCTCGCTGAACATCCCGTCCGCAGCGCTGACGCCTGCCGCTCTGGATCGTCTTTCTGTCGCGCTCGGCGTCGCGAGCTATGCGCCCTTTGCCGTCTGCCGTATGAGCTATAGCAGGGAGCGCGGTCTATCGGGGCAGGACGGGCTGTTTGCACGGGAGTTTTTGCCGGTCTCGCCGCACATCTCGCCCCCCTATTATGTCGGCGTCTATGCCGAGCAGGAACCGCGCATGAGCAAATCATGGCTGCTCGATACCGTGCGCCGCACGCCCGGCGCGGTGGCACATGCGGGCGGAGACTTCACGTTCGACATCATACGCGGAGAACCTGCGCGCGGCAGGATAGAGATCGACCTCCCGCAGGATATGGAGATCGTCCTGCCCGTCATCGGCACGGCGGACGATCAAAAGATCCGCTTCGAGACGTCCACGGTTAATGATACGACATGGCTGAACCCGGACGCGCCGAATTTCTTCCGTCTCTCCGAGCGCACCGCCATCTCCTCCGACCGGGACTATATCGTCGGAACGCCCGTCCGGATCGGACACGATCCGTCGCGCCGGCGGCTTGTGCTGAACATCCTCGTGGATGCGCTCGCGTGGTCGGTCGTACGTGGACGGTTCAAGGAGGAAATGCCGAACGCGCATGATTTTTTCAGCAAAGGTCTGATCTTTGACAATCATTTTTCGGTTGCCGAGTACACCTATCCGTCGCTTGCGACCATCGAGACCGGCATGTATCCGCATCACAGCGGTCTCGTCAGCGGGAGCGTCGCGATCGAGCTTCGCCCCGACCGCATCACGCTCTCGGAACGGATGAAGGAGCGCGGCTATTGGGCTGCGAATCTGGCGGGCTGTGGAGACGGCATCTATAACGGTGCGACACGCGGCTATGATCGACTCATCGTTACAACCTACCGTCAGCACGCTTATGCCGAAGTAGAGCGGCTAATCCGCCATCTGGAAGGTCTTCCCGACACGGATCATTTCATATTCCTTCATGCGCTGGATGTACATGCGGAAGCATCCGAGTTTTTTCAGTTCTCCTCATCGGTGCAGCAGCGTCTCCCCCTCGCGGATCGGCTCTCCGCGCCCGACGAGCGAGTCCCGAGTCCCTACCTCGTGCTGAACGCGCTCAGCGGGGCGGCTTTTTGGCAGGGCGTGCGCGATGCGGATCGCGCGCTCGGCACACTGTTTTCCTACCTCGAACGTCACTACAGTCCCGACGACTACATCGTGAGCCTCTACTCCGACCACGGCATCTCGATCTTCAACGAATGCGAGGATATTGCAAATCCCGCGATGACGCACGCGGCGTGGATGATGCGCGGCGCGGGCGTACCGGAGGGCGTGCGTGCGGATGAGCTGACGAGCGCGGTTGACATCTACCCGACGCTCGGAGCGCTCTGCGATTTCTCCGTCGATGCCTATGTGGACGGTGTGCTTCCAAAGGTATTCGGCGGCACGGGGCGCGAGATCGCGTTCAGCAATTCGCTCTTCCCGACCAAGGCGTATTATCTCGCGGCGCGCAGTGAAACGCATACCCTGCGGCTCATGGTCGCTAATGCGGTCGAACAGGACGGCACGGTCGATCTTTCGCGCGCAGAGGTAAAGATCTATCCGCGCGATCACGAGGGTGAGGCGGATCACGCCGTAGACAGCGCGGAGCTGCGGGCGTTCTTTTATCCGCGCGTGCGGGCGTTTTTGCGGGGGATAAGTAACAATGGTGAGGTTTTTAACTCCCCGCAGTCTACATAAAAAGGGGCTTTGCCATGCAGGACGACTTCACCGTATTTTGGAAAAACAACGACCTTGCGCGTGCCCTTTTTGACGACCTGCGCGCGCGCAGTGAGCGCTCTGCCTACGACGACGAATATCTCGCCGTGCTGGACGCGTACCAAGCGGAAGCGCCGGACAGCGCGCATTTCTACATCCTCGCGGCGCGTTATCTCACAGCGCACGGCGCGTATGACGCTGCGCTTCCGCTCGCTGAGCGCGCGTACCGTCTGCGTCCGGTCGGGTATGCGATATGGAATCTGCTCGCCGATATCTATGCGGCGCTGAATCGCCCGCTCGACGCGCTCACAATGCGGGGCTACAGTTACGGTATTTACAAGACGCCCGAACCGCACATCGATCTGCCGCCGCAGCTCCTCAGAGAGGGACTGAATCGGCTCTCCGTTGCGATGAGCGAGGGCAAGGTCGCCCCCGTCCTCACCTGCCGCGCCGCCATAGAGGACGGGCGGCTCTCCTTTCACGACGATCTCTTCGTCGGCGAGGAACTCCCGCTCACGATGCCCGAAGGCAGCGCGCGGTTCTGGGTCGGCTGTTATGCGGAGAACCGGTTTCTCTCGGAAAAGGGCATCATGCTCGAAGAGCTGCGTCACAGCGCGCGGTTCAAAAACTGCGGGCATCACGACTTCGTGCTTGATCTGCAAAAGGCACGCGAAGTGTGCGGCACGTCGGTCATCGATGTGCCGGAGGGACGCGAAGCGCTCGTCGCCGTCGCAGGCACGGAACTCTCACAGGAATTATCGTTTCAAACGGAAACAGTATCCGATCACACCTATCTCGGCAAGTGGGCATTCAGCTATTTCCGTCTCAGCGAAAAGACGACGCTGCATGCGGACGAATCCGCGCCCTACGTCCTCGGTACGCCCATCCTCCTCGGGCACAGTCCGCGCCGCAAAAAGCTCGTGCTGAACATTCTCGTCGACGGGCTCTCGTGGCCCGTCATGCGCACGCGGTTCACGGAACATATGCCGCGGATCGCGGAGTTTTTCTCACGCGGGGTCATCTTCGACGACCATTTTTCAACGTCGGAGTTCACCTACCCCGCGCTCGCCGCCATCGAAACGGGACGCTATCCGACGCACACGCAGGTGTTCAGCGAGGCGGACAGCCACGAGCTGCCGCTCGATATGGCGACGCTCTCGGAGTGCATGAAGGATCTCGGCTACTACTGCGCGGCGCCGATGGCGAGCGGCTACTCCATGTACTGCGGCGCGATGCGCGGCTACGACCGCATCGTCGCGACCTCGTGGGAGCTCCCCGCCTTTGACGGAGCGGAGCGAACGATCCGCCATATCGAAGCATTTGACGAAACGGATCAGTTCCTCTTCCTGCATGTGATGGATGTGCATCCTTACTCTGCAAACGGCTTCAAATTCGCAACCTCCGTAGAGACGCACCTGCCGCTCGCGCGGCGTCTCCTCGGTATGGAGGGCACGGAGGCGAGCGTGCGCCTGCCGAATTTTGAAATCTATCGCGCTCAGTTCCTCGAGGGGGCGAAATATGTGGACCGCAGCATCGGTATGCTGCTCGACTACATTGAGACGCACTACGACGAGGACGAATACATCGTGAGTCTCTACTCCGACCACGGCGTCTCCGTCTTCAGTCCGACCGCGGACGGCGCTGTGGACATCATGGGGCCATATTCTACGGGTGCGGCATGGATGATGCGCGGCGCTGGCGTCCCGGCTGCCGGCATCGCCTGCGAGCTGACAAGCAGCGTGGATATTTACCGCACACTCGGGCATCTCTGCGGTTTTCCCGTCGCCCCCGATACGGACGGCAACCTCCCCGCGGTATTCGGCGGGCGGGAGAGGGAGACGGCGTGCAGCATCTCTCGCTATCCCGGGCAGACGCTCAAACTTGCCGTGCGCTCAAAGACGCATGCGCTGCGCCTTGAGACGGACGACCTCGTCGCAGAGGACGGCACAGTCGATCTCGGCGGGGCATATCCCGACATCTTCCCGCGTGCGCACGAGGCGGAACCGGGATATGCCGTCGACAGCGCGGAGCTGCGGGCGTTCTTTTATCCAAGGGTGAGGGAGTTCATGAGGGGGATTGATAATAATGGCGAAATTTTCCCCTTCCCGCGTCACGCCTAGAAAGGACACGCCCATGCAAGACGATTACACCGTATTTTGGCAAAACAACGACAGCGCGCTTGCGCTGTTTGACGATCTTGCCGCACGCATGGAGCGCGGTGCCTATGACGACGAATACCTAGCGCGTCTCGACGCATACCAAGAGGAGCGCCCGGACACGGCGCATTTTTACATCTTTGCGGCGCGTTATCTTGCGGGACACGGCAGGTATGACGCCGCCCTCCCGCTCGCCGAGCGCGCGTACCGTCTGCGCCCGGTAAATTATGAGGTATGGAAGCTCCTTGCGGAAATTTACAGGTACGTCGGCAGGTATCTCGATTCCATTACCATGCAGGGCTACGGATACGGCATGTATGAGGAGATCAAGCCGCAGATCGAACTCCCGTCGCCGGAGCTTCTGCCCGAGGCGCTCGATCGGCTCGCCGTCGCGCTCGGTCCCGGGAACTATGCCCCGCTCGCTCCCCATCGACCCTTCTATAACGAGGACGGACTGACATTCCGGCGCGATGTGTTCGTCGGTGAGACGCTCCCGCTGACGATGCCCGAGGGCAGCGACCGGTTCTATGTCGGATGCTACGCGGAAAATTGTTTTCTCTCGGAAAAGGGCGAACTGCTCGAACGGTATCGTTATGACGACCTCTTTGCGCAGTATTGGCATCACGATTTCGTCTTTGATTTTCAAAAAGCACGCATGGCAAAGGACAGTTTTCATATAGAGGTGCCGGAGGGACGAGAGATCATTCTGCCCGTCGCCGGCGCGCACACCATGCACAAATGCCGTATCGAGACCGCCTCGGATGCGGAGGATATTCTCCTCGGCAAGTGGGCGTTCAGCAATTACCGCCTCGGCGAGAGTGCAGCGCTCACCTCGAGCGAGACGTTCGCCGTCGGCACGCCGATTCTCCTGGGGCACGATCCGCAACGCAAGAAGCTCGTGCTGAATATCCTCGTCGACGGGCTTCCATGGGCAGTGGTGCGAGAGCACTTCCCGCACTGTATGCCGCGCATCGGAGCGTTTTTCTCGCGCGGCGTCATCTTTGATCAGAGCTTTTCCACGTCCGAGCACACGCATCCCGCGCTCCCTGCGATTGAGACGGGGCGCTATCCGCAGCGAATCCACATCTTTAACGAAAAGGACAGTCACGAGCTGCCGCTCGATATACCGACGCTCTCAGAGCAGATGAAGAGCCTCGGCTACTACTGCGCCGCCCCTATGGCGAGCGGGTTCGGCATCTACAATGGCGTGATGCGCGGCTACGACCGCATCGTCTCTGCCTCATGGAAAGCGGCATCCTACGAAGGCGTCGACCGCACGATCCGTCAGATCGAGGCATTCGATGAGACCGATCAGTTTCTCCTGCTGCACGTAATGGACGTCCATCCATGGGACGGCAAAGACTTTAAGTTCGATCCCACCGTTGAAGCGCATCTGCCGCTGAAAGACCGCAGACTTGCACCGGGCAAGGAGCGTACCGCGAGCGTCCGCCTCCTCCCGACGAAGGTTTACCAGGAGGAATTTTGGGCGAGCCTTAAAAATGTAGATCGTGCGATCGGTGGTCTGCTCGCGTGCATCGCCGACCGCTATGACGAGGACGAATATATCGTAAATCTATACAGCGATCATGGTCAGTCCTTGTTTACTGCACAGGCTCTGCTTTCCGGCAGTGATTTTGCATGCGAGATGCAGACGAGTACGGTATGGATGATGCGCGGTGCGGGTGTTCCCGTATGCGGCATTGTGGACGAACTGACAAGCATCGTCGATATTTACCCAACCCTTGGGCATCTCTGCGGATTCCCCGTCCCGGAGGACATCGACGGGAACCTGCCCGCCGTATTCGGCGGAACGGAGCGCGATGTGGCCTACAGCGCGCTGACCTTCCCCGGACAGACATTCAAGTTTGCCGTGCGGTCAAAAACGCACGCCTTCCGCCTCGAAACGCGGGAGGTCTCCGACGAGGACGGCACGGTAGACTTCATGATTACGCGGACGGGTATCTACCCGCGTGGGCATGAGTGGGAGGACGCCTACGAATGCACCGATGAATCGCTGCGCGCGTTCTTCTACCCACGGGCGCGCGAGTTTGTTCGTTCCATCGCAAGCAATGGAGAACATTGGCCATCGATGAGGGAGGCGCGGCCGGAATGGTTCCCGGGGGCGTGATGCGGGATTTTCGCGCCTCGCTGTGTCACTGCGAAAAATCCTGCGGTTGACGTAGGTTTCATCTGCGCCTGCCCTTGTATTCTCCTCATTCCTAGGTGTGCATCAAAGCTTGCGTCTCACTTAGGTTACGACACTAGGGCGGGATTTTCTCGCATAGCTTCGTCATCCTACCCATTTTACAAAGAAAAGAGAATAAACTATGGACGTCAAAGATTTCGTCAACATCCTCGGTGCGGAGTTCTTCGTCGGCGTGCCGGATTCAAAGCTCCGGCCGCTCGTCGATTACCTCATGGAGACCTACGGGAATAAGGGCACATCTCATATCATTGCAGTAAACGAGGGGAGCGCCGCCGCGCTCGCCGCGGGCTATCATCTCGCGACGGGCAAAACGCCCGTGGTCTACCTCCAAAACAGCGGCCTCGGGAACATCGTCAACCCCCTGCTCTCTCTGCTCCACCGAGAGGTCTACGGCATCCCCTGCGTCTTCGTCATCGGCTGGCGCGGCGAGCCCGGGCTTCATGACGAGCCCCAGCATCTCGTACAGGGGCGCCTCACGCTGCCGCTGCTTGAGACGATGGGCGTCAAGACGGCCGTGCTCACACGGGACACGACGCCCGCGGATCTCACACATATGAAGGAGGAGCTCGCCCCCCATCTGGCGGCAGGCGGACAGGCGGCGCTGCTCGTCCGCGAGGGCGCGCTCTCGCACGCAAAGCAAAAATACGAGAATCCCTTCCCCATGCGCCGCGAGGAGGCCATCGCCGAAATCCTCGACGCCGTGAAGGATGCCGTCATCGTCGCAACGACGGGCAAGACGGGGCGCGAACTCTTCGAACTGCGCGCGGCGCGCGGCGAGGGTCATGCCCACGACTTCCTCACGGTCGGTTCGATGGGGCACGCGAGCGCCATTGCGCTCGGCATCGCCCTCCACCGCCCCGACCGCCGTGTCGTCTGCATCGACGGCGACGGCGCGGCGCTCATGCACATGGGGGCCATGGCGACCATCGGTGCGGCGGCGCCCGAGAACCTCGTCCACGTCCTCCTCAACAACGAGGCGCACGAATCCGTCGGCGGCGCGCCGACCGCCGCCGAAAGCGTTCACTTCCTCCACATCGCCGATGCGCTCGGTTACCGCCGTATCCTAAATGCCGACGATACCTTCTCGCTCCGCCATGCGTTGGAACAGATCAAGGCACATCGCGAACTAACCTTCCTTGAGGCGCGCGTCGCCATCGGTTCGCGCGCCGATCTCGGCCGCCCGACCACAACGCCCGCAGAGAACAGAGACGCGCTGATGGAAACACTGCGTAAATAGACTATGGACACTAAAAAACGGCTGCATACATACGGCCGTTTTTTATATACAGAATATATCTATGCAATAGGTTTTCATTTTCTAAATATAGCGCAACAGCAAAGCCCCGCACAGGACTCGCCCGTGCGGGGCTTTTCGTATGACCGCGGCTTCATCGGCGCGGAGGATATTATATTTTCAGCGCGCCGCTTATTTCTTTGCAAACGTACCGCTGACGAACCGCTCAAAGAGGATCAGGACGAGGATAAAGACGCCGAGTCCGAGGTATTCGGCCGTCGCCGCGAAGTCGCCGCCGACCATACGGAGCGGTTCTTCGCCGCCGCCGCCCGAGACGGAGACCACGATGAGACCCGCGAGCAGAACGCCGATGATGGATTCGCCGACGATGAGGCCCGACGCGAAGAGCGTGCCGCGGCGGCGTGCCTCCGCCTCCTCTTCCGCACTGCGCGTCGCCTTGATTCGCCTGTTGACGATATAGCCGAAGATCGCGCCGACGATGAGCGGCGTCTGTACCGACGGCGGCAGGTAGATGCCCATGCCGACCGCAAGCGGCGGCAGATAGAGATTCTTCGTAAAGCGCTTGAGAGAGACGTCGGCCAGCACGAGCAAAACGCCGATGCCGATGCCCATATAGATATACTCCCACGCGATCTTTCCGGAGAAAATCCCCTGCGCGATCGTCGTCATGAGGGTCGCCTGCGGCGCGGCGAGCGCCTGTGCGGGATCCATATCGGGTCGCGGGAGCGCGCCCGTAAAGCCGTACGCCTCATAGAGGAGGTTCAAGACGGGCGCGATGACGAACGCGCCAACGACGCAGCCGAGGAGCAGCGCGACCTGCTGGCGCCACGGCGTCGCGCCGACGAGCCAGCCGGTCTTGAGATCCTGCATGTTGTCGTTCGAGATGCAGGCGATGGCGAGAATAATGCTCGTCGTGAAGATCGCCGTCGCCGTCGCGAATTTCTCCCCGCCGGGCAGGTCAAAGATGCCGAACGACGAGCAGAGCGCGTACATCACGAGGGACGAGACGATGATGCCGAGGATGCCGATGCCCGAGATCGGACTGGACGACGTGCCGACGAGCCCCGCCATATAGGCGCAGGCGGCAGCAACGAAGAACCCCATGAGCACTGCGACGAGGACGCCGACAAGAGCGATGGAAAGCGTCTGCCCCATCGGCAGGGTTTCCGGCGCGACAAAGACGTAGAACACGCCGAGCAGGCCCACAACCGTCACAGCAAAGACCAGCAGAATCGAGTTCAGCGACATGTCGATATCCATACGGTGCAGTTTTTTCTGCTCCTGCGGCATCCGCATCATGCGGAACGACTCGCGGATGCCCTCAATGACCGGCCGCGAGAGCGTGATCAGCGTCCAGATCGCCGCCACGCCCATCGCGCCCGCGCCGATGAAGCGCACCTTGTTCCGGTAAACGTCGTTCGCAAACGCCTGCATCGTCATGCCGTCGGGCAGCGGCAGCACATTCGTAAAATACGGTACGAAAACGCCCCACGCGATCAGGACGCCGACCAGAATCGCGAGTCCGCTCCCGATCCCGATGAGGTACCCCGCCCCGACGAGCGCAGAGGAATAGCCGAGCGGCAGCTGCGTCATTCCTCTGCCGACGTTTACCCAAACGGTAAACGTGCTCGTGAGCACTTGGAACCCGCTCGTGCAAAGGGCAATGATACCGCCGATGATGCTGCCGGAAAAGATTTCCCTGAGCCCCGTGCCGGCAGGTTGTCCATCGACCGTCTCATGCGAGCCGGCTTTGAGGATCTCCGCCGCCGCGAGCCCTTCGGGGTACGGCAGGTCGCTGTGGACAACCATCGCGCGTCGCAGCGGGATCGTAAAGAGCACGCCGAGGCAGCCGCCGCAGGCCGAGACGAGAAGCGTCTGCCAGAACTCAAACCCCTGCCAGTAGCCGATCATCAGCATCCCCGGGATGATGAAGATGATCGAGGACAGCGTGCCCGCCGCCGACGCCTGCGTCTGCACCATGTTGTTCTCGAGGATGTTGGCGTCCTTTGCCATCTTCAGCACCGCCATCGAGATAACGGCCGCGGGGATCGCCGAGGAGAACGTCAGGCCGACCTTCAGTCCGAGGTACACGTTCGACGCGGTGAAGATGATCGTCAGAATCGCGCCGAGCACCATACCGCGGACGGTAAGCTCGGGCAGGCGCAGATCGTGCCGCATAAACTCGGTTTCTTCGTGCTTCATACATGCATTGCCCCTTTTCATAAATTTTCAAAACTGTTACTTATTATATCATAGTTTACGAGTATATGAAAGAAACGGCGCCGCGACAGAAAGGTATACAAGAGAAAATCCGCCGCATCACGCGAAGAACGGATGCGGCGGTTCGATACGGGCGAAGGCGGTTAAAGGCTACGTCGAGTACAGTATTTTTCGCGCATAGCCGCGTCATTTTGTCGAACGCTTCGCTGTGCATCGAAACTTCCGCATCGCTTAGATTACGGTGGCAGCGCCCGATTTTTGCATCTGCCCCTAATCGTTTATTGCCTAATTTTCCGGATATCCCCGTCCCCCCTCCCGCAGACATTATTTAAGAAATAAAAACACGAACGAACCGCCGCGGCAGTTCCTGTGGTGATGCCGGCGTACCGATAGAGCGCAGGGATCCCGTTGCTGCGGATTCGTTCGTGTCGTATGAGAATATGTATACTTTGTGTAAACTTTATTTTTCATTAGAGTATAACATTTTTTACTTTTGTCTTACAAAATTATAAAAATAAGAAAATTATCCCGACGGAACCAACTTGTTGCATTTCCGCCGCAGAGCCGATAAAATAAGAAAAGAAACAGGATCGACGGAAGGAGGATATCATGGATAAAATTGCACAGCTTCGGGAAATCCTCGGTAAGAGCACGCGGGCCGTGTTCTTCGGCGGCGCGGGCATGTCGACCGAGTCGGGCATTCCGGATTTTCGCAGTGCGGACGGCATCTACAGCGAGACGCTGCACAAAGAGTACAGCCCCGAGCAGATGGCGTCGCACTCGTTTCTTATCGCGCATCCGGCGGAGTTCTTCGACTTTTACCGATCGCGTTTTGTCTACCTCGCCGCAGAGCCGAACCCCGGACACTATGCGCTCGCGGAGCTCGAGCGGCGGGGCATCCTCGCCGCCGTCGTGACGCAGAACATCGACGGACTGCATCAGGCGGCGGGTTCGAAGACCGTCTATGAACTGCACGGCTCCATCCGCCGCGCGCACTGCATGGACTGCGGCGCGCATTACGAACTCGACTTTATCCTGCACAACCGCCCCGTACCGCACTGCACGTGCGGCGGCATCGTCCGCCCCGATGTCGTATTATATGAAGAAAGCCTCGACACCGACACCGTCGAGGGCGCGGTCGCGGCGATCCGCGCCGCCGACACGCTCATCATCGGCGGCACCTCGCTCATCGTCTATCCGGCAGCGGGACTGATCGATTATTTCCGCGGGGATCACCTCGTCCTCATCAACCGCACGGAGACGCGCGCCGATGGGCGGGCGGAGCTGGTGATACGGGAGCCGATCGGGGATGTGCTGCATGATGCGACGCCCGATCTTGGCGCCTAGCGTCGTCACTGCGGAAAATACTGCGGTTGACGTAGGTATTATACCACGCCTACCCTTGTATTTTCCTAGTTCCTAGCTATCCATCCAAGCTTGCGCGTCGCTTAGGCTGCGGTGTGACGTAGGATTTTCGCGCCTCGCTTTGTCATGTCGCCCTTTACTTCGCTCGACGTAGGCTTTTAACTACGGCCTCGCTCGTATTCTCCTCATTCCGTGCGATGCATCGAAACTTCCGCATCACTGAGGTTGCGGCTCTACGCTGAATTTCCGCTTCATGCACACAAAAAGGCTCCCGATCTCTCGGGAGCCTCGCTTATTTCAAGATGGAGCTGATTATAGGACTTGAACCTACGACCTGCTCATTACGAATGAGCTGCTCTACCAACTGAGCTAAATCAGCATCGCCCAGTAAGTATATCCAAAAAGATAAGGACTGTCAACCCCGCGCGCAAAGTTTTTTCCGCGTACGGCGGGGAAAATACAACGCCGTCCTAATGCTCCTTTCACAGCGATTTAATGGAGTTTTGGAACAATACGGTTGAACTCATGGATAAGAGAAGAGCCGCGTACAGCGTCGGCGCACGCGGCCAAGGAGAGATATATGATGGTACAAAAATTACGCGGCGCATGCGCCGCCGTCTTTGCGCTCAGCCTCTATCTGCTGCTCGCTTCGCCCGCGGCGGGAGCCGCCCCGCAGATCATCGAGGCAGAGGGCGTTTACATGATGGGCGACAACGACTCGCCGAAGATCGCGCGCGACGCGGCGCGCCAGGAGGCGATGCGGTCGGCGACGGAGCAGGCGGGCGTCTACGTCGAGAGCTACACCGAGACGCAGAACCTCACGCTCACGAAGGACGAGGTGCGCATGGTCGCGGGCACCGTTCTGCGCGTGCTGAAGGAGCAGGCGACGCCCGAACTCGTCGACGGCGCGTGGCGCTACCGCGTACATCTCGTCTGCGAAGTGGACGCGTCAAAGGTCGACATCGCCGCCCTTGCGTCCAATAAGGCCGAAATTGCGCGCCTCCAAAAGGAACGCGACGCGCTAAAACGCCAAAACGACGATCTCCTCGCCCGCTACGAACGCGCCGAGGGTTCGGAGAAAAAAGCCATCGGCGCCCAACTTGAGGAGAGTTATTCCCTCGGGCGCGTCTTTGACGAAGCGACGGCGATGATTCAGCGCGGCGAAGAACGCCGCGCCATCGAAGAGCTCTCACGCATCGTCGGCGATCCGACCGTGACGGACAGTGCGCGGGCCTATGCCTATTACCTGCGCGGGCGCGCCTACTACGAGCTGCGCAGCGATAAACTCGCGCTCGCAGATTTTAACGCGGCGGACCGCACCCCGCACACGAACGACGTCTACCCCATTTGGCGCCTGCACCAGTACCGCGGACAGATCTACTACGAGGCGGAACGCTACGACGACGCGGCGGCGGAGCTGCGCCGCGCATGGGACGCCTCGGATAAGACCGACGACGAGCTTTGGATGAACCTGCGCCGCGCGGAACACAAGGCGGAGCAGGAACGGCGCCACATGGAGCGCGGCGACGGCGGCGCGAAACGCGGCATCAACTGGACGCAGATCGTTACCGAGATCATTCGCGGATCCATGGAACAGGACCGCCAAGACCGACAGGAGGGATAAATCATGCGACCACGGACGGTCCTATTCGTTTTTGTACTCCTCATGCTCGTCGGCTGCCCGCTCGGCAGCCGCGGCGCCTTTGCCGCCCCGCAGATCATCGAAGCCGAGGGCGTCTACGTCATGGGCGACAGCGACGCGCCGAAGGACGCGCGCGACGCCGCCCGCAAGGAGGCCATGCGCGCCGCCGTCGAGCAGGCGGGCGTCTACGTCGAGAGCTATACCGAAGCGAAGAACCTCACGCTGACAAAGGACGAGGTGCGCACGGTCGCGGGCACGATCCTGCGGATCATCAAGGAGGAAGCCGTCCCCGAAACCGTGCGCGGAGCGTGGCAGTACCGCGTCCGCCTCACCTGTGAGGTGGATACCGAAGAGGTCGATGTCGAATCCCTCGCGCATAAAAAGGAAGAAATCGCCCGTCTCGAGCGGGAGCGCGACGCGCTGAAGGCGCAGAACAGCGCCCTGCGCATCCGCGAACAAGTCGCGAAGAATGCGGCGGCAGCGACGCACGGCACACGGCTCGAGGACACGCTCCCCTATACGGCGATCTTTGACGAGACCGCGCGTCTCATCGAAGCAGGGCAGCCCGCCGAAGCCGTACAGGAGATCTCGCGCCTCATCGGCGACCCGCGCGTCACGGGCGATGCGCTCGCCTACGCGCACGTTCTGCGCGGGCGCGCCTACTACGAGATGGGCGACGACGAAAACGCCGTGCGCAGCCTCGCCGCCGCGGACGACGTCACGCGCGAGAGCACGGTCTATCCGCTTTGGCGCAGCGACCAGTACTACGGGCTCATCTGCGAGCGCCACAAGAAATACAAGTGGGCCGCCCAGTTCCTCCGCCGCGCGTGGGAGGCCTCCGACAAGACCGATACCGCGCTTTCCGCCCAGCTTGAACGCGTCGAGAAACGCGTGAAAAAGCAAGGCGGCGGCGGCAATATCATCGGCAATGTCATCGGCGGCATCTTCCGCGGGCTCGGCGCAATCGTCGGAATCGGCTAGCACATATGAGAGATTTGTCCTAAATTTGACACAAATATTCGGTTCGGTTATACTGAGATTATCGTTTCTAATGATAAATGGGTCGGAGATATGATCCGACCGGCCGTGTATTGTGAATCGAAGGAGGATCTTCATGTCCCATCATCCGATGCGTCGTACCCTCTCCGTTCTTGTCATCGGCGGGCTCCTGCTCGCCCCCGCCGCGCTCATGACCGGCTGCTCCGGCAACACCGCCGAAAAGGCCGGCTCCGCCGTCTCGTCCATGCTTTCCGGCGACTCGGTCGAGAGCAAGACTGCGGCGCTCATGCCCTACGTCGAGGCGACGAACCGGTACAACGACAGCTACGTCACATTTGCCTTCAGCTACGAGCCTAGTCTCCAAAGGATGCGCGACGGCGTGCAGTCCGACAATATCTCCGTGCCGGATTTTGACGGGCTGAAGACCGCCCTCGAGGCGGCGCGCGCCAATAAGGCTGCCGACGGCGTCTACAAGGATGTCGACGAAGCTGCCGACGGCGTCATCGCCGTGCTCAAGGACCTCGCGCCGCTTGCGCAGAAGATGGACGATTACTACTCGGCCAAGACCTACATGAACGACGGCCACAAAGGAGCGGCCGAGATGACTGCGCAGTATCTCCCGCTCTATGACAAGTTCGATGCCGCCTACCAAAAACTCGACGCCGCCGTCGCCCTGCACCACAAAGAGCTGCGCGCCGCACAGCTCGAGGAGATGCGCAAAAACGGCAGGCCCAACGCCGCGAACTTCATCGAACTGACCATGAAGGTACGCGACCTCGTCGATATGCTCGACAAGGAGCCGGTCGATCAGGCGGCCGCGGAGGCAAAGATCGCCGAGATCACGAACCTCGCCGGACAGCTCCCCGACACGAGCGACACCAAGTCGTACAAGCGTGAAGTCAATACGTTCATCGGCACCTTCCGCAGCTACCTTGCGGGCAAGGAAGACGGCAACGAAGTCATCGACGACTTCAACGACACCGTGAACACTTCGAACCGGGTCGATATGGACGAACTCGACGGCGGGAAGAAGTAGGCGCCGCTGAAAACTTCATTGGAACGAAACGCCCCGCGGGCACGCATCCTGCGGGGTATTTTTGTATGCCGTGCCCGCATGATTTTTTCTTGACCTCAACCGTACTCCCGGTGCTATACTAAATGCAGCCATATGGATCGCATCGATAGAAAGGGGCAGATACAATGACGGCACAACTGCCAAAGATCGCGCTCGGCGCATGGGCGTGGGGCAACGACGGCACATTCGGCACGAACTACACGGAGGATTCGCTCCGCCCGATCTTCGACGCGGCGACGGCGGCGGGACTGAACCTCTGGGACACGGCGTACGCCTACGGCATGGGGACCTCTGAGAAAATGCTCGCCGCGTTCCTGCGGGGACTGCCGCGCGATAAGTACATCGTCTCGGACAAGCTCACGCCGCAGTGCATGGACTACGAATCGGACACGCCCGTGCAGGACATGTGGGAGAAACAGCGCGCGCTCCTCGGCGTCGAGAACATCGATATCTACTGGGTGCACAACCCCGTCGACGCGCCGCGCTGGATCCGCGCCCTTGCAGAGTTCTTCGAGGGCAGGGCGGACGCGCCGATGATCGGCGTCTCGAACCACAACATCGAGGAGATCAAAGAGGCGGACGGGATTCTCCGCGAACACGGGCTGAAGCTCGGCGCCGTGCAGAACCACTACAGCCTGCTGAACCGCTCCTCGGAGGAATCGGGCATCCTTGATTACTGCCGCGCAAGCGGCATCCGGTTCTTCTCCTACATGGTGCTCGAACAGGGCGCGCTCTCGGGGCAGTACGACACGCATCACCCCATGCCTGAGGGCTCGGCGCGCGCAGCGACCTACAACCCCGTCCTCGACAAGATCGAGGTGCTGAACGCGGCGCTGGGGACGCTCGCGGATAAGTACAGCGTCGGGATCGCGCAGATCCCCGTCGCGTGGGCGATCGGCAAGGGGACGCTCCCCATCATCGGCGTGACGAAGCCGCATCACGTTGCGGATGCCGTGCGCGCCGCCTCCATCGCGCTGACCCTCGAGGAGATCTCTCTGCTCGAGGATACGGCGGACAGACTCGACTTCAGCATCATCCGCGCATGGGAAAAGGAAATGAAGTAATTTGCCGGAAAGGAAGACCCTGATGAAACGCAGCATGAACCGTCTCCTCCTCGCCGCCCTTGCCGCCGCGAGCATCGCCCTCGCCCCCTTTCCCGGGGCGACCGCGCCGCTTGTCGTCCCCGACCGCGGTCTTACGTTACACGGCGTCGAGCAGCAGAGCTACATTCGAGACGTCGCGGATCGCGTGTTCCACCCGCAGGAGGGCGCGGCGCACGAGGCATTTGCCGCACCCGACGGATGGACATGGGAGCAGACGAAGATCGGCGGGGTTCCCGTCGATCATATGAGTGCGGCGCAGCAAAAGACGAAGCGCGTCCTGCTCCAGCTCCACGGCGGCGGCTATGTGCTCGGCATGAGCGATGCCCACCGCAGGCTCGCGATGCGGCAGGCAGTGCTGACGGACGCGGCCGAGGTCTACTGTGTGGACTACCGCACCGCACCGACCTATATGTATCCTGCGGCGCTCGAGGATGCCGTTGCCGTCTACCGCGGGCTGATCGCGCGCGGCATTGATCCCGCGCATATCATCCTCGTCGGAGACTCTGCGGGCGGCAACCTTGCGCTCGAACTCCTCCTCGATCTCAAATCGCACGACGAGCCGATGCCGGGCGTCCTCCTCCTCGCCTCGCCGTGGGCAACCTTCGTGCATGAGAAGGGGACATCCCGCACGACAAATGCGGATAAGGACGCCTTCCTCGGCACGAACACGCCGCTCTACGACGCGGTCGCGCACGCCGTCTACGCGCCGGAACTCGCGCTCACCGACCCGCGCGTCTCGCCCGTCTATGCCGATCTTACGGGACTGCCGCCCATGCTCATCCAGACCGGCGGCGATGAGCTTTTCCTGACGGAAAACGAGGATCTTGCAAGAAAGGCTGCGGCGAACGGCGTCACCGTTACGCTCACGGTCTACCCCGGGATGCCGCACGACTTCGCCCTGCTCCTGCCGGAGCTTGACGAAAGCGTGCAGTCCCTGCACGAGATGGCGGACTTCGTACGACGGCATATGAATTAGTTTTTCAAAAGCAATCGGAGAATCTGTACGATACGGAAGCGTACGGGTTCTCCTCTTTTTCTTGCTTGACTTAGACTGCGCTCGAGGTGATAGGATGAAATCAGGCGGCGCGCATAAAGCAAGCGCGCCCGGATATCTGAGACGGAGGGTACCCATGGAATATACGAAACTCGGCACAAGCGGCCTCAAGGTCTCGCGCATCTGTCTCGGCTGCATGGGATTCGGCGACGCCGCGTGCGGACAACACAGCTGGACGGTCGATGAAACGGAGACGCGCGCGATCATCAAGCATGCGCTTGATCGGGGCGTCAACTTCTTTGACACGGCCATCGCCTACCAGAGCGGCACGAGCGAGCGGTACGTCGGGCGCGCGCTCCGCGATTTCGCCCGGCGGGAGAAGGTCGTCCTGGCGACAAAGTTCCTGCCGCGCACGCAGGAGGACATCGCGGCGGGCATCTCGGGGCAAGAGCATATCCGCCGCATGATCGAGGGGAGCCTCACGAATCTCGGCATGGATTATGTCGACCTCTACATCTACCATATGTGGGACTACAACACGCCGATGGAGGAGATCATGGAGGGACTGAACGCGGCGGTGCACGCGGGCAAGACGCGGTATATCGGCATCGCGAACGCATTCGCGTGGCAGGTCGCCGAAATGAACGCCCTCGCGCGGGACCGCGGCTGGGCGGAGTTCGTCTCCGTCCAAAACCACTGGAACCTGATCTTCCGCGAAGAGGAACGCGAAATGCTCCCCTACTGCCGCGAGAGGCATCTCGCGACGACGCCGTACAGCGCGCTTGCAAGCGGGCGCCTCTCCCGCCGCCCCGGCGAGACGTCAAAACGCCTTGCGGAAGACAGCTACGCACGGTTCAAATACGACGCGACGGCGGACGAGGATGCGCGCATCGTCGACCGCGTCCGGGAGCTGTCGGATCGGCACGGTGTCCCGATGACCGTGATTTCCCTCGCATGGCTGCTCACGAAGGCGACCGCGCCCATCGTCGGCGCAACGAAGACGCGCCATATCGACGCGCCCGCCGCGGCCGTCGATTTCAAGCTGACCGCGGACGAGATTGCCTATCTCGAAGAGCCCTACGTGCCGCACCCGCTCTCGGGTGTCATGGCGCAGAACCGTCCCGAGACCGCGCGCGAAAAGAAGGTCTGGAGCGTCGGCAAGCAGCGGCTTTGATCTGCGGCGCCCGCACGGCATCTGCCGGGCGCCCCGTACCCGCTCCTCATCGTCCGCCTCATGGGGCTGTGCGCCATAGGCGCATACTGTGTGAAGAAGGGGCTCGTACAAATGGGAATCCGCAAATCGATAAAATAAACGACCGATAAACCTACTTTCCCTTGACGTGCCGCGCACAAAGCGTTATGCTCAGACCATAAGAGATTTTAGATTGGAGGTAACGAAGATGAAGAAGCTGTTGTGTATCCTCACCGCACTGCTCATGGCAGCCCTGCTGACCGCCTGCGGAAGTTCTTCCGAAAAGAACGCCGCGGGAGCCGGCGCGCCGAAACAAGAGGCCCCATCCTCTGCCCCCGCGCCCAAGACCCAAAGCGGCAAAACGCTTGTCGTCTATTTCTCCGGCACGGGGAACACGAAGAAGCTCGCCGGCAACGCGGCAAACGTCCTCGGCGCCGACGTCTTTGAGATTCAGCCCGCGGAGCCCTATACGAGCGCGGATCTGAACTACAACGACAAGACCTCGCGCGCAACGCGGGAGCAGAACGATCCCTCCGCCCGCCCGAAGATCAAGAACAAGATCGAGAATTTCGATCAATATGATACCGTCGTGCTTGCCTACCCGATCTGGTGGGGGCAGGAGCCGCGCATCATCGACACCTTCGTCGAGAGCTACGACTTTTCCGGCAAGACCATCGTTCCGATCTGCACCTCCGGCAGCAGCGACATCGACCGCAGTGCCGCGGCGCTTGCCGTCAATACGACCGGCGCAGCGACCTGGAAAGAGGGCAAACGGTTTGAGCCCGACGCCTCCGACGATACGCTCGGCCAATGCTTTCAGGAAATCGGGCTGATTGAGTAGAATTTTTGCACAAATAAATATCCACCCGCGTAGCGGGTGGTTTTTCATTTTCGGGCATAGCCCTAATATTACTAGCGGCGTACAAGTACGCTTTTTATTGGCCTGCCAGCCATGCGTTTGTTACTTGCCACCCATAAATGGGTCTCTTGGGTCAAATAAACTCAACTGATCAGATTCCCTGTCTCGTTTCAGTTGACCTTCGATGTATTCTGTTATCGCCTTCGTGTTTTTCCCTACCGTATCCACATAGTAACCTTTACACCAAAACTCCCGGTTCCTATATGCAAATTTCATATTCCCAAACTTCTGGAATATCATTAAGCTGCTCTTGCCTTTTAGATACCCCATAAACCCCGATACACTCATTTTCGGTGGGATACTTATCAGCATGTGGATATGATCCGGACACACCTCTCCTTCGATTATTTCTACTCCTTTCCACTGGCATAACGTCCGCAATATCTCTCGTATTGCCGTCCGTTTCTCTGCATAAAACACTTTCCTCCGATATTTCGGGGCAAATACTATGTGGTACTTACAATTCCACCTCGTATGTGCTAAACTATGTCTGTCTGCATTTTGTTGTTTTGACATTATGTGACCTCCCTAGTACGGTTGCTCTTGCTAAGCTGGCAGGCTCGGCTCTAGTCTACCATACTAGGGTATATTTTTTTCACCGCTTAAGCTCTTTGGAACCACGCGACTATCACGTGGTTTTCTTTATACAATAAAAAGACGACAGATGAACCGGTCTGTCGTCTTTTTCTTTTGTACTCTTGACATTTTCATAAAAGCACAGCTCCTCTTGCCAAGGCGTGATATAATAGAAAAACATCAAGTTACAATATATGTGCGTATCGCACGTGGGGGGAGCGATGCGTGTGTTAAGTAACGCGGAAGTTTCGATGCAGAGCAAGGAACGAGAAAAATCCAAGGGCAGGCGTAGATGAAACCTACGTCAACCGCAGGATTTTTCGCAGTGACACAACTATGCGCGAAAATCCCGCGTCACGCCTCCGCAACCTAAGTGACAGTCAAGCTTGGATGCATAGCTAGGCATGAGGAGAATACAAGCGAAGGCGTAGTTAAGCGCTACGTCGAGCGCAGGATTCGACGAATAACGACGCTAGGCGCCAAGATCGGCTGTCACGCCTTAAAGGGGATTTTATGGTAAAAGAATCTTTCACCATCACAGGCATGACCTGTTCCGCCTGCTCCGCGCGCGTCGAGCGGGCGACGAAAAAAGTCGAGGGGACGGCGGACGTCAGCGTGAACCTGCTGACGAATACGATGACGCTCTCCTACGACGAAGGACGCACAAGTCCCGCCGCCATCATCGCCGCCGTCGAGGACGCCGGCTACGGGGCGCGCGTGAAATCCGCCGCCGGCGCGCAGAGCGCATCGCCTGCCGCCACATCCGCGGAAGATACCGCCGAGAAAGAGATTCGCGCGATGAAGGCGCGGCTTCTCATCTCGATCATCTTCCTCCTGCCGACGATGTATATCGCGATGCACCACATGTTCATGCCGCTCGGCATCCCGTACCCGTCGTCGTTCGGCGCGGTATTCCACGGCGCGGAGAACGCGCTGACATTCGCGCTCGCGCAGTTCGTACTGATCCTGCCGATCATGTACGTCAACCGCGCCTACTACGTCCATGGGTTCCGCAACCTCCTGACGGGCGCGCCGAACATGGACTCGCTCGTGGGGATCGGCTCGATGGCGTCCGCCCTCTTCGGCGTCTTTGCCATGTTCCGCATGAGCTGGGGGCTCGGACACGGCGATCTTGCGCTTGTGGAGGCGTATAGCGAGAACCTCTATTTCGAATCCGCGGGCATGATCGTCACGCTCATCACAGTGGGGAAATATCTTGAGGCGCGCGCAAAGGGGCAGACCACGGGCGCGCTCAAGGCGCTCATGCAGCTCGCCCCCGCCGAGGCGCAGGTCGTGCGAAACGGCGTCGAGGAGACCGTCCCCGTCGCATCGCTCACGGTCGGCGACATCATCGTCGTCCGCCCGGGCGCACGCATCCCCGTGGACGGCACGGTCACGGACGGCGCAACGAGCATCGACGAATCCGCCGTCACGGGCGAATCCATGCCCGTGACGAAATCCCCGGGCGATACCGTCACCTCCGGCACGCTAAACGTCGAAGGGACGATCCAATTCGCCGCAACGCGCGTCGGCGAGGACACGACGATCCGGAAGCTCATCCGTCTCGTGGATGATGCGAGCGGGTCAAAGGCGCCAATCGCGCGCCTTGCCGACCGCGTGTCCGCCGTCTTTGTCCCCGCGGTCATCGTGATCGCCCTCATTGCGGGCGGCGTATGGCTCGCCATGGGCGCGGACACCGAGTTTGCCTTTTCCATCGTCATCTCCATCCTCGTCATCTCCTGCCCGTGCGCGCTCGGGCTCGCAACGCCCGTCGCCATCATGGTCGGTACGGGACGCGGCGCGGCGCACGGCATCCTCATCAAGTCGGGCGAGGCGCTTGAGACCGCAGGGAACATCGACACCGTACTCATGGACAAGACGGGCACACTCACCGCGGGACGCCCGCAGCTCACGAGCGTCGCGCCCGCGGGCATGACGGCGGACGAACTCACCCGGCTCACCGCCGCGCTCGAAGCGGGCAGCGAGCATCCCATTGCTGCCGCCGTCACGGGCTATGCGGCGACACGCGGTCTCACCGTCCCGCCCGTCACCGATTTTCAAGCGGTCTTTGGCAAGGGAGTACGCGGCACGGTCGGCGGCGCATCGTGTGCGGCGGGCAATGCCGCCCTGCTCGATGAAATGGGAATTGACCTCCCGGGTGTTGTCCGCGCGCGGATGGAGGAGATGGCGGATCGCGGCGAGACCGCGCTCATCGTCCTTCGCAACCGGCGCATCGCGGGGCTCCTCGGCGTGCGCGACGCGGAGAAGCCGTCGAGCGCCGCGGCCGTCGCGCAGATGAAGCGCATGGGGCTGACCCCCGTCATGCTGACGGGCGACGATGAGCGCACCGCGCACACGATCGCCGCGCGGCTCGGCATCGAGACGGTCATTGCGGGCGTCCTGCCGAGCGATAAACGCGTCCACGTCGAGCGGCTTCAATCTGAGGGACACCGCGTCGCCATGATCGGCGACGGCGTGAACGACGCACCCGCCCTCGTGCAGGCGGATCTCGGCATCGCCATCGGCGCGGGCACGGACGTCGCCATCGAGAGCGCGGATGCCGTGCTCGTGCGCAGCGACCTGCTGGACGCCGTATCTGCAATGCGCCTCTCCCGTGCGGTCATACGCAATATCAAGGAAAATCTCTTCTGGGCGTTTTTCTACAACATCATCGGCATCCCGCTCGCGGCGGGCGTGCTCTATCCCGCGTTTGGCATCAAGCTCTCGCCCATGATCGGCGCGGCGGCGATGAGCCTGTCGAGCGTCTGCGTCGTGCTGAACGCCCTGCGCCTGCGCTTTTTTGCCATCGCGCACGAGGAGAAGGCTGCGACGGATGCGCCCACGGCGGAGGTCAATATTTTGGAGCTTTCACTCCCCGATGATCGGGGTGAAGATATGGAGGAGTCTGCCGCCGGCAGCTCCGGAAAGGAAGGAAATACCATGGAAAAAACAATCAACGTCAAGGGCATGACCTGCCCGAACTGCGTCAAGCACGTCACGAAAGCGCTCTCCGGCATGGAGGGCGTCTCGGATGTCAGCGTGAACCTCGAAGCGGGCACCGCGACCTTTAAGACCCCGCGCGACATCCCGAACACGGAGCTCGCCGCCATCCTCGACGACGCGGGCTATGAGCTCGGCTAAGAAATACAAAGCATACAAAAAGGTTCTAATGCACAATTGATGTTGTACATTAGAGCCTTTTTATAATAAGCTACTTCCAGAAAAATGACACCGGGCATATCATATATTTTATTGTTACAGAGTCTGCCGCTTTACTTTATGCGGCAGAAAGATCAGAAACGGCCTCTCCTCGCTTTGACCACAGGATAAACTGTGTCTCATATTGATTCAATGCGTAGACGATTTTATCATCTATGCGTTTTTCATCATTTAGAATAGTAACCAACTCTGTATCACGGCGGCGCTGTTTTTTTACATCACCCCACTCGAAAAGCAGGCTCTTTATTCGATCCTCTCTAGGCGCATTAAATACGCGAATCATACGCTCAGGTTTCCTCTTCGCCTTAATGGCAGGAATAACAAAATCTATTTTAAAGGAAAATCCACTCGCACCAGTAATACTAACATCCTGTATATTTACGATATTATTCTCATCAAAAAAACGAGCAACATCCTCGAGGAAGACAGACTTCACATTTTTGCTGCTCACCATAAACATATCGTTCAACGAAAGCATCGCCTGGATGAGCATGTGTTTTTTCTGCGGAAGATTCTCCTTAGAGGCGCGTATCGTGAGTTCACCGGATTTATTTGATACGCCGTATCCTTGAAGGATTTTATCCATCATATTTTTCCTTTTGGGAGAATTCAATGAAATTCCATCACTGGTAAGATCTGAGATAATATACCCATCGTCGGAAAGCACAAAGTCCCCCATATCTCTTTTAATATAAATCGTCAATCCGTCATTGTGCCGATCAACAAAAGGCGTGCCCATCACAACCCAGCCGTTCGGCAGCTCCTCTTCGAGCGTATTTTCTCTCAGCCAGTTATAATAATTGTCAGCCAGTACAGAGTTACTCATACGGCAACACCTCCTGCGCCCTTATTTCAACCTCTGATACATTCATGACTTTAGCATAAGACAAAAAGTCTTTCAAGGATTGTATTAAATCGTTAGAGTCTTTGAATTCTGATGGTAAAGGATACGCGACGCGATCTTCAAATCCCTCTCTAAATATATGGATATGCGGTGTCATCGCCGGGATGATTTCACCGTCCGGGTTGATGTGGGGAGAGCGGTCTCCGAGATCTACACGAATCAGTATAATATTCCCCTCGTATATCAGTCGGTACGATGCCTTTCGCGGATCTTTCTTCCCTTTGTATGCCGATACATGCATATCATCATGATCTAATTCTTTTAGATGATACCGTAAAGAAAACTTTTCTGTCCTGCCTGCTTTCGGAATACCAACAGATTTAGGATCGGTTAGATATTTTTCTATTGCTAAAAGCGTATTGATCTCGGCTTGCCCCAAATCCATGATGAATTCCTTTCCTTTTAGTAGGCTTTTTCCGTATGATGTTTACTAATAAACCAAGGCTGAGAACTTTTAATGGATGCATGGGAACCAAACTCAACCAAAGCAACTATCACCGTACAAAGACGGACTCATTTTGATAGCCGCCCCGAAAGTTTAATTCCCGTAAGCATTCTTCACGAGTTGGTCATAATGCGTGCGGGCATATTCTCGAATCACGTTATATATTTTCTCTCCCCTGGTTCCAGGTACTATTCTTTCTGATGACTCTTTTGTATCATGAAAAAGAATGATCCAGTAAGGCGTATATTGTATTGACTCATGAACGGTGAATGTCCTATGAGGTAGAGAAAGTGTTATAATCCGCAGCCTGTATTTTGTTGCTAATATTTTGTGTGTTTTATAAGCATTCTTTTTCGCATCCTCTAACACCTTGTCTGGAATAACAGCTTTCTCCCAATAAGTGATTTTTGTAGTGTCTGGCACATCTTGATTTGTTAGATCATCATGCTTTAATTCGTAGCGGATACTGTCGGTATCGAAAAACCAATCTGCTTTACGTGTCGAATCTATTTTTTCCCAATTAGCGGCGTATGTCGTAGATGTTAAGAGCCAAAAACCAATGAAAACAAACAGTGTACTGATATGTTTTTTCATAATAACTTCCTTCTTGATTATGTTTTCATCATTAGTATTATATTAGTATTCTATTCTTTCCAAAATATTCCTGCAACATATGATAAAAATATATCCTGTTGGCAGACCTATCGTTTTACAAATTATACGTTAGATAACTTCCCTTATGGATACCGCTTTCGCAAAAAAATATGGCACAGCCAGTCCGTAAAACCGGCTATGCCTGTTCGTTTTCCGCATCCAAAGTCCGGGCGTTGAACTCTCCGATGCAGTTCCACACGATGACGATTTTCTGTGTGCGTTTGCCGTCCACCACTTCCGGGTGGAAGATGTACACCTTCTCGATGAACTCACGGACGATTTCTGAGGTAAGCTCCGGGATGTCCGTATACTTCCTGACGATGGAAAGGAAGCCGTTCACATTGGCTGCGGTTTTCGATTCCTTGGCGACCACAGCTTGCAATTCCTTCATCCGTGCAGTCAAGACGCTCTGCTCATTCTCATAAGTGGCGGTCAGTTTGGTGAAACGCTCATCGGAAACCTTTCCGTCCACATTGTCCTCGTAAAGCCGCTGAATCAGCAGATCCAGTTTCCGCATACGCTTGCCTGCCTGTTCCATTTCCCTTTTGGCATCACGCAGAGCCTTGTCCGCCGCTTTTCTTGATTTCTTGACAATCAAAGCGATGAACTCGTCCTCATGCGCACGGGCAAAGTCTGTAACGCGCCGAATGGCATGAAGGAGAATCCCCTCAATTTTATTGATACGGATCGTGTGGCTTCTGCCGTCGCAGAGTTTTTGCGCTTTTTTCCTGCGATAGTTGTCGCACACATAATGGTCGAGTTCCCTTCGACGATTGCCCTGCCGAACCGCTCCCATCTTTTCCTTGCAGTCCGCACAATAGAGAATCCCCGAAAGCATATCGGGAATACCGAGGAATGTCTTTTTCCGTCGTCCCTCACGAATGCGCTGCACAATATCGAAGGTCTCTTGGTCGATAATCGGCTCCTGCGTATTTTCAAAAATCACCCACTCCGAAGGATCGTTCAGATATACGCCTCTTGTGCGATAGGATTTTTTGTACGTCTTGAAATTGACCGTATGCCCCAAATAATCCGGGCGTCTTAAAATATCGGCCACATAAGTCGAACTCCACACAAAAGCGTTCGGCATGGCTTCCGCTTCCTGCCTTGAAATTTTCCCGTCCCTGACCTTGGCATGAAGAATCGGATTTAAAACCTTCTGCTCCCTGAGTTCCCGGGCAATCCATCCGGGACCAAATCCCTGCATACACTTGCGGAACATAGCTTTCACCAAGGGAGCGGCAATTTCATCAGGAATCCAACGCTCCTTGTTTTGCGGGTCTTTCATGTAGCCATAAGGCGCACGGTTTGCCATGTGCCGCCCGGATTCCCCCTTCGCCTTGAAAACAGCCTTGATTTTCTTGCTGGTGTCCTTGGCATACCATTCGTTGATGATATTGATGAAGGGCGTGAAATCGCTGTCCTGCTGATTGGCACTGTCCACGCCGTTGTTGACGGCAATGAAGCGTATGCCCGCATCCGGGAAAAACATCTCCGTATAATAGCCCACCCGGAGATAGTTGCGCCCCAAACGGCTCATGTCCTTCACGATGACCGTCCCTACTTGCCCGCGCTCTGCCTTTGCTATGAGTCGCTGCCAGTCGGGGCGGTCGAAATTCGTCCCGCTGTATCCGTCATCCACGAAGAACTCGCGATTCCGAAACCCGTTGTCAACAGCATATTTTTCGAGGATGGCTTTCTGATTGCGGATGCTGTTGGAATCGCCTTGCATATCATCGTCCCGCGAGAGACGGCAGTACAAGGCTGTGATTTTTTCACCGTTCTCCACGGCAGTTTGTGATTGTCTGCCCATGATATCCTCCTTTCCGACAATCTTCAAGTGGTACTTCATATTCCCGTACTGCTGTGAAGAAGTCAAGCGGATTACGGCGAAATCGCCGAATCTTTCGCTAAAGCCTCCGCATCCCGCAGGATGAGTTTTTGCACCTTGTCCATTACGGTTTCCTTAGCCGTGTCGCTGATAATATCTTCTACAATATAGACGGTGTCCTGCAGATTGCGCTCTCTTGACTGTGTATTTGTCATTGCTTCCCCTCCCTTCCTTATTTGTGATAGCATCAAGGGTGTCACGTTTCGCTACGTCCTCTGACGACGCCCCCAGGGGGCGGTCAAATCTCTACAATCTTTTGGCGTGGTGACCGGCGCTGGGTCACGCGCACAAAAACGACAATTCAAACGAGGGATTAACCCGTCATAGAGATAAATAGCGGCTATTGGGAGGCGATCCGGCACAATGCTGTCCCATAAAAATCAAAGCTCTATCCTTCCTCCCTGCCGAAAACAGATACAGCGGAGCAAATCACTCCGCCGTACCCATAACACCTTTATGCAGTTATCTTGAGTGCCTTGACAGCCTCCCTGCGCATGAGTCTGCCGTCCACGAATTCCATGGCGAGATAACCGACTTGTCCGTGAAGCGCAAATTTCTCCTTGAGGGAGCGCACACGAACGGGAGAGCGATGAATCATCCAGTAGTAGCTGAAATCTCCGAAAAGCACAGGAAATTTCCCGCTCTCGGCGTTTGGCATCCCCTCACCAATAACCACAGGCTTGCCGAGAATGGTGTCCTTATCGCTGTTCCAGAGATAGGCTCCGCTATCATCCTTCATCGTGCGAAGAAAAAGAGCCGTATCATCATTCATCAGCCATGTGCCTTTGCTGCGGTACTCCGGTTTCACCGATGCATACAGCTTGATAAGGTCATCGAAGGACAGCTTCTTGGCAGTCGCACCGACTTCCGCTCCTTTTTCGGCATGGAGAAGTCCTGTGGGCTTATTTGCCCCGTCACCGTTCAGAAAAGCATCGTCCTCGGCTTTGGCAAAGTTCTTGGCAAAGCGACGGGTAAGATGCTCCTCCATATCGAAGGCGGCATCATGCACGAATTCCTCGGTCAATTTGACGAACACGGCAAGTTTATGGGAGTCCACCGGGTATCTGGTAAAGTCATTCAAGCCGTCATAGAGCGGGATGACACTTCCTTCCGGTACCCAGTTAGCAAAATCGGCGCAGTCATGGGCAAAGATGCGGCTTGCCCCACCGTAGAACTTCACCGTGGTGCAGAGGTTCCGCGAAATGCTCTCCTGCTTGATGAAATCGTCCATAGAGGAAGCGTCTTCGGCGGGAAGCGTATACGCCGATACAGGTTTCCCCTCCGCATGATTGAGAACCATGCAGTTGTACGGCTCTTGGCGCATGGCGTTCCAGAAGTTTTTACGGTAGTCGGACGTACCGATGATATTGAAATTTGCAGACATAATCAAAATCCTCCCTTTTTCTTATCGCATACCCGGCAGGCATACAGCCCCAGTTCATGATCGTTCAGACAATGTCCCACTTGCTTCAAGAGATTGCCGCACTTGGGGCATTCAATGTCATAAACCAATGCCATATCCAGTGTGTGGGGATTCTTGGCATGAAGACGATAGAAGCCGCGCACCTCGTTATACTCGTTGCGCACCAATTCACGCGTCATATAGAGATCGTAGATGTTGCGTGTGTGCTCCTCCGAGCAAAGATTGTTCTGCGGATGAAGGCGCGTGCCGTTCTTGACGGTAGGGATAAGGGGATAGTTTTGAGCGTGATGGAACATACAGTTCCTCCTTCCTGCTGCAAGCAAGGCAGCAATACAGCGGCAGACGCTTCTCATCTGTCGCGTTGACATTCGACTTATGATCTTGCTGTGGCGTTCCTGCCACACATTTCCGGATGAAGCATTTGAAAGAGCGTGTCTCTGTCCCCCTTCCCGGAGCGAATCAGCTCCTCGGAATAGCGGAGAAGTTCCTCTGCTACATCCCCGATGCTTCCGCGAGGAACATCGGAAACGGTCTTCACAATGAGGCAAGCCGGCGCACTGTTTCCGTGCCACAGATAGAGCGTTGCCCTCTTGTTTTCCTTGCTCGTATGCACGCCGCTGATTTCCACATGGAATCCGTTGCCGAAATCGCGGTAAATGACACGTTCAAGATCGATGGTAACGATGATGTAATGCTTGCCCAAGGACTTGCACAAGTCCCGAAGCATACGGTCTCGTTTTGACATATATACAGCCTCCCTTAAGATTTTCACTAGCGAAAATGCAGGTTTTCTCCGGCATGACAGCAGTCGGTGATTTGTTGTGATGGCGTGATTCTTCCCGTGCTTGCCGCGTGACAATGAAAAACACGCGCAACGGCTTATCCCGCAGGGCTTTACAGATTTTCATGACATCCGTGACAGAACCTCCCCCGTTCTTTTCATATCTTTCATATCTTTATACTTCATATCTATATCTTCCTAACTTTTTCAAATCCCCCCAAGAAGTTTGAAAAACTGTCACACCGTTCACAGGTTGACTTAATCCCTTGAGATGATTGGCTTCCTCGTGTGATTCCTACGGTTTCAGACCGTCACAGAGGAATCACGGAGCATAGGCAAAACAGCGCAATTCCTGCATTCACGGGCAGTCATAGAACTGTCACGTTCAGGCGAGAAAGTCCTCCAAAAAGTCGCCTGCCGCATAGAAATCAAAGGTTTTTCGGTAGTGCATCATCACTTCCTGCGTGAGCGTGAACTTCCTGTAATATGTGCCTGTGCGCGTGTGGAGCGAGATGTCCTTGAAGGTGCTGCCCACGTGAGCCGCAAGTTCGTCACGGAACTCCTTCGCCGTCTTGGAGAAGCCATGGTTGTTGTCCTGACACCAAGCCTTGTACACATTGTAGATTCTCCCCGTAGTAGCGCCATCGGTGTATTTCGACTCCTCTCGTTCCTCCATGCATTCCTCGAAGAAGCAAATAACGGTATTGTTCTCTCTGCGGTAAGTCTCACGAATCACATGAATAGATTCCGGCTCGGAGAACCGATAGCCGTTGGCGATGACCGTCTGCAAGGCAAGCACAGCCTTGTAGACAATGCCCTCCCGCTCGGCATACATCTTCTCGAGAAGCAGCTTGTCCTGCGCATCCTTTGGAATTGGATTGGGGCAGTTCACTGCCATGATGCGGTTATACACCCACTTCCCATCATCCCCGCCGAATTTCGGCAGACGGTTCATACAGAACCAGAGGAGACCGCCGTAAGTGAACTCAAATCCCTGCTGTCCTTTGAACTCGGCAAAAAGGCTGTCCCCACCTGTGATTTTCTTGAAGGTCTTCAATTCCGCAACGGTAAGGAAGCTCATATCGGAACTTCCCGCAAGACGTGTGCCGTAGAGTGTTCCCGTTCCGAATCGCGCCTCAATCTCCGCGAGGTCAATTCCGATGTAGTTTCCTGTGCCCAACAGCCGCTCCACGAGGCTCTTTAACTGTGACTTTCCCGTATCTCCCTCCCCCACGAGGAAAAGTGCTTTTTTCATGCGCCATCCCTTCACATTGGAGATACACGCTCCCATAAATTCAAGGAGGAGCTGCCGAATGGCTGCATCACCGCCCGTCAGTATATGCATATAGCGGTCAAATACAGGCGTCGGCGTTTCCTTCCCCGTCCAGTTGCAGGGAATTTGAATGGTAGACATCGCCTTGGGAGAGTGCGGATGGAGCACGGCTTCCGCAGCGGACACATAGAGCAAGCCGTTCCGAAAGTTGATAAGACGCTCGTCGGCGTCGAGCTTTTCCTGCGGCACATAGTCGAGGTCGGTCGCTAGAAGCTGAAATGCCTCGTTGATCGGCTTGATGCGCACCAGTTCCTCGTCATAATCGGCGATGAATTTCTTGATGACGCCCTTCATCATGTCGTCGGCATAGATGCGGTAAGCGCCCCGCTCGTATACGTACTTGATCATTCCCTGCTTCCCGCTGTTCCGAACGAGGATGTAATCCAAATGTTCCCGCACATACTTGGCAAGCATGGAAGGCTCCACATACGGTGCGCCCGTCTTCTCATGAAAGCGGATAAAATAGGGATGCTCCATCTTAGAGCGATGGAACACGCCTTGACAGGCTTCAATCCCGACCGCGATGGTCGCCTCCCGATAATCCTCCCGTTCCCACTTCTCACGATAGAGCGCGGATTGACGGAAAATGGCATCGATCATCTCGGCATCCGCGCCGGTACGAAAGGCAATCAAGGAACAGAGGGCGGCATCTGCCTCCGATGGAGAGCCGTAGCCCGTGATGTCCCCACGGTCAAAGAGCGCGGCGAACTTCTCGCCGTTCTTCTGCTCCCGTAGCTTGGAGATGGTGTTGTAGATATTCCTGTCCCCATCCCGCTTGGCACTGTACTTCTGCTTCTTGGAGCGGCGCATATCCTTATCCAACGTGGTAAGAACGGCTGCCGTACAGTCTTTGAGCGGCTTGTCGCTTATGACGTTCCCCGTAAAGACGGCGAAGCGATTGGTCATACCACCGACATACAGTTCGATTTTGGTTTTGGGATGCTTCGTGTAGTATGTCTTGTCGAGTTTTCGCTGACCTTTGCCGTCAATATAGGAGGGGATCTTCTCCCGGTCGCATTTTCCGTAGAAGTGTATGCCCTCGCCACTGACAGAATGCTCGGCGTAGGTATCGAACCTTTGGAGCATGGTCTGTACCAGAGGATCATCCAAACCTCTGTGGTCAATGTCGAGGAATACATATCCTTCGGGAATAATGAATCCTATGCCGTCAAAGTGCTTCTCCTTGGAGGCCGTCAGAGCCTCATCATACGTCACCCAAGAATGTCGATGCGGTGCATCCGTTCCCGTTGCCGTTCCATAAGCCGAGAACGGCTTTTTCGTCCTGCACCCTTTGACCATGGTGTATCGCCAACACACCCATATCTTCTGTGCTTTCAGCTCCTGCAAAATATCACCTCCTTTGCAAAATCAGTCATACATTACGCTTTGTGGCTTGCTTCCTTGGCAAGCCACGTATGGAACGCCTCGACGGGAATGAGGATTCTCGCTCCCACCCGGATGCTCGGAAAGTCTGCACGGCGAGTCAGGTCGTATGCCATCGGCAGACTGATGCCCATCCGCTCCGCCAATTCCCGCACGCTCATGGTCGTTTTCTCCATATACACCTACCTCCCTTAAAAATGGGCAAACAAAAACCACTCGAACATTCGAGCGGCGCGTATGCGTCCTATTCTGTTATGCCAGCTTGAGCGTTGCCCTTCCTCCAATCCGTATTCGTTGGACGGCATTGTAGGCGGTCATGTCCTTGACGCCGAAGATGTTTTTCCTCTCAAGCCCCTCCTCTCGATGCTTCCTTCGCCGATTCTCCCGTTGTCGTTTTCTGTCCTTCACGGTGCATCTCCTCTCAAAACAGAAAGACTCCTCCCTTGATGCGGGAAACCGCCGTTTCCGGCTGACATCCGCTGACGATTGGGAACGTGTTTTATTTTCTTGAAAAAATTTTTTTCACACCCCCTTGTATTTGTTTCTATTCTACTATAAACTATAACCGTAATCAACATATTCACACTCACGCTTATACTTACTCTAACGCTTACTATCAAACGATTGGTGTGATAATGATGGGATATAGACGAAACAACATGAGAGCCAACAGGCAGACGGATATGCTCGGTTTTGGGGAAGTCGGCGGCGTGGGACAGCTTGTCTACCACAGCTTCCGCTTTGCCGATTATGAGATTGATTATTTGAAGGACGGTACTTGGGCTGCCATACCCGTATGCGACGCTCATCATCCCCCGGATATAACGCAGAAGGATTGCATTTCGGGAGGATACATACTTTCCAGCTTGTGCAATCTGGCAAAAAAAATAAATGACCTCCCAAAAGAGAAGCCATTCACGGATTTGATTTTGGACTGGTGCAAGGATGTGATGCACCCTTATCATATAGATGAAGTCTACGGCGAATTGACGGATGAGCAATTCGACCTTTGCGACATGACAGCGGAGCTTGCTGGCCGTGATGCCACCTTCTCCCTTCATGCCTTTATGGAAGAACTCGGGAAGCTCTATGATACTGCCCGTTTCTACACGGCTCTCATGCGGATTTGCGAGGGAGATTCCGATGAAACCTACGATATGTACGATGAAGAGAAACGCTTCCCGGGGCTGCCGTACTTGGAGCGGTACAAACATAACATGAGGAATGTAAAAAATATTGACGTGAGCGCCGCCAAGGACAACTTGCTCAAGGAAATGCAACTCGAGCGCACGTATATGGAGGCGCACCCTGCCAAGCAGACCGCCGATGGCGATTATGCTGTGGAGCCTTTCGATGACTACGAGCGGCTACGGGATTTGCTCATGGAAAGTGTCCCGGATTTCCGTCTGCAGCTCAAACTCAGTCCGAAAACAGGACGTATGACCTTTGCCGTAGATGTGGATTCGGTCTTTGAGATTGCTTGGCTCACCCTTGCCCACATGATGTCAGAAGATCCCATCGAGGAACACCACGGTGGTTCTCACGAAGGATTGACGGGCGTTATGATGACCTGCCGCCACTGCGGAGACTTCTTCATTCGCAGGAACAATCGGCAGGAATACTGCGACAAGGAAAAATGCCAGAAAGCACGGAATGCCAAAAATCAGCGAGAATTTCGCAATCGCAAGAGAATGTTAAAGGCGGGAAAGAAAATGCAAACGGAGGAGAATTACAATGGCAAAGCTTGAATATCAAGAAAAAGATGGCAAGGTATTTTGCCCATTAGCAAATAAGTGGCTTGTTGCAAAACCGGAGGAAAAGGTTAGGCAGAGATATGTCTGTACTCTGGTGAATGACTATGGGTACTCTTTAGACCAGATGGCGCAAGAGTTAAAAGTCAATAATTCGCAGCGTGGGCAAGGCAAGGCTCGTGCAGATATTGTAATATGGAAAAGCAAAAAAGATAAAGATGATAAAAAAACAGCTTTTATAGTTATAGAATGCAAAGCTGAAAATGTAAAAATCCGCGTAGAGGACTACTATCAAGGCTTCAACTATGCCGCTTGGGCACACGCTGATTTCTTTGTTACTACAAACGAGAAGGAAACAAAGTTCTTTAATGTTGATCCGGCATTTCTTCCACAAAAACTGGAGGAAGTTGTAGCCATACCTACTGCTAAGGACATCGACGACGCTAAGAAAATTGAGCAAATCAAGAATCAGACAAAGACATTCACACGTGAGGAATTTACAAAAACTTTACAGGCTTGCCATAACATCATCCGCAATAATGATAAATTATCACCAGAGGCGGCATTTGACGAAATCAGCAAACTACTTTTTATGAAAATCAGATATGAGCGTCAGCAAAGAGGCACAAAAGTATTTACCAAAGCGGAATATCTGTCTCAAGCTGATAATTACGAAAAAAATATGCGTCCCGGGTTAAAAGCGAGAGGTATTGACCAAGCTTATATGCAGAACCTATTCGACACCACAAAAATCGAATTTAAAGAAGACCATCTGTTCGAGGATAATGATGAAATTAAAATCAGAGAGAACAGCTTTGTGCAGATTTTGGAGAAGCTGGAAAATTACAATTTGTCTGATACACAGGATGATGTAAAAGGCATCGCTTTTGAGCAATTTCTCGGTACAACTTTTCGCGGTGAACTTGGACAATTCTTTACGCCGAGAACAATTGTGGATTTTATGACGGAGATACTCGATCCTCAGGAAGGGGAAGTTATCTGCGATCCAACTTGCGGCTCTGGGGGGTTTCTCATCAAAGCATTTGAATATGTGCGTGAGAAAATAGAGGCTGATGTCAGATTACAGAAAGAAAAACTGAGAGCTTCTCTTGAAGGAAATGACTTTGACAGCAAGCTGGAAGAAGAACAGATAGAAATCAGCGATAAAATAGATGCGATGCAAACTGCACTGAATACTGAACTAGATACTTCTATCAAGGAGAGTCGAATGTATCAGCTTTCCCGCAATTGTATTTATGGAACGGATGCAAATCCTCGTATGGCACGAACATCCAAAATGAACATGATTATGCATGGTGATGGTCACGGCGGCGTACATCATCACGATGGTCTGCTCAATGTCAACGGTATATTCGAGGAAAGATTTGATGTAATTCTGACAAATCCGCCATTTGGTCAGAATGTTGACCGTAATCAGCTCATTTCCGAGGCTGATCGCTTTACTGATGAGGAGATGAAAAGAAAATACAAACAAAAATATGGGAAATCCTATGATGAAGCTCTTAAACAGGTTGATGACCACATCGGTGCATCCCTACTCTCGCTTTACGACCTTGGCAACACAAGTACCCTTACGGAAGTTCTTTTTATGGAGCGGTGTCTTCGTTTGCTCAAAAAAGGTGGAAGGATGGGCATGGTTCTCCCCGAAGGCGTACTTAACAATAAAAACCTTGCCACAGTCAGAGAATACTTTGAAGGACGTGCAAAACTTATACTCATTTGCTCGATCCCCCAAGATGTGTTCATCGCAGCAGGAGCAACAGTAAAGCCGTCCCTCGTCTTTATGCGCAAGTTTACAGATGAGGAAGAGCAAGAATATGCTCGTTGTAAAAAAACTGCGCTCGATGAAGTAACCGCACTTCATCAACCCGAAATCGACGACCTGAATACCACTATCGCCGAATGTAGCTCCAATACAGATATCTTAAAAAAAGATTTGAAGGATGCTCGTATTCGAATGAAACAGGCAAAAAAAGCAAAAGATGCGGATTTCTCTGCAATTGAGAAAGAGGTCGAAGCCATTCAGCTGGAACAGAAAGAAAACAGAGACTCGAAGAAGTCTGCAGAGAAGGCTCTCAAAGACCTGCAGAAACAGATCGCGGATGAGACCAAACCCGTCGTAAAGAAAAAATTTGACTACGATGTGCCGATTGCAAAGATCGATGATGCAGGAATCACTACCACCGGAGCGGCATCAGAAGGCAATCAGTTACCTGCCTTGGTGAATGAATATCGGGATTATCGAATTCAGAACCACTTATGGTATTCAGAAAAAATCAATGTCGAATACAGTCTTAATGCAGACGGATTTTATTGCAGAAACAGCCATGAAAAGGAGGTTGTATTAAATGAACAATAAGTCGGCCATCCTTTCCAATGTTTTGTTTTCTTCACTTGGGCAGTGGGATGTAAAGCAGTTTCTGCTAAACAAGATAAAGTCAATCTATCCAGTAGAGCCATTAGGAAAGCATTTAATTCATCAAACAGAAAAGATTCAGCTATCCGATTACCCTGATGAGGATTGCACTATTCTTGGCGTTTCCAATAAGGTCGGAATGTTTGATGCCGGTGTTAAAAAGGGTAAGAAGATAAAGCAGAAATACCACAGGGTAGAAAGCGGTTGGCTTGCTTATAACCCGTACAGGATCAATGTCGGCTCTATAGGCATTAAAACAGCCGATTTAAAAGGTGACTACATCAGTCCCGCATATGTCGTTTTCAGCTGCATGGAAACTCTAATTCCACAATTCTTATGGTTGATGATGAGGAGCGAATACTTCAACACTTTAATCAAAGATTCAACCACAGGTTCGGTTAGACAAACGTTGAGTTATGAAAAATTAGCAGCTATTGAGGCACCTATTCCGCCAATCCCGGAACAAGAACAGATCCTAAAGGTATATCACGCCACGATTGCGGCGGCCGAAAAAAGTATGTCTGACGGGGACGATTTCAGCAGTGGCTTACTATTCGATATCCAGTCTACAGTTTCAGATTTGAAGGAGCAGGATGTGTCGACAGCGACAACATCATCGATTCTTCAAATCATATCTTATTCATCCGTATCACGCTGGGAAGTTGCGTTTGGTTTAAAAGAAGGCAAATTGGACAAGGTCTATAACAGTTTCAAATCCCCCATACACACAATTGCGGAACTTACAAAGGAGTCGCTTTTCGGGCTGTCGATAAAGGCATCTCCCACACAGAAAACGGGTATGATACCAATGCTGCGAATGCCTAACATCGTCGATGGGGCTCTTGATTTAGACGATTTAAAGTACTTACCACGCAAAACTGCGACTACGGCAAGGGAGCCGGATAAATGGTTATTACGTAAAGGCGACTTCCTGATTAACAGAACAAACAGCAAAGAGCTCGTTGGGAAATCAGCAGTCTTTAACCTTGACGGCGATTACACCTATGCCTCATACGTCATACGGTATCGGTTTGATACTTCTATAGTTTTGCCAGAATATGTGAACATCCTATTCATGCTTCCATTGGTACGATTTCAAATCGATACTATGAGCAGACAAACAGCAGGACAGTGTAATATAAATAGTGACGAAATAGGTTCTATCCGTATCCCGATTCCCTCAATCTCAGAGCAAGAGGAAATCATCAAGAAATACTACTCCACAAAAGACGGAGCCGACAAGTTCTATACAAAAGCTGAAGAATTAAGGAAAAAAGCCTACACAGATTTCGAGAAGACTATATTTGCGTAAATCTGAAGGCACGGAGAAAAAATCTTTCCGTGCCTTTCCTCAACTCCTCATCTTTTTACTGTTGATGGCTTGACTTTTTATTTGCAGCCTTCATACTTCGGAATTCGTCCACTTCAGGAATAAGGCTTAGGGATGAGCCATTTTGCCAGCGCACCAAAATGCTTCCAGCATCGTCTACTCCCCAAACCGTCCCCAATGTCCCGGCAGGAGGCGCTTGGGTATCTTCTATCGAGATAATCTCGACCACCGTCCCCGCGGGGTACTTTTTGCGGAACATTTCGATGTGTTCTTTACTGGGAAATTTCATTATAAGCAGTCTCCTTTGCGATGTCCGCATTTGAATGCACTGTTCCCCCAAAGATTCTGAAGGAGAATTTTCCGGGTGGTCTTATACTTATTTCCAATCAACCCCAATCGCAAAAGGAAGCAGCGGAATGCGTACTTGGGGTTGTCCACTTTCTTTTCTTTGGCAAGTACACGCTTCTGCCGCTGTGCCATATCGCACAGCTTGCTGATGAAATCAGCGTAGGCACGATACGCCTCCGGCGTGAGTGTTCCGTGAAACCATGCGAAAGTAATCCGCTCCTCTGTCAGCGTATAGTTTACCTCCTCGATGTCGAACGCCGCCTTGATGAGATTCCCTTTGCTTTTGAGCAAGGCATCTAAATTTGCCAATGCAGTGTCGGAGAAATTTTCCCTCGGCATACTGATAGAAAGATTGACGATATCCTCCTGTGACTCAATGGGGGCAGATTCCTCCATGATGTGTTCCTCGACTGTCTGCGCCATCGCTTCAATCTCCGTAATCTGTGTACCCTCCTCCTGCAGAGTGTCCTTGGCCTCTTCCATACTGCTGTCAGTGAGAACATCCCCTTCGGACTGCTCTGCCATGAATCCTGCTGCTTCAATGGCTGCGAGGACGTTTGCCGTCTGCTCATCCTTCTCGAAAATCAGCACGCCGTGCTTAGTGACCTCGTAACTGCCAATCTGAAAGGCAAAGCTCGGTGTCTCCATATACTTTGGTCTGATTCCCAAAGCATCTCCGATAGTCTTGACTAGGCGCTTGCGGTCTGCTCCGCTCACGTTGTAATTGCGTTCCATGATGTTGTCCTCCTTTGTAATGGTGTGGTTTTCCATGTCTATCTATCACTCGCCGAGGCAGAAATTGCAAGTACTTTTTGAGATATACTCTCATAAAGCAACGACCATGCAGGATTTTTGCATCCACATGGTCGTCTTCCTCTTGAAGATTGTCGATAAAACTACGTTGATTATGTATCCCTAAGAAAACTCATCTTTTTATCATTGGAAAAAACAATCAGCGTCAAGGGCATGACCTGCCCCAACTGCGTCAAGCACGTCACGAAATCGCTCTCCGGCATGGAGGGCGTCTCGGATGTAAACGTCAGCCTCGAGGCCGGCACCGCGATGTTCAAGACGAGCCGCGACATCCCGCATACGGAGCTCGCCGCCGTCCTTCGACGACGCGGGCTACGAATTGGGCTAACCCGACTCAAAAAAGGAACTGCCGCATGCGGAACTTCGCTTGCGGCAGTTTTTATTATATGCGCTTGCAAGAAACGTGATTTTAATTTCCGCCTCACGCGGTTCTCTTATAATAGGCGCGTATCGTTGGAATCGATCACGGTCTTAGAAAGGCGGCACACGATGAACCACATCGCATCGGTCGATGGGAAATTATTTTGCTTGAACTACGACGATTACCGGACGTTCACAGAGGAGTTTGGGGCGGGGACGCTCCGTCTCGAGAAGTATGCAGACAAACAGATTGCACGCATCGATGCGACGCATTTTGTGCAGAATCCAGCGAAGAGAATGTATCAACTGCATGTCAACGGCATGTTGATGGAGATACCGGAGCAATGCTTCAGCGATTTTGCGACAGGCGGATGTAAGTCGATGCCGGCTGTTCCCCCCGCGCCGAAACCTATCATAGATGTGGCCGAGTGCGGATTCTCTCCCGATTACGAACTGCTGGGCGATATGTACGACGACGAATATTTCCCCGACTTTTTGGTCGATAAGGTGAAGGCGCAGCTGTTGAAACTCGACGATTTTCTCTCGGGCGGTGTGACGGAAATCGATGCGGTGCAGGCAAAGCTCGACGAGATCGTGAACGCCATCAACGATTTGGAGGACGTGTTCGCAGAAAATGACAGCGAAATCGAGACGGCGGCGCGCGAGAGCATCGCCGAGGGCGTCGGCTATATCCTATGGACGCACGGCATCGACATCGATATCGAAGAAGCCATTCGCGAAAGGGATTGGTAGGCGCGGCTCTGAGGGAATGCCGCCGTCCTCGACGATGCGGGCTACGAACTAGGCTGACGCCGTATCATCTCATACGAAACGGGGCAGACGCGCGATGGTATTTCGCGCGCCTGCCCCGTTTACTGTTCATATATGAACTCAGGCAGTATATATATCCCTGTGATGCTCTACACTTAGCAGAAGAATGACATGCTTTGTATCTTCAATAAGACAGATCAATCGGTAATCGCCGATGCGGTACCGCCACTGTCCCTTACGGTTTGCGGTGAGCGCTCTGCCGTGTGCCCGCGGGTCTTCGGTGCCTATGAGATTCTTTTCAATCCACGATTGAATCATGCGTTTCGTGTAGTTATCTAGTTTCTTAAAGTCTTTATCGAAACTCGCTGCACTCTCCACGCGGTATTTCACAGGCCAAGTTCCTCCCACAGTTCCTCGATGGGGCGCGACTTTTTCCCGCTCTTGACATACTCCTCATACGCCGCATCCGCCACAGCGGCGTCGTACTCATCCTCGATCATCTCGAAGAAGTTTCGCTTCATCGCCTCTTCGACAGACGTTCCGTGGATTTTGGCATAGCTCTGTGCGAGCCGTTCTTCCTCTCCCGTGAGTTCGACAATGACGGCCATCCCGATCGCCTCCTTTTCCCATAGTGTACAATAACGGCGCGGAATTTTCAACCGTGCCGCTCCATTTGTGTCTGCGTCTTTATTTTACAAAGCAATCGTTTTATCATACAATAGAGTATGTTTTCATGGGATTTCGAGAACGATGCGAAAAAAGATACGAGAAAGGTCGATATTCTATATGATCGAAGGAGAGATGCGGCCGTCGCGCCGCGCGGCGTTCATGGAGGGGATGCGCGACGGGGTGCCGATCGCGCTCGGATATTTTGTCGTGGCGTTCACGCTCGGCATTCTCGCGGAGACCGCGGGCCTCACGCCGTGGCAGGGGTTCGTGACGAGTCTTCTCAACATCGCCTCGGCGGGCGAGTACGCGGGCTTCACGGTGATCGCGGCGCATGCGCCCTACCTCGAGCTGGCGGTGCTGACGCTTGTGGCGAATGCGCGCTATCTGCTCATGGCGGCAGCGCTCACGCAGCGGTTCTCCTCGGAAACCTCCCTCGCCCACCGCCTTGCGGTCTCCTTCGGCGTAACGGACGAGATCTTCGGCATCACGGTCGCGCGCGGCGGCCGCATCGATCCGTACTATAACTACGGGGCGATCGCGGTCTCGGTTCCCGTCTGGTCGATCGGCACGTCGATCGGCATCATGGCGGGCGGGATTCTCCCCGCGGCGGCGCTCTCGGCGCTCTCGGTCGCGCTCTACGGCATGTTCGTCTGGGTGATCCTGCCGCCCGCGAAAAAGAGCCGCGTCATCGGCGGGATGGTGCTCGCGAGTTTCCTGCTGTCCTTTGCGACGGCACACGCGCCCCTCGTGTCGGATCTCTCGGGCGGCACGCGAACGATTATCCTGACGCTGCTCATCGCGGGTCTCGGCGCGGCGCTCTTCCCCGTGCGCACGGAAGGAGAGAACGGCGATGCATGATATTTGGAGTTATATCGCGGTGATGTCGGCGGTAACGATCGCGATCCGTCTCACGCCGGCACTTCTCCTGCGTCACGAGATCAAAAATGTCTTCGTGCGCTCGTTTCTCTACTATGTGCCGTATGTGACGCTGGCGGTGATGACGTTCCCCGCCATCGTCGAGGCGACGCGTCTCCCGGCGGCGGGCGCGGCGGCATTCGCCGTCTCCGGCTGGCTTGCGTGGCACGGGGCGAGTCTCTTTCGCACGGCCGCCGCGGCGTCGGCGACGGTCTTTCTCGTGGAACTGCTCTTTTTCCCATAATCCCGTGCGGTCTCTCCCATTTGCTATCTCAAAATATTCATTATATAATAGAGAGAACATATCATGAGAGGGGCGTATTCTCATGGATTTCGACTGTTGGACGGGCATCCTCGTCGAGGGGAAGCCGTACACGATCGTGGAGAAAATCCGGTATAAGGAGAAGGGTTCGGACGACCGCTGGACGGAATACGGACTTGTCGCCGAGGGTGAGGCGAGCCGCATGTGGCTGACCGTCGAAGGGGACAATCTCGCGTGCACGCTCAGCAGGACGGCGCATCGGTCGACCGCGCCGCAGGGCTACGCGCTCCGAGACAAGGGGGAGCAGGTCGTCACGGGCGTGTGGGGCGACACGGATGCCTCCGTCGGGGATACGGCATCGTACCGACAGTATCGGCATGTGGACGGAAAGCGTTTCTTTTTCATCGAATCATGGAAGGGCGGCACACAGGATGCCGCCGAGGGACACAGTGTAAAGCCGGGGGACATTCGTCTCGATCCCGAGGTCTCTGAGACGCGCGTCGGCGCGATGAAGTGGTCGGCGCGAAAGAAGCGGTTCATGAACGGGCTGTCACAGAGCGTTACCGTTCTCGGTGTGGGGCTGTTCTTCTTCTTCATGATCGATGAGATGCCCGATATCGGGACATGGCACGATCTGCGCCGCCTCGCGGGGATGCCCTACGCGATGGAGGAGCGCGTCGAGGATGCGCCGTACGAATCGAAGGAACACAGCGCGGACGGCGCGAAGGTCTACGATGTGGATACGGATGCGGGGACGGCGGCGCTCGATCTCATCGAGGGTATCGACGGGCGCATCATGGAGGGGCATACGGAGCTCTCTCTGCCGGCGCATCCCTTCGTCCTGCGCACCGTGCAGGAGGAGGCGCGGATCACCGCCGCATCCGCGGGGACGGCGCGCATTGCCTGTGCGCCGCGCGGCGCCGACGACACGCCCGCACAGGAAAAACTCAAACGGGACTATACGCTCGCACGCTACGCGGAGGTTGTCCGTACAGGGGATGTGCGCGGTCGTTCCGTTGTCGTTCGTCCGTAGCAGTTTAGGAGAAGATAGGAGTGCCCCTTATGATCGATCTGTCCGTCCTCATGCTGACCGCGTTTTACGCCATGTTCGGCATCTTGATGATGATTGTCTCGAACGTCGTCATCGATTTCTTCATCCCCGGGGATTTCTCCGAGGAGATTCGGCGCGGCAACCGTGCGGTCGCGTGGCTCTCGGCCGGTTCGTTCATCGGGATCGGCGAGATTCTGCGGGCGGTCATCGCTGCGCCCGTCTATGATGCTGCGCCGCTTGATTTCGTGGGCGGCGCCGTCGCGAGCGCCGTCTATGCGGCGGTCGGCATTGTTTTCTTCATCCTCGGGTTCTTCATCATCAATATCTGGCACCGGAAATACGAGCTGCCCGAAGAGATCATGCGCGGCAATACGGCGGCGGGCATCTTCGTCTTCGGCATCTTTGTCGGGCTTGCGCTCGTGATCAGCGGCGCGCTGCGCTAACGGGGCGCGCCATGGAGAACGCAGGACGAAAGGCAAAAATTCTCGCCGCCGTATTTGTTTCGGTCGCGGCGCTCGGCGCGGGATATTACTATCGCAACGACATCACATATGAACTGTGCGCGCTCGTACATCCCGCATGGAATGCGGGCGAACAGCGACTCGCGGATGCCTATGGGCGGCGCTATACGCTCATGAACGGCGGCGACGGGACGGAGACGGCGCTCTACGACGACGACACGGCGGTGACGTTTCGCCGCGACGAGGCGGGCAATCTCATCTGGGAGTACGGCACGGCGAGCCTCCTCGCGCCGATTGCCGCAAACTATTTCGCATTCCACGGGATCGCCTATCCCGGCGGCGCGATGGATGTGTCTGCGATGACCTATCGCCCCGTGGGGACGCTCGAGGCGCTGCCCGCGCCGCCCGGCCGCGTCCAAGGGGTGTCCCGCTACCACGGCGGCGCCGGACGCGGCTATTGGGGACGCAGCGGCACGAATTATGACGGGAAGAAGAGCGGGAATGTCAAACAGCTGACGCGGAAATCTGGCTTTGGGCGCGCGGGGGTGCGCTCGTCCGGACACGGGTCGTGAGGAATCTGCCATGAGCGCATCCGAAACCTACATCGATCGGCTCGATCCCGATATTTTCACCTATATCAATTACGGCGACTATGCGGATCGCTATCCCGCCCATACGGCGCAGGAGTTCCCGCAGACGCTTTACGAGGAGATGCGTGCGGCGTCGCGGGGGCTTTTTCATGTGTTTTGCAAGGCGGCGGCGGTGTTCCGGGAGGCGCCCGACGATTTTGCGCGCGCGATGGACATGCCCGAGGAGCTGCTGCCCTATCTGCGCGCGCCGAACGCGTTCGGACTGCCGACATGGCTCTCGCGGTTCGACTATGTGCTGGACGAGACGGGACAGATCCGCATGGTGGAGATCAACGCGGATACGCCCTGTTTCATCATCGAGAGCTACTATGCGAACGGCGTCGCCGCGGACTATTTCGGTAAAGCCGACCCGAACGCGGGCACCATGGCGCAGCTGCGCGTCTTTCTCTCGCATGTGTGGGAGCGCTGCGCCGGCACCGCGGCACCTTTTGTCTTCGCCTGTTTTGACGACTACCCGGAGGATCTGGCGAATACGCTCTTTTTACAGCGGCTCATGCGGGAGACGCATCCGCAGGCGGACATCCGCTTCCTCTCGTTCTACGATATGGAGATCGACACGAACGGCATCGTCCTCCCCGACGACGCCTATGCGGGTGCGCTCTACCGCCTGCACCCGATGGAGATCCTCATCGACGAGCGCACGCCCGCGGACGAGCCCCTCGGCGCGATGTTCCTCGACCTCTACAACAAGGGAAAGTTTGCGATGATGAACCCGCCCGAGGCGATCATTTTGCAGAACAAATCCTTTATGGCGCTCGTCTACGCCCTCGCGCGGACGCGGCAATTCTTCTCCGCGGAGGAATGCGCGCTCGCCCTGCGCTATCTCGCGCCGTCGTATTTCGAGGACGACTTCGCCGCACTCGCCGACGGCGCCTATATCCGCAAGGAGATTTGGGGGCGCGAGGGACGCAACGTCAGCATCGTACAAAAAGAAGGCAGCCGCACGCGGACTGCCCTTGAAAAGTATGTGGAGAACTACGACGACATCGTCTGCCGTACCAGCCGCAAGGCGATGTGCCAGGACTTCATCCGTCAGCCGCGCTTTCGGCACACGGTGGATTCCGGCACAAAGGACGGGTACCTCACGCTGTCCTGCTTCATGCTCTTCGGCGAGCCGTCCGCCGTCGGCGCGCGCTTCTCCCCCGAGGAGATCGCGGGGACCGAGGCGTATTTCGTACCGCTTGTCACCGCGGAATCATAGGATATTCGCTCTTCTCATTATCGAAAATATGTGCTATAATAGATACAAGTGACAGACGAGGTTCGGCCTCCCGTCGGGAGGTGATGCGCATGACGCTCTACGAGATGCTTTCGCTTGCGATTGCCGCTTTGACGCTGATTGTCGGCATTATTTCTGCTCTGCTGCGTCTCTGACGCAATAGAAAAAGAACCGTCCACGGTTCGTGTCGGCTCTTCTTCAATCTACTAGATTCTAGGGAGTGACCGACGACACCACTCGGCTGTCACTCTTTTTGTGCTCTTATTATAGTTTTTCCCGCGAAAATTGTCAAGCGGTCCCGCGCCGCTCGATCCAATTCCCGACGAGGAAGAACGCGAGCGAGGCGGCGATGCCGACGGCGATGGGGTGCAGGCCGAACGGTTTCAAACCGGCCGCCATCGCGATGCAGTAGACGAGCGTCCCTCCGCCCATGGAGCAGAGCGCGCCCGTGCGCGTTGCCCATGACGTAAAGAGCCCGAAGACGAGCACCCAGAAGAACGCCGTCTCGAGGCCGCCGAACGCGAACATGTTGATGAGCCAAATGAGCGACGGCGGCGCGACGGCGAGAATGAATACGACGACCCCCAGCGCGGCGGTAATGCCCATGGAGAGACGCCGCAGCGTCTGCTCCGGGACGGACCGGCCGCTTTTTTTCATGTGATGGAGGTAGACGTCCTTCACCACCGCGGAGGACGCAACGATAAGCACGCCCGAAATCGTCGAGATGGACGCCGCCAGGGGGCCGATGATTGCAAACCCGAGCAGCGCGGGCGGCATCACCGCCGTCATGAGGTGCGGGATCACGCTGTCGACGCCGCCGAGCTCCTTCGCGGGGACGGAGAGCACGCCGCGCCCGAGCACGCCGACGAGATTCACCGCGATATTCATAAACGCAATCACGATCGTCCCGATGATCATCGCGCGGCTCATATCGCGGCTGCTCCGATAGCTGACGGCGCGCACGACCGACTGCGGGAGCGCGATCGTGAGCGCCCCGACGAGCAGCCACTGCGAGATGTAGAGCGAGACGGGCATATGCCCCGCGGACGTCGGCGTCAGCATCTCCGGATGCGCCGTCCGCAGCGTCTCAAGGATGGCCGCAAGTCCGCCGCCCGCGTCCAGCACATAGTAAAAGAGCAGCACGATCCCCGCCATCATCACAAGCGCGCAGCAGGTATCCGTCAGCGCAACGGCACGGAACCCGCCGATCGACGTATAGACGACGACCACAACGCCGAAGAGCACGAGCCCCAGCTCGTAGCTGTAGCCCGTCACGGCCGCAAAGAGCTGCGCCCCGCCGACGAACTGCGCCACCATCGACGCCGCAAAGAAGAGCACAATGGCGAACGCCGCAAGCGCCGCGAGGGCATCCGAGCGATAGCGGTCGCGGATGATGTCCACAATCGTCACCGCGTGAATCCGACGGGCAAGGCGCGCCACCTTTTTTCCAAAGATGCCGAGCACGAGGAATATCGTCATCGCCTGAATGACCGCCATGTAGATCCAGCCGAAGCCGATCTCGTACGCCATGCCCGGGCCGCCGACGAACGAACTCACCGAGCTGTACGTCGCGACCATCGTCATCGCGAGCACGAACGCGCCGAGCGACTGCCCGCCGACGAAGTAGCCCGAGAGGAACCCGCCCGTCCCCTCGTGCCGCCGCACATAGACGCCGAGCGCGAGCATAAAGGCCATAAAGCCGAGCAGGGGGAGGAGCACATAGAGCGTACTCATCGCGTCTCCCCCTCTCCCGCCGCATCGTCAAAGGGAATATCCGCCGCCGTCCGCGCAAGGTACACGGCAAGCAGCGCCCCGACGGCCATCACGCCGACCGTCCCCGTCACCGCCCACAGCGGGAACCCCGCGACCGTCACATCTACGTCTGCGAGCCCGAAGCCCAGCAGCGTCCACGCCGCGGCAAACAGCACGGCAGCAGCCGCGGTACGCCTCGCCTCACGGGCGATGGCGTCCGCACGTCTCTCTTCAGTTGTCATAGTTCCTCCTCATTGCCGCCGTCGGACGCATTGCAGCGCTGTCCGCGGCATCTAACAATAAAATATACCGCCCTATCCTATCATAATTCGACACGCCGCGCAAATCTTTTCCCAATGCTCCCCTATCGATGAAAACTTCTTGATAAATATATTAAAATCGCTATAATAGGGAACGTCGGGCATCAAAGTCCTATAGTGGAACGGTAACGGCTCATTGCCCGCCGGGCACAGCCGTTCCCCAAGCGCACGCCGCCGCATCGATCGGCACAATGCCGCATCGTATTTCATTTTCCTATAAGGATTATTTTCTAATCATAAATCTTCCTCTAAAACATTGCTTAAATTCATTGAAAGGTATAAAATACAGGTTGGATGTTTCTTGGAAACGCCGTCGCAGGAATCGGCGCTTCCAATCCAAGGAAAGGAATGGGATTACATTTGGGCATCAAGCAAAAACTGCTCCTCATGGGTACTCTTATGGCGCTCTTGGTCGTCGCGATCTGCGGCGTCGGCTACTACAAGGCGCAAAGCGCGCTCGAGGAGAGCATCGCGGGCGAGATCAACGCCGTCCTGCACGACGAATCCGATAAACTCGACGGCTGGATGTCGCGCAAGATGCAGCGTACGGAGAGCGCCGCAAACCTCGTCTCCGCGCTCGACGGCAATCCCGTCGAGATGGAACGCGAGGTCATGAGCCTCGCGCGCGACGACAAGGAAGTCATCGACCTCGCCTACGGAGCCGAGGACGGCCGCTTCATCAGCTGGGTGGACGGCAACTTTACGGGGCAGTTTGACCCGCTCGTCCGAGACTGGTACAAAAACGCAAAAGCTTCCGGCAAGCCGCTCTTCACGCCCGTCTATCAAGACGACTCCACGAAGAAGCCGATCATCTCCGCGGCCGTCCCGTACAAAGGCGCCGACGGTACGTTCCGCGGGGTCGTGCTCTCGGATATTTCCCTGAGCGCCCTCGAAGACAAAGTCAAAGAGCTGAAATATCACGGCGTCGGCGAAGGCATCGTTGTGGAGTCCGACGGTCTCATCATCGCCTCCTCCGAGGGGCAGGCCATGCACAAGGTGGACGAAAACGAGGTGCTGAAAGTCCGTTTCTCCGAGATGCTGCAGAATAAGAGCGGCTACTTCTCGATGGAAAAAGACGGACAGGAACAGATCATCGCCTACAGCACCGTCCCCTCGACCGGCTGGATCGTCGGCATCGCCGTCCCCGAGTCCGTCGCCTTTGCTCAGCTCAACAGCCTTAAAGTCACTTATACCGTCATGAGCCTCATCGGCATCGTACTCGTCGCGGGCATCATCCTCGCCCTGCTGCGCTTTGCAGCCACCATCACCGGGGCGACCGACCGCCTCATGCATCACGTGGATGCGCTCGCCAAAGGCCGGCTGAACCTCGAGGAACTCCCCGTTACCTCGCAGGACGAACTCGGCAGACTCGCCTCCAACTTTAACGCCATGATGAAAAATATCCGCGACCTCATCAAACAGGTTGCCGGAACCGCCGAGCAGCTCGCGGCGGCAAGCGAAGAGCTCACCGCGGGCGCGCATCAGATGGCGGAGTCCGCAACAAACGTCGCCTCCACCGTCGTCGAGGTCGCGAACGGCACCGAGCGTCAGCTCGACAGCGTCGCAGGGGCAAAGGAGAGCATCGACGGGGTCTCCGCCGACGTCACGCGCATGAGCGGACAGGCGGAAAAAGTTGCCGGCAGTTCCGCCGCCACCGCCGACGCCGCCCAAAAGGGCGAAGCGCTCATGAACGAAGCGATGGCGAAAATGACGGGCATTGAGCAGAGCGTCATGCATTCGGCCGAGGTCGTCGAAAAACTCGGCGAGAGCTCCAAGCAGATCGGCGAGATCGTCGAGAGCATCTCCGCCATCGCCGATCAGACGAACCTCCTTGCCCTCAACGCCGCCATCGAGGCCGCGCGCGCCGGCGAGACCGGCCGCGGCTTTGCCGTCGTCGCCGAGGAGGTCCGCAAACTCGCCGAGGAATCCCGCACGGCCGCCGAGCAGATCAAGGAGCGCATCACCGTCGTCCAGCGCGACACAGAAGAAGCCGTCGCCGCCATGCAGAGCGGCACCGCAGAGGTACAGGAAGGAACCGCCGCCATCCACGAGGTCGGCGCACAATTCCAGAACATCATGCATATGGTCGACGAGATCAAAGTCGAGATGGCGGAGATCAACGGCGCCATGCGGACCGTCGCCAAAGGCACCGAGAATCTCGTTGCCTCCGCCGACGACATCAACGAAATCAGTCAAACGACGGCCGAGCACATGCAGAGCATCTCCTCCTCGTCCGAGTCGCAGTCCGCCTCGAGCCAGGAGATCGCCTCGGCCTCGCAGGCACTCGCGACGCTCGCGACGGATCTCCAGAACACCACGAACAAGTTCAAATTCTAATCGGCTCCGATCAACTATTGGATCCGCAAAGGCACGCCGGAGGTATTCCCCGCCGTGCCTTTTTCATGTCTGCGCGGCGTATGCGACACGGCCGAACCATCATCCCCCGGATATCTCGGAAAATTTTCCCTAAATACGTATAAGGGCTTGATTAAGCTGTGCGGATTATATAGAATAAAAAAGGAACGCGATAGAATCGGCTTCCCTATAGAGTGGTTCCGTGTTTTTGAAGGAAGGGATTATTTTGGGGATCAAACAAAAACTCCTGCTGACGGGAATCCTCATGGCAGCGCTCGTCGTCGCGATTTGCGGCATCGGTTATTTCAAGGCGCAAAGCGCACTCGAAAACAGCATCTCCGGCGAGATCAAGGCGACGTTGACCGTCGAGAGCGAAACGCTGAACGGCTGGCTGAAAGAAAAAGGGCGTATCGCCCAAGCCACGGCAAATCTCCTCGCCGAATACGCGGGCAGGCCCGAGCAGTTCGACCAAAGCATGCTCAGCCTCGGTGCGGACGACAAGGACGTGCTTAACATCATCCACGGTGCGGAGAACGGCAGGTACATCCGCTGGACGACGGGCGACGCCACGGGTCGCGTCAATCCGCACGAACGCCCATGGTACAACGAAGCCAAGGCAAATGGGAAACAGGGATTCACCAAGGCGTATGAAGACCTCAACACCAAGAAGATCCTCATCTCGGCAATCGCTCCGTACAACGACAAAAACAATACGGTCGCGGGCGTCGTCTGCGTCGACATCTCCCTCGCCCCGCTCGCCGAACATATCAAAAACCTCAAGTATCACGGCGAGGGACAAGCCGCGATTATCGATCCGAGCGGCATCATCCTCGCCTCCTCCGAAGGGCAGGAAATGCAGCGCTTCGACCAGAACGAAGTGCTGAAAACGCGCTTCCCCGAGATGCTGCAAAAGAAAGCCGACTACTTCACAATGGAAAAGGACGGCGAAGAGCAGATCATCGCCTATGCGACCGTCCCCGTAAACGGCTGGATTGTCGCCGTCTCCGTACCGGAATCCGTCGCCTTTGCCGAGCTGAACAGCCTCAAACTGACCTACGCCGTGATGAGTCTCCTCGGCATCATCCTCGTCGGCGTCATCATCTTCGCCCTCCTGCGCTTTGCGGCCGCCATCACAGGCGCGACCGGACGCCTGATGGGGCATGTCAGCGCGCTGGCAAAGGGGGAACTGAACCTTCCGGATCTCCCCGTCACCTCCGAGGATGAACTCGGCCGGCTCGCATCCAACTTTAACGCCATGATGAAAAACATCCACGGTCTCATCAAGCAGGTTGCCGGCACCGCCGAGCAGCTCGCGGAGGCAAGCGAAGAACTCACCGCGGGCGCGCATCAGATGGCGGAGTCCGCAACGAACGTCGCCTCCACCGTCGTCGAAGTCGCCGACGGCACCAAACAACAGCTCACGAACGTCTCCGGAGCAAAAGCCGGCGTCGCAGCCGTATCCGGCGATATCCGCCGGATGACCGACGACGCGAAGCGCGTCGCCGCCGGTGCCGCCGCCACTGCAGACGCCGCCCAAAAGGGCGAAACCCTCATGAACGAAGCTATGGCGAAGATGACGGGCATCGAGCAGAGCGTTCTGCATTCGGCCGAGGTCGTCGAAAAACTCGGCGAGAGCTCCAAGCAGATCGGCGAGATCGTCGAGACCATCTCCGCCATCGCTGATCAGACCAACCTGCTCGCCCTCAACGCCGCCATCGAGGCGGCGCGCGCCGGCGAGAGCGGCCGCGGCTTTGCCGTCGTCGCCGAGGAGGTCCGCAAACTCGCCGAGGAATCCCGCACGGCCGCCGAGCAGATCAAGGAACGCATTACGGGCGTACAAAAAGACACTGCCGAGGCCGTCGCCGCCATGCAGAGCGGCACCGCAGAGGTACAGGAAGGAACCGCCGCGATCCACGACGTCGGCGCCCAGTTCGAGAGCATCATGAAGATGGTCGATACGATCAACGGCCAGATGGCGGAGATCGACAACGCCATGCAGACTGTATCGACGGGTGCCGAAAACATCGTCCGCGCCGTCGACGACATCAATGAGATCAGCAAAACGACGGCGGACCACATGCAGAGCATCTCCTCCTCGTCCGAGTCGCAGTCCGCCTCGAGCCAGGAGATCGCCTCGGCCTCGCAGTCGCTCGCGACGCTCGCAACGGATCTCCAAAACACCACGAATAAGTTCAAATTCTAAATCGGCATCCGCATACGTCGGAAAGGGCAGACGCGCCAAGCCGTGCGTCTGTCCCTTTGTTTTGGCAGTCCGAAAGATGTGCCCTCCGTTGTCGTTTCCCTCTGTCTCCCTTATAATTCGGCTGCCGGATAAAGGCTGTTTTATTTATTTCATTTTATACATATTTATAGTTATTTATCCTTATTTATTCTACCGAAAATAATTTTACAAAATAAAATCGCCTCGGCCGCAGTTTTCCTCCGGCCGAGGCGATTTCTCTCTATCGGGTTCTCATATTATCTCCGTATGGTGCGCGCGGTTCGCATGCGCCGATACGATATTTACTTGGTGCTCACGACGGCGATGTACGCAAACTCCTTGCCGTGATCGAAGAAGAAGTTGAACATCCTGCGGAACCGGTCGAAGTTCTCCGTGCGCAGACCGTTGCGGATGATCCTCATCGCGCCGTCGAATCCCTCGTCGCGCACGAGCCCCGCCGGGTCGAGGAGCGTCATATCGCCCGTCTTCGCCTCGGGTTCAAAGCCCGCGTTGCGGAATACCGACAGCCACATCTCCCCGGTCAGCGGGTCGACGTTCACGCCGATCGCACGCGAAATCCCCGCGCGCAGCTCCATCGCATGCTCCTCGTCGCGCGCGCGCAGGGCGACATCGTGCGTCAGAAGGACGCCGCCCGGACGCAGCACGCGGAAGTATTCGCCGACGGCGACCGCCTTCTTATCGCGCGGCAGCATCGTCAGCATCGCCTCGTTGATCACCACGTCGAACGATTCGTCGGGGAACGGCAGGGCGAGGGCGTTGCCTTCGACCACGTCGATCACGTCCGACAGATCGTGTTTCTCGACATTGGCACGCGCCTTCTCGAGCGCCTTCGGGTTCATGTCGAGCCCCGTCACCCGGCAGCCGTGCGCCTCGGCGAGCGCCACCATCGTCGTCCCCATGTTGCAGGCGACCTCGAGCACGCGCGTGTCGGCAGTGAAATCCGCCTGTCCGAGCAGCCACTCCGTCGCCTCTCGTCCGCCCGGACGCAGGCGCGTTTTGCCAAGTTTGGCGAGGAACTCATGTCCCGGCTCGGGCCTCTTCTCTTCTGCCATCGGAATCACTCCTTCTATATAAATGAAAGTTGTTTTCATCGATTTATATAGTATAGGTGAGATTCATTCCCCCGTGCTGTTGCACAAGTTACACATGTGGAAAAAGTATCAATTTAATGATACGAGGTTTTTGCTCCCCGGCAGCCGTACGTCAAATCAATAAAAAAAGCCGCCGCACCGCTGTCTTCAGGCGACAGTGTACGGCGGCTCCCCCCATTTCACGCGTATCAATGCGCGCCCTCGCTCCACGTGCTGTCGGTAAAGAGGTCGAGCGACTCGCCCGGCAGGCCGCGCTGCGCCGAGATCTCGAACGGAACGCGCCGCTCGCGGACGCAGGCGATGGCAAACATGTTGATCGCCGTGGACATGTTCATGCCGACGGCATTGCAAAAGTTCTCAAAGTTTTTCTTGAGTTCAGTGTCCATGCGAATGCTGATGCTGGTCTGTGCCATGTATGACAACTCCTTTACACATTCGTTACCATAAACAGCATATCACATTTCTCACGCGGGCGCAAGAGGAAGGACGATATCCATGCGCAGTTTTCGCAGAAGATTCGCCTTGCTCTTGCTGACGGCGTTCGCCGAGGTGCCGAGCAGGGCGGCGATGCGCCGCAGCGTGAGGTCGCGGAAATAGTGCAGGGAGAGGATCGCCTTCTCGCGGTCGGTGAGACGGTGCATCGCCCGCGCGAGGATCGCGTGCACGAGGAGCCGGCGGTCTGCGGCCGCGGTCGGATGTACCGTGCCGCCGATTCGCTCCCATGCGTCTCCGCCCGCCGCGTCCCGCGCCGGATGCGCCTCTCTGCCCCACAGGCGGCGCGCGCGGCGAAACGCCGTATAGAGCGCCGTATGGACCCTGCATGCCGCAAAGCCCGCAAAATATACGCCCCGCGCGGGATCATAGTCGTGCAGCGCCTCAAAAAAGGCGAGCGACGCGATGCTCTCGGCCTCGCTTGCAAGCGTTTCGCTCCGCAGATAGGAGGCGTGCGACGCGCGCAGGATCAGCCCCTGGTACCGCCCGTACATCTCCTCCTGCGCCGCCGTTTCCCCCGCTGCGGCGCGCGCGATCACGGCGTCCTCTTCTTGCTTCGTCAGCGGCGGGTGCGCTCCGCGCGCACAGTCCCGCGCGTCGGCATCTGCATTCGTCGTTTCTTTCATAACATATTTCTCCTTTCAAACACATGTTTTTATTTGAAAGGAGTATAGCAGGAAGAACGCCGCCGTGCAAAACGCGTATGAGGGCGATACGGCCGTTTCTCTAAAAAGATGCGCGGCCCCCGGTCGGCATGCGGACGCCCTCCGCGTCTGCCGGAACATAAGGAAACCGCGCGCAAAAAACCGCCGCAAAAGTTTCCTCCGCGGCGGCATCATCCGCATACGCTTATATCAGCCTCACTCCGAGAGCGCGGCAAGGGCGGCGCCAATCCCCTTCTCGTCGATGGTCTGGATGCAGGAGATCACATAGTCGTGCTCTTCGACGCGGAACGGGATCAGAAGATGCAGGCGCAGGCGCCGCTCCCCGTCCGGCATCAACTTGTGGAGGAGCACGGCGGTATGGCCGCTCTCATCCGGATGTGCCAGGACGCCGCGCAGGTGCTTCTCTCCGTAAAACGCTTTGCATGCCGCGCGGTCCTCGGGAACGACCATCTCGTCCGCGTAGCGCGCGACAATCTCCTCAAAATGGTCGTATGCCTCGACGTAGCGCGGCTCATAGACATCGCGGTAGAGCGAGGTCACCTTCTTCGTACCGAGGTCGTAAAGGTCAATGCGGTCGTAAAGCGCGACGATCTGATTGAGCGCCTCCTGCATCGACCCCGCCTCGGGGCTGAACCGCGAGATGTTGACCGTCGCCATGAGGAATACCGCGCGCGTCCCGGAATCGTCGCGCGTGACCTGCCGCAGCCGCACGCTGTTGAACGAGTTGCGCGTGATGAAGTCGGTATACGCCTCGCGCTCCGTGCGTTCCGCCTCGTCCATCATATGCCCGATCATGCGCCGGTTCTGCTTGAGCCGCCGCTCGTAATTCGGCGTGTCCGCACTCTCGTCGTCCAGCTCGATGTTGTGCAAAAAGAGGTCGAACATGCGGCTTCGATAGAGATAGCGGATCTCCCCGTCCTTGCGCTCGAGGATCGCGATCGACGGCGCATCGCCGATCTCGGGCGAACCGCGCCGCTCCGTCGGCTGGCTCGAGAGCACGTTGATCGCGCCGATCTGCGCGTAATACGAAGCGAGCCCGTAGGGTTCGACGCCCGCAACCGCGCCGTGCTTCTGACAAAACGCGACCATTTTATCCACGGGAATCGGCGGGCTAAAGAGATATCCCTGCACCTTTTCGCAGCCGATCTCGCGGAGAAACGCGAACTGCTCCTCCGTCTCGACGCCCTCGGCGAGCGTGTGCATCCCGATTTCCTTCGCCATGTTGACGATCGAGCGGATGACCACGCGGGATTTCGGATTCGTCTCAAAGTCCCGCAGGAACGCCATATCGATTTTGAGCACGTCAAAGACGTAGTCCTTGATGTTGTTGAGCGAGGAATAGCCGCTGCCGAAGTCGTCCATCCAGACCTCATAGCCCGCCGCACGGAAGCGCGCGATCTCGCTCTGGAGGAACGCCTCGTCCTCGTTGAGCGCGCCCTCCGTCACCTCGATGTTGAGCATGCTGCGCTCCATGTTGTAGCGGATGCGGATATCCTCCACCGCCTGCAGGATATCGAGCAGACGGAAATCCGCGCGCGAGATATTGACCGAGACACGCATCGGCTCCCAGCCGAGGATGTTCCCGCGGACGAGCATGTAGTCTTTGCATACCTGCTCGATGATGTAGAGATCGAGCTGGGGCGAGAGGTGCGCATCCTCGAGCACGGGGACAAAGACCCCCGGAGAGATCATCCCGTGGATCGGATCGCGCCACCGCGCCAGCGCCTCGAATCCCGAGATCTCGCGCGTCATCGTGCGGATCTCCGGCTGATAGAATACCTCGATGTGTCCCTGTTCCATCGCATCCTGGAACGAACTGATGATGTAGCTGCGGAAATTGATATCCTCTTCCATCGCGGGGTTGAACTCCGCCCAGGTGAGGTCATAGGTCTTTTTGATGCTGTTGCACGCGATCTTCGCGCGGTCCATGATCAGCGCGACATTGTACACATCCTCCGAAGGACGGTAGATGCCCGCTTTGACCTCCATCGCGACGCCGAGCTCATAAGTGCGCACGCGCTCGTGGATCTGCCGGATGCACGCGGGGATATCGTCCCGCAGCGTCGCCACGGCGAAATGGTCGTCATTGAACCGCGCGAGCAGGTCCCCCTCGAACGTCTCGCGCAGGAGGTCCGCCATATAGCGCAGGAACTGATTACCCTGCGGGAACCCGTAGCGCTGGTTGAAGCTCTTAAAATTTTCAATGTCAAAATAGAGGAAGGTGAGTTTCCCCGCCGCCCCCTCCTGCATCCGCACGGAGACATACCGCATGAACTGCATCATGTTGAGGAGTCCCGTGACTTGACACCGGTCGTAATTAGATGCGTTATCGTTCAAAACGTCATCCTCCCGGTCCTTTCTCCCCCAATCCGTCACAGCGAGATACGCCCGAACTCCTCCAGCATGTCGCGCAGGCTCATCCCGCTGGTCCCGCTCAGCGCGCCGCGGCGTTCGCCGGGCGCCTGTTTCATCTGCGCCACAATCGCGTCGAAGAGATCGTCCTCAATCGAGCCGGGAACCAGATGCTCCCAGTTCGCCGGATCGTACGGGCGTTCATGGATGGCGTTCTCCGGACGGCCCGTCACCTCCAGCTCCGAGATGAACATGATCTCGCGCCGCGTGGGACTGAGATAATAATGTTCGAGGAAATACTTGCCCGGACGGGCGTCTCCCGTCTCCGCGGACGCGCTATCCGCCGCGTCCTCCACGAGCCGTACCCACGCCTCGATCATGCGCTCGGAATTACTGTTCGGCCGCGGCAGCCACCGCGAGTTCTTGGAGTCAAGATAATAGGTAAATCCGTTGTCGACAAAAAGGCGCTTGAACCGCGCGGCTTTCTGGCGTTTCTTTTCCTCTTTGGCGGCCTTCTTCTCGGCCTTCTTTTGATCCCTGACCGCTTTCTTCGCGGCCTTTTGCGCGTCGCGCTCCGCTTTCTGCTGCGCGCGCGCGGCGTCTTTCGCCGTCTTCGCTTCCGGCGGCGCGCTCTTGAGCCCGCCCGTCTGCGTCTCGTCCGCCGTACGGTGCGGAGCCGCCGCGGTTTCCTCCGGCGCGGCCTGTGCGCCCGCAAGAGGCAGTACGAAGACGAGCGCGGCAAGGAGCCCCGCGGCCAATCTCTTCGCTCGGTTCATTGCGTCATCCCCTTATCAACGATTCCCGGTTTACCGTCCCCGCCGCGCTAAAATCCCCCGTAAGCCGGTCTCATCCGATCCTGAAAAAGCGCATAGGAAACACAACCTGGTTTCATACTTCGACGAAAAGGATATAAACCCTTCATTAAAATATTTATTTCCGCCGTCGCAGCCCCTTAGGATAGCCCTTTACCATATGTGCCCGTTCCGCGTTGTTCTCCTCCGCGCGGTTCTCCTCCCGCCGGGGTACGGACCCCGCCGCCGCGGCGGTATGCGCCCCTACCCCGCGGCCGAGCGGTTCCTTGCCCGGCAGTCCCGCGCGGCGCGGGTACGCATCCGGCGTGGGGCGCTCCTTACGGATATACACGACGGCGCGCACATCGTCGAGTCCCGGCAGGGAGACGGGGCGCGCGCGCATCTCGCCGCCGCCGATGAGCCGCACCGCCGCCGTGCTCTCCGCCATCTCCGCACGGTAGACCCGCCCCTTGAGCGCGAGGAACGTGCCGCCGACGCGGACGAAGGGGAGGGCGTACTCGACGAGAACGGGCAGGCGCGCGACCGCACGGCTGACCGCGATATCGTACTGCTCCCGATAGGTATGCGTACGCGCCGCGCCCTCCGCGCGCGCGTGGATACAGGCGACATTTGTCAGACGGAGTTCCCGCACGGCCTCCTCGAGGAACGCGATCCGCTTTTTCAGCGCATCCATCAACGTCACCGAAACGTGCGGCGCATAGATCGCGAGCGGCAGCCCCGGAAAGCCCGCGCCCGTGCCGACGTCGACGAGCGTCTGCGCGCGCGCAAAGAGGTCCTCATCGTAGGCGGCGAGACTGTCGACGATATGCTTCACGGCGACATCCTCGGGAGACGTCAGCGCCGTCAGATTCATGCGCTCGTTCCATCGAAGGAGCAGCGCGTTATAACGCGAGAACTGTTCCAACTGCCTGTCCGTCAGCGGGATCCCCGCCTCCGCCGCGCGTGCGGCCAGGATATCCGCAAAATCCTCCGTCATGAAACCGCCTCCTCCGTAGATGATGTTCCCCGCTTATGCGCGGGCGCCTTTGCTACCGCCCCGACGATAACGAACTGCACGCATCTTTCACGGCGCCGCATCCCGCTCTTTCAGCCGATGCCGCACAAACTCCGCAAGCAGCGTGTAGACCGCGCTGAACACGGGCACGCCGAGCAACATGCCGAGCACGCCGAACATGCCGCCGCCCACAATGATGGCGACGAAGCTCCACACCTCGGGGAGGCCGAGCGATTTCCCCATGATCTTGGGGTAGATGAAATTGCTGTCGATTTGATGCAGAACGATGAGGATCGCCAAAAAGATCAGCGCCTGCGCGGGCGACTCGACGAAGATGAAGACCGCGCCGATGCCGCCGCCGATCACGCCGCCGACCAGAGGGATCAGCCCCGTAAAGACGACGATGGCCGAGATCATCGCCGCGTGCGGGAGGCCGAAGAGAACCATGAAGGCAAACAGCCCCATCATGAAGATGAAGGAATCGAGCATCTGTCCGCAGACGAAGGAGTAGAATTTTTGATTGAACACCGCCCCGATGTGGATGAGCAGGTCGACCGTTTTCTTCTCCCCCGCGGCGTAGAGCAGCCGTTTTATTTGCCGCGTCAGCATTTCTTTGGCATGCAGGAAATAGACGCCGAGGATCACGCCGACGAAGGTCTGCACGATCCGCGCCGCGAATTCCGCCGTCGTGTGAACCGCCGTGTAAAAGGCGTCCGTCCGACCGCCGACGAGGAACTCCTGCCCGCGGCGCATGACCTCGTCCCAATCGACCGTCTGCAAGCGCACGGCATATTCCTGCAGCGACGGGATCTGCGCGAGCGCCGCCGCCGCCTGCGCGAGGGAGTTCGGGAGCGCTGCGGCGAGCGAGCGCATCGTCTGGATGAACTGCGGGATGAACGCGCTCGCGAATAGGTACAGGATGAAAACGACGCCGACCAGCGAGAGCGCGATCGACAGCCCGCGGCGATGGGACGCGAACCGCTTGCGGCGCGCGAGTACGCGCTCTATACTCTTTTGGGGGATGTTGAGCACAAAGGCAAAGGCGATCCCGACGAAAATCGGATAGAGCACGTTCCCGATGAACGCGAGACCGCGCAGCACCGCCTCATAGTGATTGAGCACCGCGGCGAAAACGATGGCAACGAGCAGTACGAGCAGCAGTTTCTGGAAGAATTGATCGTCGGCGGGAATGTTTTTCGGCGTGTTCACAAGCCCCTCCTTTCGATTGAACCGGTACGAACAGAATGATATTATAGCATAGATTTTGATGCGGCGGTTGATAGACGGGCGCGGGGAGAGGATATCGGCATACGAATGCCGCATTCACGCATCCTATGATAGCGAAAGCATGTGTGTCTTTCAATATGCGGCGGCTCCCACTTTAGCCGAACAAGGCCGGCACATACCCGCGCCGTTCGAGAATGAGATAAAGAAAAAATGTACCAGATACAAACCAATATCCAAGGATTAGATAATAAAAAACAGTACTTTCCGCCAAATCCTTGATACGATAATAGTCCCTCGGATTAAAATTCGGGTCCACCTGCGGCATCTCTCGCATGAACACAATTGAATATCGCCGTAGCAAAATCATAAGGATACCGCTATGATAAAGGAGTACAATCAGTAGCATATCCTGATAGGGACCCTCCAATGTGATCAGCCAAAAAATCAGCTCCCACGGGAGCAGTGCGTAGATAAACAGATGCCGAAAGCCCCAGCGCAGCACGAGCGGATACTTTGACTGCTTGAAACATATACTATATGTGATAACGCAGATCGTACCGATCAGGAGTATAGTCGCGAACCAAAACTCCGACCGCCCTGCCGCCTGTTCCAAAAGTTCGAGCATAATACTCCCCCTCTCATATGTTGCCGTATATTCATAGATATTTGAAGAATACGTAGAGCCCGCCGATCATTAACGCCGGAGCAAGCGGCCACATCCAATCGTGTCTTGTCACCCACAGATTATACGACCGATATTGCGCATCCCAAAAAGGAAGATCACACACATCCGTTCGTTTCAAATAGCGGCGATACCGGTGCGCCGGATACCAAGTCCCGAAAAGAGTCAGCCCCGCATAAAACGCAAACCACCCGCTCCCCGAATCCGTGTTGATAAAATATCTCGGTAAAAGGAAAAACGCTGTGATCGTTAAGTTCACAAACATCGCCGTCGTAAAAGAATATCCTATCAATACGTGTACCCCTTGTTTACTGAGCCGCCCCTTTTTATACTGTTCCCTTGCCCGGATTGCCATACCGATCGAGACAATAGTAATGGTAAAAAAGTACAGGATAATCGAATAAATATTTATAGGACCGCCCTCCTCGTTCTAAAAGATCCTGCTTATACCCTTGAGCGCAGCATACGACTACAACGACGCGACAATCATCAGTTTTTTATGTGAACGCTCATATCAGCCTACTTCTAACGAGATGCGAATGACACCCGCTAAAATTGATTGGTGCAGATCAGCCACAACAGATAAAGCAGGACGAACAGAGAGAGAGGAACCCCCCATGTGAGAATTTCCAGCCGCCATAGGAACGCAAAGTACTTGAGGTCAACGCGCGGCAGCCCCTCAAGCAAAACACGCCGCCAATAGCGCGTATAGACGCGAACCCCATAGCACGGGATGAGGTTCATCATCCACACATAGAAGACAAAGACCTTCCACCCTAAATCTGTATGTACGAATGAAAGAACCATGCCGGAATATAGGTCCGCAAGATAGGGGATCACCCCCATCATCACCGCGCAAAAGAAACTCGACATCACAAAGAGCAGCGGCGTACTCGCTTCGCCCTTATGATGCCAATACAGGACATGAATAAACGCACGCCCCGAGAGAATGACAACTGCCGCAATCATCGCGCGCATGCAATACACTTCCGGCTCGCTCATATGGATCTCCTTTTAGATGCGTTGGCCCGTTATAGAGCGATATAATGCGCTTTATGCTCTATTATGATACGATTCCACCGCCTCTAGAATATATTCCTCCCTTGAGCAGCGCTGTCAATTGAGAAACAGAAACAAAAGGGACCGTAACATTTGCATTTGAACGTGCAAGCGTCTCAGTCCCTATTACGATATGAATGACGGCCCACATGTCGGCGGCACTCCGCCGCAGTCTCACCCCCCCGGCTTCTCCATATACTTCCGCGTCTCGCGGACGACGACGCCCGAGAGGGCGAGCAGGGCGATGAGGTTCGGGATCGCCATGAGGCCGTTCACGATGTCGGCGAGGATCCAGATCGCCTCGAGTTTGAGGAACGCGCCGAGCGCGATGAGGACGATGAACAGGGCGCGGTACGGCAGGATGCCGCCGCGCCCCGCGAGATAGACGACGGCACGCTCGCCGTAGTAGTTCCAGCCGAGGATGGTGGTAAATGCAAAGAGCGCGAGCGATACGGTCAACAGCGCCCCGCCGATCTCCCCGTAGAATCCGGAGAACGCCGCGCCCGTCATGGCGGCGCCCGCCGCAGTTCCCTGCCATGCGCCCGTCAGGACAAGAACCAGTCCCGTCATAGAACATATAATGATCGTGTCGATAAATGTGCCCGTCATGGAGACGAGCCCCTGCTCGGCGGGTTCTTCGGTCTTTGCCGCCGCCGCCGCAATCGGCGCGGAGCCGAGCCCCGACTCGTTCGAGAAGACGCCGCGCGCGATGCCGTTTTGCATTGCCATCATGACGGTCGCGCCTGCAAAGCCGCCCGCTGCCGCCGTACCCGTGAACGCGCTGTCAACGATGAGCGCGACCGCCGCGGGGATATCGCCGAGATGCGCAAGGATGATCCCCGCGCAGATCACGACATAGAGCGCCGCCATAAAGGGAATGATGCGCGCCGCCACCGCCGCGATGCTCTTGAGACCGCCGATCGTGATCGCCGCGATGAGTAGCGTCAGCGCGGCGTCCGTATAGAGCCGCGGCACGCCGAAGGACAGCTCCACCGCATCCACGATCGCGTTTACCTGCGGGAACGTGCCGATGCCGAAGAACGCGACGAGCACCGTCGCCACGGCAAAGAACCCTGCAAGCGGGCGCCAGCGTTCCCCCATGCCGCGCCGGATGTAGTACATGGGGCCGCCGGCGATCTCGCCGCGCGCATCCGTCGTGCGGTACTTCACGGCAAGGAGCCCCTCGGCGTATTTTGTCGCCATGCCGAAGAACGCCGCCGTCCACATCCAAAAGACCGCGCCCGGCCCGCCGACCTGGACCGCCGTCGCGACTCCGACGATGTTGCCCGTGCCGATCGTCGCTGCGAGCGCGACGCAGAGCGCCTTAAAACTCGAGACATCGCCGAGCCCCCTGCTCTTCGCGCGCAGGAGCAGGCCGAGCGCGCGCGGCAGACGCGTGACCTGGATCAGCGAGAGCCGCACGGTCAGCAGGATGCCCGTCCCGACGAGCAGCGTGATGAGCGGCACGCCCCAGAGAAAGGAGTCGATGGCTTTGAGAGCGGGAATGAATGATTCCACGGCGCATACCTCCGTCAAAAGAATATGAAAATATGCGCGTATCATATCAAAAATATAGGAAAATGTCCATGTATACATGGATCATGCGTGCGTCATCATCTCCGATCCGGCACATAAACGGCATACATTGTCCTATGTCGGCAGGGCTTTTGCGTCCCGCAGCGAATAGATAGTAAGGAACGCAGAGTGCCGAGAGGAGGATTCCCATGTCCATCATTGCCGCCTATGTCGTGCCCCATCCGCCGTCCATCCTGCCGGAGATCGGCGGAGGCGCCGAACAAAAGCTCATGCTCACGGCGAACGCCTATGAGCGCGCGATGAAGGAGGCGGCCGCCGCGCAGCCCGACACCGTTATCATCGCGAGCCCGCACACGGTGTCGTACGCGGACTACTTCCACATCGCGCCGGGCGACGCGGCCATGGGCGACTTCGCAGCCTTCGGCGCGTCCGATATCAAGGTGGACGCCGTCTATGACGAGCCGTTCGCCAAGGCGCTCGAAAAGGCGGCAGGCGCCGCGGGGCTGGAGGCAGGGCCCGTCGGCGGGCGCAACGCCGCGCTTGACCACGGCGTGACGGTGCCGCTACATTTTTTGCAGGCGCACCGCACGGATTTCCGCCTCGTGCGCGTCGGGCTCTCGGGTCTCTCGCCGCTCGCCCACTACCGATTCGGCATGTGCATCGCGCAGACCGCCGAGGCGCTTGGCCGCAAGACCGTCTTCATCGCGAGCGCCAACCTCTCGCACCGCCTCTCCCCCGACGCGCCGCAGGGCTTTGCGCCCGAGGGAGCGCGCTTTGACAAGGCGTGTATGAAATACCTCGAGGAAGGGGACTTTCTGAAACTCCTGCGCATTGATCCCGCCCTCGCAAAGGCCGCGGGCGAATGCGGCCTGCGCGCCCTGTGGATGATGGCGGGCGCGCTCGACGCCCGCGCGCTGAAGATTAAAAAACTCTCCTATCAAGGGACGACGGGCATCGGCTACGGCGTCGTCTCGCTCAGGGTGACGCGCGAGGATCCGCGCCGCGCGTTCGCCGAACGCTACGAGCTCATGGAGCGGCATGCCCTCGCCGAACGCAGATCCGCCGAGGACGATGCGGTACGGCTCGCGCGCAGTACGGTCGAGCAGGTCGTCACGGAGGGAACGCTCCCCCCGCTGCCGCAGGATCTGTCGCCTGAGATGACGGCGCGTGCAGGCGTCTATGTCACGATCGAAGCGGACGGCGCATTGCGTGGTCGCGCGGGTGCATTCGAGCCGACGGAAGCGTCCGTCGCTGCCGAGATCGTTAAAAGCGCCGCGGACGCCGCCCTGCGCGATCCGAGCTTCCCGCCCGTGCGGGAGGAGGAGCTGCCCGCCTTCGTCTATACCGTCGACGTACTCGCAGAACCGGAGCTCGCGGGGAGCGCGGCGGACCTTGACGTAAAGCGCTATGGCATCATCGTCGAGTACCGCGCGCGCCGCGGCCTCGTCCTGCCCAATCAAGCGGGCATCGCGACCGTCGAGGATCAGATCAAAACCGCGCGCCGCTGCGCGGGCATCCCCGCGGACGTTCCCGTCCGCATCTGGCGCTTTACCACCGAGCGGCATTGCTGAATTAAGGCCGCGCAATGAAAAAGACCTCTCTTCCATCCGCGGAATGAGAGGTCTTTTGGTGCCGTTACACCGCCTGATTGACCAGTGCGGCCACGCCGCCCGCGCCCTGTGCGGCACGCGAGGCGAGCAGAGGCGCGCGTCCGAGGGAGGTTCCCGAACGCGGGGGGCCCGCGATGCTGCGCATGAGCTGCTGCTGTACCGCGGCGTTTGCGCCGCGCATGCGGGTCTCCGAAATGAGTCGGCTGCCGCGGTAGACCTGCACGAGGACGGAGCCGTCCGATAGGAGACGCGTGAAGACGGCGTCCCCTTCCGCGGCGGAATCGTCACGATCGTCCGCGGCATCTGACCGACGGAGATCCTCCAAGATGTCCTCGAACGCGTCGGAAGCCTCTTTCTGTGCCGAGCGCTGCACCGGTCTCACCGCCGTCACAGCGCGGCTGCCGGAAATTTTTTCAAGTGCCATCATGGTCCCTCCTTTCGCGGTTTCGGTAAATTCTATGCATCTTGTAAATAGTATCAAGGATATATGTTAAGTTTCGCTTGGAGAAACGTTATGATACTATTTAAAAATTTTTCGAACTGTATGTAACGTTCTCACAATATAGGTCTTATACGCCCAAATAGAACTAAAAAAGCCCTCCCGCCCGGCCGTAAGGTGAGAGAGCTTTTGCGTCGGGCCGCGTCTAGAGCATCGTGCTCATCATGGCGGCCGCCGCCGTGCCGACGGCCCCCTGTGCCGCGCGCGACGCGCGCAGGGGATTCTGCCCGGGATCGTCGGGATCCTGCAGCACCTTCTTCTCGACCTGTGTGCTCATGATCTCCTTGCCGGCCGCGGGATCCGATCCGCGCGTCATACTCTCTGAAATCAATTTGTTGTCACGGAACACCTGCACGATGACGGAGCCGTCGGCAAGCACGCGCGTCACGACGGTGTCGCCCTCCGCGTTATCGTCTCGCGCCCGGCTGTTCGCAGGCTTCGCCGCGCGCAGGTTCTGCAGAATGTGCGCGAACGTATCGGCGGCGTCCTCACCGCGCAATACGCGCCGCGCGGGCGTCTGTGCCGTCACCGCCGCCGCCGCAGACACCCCGCGCCCGGCGTAAAGCTTTTCAAATTCCATCTGATTCCCTCCCTTCGTGCGTCCTGCAGAGTATCGCTGTCCTTATCCATAGTATCGAACGTTTCGCGCAGGATTTAAGCGAAGCGCGCAGGGTTTGTATTTTCTCCGCCGCCGCCGTATAATGAGCGAAAGGAACGGAGTGATGATGATGAGCGAAACGAGCCGTCCCGGCTTCACGTCGGACTATATGGAGGGCGCACATCCCGCGATATTGCAGCGCCTCGCGGAGACAAACATGGTGCAGGCGGCGGGCTACGGACTGGACGCATTCTCAGAGAGAGCGCGCGAAAAGATCCGCGCGGCGTGCGCTGCGCCGAGTGCCGAGATCCACTTCCTCACGGGCGGGACGCAGACGAATATGACGGTGATCTCCGCGATGCTGCGCCCGTATCAGGGCGTCGTCGCAGCGGAGACGGGACACATCGCGCTGCACGAGGCGGGCGCGATCGAGCGCGGCGGTCACAAGGTGCTCGCGCTGCCCGCCGTCGATGGGAAGCTGACGGCGGACGCGGTCGCGGCGTGTCTTAGCGCCTATGCGGACGACGAGAACCGCGGCCACATGGTGATGCCGGGCATGGTCTATGTCACGCATCCGACGGAGTACGGGACGCTCTACACGCGCGCGGAGCTCACCGCCGTCAGCGATGTCTGCCGCGCGCACGGCGTGCCGCTCTTCCTCGACGGCGCGCGCCTTGCCTACGCGCTCGGCTGCCGTGCAAACGAAGTAACGCTCGCAGACATCGTGCGCCTCACGGATGTGTTCTACATCGGCGGGACGAAATGCGGGGCGCTCATCGGCGAAGCGGTCGTCTTCCCTCAACCGGGCACGGTGCCGCATTTCTTCTCCATCGTGAAGCAATGCGGCGCGCTGCTGGCGAAGGGGCGTCTGCTCGGCATCCAGTTCGACATGCTCTTTACGGACGGTCTCTACGAGCGCTGCGGCGCACACGCTATTGCCGCCGCCGACCGCATCCGTGCGGCGCTCCGGGAGCGCGGCTATCGATTCGCGTGGGAGACCCCGACGAATCAGATCTTCCTCGCGCTGAGCCCAGCAGAGCGGGAGCGGCTCGAACAGCATGTGCAGATTGATTTTTGGGAAAAAATCTCGGACGAGACGACCGTCATGCGCATCGCGACGAGCTGGGCGACGCGCGCGGAGGACGTCGACCGGCTGATCGCGGCGCTGTAGATACCAAAACATGCGGAAACACGACTGCGCATACGCTCGCACGCCTCTCCAAATTTTACCCGGATACAAAGGCAGAGCCGGCGCGCCGAATAAGTGCGCCGGCTCTATCTTGTATATTTAATCACATATTCTCGTCCGCCGGAACGTTTGAATTTAAGCTCGTCGGTAAAAGACCCGCTATTTTTTCTTTCAAGCGATCTTCATTTTTCTTTTTTAACTCGCACTCCCAAATGCGAATCACTTGCCATCCTCGATTTTCAAACAGCGCCGTGACTTCCGCGTCGCGCCGTCGATTAGCCTCGCGCTTCTTTTCCCAATAATCTCGATGATCTGCCGGCCGGGTGTTCCTGCAATCGTGCCCGTGCCAAAAACAGCCGTCCACAAAAACGGCGATCTTAAACGATAAAAAGACGAAATCCGGACGCCCCTTAACGGAGTAGTTCCGCCTCCATCCTTTAATGCCGTAGCGACGAAATATCTCGATCAATCGTAATTCCGTCGATTTATTTTTCTTGGATTTAATATTCCGCATAATCGCGGAGCGTTTTTTCGCGCTAAATATATCCATACCGGTAACCGTCGCATGCTCTATGTTAAACGAACCGAATCTGCAAATTCAACTTCATGTAAGAATCCCCGTCTTCTTCATATAAATCGCCGAATCCATGCCGCCCGGTGGAGGCGGTTTCGTATCGCGTATGCGCGAGCAGGTAATTCTCAAAATAATTGCGATTGTACAGATGGTACGCGACGACTTCGCCCTCTCGGGTCACGACGATATAACCGCCCGTCGCCTCGTCCTCCCCGTTCCAAACGGTCGCGGGCCTCATGCCGAGCGCTACGGCGGAAAGTAGTTTTTTGAACTTATAAGCATAGGCATGGATATTCCCGAAGGATAAGGGATCCTCTAGCTCCAGACGCTTGACCATATCGGAACACAACGATATCCCGTCCCGATAATAATAGAGGAGCGTCTCGGCAATTATGCGATCCATATTGCTGTCAATCAGTAAAAGGTTATCGCGAAAAACTTTTTTCTCCATGCCGAAGTAAGAAAACACGCGTCCCTCTCGTATGAGATTCGCTATTTTTTCGCGGAGCTCCGCGCGTCGCTTTTCGCCCGCGCGGCCGTAATTTGATTGTTCCTCCGCGAGCGACAAGATCGCCGCGTCCGAAACTCTATAAATAAAATTCGTCGTTTTCCCGGCGTTTAACAGCGTCGGGCTGTCTCCTAATTCCGATTTGATACTAAACCCGACGATCGGACGATATCCCGTATGAACGTCCAGCAGGTGAACGACGATATCGGATTTATTCGCCGGCGGCTCCGCCAATCGAAATACGAACATTCTTCGCGCAAACGCTTCCGTCCGCTCGAACGCCAGACTGCTTCCGCGCGTCGCGCCGCGTAGCTCGTCCAATAAATATCGCGCCTCGCGCTCGATATCTCGCGCGTCTATCTCGCCGACATTTTCATCGTTGATATAGATTTTTACAAACTCTCCCGTTTTATACTCCGCCCGCTTCTCTTCCGTCTCTTTCCGCAGCACGCTCAGGACGGGGAAAAACAAATCCGACTTATTAAATGCTTCGTCGGCGGCGTATAGTTTCCCTTCCGAGAGAAGTTTTAGAAACACGTAAAGCTCAGACCATTCGCCTTTATTTCCGGTCAACATGCGATCGTATCCTTTTTACAAATCTCCGGACGCGCCGATTCCGATTTCCGGAGGTTTTCATAAATCATCTCCGCAATCGCCCGAATCACGGGGACGGTGACGGAATTCCCGAACTGCCGATAGAGATGGGTGTCGGCGACCGACAGGCGGTAACTATCGGGAAAGCCCTGCAGGCGCGCCCATTCTCGCGGCGTCATTTTGCGTATAAAATCGCGGTTGATATGTCCCTTAATATGTGTGACGGGTTTAAAATCGGTAAGGCGCGTATCGACGATGAGATTCCTCTCGCGCCCCATGCCGCCGCAAACGAGCGCGCCCGCCACATCGTCAAGCGCCCTGATCTCGAAACCGAATCCGTGTCCCTTCGCTTCGTGACGTTTTTTATGTCGAATCAACGACTGCAGATATTGATCCGATAAGTAATATTTCGGAGAAACTTCCCGCGATTCCATAATATCCTCGATACAAGCGGGCGTGCCCGCGGCTTCCGGAAATGAAAAATCGATCGCATCCGCGTCGTCTCGGAACGCGACGATATAGATACGCTCGCGATGTTGCGGAACCCCGAAGTCCTTGCTGTTAAGAACTTTGTAAAAAATACGATAGCCGAGTTTTTCAAAAATACTCCGAATGACGCGAAACGTACGCCCGCGATCGTGGTTCACGAGATTCTTTACGTTTTCGCAAAAAATAACGCGCGGACGATGAAAGCGCGCAATGCGTTCGACATCGAAAAAAAGCGTCCCTCGCGTATCTTCGAACCCCCGCCTTTTCCCCGCGAGCGAAAACGCCTGACACGGAAACCCCGCCAATAAAATATCGTGCGCGGGGATATCTGCTTCTCGTATTTTCGTTAAATCGCCGCGTATCGGAAACGGATCGTGAAAATTTTCTCGGTAGGTGATTTGCGCCTTTTCATCCCATTCGCTGACAAATACCGTATCGATATCTTTTTCAAAGGCCTGATCAAAACCCAATCGTATTCCGCCGATTCCGGCAAAAAGATCGATCGCCTTATACATACCGCACCTTCAATCGTTCGTTTTATAATGCCCAGTCGCGGGACGTATTTATTCTACCACAAAACATATTTTCGAGCAACGAAGTTAAGGAGAAGCCTATATCCCCTCACTCAACGGAGCGCTTGAACCCCCGTAGGGCGACGCCGAAGAAAAGGAGGGTAAAGCCCGCGAGGAAGAGGGTCTGGTGCCAGAGCGCGGCGATGCCGCCGCCCTTGAGGAAGATCATGCGCTGGATCTCGATGTAGTGGGTCATGGGGATGGCGAGACTGATGTATTGAAAAACGGTCGGCATCGCATCGCGCGGAAACATGAATCCCGAGAGGAGGACGGCGGGCAGGAGTGTCGCGAGACTGAGGAGCCCGGCCTGCAGCTGATTGCGCGCGAGCGAGGAGATCATGAGGCCCATCGTGAGCGAGGCGAGGAGGAACAGGGTCGTGAGCGCGTAGAGGAGCGGAATGCTCCCGCGCAGCGGCACGCCGAACACGGCGAGCGCGACGATGATCGAGACGGTCGCCTGGATATAGCCGAGGGCGATGTACGGCAGTATCTTGCCAATGAGCAGTTCCCATACATGCAGCGGCGTGACAAGGAGCTGCTCCAGCGTGCCTGTCTCACGCTCGCGCACGATTGCCATCGAGGTCATGAGCACCATCGTGAGGCTGAGGATGATGCCCATGAGCGCGGGCAGCATGTAGTAGGCGGTGACGGCATCCGGGTTGTACCACGCGCGGATGCGCACGTCGTAGGCGGGCGCGGCCGCCGGCGCGCCGCGTGCGGCAGCAGGCCGGACATGTATGCCGAGCCCCGTGAGCGCAGCGATCGCGGCGGTCGAGCCGATGGAGTCGGAGGCATCCACGATCGCCTGGATCGGCACCGTCCGCCCCCGGTTCGCCTCCGCGGTGAGATCGGGCGGGAAGACGATGCCGATGCGCGCGTCCCCGCTCTCGATCCGCGCATCGAGCTCCTCATAGCTGTAGACGATATAACGCAGGTCAAAATACCCGCTCGCCGTCATGGCCGCGAGGAAACTGCGGCTCTCCTCGCTCCGCGACTGGTCGAACACGACGGTCGACTGATGCTTCACATCCGTGCTGATCGCCGTCCCGAAGACGATGAGATAGACGAGCGGCAGGAGAAAGGTCACCCCGATCGTCATGGGGTCGCGCCGCATCTGAATGAGCTCCTTGCGCAGGAGCGCCGCAATGCGCGTCATCTCCTCACCCCCTCTGCTGTCTGTCGTAATAGATGAAGACGTCCTCCATCGAGAGCGCTGCGGGCTGCGCCCGGACCTCCGGCGGCAGCTCTGCGTCCCGCGGGATGAGCGCGCGCACCTGCCGCCCGAACACATAGACCTCGTCAAACGGCGCATACGCCGCGCGCAGCGCCGCCTCCGCCGCCTCCGCACTCTCATAGGGCAGGACAAACAGGCGCGCGGGCAGCTCGGCCTTCAGCGCGGCAGGCGAACCCGCGGCAATCTTGCGCCCCGCCTGCAAAAAGGCGATCTCATCGCAGTGCTCCGCCTCGTCCATGAAATGCGTCGTGACGAAGATGGTCGTGCCCCCGCCGCCCGCCATCTCCGAGAGCAGGTTCCAAAAGAGCCGCCGGGACGTCGGATCGACGGCGGACGTCGGCTCGTCGAGGACGAGGAGCGCCGGACGGTGCAGGATCGCGCAGCCGAGCGCGAGGCGCTGCTTCTGTCCGCCCGAGAGACCGCCTGCGAGGACGTCCCGCTTTTCGACGAGCTGCATCTGCGCGAGCACGTCTGCGCAGCGGCGGCGGCGCTCCTCTTTTGCGAGGCCGTAGAGCCCGCCGTAGAACATCATATTCTCCCACACCGTAAGGTTCTCGTATAGGCTAAAGCGTTGCGACATATAGCCGATCGACTGCTTGACCCGTTCGGGGTGCGCGGCGGTGTCGCAGCCGAGGACGAGCGCGGTGCCGCGCGTCGGCGGGAGCAGGCCGCAGATCATGCGGATCGCGGTGGATTTGCCCGAGCCGTTCGCGCCGATGAAGCCGAAGATCGAAGCGCGCCGCACGGTGAGGTTCAGCCCGTCGACGGCCGTATAGCTGCCGAATACGCGCGTGAGGTCATGCGTCTCGATGACGGGGACGGCGGACGTTTCATTTTGCATGGTGCCACTCCAGGTCCACATCGGCGGGCATGCCCGGCTTCAGCGCGCCGTCCTCGTTCTGGACCGCGACCTTGACGGCAAAGACGAGGTGCGCGCGCTCGTCCTTCGTGATGCTCTGGCGCAGCGTGTACTCGGCCGCGTCGCTGATCTCCGTGATCGTCCCGTCGAGCGGCGCCGTGCGGCCGTCGATGTAGACGAGCGCCGCGTCGCCGATGCGCAGATCGCCGAGGACGTCGGTCGTCACATAGACCTTCACCCAGACGTCCCGCGGGTCGATGATGGTCGCGATCGCCGCGCCCGCGCGGACGTACTCACCCGGCTCGTAGTTCTTCGTCAGGACGACGCCGTCCGCGGGGACGCTGACCGTGAGATCGCCGACGGCAGCGTCGTCGATCGCGAGGATCGCCTGTTGGCGCTTCACATCCTCCTCGGCCATGCGGATATCCTCGGGACGGCTGCCGCGGATGAGCAGCGCCTCCTGCTGCTCCGCCGCGACCAGATTTGCCTTGGCGGTCTCCTTCGCCGCGCGCAGCGCATCGAATGCCTGCGGCGCGATCGCGCCCACAGCAAGGAGCTGCGCCCCGCGCTCATAGTCCGCCGCCGCCTTGTCCGCCGCGGCGCGGGCCGCCCGCGTGCGCGCCGCGGCTGCGGCGATGTCTTCTGCCCGGCTGCCGTGCACGGCGCGGTCGAGATTCGCCTCCGCGTGGGCAAGCGCGGCCTCATCCCGCAGGCGTGCCGCCGCAAGGTCGGGGCGCCGAATGCGCGCGGCAACGTCCCCTGAGCGCACCGCCATGCCCTCCGTGAGCAGCAGCTCCTCAATGTATCCGCTCTCCTTCGCGCTGATGTCGATGCGCATCGCCTCAACCGTACCCGTGAGGAGCTGCGCCCGCGTCGTCTGCGTGCTGTAGGAGCGGTACGCGATCACGGAGAGCGCGGTCACCGCGATGAGAACAAGAACGACGCGTACGTGTTTGAATTTCATGCGGTCATCCTTTCCGAGACAGCAAATATGCGCCGTTATTTGGTACAATATTGCCGAATTATTTAAAAACATTATACCATGGGATTCTATAGAAAAATCAATATTTTTCTATTAAATGCATCGGCAGCCGCGCACGCATGCGCGCCGAACCGCGCTTCACGATTGACAGCACGGGGCACGCGCCGTACAATGAGTACAGCGGTTGTTCCCCCCCCTCCCGAAAGGAGTGTGCATCATGAAAAAGATCCTCACGCTGTGCCTGCTGACGCTGTTCCTGCTCAGCGCCGCGGGCTGCAACGCCGCGCAGCAGGCCGCCGCGCCGACACAGCAGCCGACGGCAAGTACGCAGGCGGCGCCCCTCGCGCTCAAGACAAAAATCCTCTTTGTCAACACGAGCCACCGTCCCGACGGCAACACATACAAGATGGGCGAATCGTTCCTTGCGGGCATCCCGCACGACACGCTCTTTTTGAACGACTACAAAATCTATCAGCTTGGCCAGCACTATGACGACGATCAGCTCGCCGCCGTGCTCGCCGCGATGGAGCAGGCGGACACCATCGTCATCGGCACGCCCGTCTACTGGCACACGATGAGCGGCGCACTCAAGACCTTCATCGACCGCCTCTACGAACTGGACAAGCCCGTCAAGGCGCTCGCGGGGAAGAAGCTCTATTTCCTCATGCAGGGCATCGGCCCCTCGGAGACGACGATCGAACAGCTGCCGTATATCATGTCGCGCATCGCCACACGGTATGATATGGAATATATGGGCGCGGCGCCCGATCCGGACGATCTGACGGCGCTGCAAGCCGTGCTGCACGGTAATTGATAAGCGGATGCCGCAGGCGGCCCCGTGCAGTTTACCATCTACCCGCATATGTCGCACAACCGGACGATCCTCCTGCCCGAGCTGCCCGAATCCGCAGCAATGGACGCGGAGATTCGGCAGTTTGTCGATGCGCAGTTGAAAAGGTGAATTGCGCAGGTAATCATAAACATGCTATACTCATTATAAAGGAGATGAGTATATGCCCGAGTTAAGCCGCTTTTTTGGCATCGTTGTAAAGATGATTTTCAAAGATAACAGTCAGCACCATAAACCGCATGTGCACGTTTACTTTAATGAATATGAGGCATCCATCGGAATTGATGGCGAACTCCTTGCCGGCAGCATCCCTGTCAAACAGCTGCGGCTCATTGAAGCCTGGCTCGCCATTCACGAGGATGAATTATATGCCGCATGGAACAATGCGGTACGCGGTCTGGCATTCGACAAAATCGATCCGCTCAGATAAGGGAGGCAGAGCTATGTATATCATCGACGGCATTGCCTATGCGGGAGAACAGAAGCCTGCGCTACGCGTCAGTGGCGTGCGTCCGCTCGACGACTTTCGCCTGTGGGTGCGGTTCAGTACCGGCGAAACGAAGATTTTCGACTGTAAGCCGCTTTTTAAGCTGCCCATCTTCGCCCCGCTGAGGACGCCGGAGACGTTTCACTCCGTCTATATTGACTATGGCGTCGTAACATGGATGGGCGGCACGATCGACATCGCACCCGAGACGCTGTACGACGGGGGTGCGCCAGTGCAGGAAGCGAGTCCTGCATAATCTCTAGCGCGTGAATTGCATACAAAAAGCCCCTAGGAGTGCCCCAACACTCTCTAGGGGATTTGTCGTTTGGTGACAACTTGCCAACCGTATCTTTCTGCAATCATTATAGCATTTACATGCAAAAAGTCAATTTCGCCCCTGCTCCTACCGCAACCCAAGTGACGCGGAAGTTTCGATGCATCGCAAGGAACTAGAAAAATCCAAGCGACGGCGTAGTTAAAGGCTACTCCTAGCGAAGCATTCAACGATATGACACCGCCGTGCGCCAAGATCGGCTGTCACGCCTCCCTTCGGGCTTTCTCAAGATAGACCAGCAATACCGAAATATCGGCGGGGGAAACACCGCTGATGCGGGACGCCTGTCCGATGGAGCGCGGACGGACGGCGGCGAGTTTTTCCTGCGCCTCGAGACGCAGGCTCGCGATCGCCGCGTAGTCGATCCCCTCCGGGATACGGCGCGCTTCGAGCCGCTCCATGCGCGCGATCTGCTCCCGCTGTTTGCGGATGTAGCCGTCGTAGCGCACGGTGATCTCGACCTCCTCCTTCACATCGTCCGCGAGCGCGGGGAGATCAAAGATGCGCGCGAGCGCGTCATAGCTGCCCTCGCGCCGCAACAGGTCGGCGAGATTCATCGGCGTGCGCAGAGGCAGCAGCCCCGCCGCCGCGAGCCGCGCCTCCGTCGCCGCATCGGGCGTGAGTTTGGTCATTTCGAGCAGACGGAGCGCCGCCTCGATGGCGTCGCGTTTCGCGGTAAACTTCGCCCAGCGCGCGTCGCTCACAAGCCCGATCTCACGTCCGACGGGCGTCAGGCGCAGGTCGGCGTTGTCCTGCCGCAGGATGAGGCGGTACTCGGCGCGGCTCGTCATCATGCGGTAGGGCTCCTCCGTCCCCTTCGTCACGAGGTCGTCGATGAGGACGCCGATGTAGCCGTCGCTGCGCCCGAGGATGAGCGGTTCCTCCCCCGCAATCTCCCGCGCGGCATTGATGCCTGCGACGAGGCCCTGCGCCGCCGCCTCCTCGTAGCCGCTCGTGCCGTTCGCCTGCCCGCAGCTGTAAAGCCCCGCAACATCCTTTACGGCAAGCGAGGGCTCAAGACCCAGCGGGTCAAAGCAATCGTACTCGATGGCGTAGCCGGGGCGCATGATGCGCGCATGCTCGAGCCCCGCGATCGTCGTGAGGAACGCCTCCTGCACATCGGTCGGCAGGCTCGTCGACATCCCCTGCACATACACCTCGTTCGTATGCAGTCCCTCCGGTTCGAGGAAGAGCTGGTGCCGCTCCTTATCGGGGAACCGCGCGATCTTCGTCTCAACGGACGGGCAGTAGCGCGGCCCGATGCCCTCGATCACGCCGTTTGCCATCGGCGCGCGGTGGAGATTCGCGCGGATGACGTCGTGCGTCGCGGCGTTGGTATAGGTGAGCCAGCAGCGCATCTGCGCGCGCGGCATCTCTCCGGTCATAAAGGAAAAGGGCGGCGCGTTCTCCTCGCCCTCCTGCACCTGCGTGCGGGCAAAGTCCACCGTGCGCGCATCGACCCGCGCGGGCGTGCCGGTCTTGAACCGCATGATTTTCAGCCCCAGCTCCCGCAGGGAATCCGAAAGCGCCATCGCGGGGCGCTGTCCGTTCGGCCCGCCGTCGTAGATGGTCTCGCCGAGGATGATGCGCCCGCGCAGATACGTCCCCGTGGCGAGAATCACGACGCGCGCGGTGATCTGTTCGCCCGTCTCGCAGCGGATGCCCGTGACGCGCCTGCCGGCCGCCGTTTCCTCCGAGAGGAGCGCGGTTACGAGAAGCTGACGCACGTCGAGGTGCGGCGTATTTTCGAGCGTCTCCTTCATGATGCGCTGATAGAGGAATTTATCCGCCTGCATGCGGAGCGCGTGGACGGCGGGTCCCTTGCCCGTGTTGAGCAGGCGCCGCTGAATGGACGCCCGGTCCGCCGCGATGCCCATCTCGCCGCCGAGCGCGTCGATCTCGCGCACGAGGTGACTCTTGCCGGGGCCGCCGACGGACGGGTTGCAGGGCATCATGGCGATGTTGTCAAGCGAGAGCGTCACGCAGAGCGTCTTCCGCCCGAGCCGCGCCGCCGCGAGCGACGCCTCGACGCCCGCGTGGCCCGCGCCGACGACGATGATGTCATAGTCTGTCGCTTTATTCATAGTTCCTTTCATGTTATGTTTCTTATTATTTCAAATCAGGCTTTACTATGGCGCTTAGGCATATTTCCTGCCGCTGCACGGAACGCCGCGCGCATCCCTGCGGCTCACTAAATTTTCCGGCAACACGAAAAAGGGCGTCCTTACATATATAAGGGGAGTATGGTCTTCATTACAAGCATCCCTACTTCCCGATGCAGAACTCGCTGAAGATCCTGTCGATGAGGTCGGCGTCTACGGTTTCGCCGAGGATCTCGCCGAGGATCTCATAGGCGGCGCGCAGATCGATGGACACAAAATCCGTGCCCATGTCCGCCGCCAGCGTCTCCTCCGCCGCCCGAAGATGCGCCGCCGCGCGCCCGAGCGCCTCCGTCTCGCGCTCCTTGTTCGGGAGCGCGCCGTCGCCGAGGTCTCCCTCCATGCGCAGGGCGATATCCGTAATCGCACGGCGCAGCGCGTCCAGCCCCGTCCCCGCCCGCGCCGAGATAAAGAGCACCGGTGCATTGAGCGCTGCAAAGTCTGCCGCGGCGAGGACGGGCGTACGATCCTCCTTGTTGCAGAGGACGATGATATCCGCCGCCGCATCCCGCAGACGCTCCATCAGCGCACAGTCCTCCGCTGTCAGCGGCGCCGTGCCGTCAAAGACGGCGAGGATCAGCTCCGCATCGGCGATCTGCTCCTCCGTCCGTGCAACCCCGATCCGCTCGACGGCATCCTCCGCCGCGCGCAGCCCCGCCGTATCGAGCAGGCGCAGGGGAATCCCGTCGACAAGTATCTGCTCCTCGATCACATCGCGTGTCGTCCCCGGCACATCCGTCACGATGGCGCGCTCCATGCCGAGCAGGGCGTTGAGGAGACTCGACTTGCCGACGTTCGGCCGCCCGACGATCACAGTCTTGAGCCCCTCGCGCAGGATGCGCCCCGCCTCCGCACCCGCGAGGAGCCGCGCGACATCCTCGGACGCCGCGGCGATATCCGCCGCGAGCGCCGCCGTCCGCGCCTCCGGAATATCGTCCTCGGGGAAGTCGATCCCCGCCTCGATATGCGCGACTGCTCCGAGCAGGCGCGCCCGGATCCCCTTGATTTGCGATGAGAGCGCGCCCGCCGCTCGTTCCCGCGCGGCACGCGCCGCCCGCGCACTCTTTGCAGCGATCAGCTCCATCACGCCCTCCGCACGCGCGAGATCGAGCCGCCCGTTCAGAAAGGCGCGCTTTGTGAATTCGCCCGCCTCGGCGGGACGCGCCCCCGCCTCCCATGTCCGCAGGAGCACCTCGCGCAGAACAGCCGTGCCGCCGTGGCACTGCAGCTCCGCCGTATCCTCGCCCGTATAGGAATGCGGCGCGCGCATACAGAGCAGGACGCACTCGTCGATCACCGCGCCGTCCCCTGCGACGATATGACCATAGCGCGCCGTATAGGGCGCCATCTCTTCGAGCCGCCCCCCACGCGCCGGGCGGAAGACTGCGCGGGCAATATCGAGCGCATCCGCCCCGCTCACGCGGACGATACCGATGCCGCCCGCCCCCGGCGGCGTTGCGATCTGACTGATCGTGTCGCGCTCTCCTCGCATCCTATCCCCTTCGCCGTTTCGTCAAAAAAGCCACCCGCGCCTGCACCGATGGCCTGCACATCTCGCCTTCATGTGCGTCCATTATAGCGCCCTCTTCCCGAAACCGCAAGCAGCACCCGCGGTTGATAACCAAACGCCTCCGGCAGCGCGCCGTTTTCCACGATGGCGACGCTACGCCCTATCATTCCGCGTCATAAGCGCACGATAGGCCGCCTCCACGTCCCGCGTATACCCGCGGATATCCATCAGCGGCGACGCCTGCATCATCGGGCGCAGGTTCTCGCGCAGCGCGCGACGCGTATCGACATCGGCAGCCAGCCCCGCGGCGATCCTCACATACGCGTCGGACGTCGGCGCCGCGAGCTCCTCTATCCCGATATTCGCGAGCAGACTCTCCCCGAACCGCGCGCCGTGGCTTCGCCCGCGGAGCGTCACGACGGGCACGCCCATATAAAGCGCCTCGCAGGTCGTCAGTCCGCCCGTATAGGGAAACGTGTCGAGCGCAACGTCCATCTCCGCGTATTCCGCAAGGTAGTCCTTACTGAACGCGCGCATCGTCACGCGCACCGGATCGATCCCCGCGCGCACGAACCGCTCCTCCGCCGCGCCGCGCCCCTGCGCCCCGGCAAACAGCTTGCTCTTCACGAGGAGCCGCGCATCGGGCACCGCGTCGAGGAGTGCGCGCCATACGCAGAGCACCTCGTCCGTTACCTTACTGAAATTATTAAAGCAGCCGAACGTCACATAACCGACGCGATCCGACGGCGGCGGCGCAGGATCCGGCATCCGCGAGAGCGGCACATAGCAAAAATGGCTGTGCGGCAGCCGCACAACCTCCTCCGTGCAGTCCGCCTCCGTCCCGGGCGGGTCAAGATAGACGTCCGAGAGCATGTACCGGACGGCGGGCAGCCCCGTTGTATTAAAATATCCGATCCCTGTCATCTGTACAGGAGCGGGACGGTGCGCGAGCACAGGAAGGCAGTTGTCCTTCGTATGTCCCGAAAGATCGACGAGGATATCGATCTCGTCGCCACAAATGCAGGCCGCCGCATCGGCGGCGGGCACCCCCCAGATATTCCTCCATACGATCCGCTCCCGCCGCAGCGCGCGCGAGACCGCGTCCTCCGCGTTGTTCGCATAGCAATAGACCTCGAACTCCTCCGCGTCGAACGCGTGTAGCAGCGGATATAGGAACGAGACGACGGGATGCCGGCGAAGATCGGGGGAGACGTAGCCGACGCGGATTTTCTCGTGACCGTACATATCGCCCGGCGTACGGAGCGGGCGCATATCCGCATAGAGCGCCGCATAGCGCTGCGGCAGTCCCTCATAGGCGCCGCGCGCCGCCTCCGGCAGGTAGTTCACGGCAAAGAGCGCGTTGCTGTACTCGACCGCCTTCTTCTCCCGCGTCGTCTCCAAATCGCCCGACCGAACGAACGCGCGCACGGCGGCGTCCGTCTCGCCCGTCAGTGTGAGCGCCGATCCGAGGAGGCTGTACGCTTCGGCAAGGAAAATCGTATGATACGCGCGGCTCTCCGGATCGCGTTCGATGCGCTCCGTGAGTGCGGAAATCATTGCGCGCAGGTGGAAAATCTCCGTCCGTATCTTTCCCTCTGCGCGGTCAATATAGATTTCCTGCATCGCTGCACCCGCGTGCGCAGGCTCAATCTCACGAATCCGCACAATCTCCGCTCTCGCCTCATCGTATGCCCCCAAGCGCGTACGCGCGGCCGCAAGCACATAGCGCACCTCTGCGTCATTCGATTCATGCGCGAGCCATATGCACGCCGTTTCCGCTGCCGCAGCATAATCCTTTGCGGTGTAAAACCGACTTGCCTTCGCTAGAACCTCGTCACGTGTGACCATTTACACTGCATCCTCTCATCACCACGCGACATAGATTTAGATATTTGCCGCACCGTACAATGTCGTTCACCGTATCTTCTCAAACCGCTAACGTACTGTACAGCAGGATCACGGACGATGCCCACGCGGCGAAACACCTCCATCAGCCGGCTGTGTTGAGCCATATTATTCTTGTCCAACTTCTCCGCCCGTGCAACTCTGCTGCGGATGACTCACTAATCTATAGTCACATCGCGCTCTATCAGAGCGATTTCTCCGATACGCGGCATACCGCGCCAAACGATATTGCGCCCGCCCCATCCCAAGCTCCGTACATGTTCGATCGCGGCCTATCACAACGTACACAATGGATATTCTCCCCACACCGTCGCTCCGTCATCCCACGCATTTTTTGTGAAATGCAACCATCCGTCACCGTATTTCATACTGCCATACATCCCATATCTGCCGCAAAATATACATATTGCAGCATCATTCTTCAACAATAAAAGCCGACGATATTTCCTATTGAGTTAGTATAATACATATACGGTCACTTCGTCCATATTGAGAATAAAAAACGAGCACAAACTTCCACCCCTATACCTATTTATTCCGCTGCATCGGACAAACTGCCGCACATATCGACGCGATCAGCCTCTATATGAAAAACGCGGTAATATTTCGTCCAACAGAACGTACTCTTTAAATGAGTTGCGCCAAAGGTAACAGAATACGAGGGTACGATTCTCCAACAAAAAAAGGTACGGAAAATCTCCGTACCGTCACTCAAAAACCGTTTGGAAGGTCACCGTTGCGTAGGCACGCCGCGCTCCTTCTCAAAGACTTATATACTGTGGTGCGATTGGCGCGAGTCGAACGCGCGACCCTCTGCTTAGGAGGCAGATGCTCTATCCATCTGAGCTACAACCGCAAGTGATATAGATTTTATCAGACCGCCGACGGATATGCAAGCCCTCGCGCGGCAATCTCTCAAAGGAGCCGCACGGACGATATTTTCGCACAAAAATACGGCGGGACGCGAATCTGTGTCGGCTGCCGTGCACCTCCGGCACGAAAAAAACCGCCCCGCATTTCCCTGCGGGGCGGTTCCTTCGATACGAGGACCTCGGGGTCCTAATATATCAGGCGAGCACCTGCGTCTCGACGGTCTGAACGGCGATCTCCTTGATGGAGACGGGGTATGCCGTGCCCGAGACAATCGCCTTCTTGTCGATGACGTTTTGCAGACACGTTGTGACCTCTGCCTTCGTCAGGCCGTCCTTCGGGTCGGCGAGACTCATCATGAATGCCTTGCCGCCTTCGAGTCCGAGCGTCATGCGCAGTTTCTTCGTTGCCATCGTGCTTCCCTCCTTTCTCTTCATTCATCGGATCCCTTAGTCCTCGAGGACGGCGGAATCCGTACGCGTTACGGTATCGAGGCCGTGCTTCTGGAGGCCTGCGAATCCCTTGCCGACCGCGAGCGCATCCTCGTCGGTCAGCGCCGGGGACAGACTGCCGATGGAGCGGTTGGCATAGGTGTTCTTGCCGTCCGCGCCGACGCCCGTCACGACCTTCAGCGTGAGCCTGCTCGCTGCATTCTTGCGTGCCATCCGGATCAACTCCTTTCTCTCTATTCTTGTAAGCCTTACATCTCTATACCTGCCGCAGGTCAAAAAAGGAGGAACCGCGTTCGAAAAATTTCTTTACATACGAACGTATTTTCTATATAATATCTTTCAGAAAGGAAACGGGTGATCCTATACAGAACTGTTCCGCGGCCTCGCCAACCGCGGAGAAGCAGAGAAAGGAGATCCGATATGAATTTTTCCAAGCGCGAACAACTGATGCAGTGCCTGCCCCCGGCGGCGGACATCCTTGCAGTCGTTCCGGTAACGGGTGCGGACGGTGGAAACCGGACGCATGTCTACCCCGTTGCGGGCGGCAGTTTTCCGCTCATCGCCGCGGCCGAATACGTGCTCTCCTGTCTGGCGGAGCGCGAGGACAAGGATCTGCGGCTCATCCGCCGCAATGCCGGACGCAGCCTTTCGCGGCGGCGCAACATCCCCCTGCCGATCGGGCTCGGGTGCGTGCTCGTCCCCGTTATGATGCGTCCGGTGGACGGGCGGCGCGGGACGCTCGGCTACATCAACATCTCGCACCGATACGACATGGACCGGTCGGCGCCGGGCGGTACCGATATTTGTCTCCAAAGCCGAGAGATCGTTCACTCCCTCTGGCGCCAGCCGACGATTCGCAGCCTCGCAAAGGAGGCGCATACGGTGCATCTCAAACTCGTCGTCACGACGCAGCAGCAGCTCAGCGCCGTGCAGGTATACGGCTAGATTGCCCGCAGGTCTTTGCGCTCTGCGCGATGGATGCGACGGTCTACGACGAAACGCTTGCATTTTTCTCACTTCCATTGTATCATACAGAACAGTGGAGGATACAATATGCAGATTTCAAGTCGTTTTACGATTGCCGTACACATTCTCGTCTGTATCGACATCTTCGGCGATACGGAGACCGAGACGAGCGAGTCGCTCTCGGGCAGCATTGGCGCGCATCCCGTCGTCATCCGCCGCATCCTCGGCCAGCTGCGCCGCGCGGGCCTCATCCGCGTGACGCGCGGCCGCGAGGGCGGGGCGCATCTGGCGCGGCCGCTCACCGATATCACGCTCGCCGATATATTTCACGCCGTGGAGAGCCTCGGGAGCGACGCGCTCTTTAGCTTTCACGAGAACCCGAACCCCGCCTGCCCCGTGGGGCGCAGCATCCACGGCGCGCTGGACGGGCGGCTCACCGAGATACAGCGCGCGATGGAACGCGAGATGTCGCGCATGACGCTTGCGGACGTGGCGGCGGACGCGCGCCGGGAGATACGCGCGGCGAAATGAAGTGGATAAGCCACATCGCCTTAACGGGCACCATCGCCTACGCCGCAACACAGGACCCGCTCCCCGCCGCTGCGGCATGTGTCGGCGCGATTCTTCCGGATAAAATTGAGGGCACGCCCGGCAGCGTCGGCTGGCGCACATGGCGCAGCCGCCATCGCGGCTGGTCGCACTGGCCGCTCCTCTACCTCGCCCTCCTCGGCGCGCTCACGCACAGCGCGGGGTATTTCTTCTACGACGCCGCGTTCTTCTCCGTGCTCACCTGGCTCCTCATCGGCGCCCTCCTGCACATCGCCGAGGACGCCGTCTGCGGCAAAGTCCCGCTCCTCACCCCGTCGGAGAAGTACGGCATCCGCCTCTTCACCGTCGGCTCCTTCCGCGAGTACCTCTTCGTGCTCGCATGTATCGCTGCCGTTTATGTGATACGCAGCCTTCTATGAACAGGATACATGGCCGCCGCCTGAATACGTTCGGACGGCGGTTTTTCTATGAAATAACGGCATACAGCGCCATAATTCTCTTATATTTTTTCATTACTATACGATATCACAGATAAGAGGTTTATTCTCATCAGTCAGCAAAGGAGTGTGACACAACGATGAAGGTTGGAACCACAGGAGCCGCAGTACCGCGGAGCGTAGACGCCCCTATCCCCCCCCCCCCCGCGGACAAAAACTAGTCTCTAGGAACGAAAACGCCGCCGCCGCGCAGCAGCAGGGACCGGAGCAAAAGGACACGCCCGCCTATGCCGTCGACCTCAGTACGCGCGCGCGTCTTGAGAACATGACCCCCGAGGATAGGCTCCGGTGGCTCATGCAGAATTTTAAACAATTCGACGGGACCATCACCGCCGAACCGCAGTCGCAGGAAGAGTTCTACCGGCAGTGGCGCGCCGCGCGGGACGCCGAGGCGGAGAAGTTCGGCAAGGAGCATGCCACCATATTCGGAAAGGCCTTCACCGCCGAAGATGCCGAGCTGCAGCTGCTCGGCGACCAAGTGCTCGGCTGGCACCTTGACGAAGAGCAGATGAAACAGCGGCGGCTTGATTTTTGGACGCCGCTCTTTCCCGAGGCGGATAAAAAGTTCGAACGGTACCGCGGCATCATTTCAAAAATCCAGCGCGGCGGCGAAGAGACATTCCGGAAGTACAACCTACTCTTTGCCTCAATGGCCGCAATCGCCAACATCACGCATACGGACGGCGAAATCGATAAGCACATTGCCCGCGGACGCACCATACATGCCGAATACGCGCGGACGAAGGCCTACGCGAGCGAGCTGCAGAGCCGCGCCGGCGTATTTGTCACATCAGACCCCGCAACGGACATTGGAATCCGCTACGAATACAACGGTTCGCTCGCCAACATCGGCGTCAAGCAGCTTGACTTCATGGCGCGCCACCGCGAGGCGGACGATATCTGGGTAAAGGTCGCGCAGGGCGCCTATAAGACCCGCGGGGAGATTACGGATGCACTCCAGAAGGCCGGCCTCAAAGACACCGCCGACGCCTACCGCTCCTTCCTCACCTCCCCCGACGACCCAAAATTCTTGGACCGCATCATGGGCACATCATTCACCTACGGCGATGGGGCGCTGTGGCGCGACGCTCTGCGCATCAAGGGCATGGATAAGACCTATGAGCGCCTGCAGCACTCCGTACGCGGGGGCGACACGGACGCCATTCGCTACACGGCGAGGGAGATGGACGAGGCACTCGGGGAGGCACCCGACGAAATCGAATTCATCAGGAGCCTTGCGCGGCAGCGCGAGTTCGGCTACCAATACCGGCTGCCCGACGGCCGCTGGACGCGCGCCAAGACCAAACAGGAACGAGAGGCGGAAAAGGCGCTCGGCCTTGCGGAAGAAAACGACCCCCGCCACAAGGAAAACCCGCTTGAAACAGAGCTCCGCAATCTCCAACGGCAGCTTGAAACGGTCAAGAAATCCGCCATGCCGCCCGACCAAAAACAGGAGCTCGTCACCGCCATCAAGAACCGCATCAATTCCATCCGCATACAGATGCTTGCGCGGCAAAAAAACGCGAATCAGAAGGGCACCCGGTTCGACGCATAAAAACGATACAGCAAAAAAGCTGCCGTATGATTTACGCATACGGCAGCTTTTCTCTTTATCTGCTCAATGATTCGCGGCAGTATAGATTGCGGCCGCGTCGGCACGGGTGAGCGGGTGGAACGAGCCGAGGCGGACGGTATCGTTCGCCGTGGCGGCGCCCGCGAGTTCCTCTATCGTGCCCTTCGTGAGCGTGCCGATGCCGAGGCCCGCAAGGCTCGTCGGCATCTCGATGGAGGCGAAGAACTCCTCCATGCGGCGGATGCCCGCGCGGGTGCGCTCCTCGTCCGTCCCCGCATTGACGCCGAAGATGTCGGCGGCGAACTGTGCGAACCGCGCGGGGTCGTACTGATAGACGTGCCGCGCCCACGATGCCCAGAGCGCGGTGAGCGTCATGGCATGGGTCGAATCAAAGCGCGCCGAGAGTTCGTGCCCGAGTTTATGCACGGAAAAATCCTTGCAGCGGCCGAGCTCGGTGAACCCACTGTGCGAGACGCTCCCGCACCACATGAGTTCGCTCATCGCATCGTAGTCCTTGCGGCTGACGAGCAGGCGCTCCGCGCACTCCATGACGGTGCGGATGAGCGCGGCGGAAACGCGGTCGGTAAAAACGTTCGGCTCCTTGACATTCGTGAAGTACCGCTCCATCGTGTGCATCATGATATCGGAGGCGCCCGCGGCGATCTGCGCGCGCGGCAGCGTGAACGCGAGCGCGGGGTTCATAAAGGCGACGAGCGGCCGATTGAGCGGCGTGTTGAGTCCGAGCTTACGCCCCGTGTCCTCGTTCGTGAGGACGGCGGAGTCGCTCACCTCGCTGCCCGCCGCGGGGATGGTGAGGACGGAGCCGAAGGGGGTGGTCTTTTCGAGCGGGGCCTTATGCGTCCAGATATCCCAGATATCGACATGGGGGCTGGCGATGCCGTGCGCGACGGCCTTTGCCGAGTCGATGACGCTGCCGCCGCCGACGCCGAGGACGAAGTTCACATCCGCCGCGACGCCTTCGCGGATCGCCTCGCGCACAAGCGAGACGCGCGGGTTCGGACGGACGCCGCCGATGACGAGGAAGGCGAGCCCGACGGACGTCAGGTTCTTCTCAATGCGCGAGAGGAGGCCCGATGCGACGACGCTGCCGCCCCCGTAGAGGATGAGGATGCGGCTTGCCCCATAGGCGCGCAGTTTCTCTGCGACATGGTCCTCCGCGCCCCGCCCGAAGATGATCTCGGTGGGGCTATGAAAGGTAAAACTCTGCATGTATACGTCCTCCTCGGCGCAAAAATCCGTTTTGTTATCATAGCGGCTATTATATCATAAATTTATTATTTTCGGTGGACAGAATACATCGTCAAGAAATCTTCCATTTGGCTCACCTCGGTTCCTTGGCTACTCCTCCACCGCAAACGACACGGGCACCTCGGTGAGGTCGGTCTCCATGCGCCTGCACACAACGCCCGCGGAGGCGAGCATCCGTTTCGACGCCTTCGTACTGTCGGTGGCGGCGTATTTATCCGAGAGGTAGACGACCTCGCGGATGCCGCTCTGGATGATCGCCTTGCAGCATTCGTTGCACGGAAAGAGCGAGACGTAGATGCGGCAGCCCTTGAGCGAGGTGCTCGCGTTGAGGATCGCGTTCAGCTCCGCGTGCACGACGTAGGGATATTTCTGATCCGCGAACTCGCCCGTCCGCCCCCACGGGTACTCGCTGTCGTCACATCCGTTCGGCATGCCGTTATAGCCGACGCCGACGATGTGCTTATCCTCGTTCACGATGCACGCGCCGACCTGCGTGTGCGGATCCTTGCTCCGATATGCGGAGAAGATCGCGATGCCCATAAAATACTCGTCCCATGTGATAATCATTTTGCCGCCTCTTTCATCCGTAAGTCAAACCACATCCACGCGGAGCACGCCGTCCACCTGCCGCAGCGCGTCCACGATAAAGACGGGTTTCAGATTCTCCGTATTGTAGACCTCGAAACTAACGTAGATGCGCCGCTCCCCGGGCGTCTCCGCCTCGTCCTCGTCCGTCTTTACCTTCACGCCGCGCGAACGCAGGTGCAGATCCTCGATGCACGCGCTGATGCGCATGATCTGCCCCGGGCGGTCGACCGTGTGCACGGAGAGCGAGAGGAGCTGGTCCTGATCGACCCACGCGTCGAGGCGCGAAAGGTTGCCGAGGATGAGGAACACGATGAGCGTCGTCACCGCCGCGCCGAAGTAAAACCCCGCGCCGACCGCGAGGCCGACGCCCGCGACGACCCAAAGGCACGCCGCCGTCGTGAGCCCCGTGACCGTCAGACCCTCCTTCATAATCGCGCCCGCGCCGAGGAAGCCGATGCCGCTGACGACCTGCGCCGCGAGCCGCGCGGGGTCGGCGTTTGTCTTGCCCTCCACGTTGTCGTAGAGCGCCTGCGATAGGATCATGATGAGGCAGGAGCCGAGCGAGACGAGCATGTTCGTCCTGAGCCCCGCCGATTTATGCCGCATCTGCCGCTCGTAGCCGATGATCCCGCCCATCACGCAGGAGAGCACGAGCCGCAGACAGATTTCCCATTCTTGCATCTGTAAAAATCCCTTTCATAACAGAATAAATTATAAAATCAACACTTCATCACAAGTTATCCCCAGTTGTGTAAAACCTTGTGGATAGATTTGTGCAAAAGCCCGAAATTTCCTTTATCCACATATCTTTACACAGTGTGGAAAAAATTTCCGAACGGTTTTCCGATTTCTGTTGATAACGTGGATAAGGTAGTGGATAACACCATATATTGAATCTGGAAAATATCTGAATTCCATATTTTGTAGACCGCCCATGTATACTTATCCACAGATCACAGTGGATGAACATCCCTTTCCGCCGCTGTCCACAGGGCAAAGGGATACGCGATGAGAGACGCATTGTAGTATCGTTTTTCCCCCGTCACCTCGACCGTCACCCACGGCGGCAGCGTCACATCCTCCGCCTCGTCGCGGAGCTCCACCTCGGCAACGCGGAGCCCCTCGTTCGCCCCGTGGAAGACGTCGACCTCCCACGTATGCCCCGCATACGGCACGCGGCGGCGCGTCTTCTCGACGAGTGGCGGCGCGCACAGCGCGAGCATCGCCCGCGCGTCTGCCGCGGGGATCTCATACTCGAACTCAGAACGGCGCGCGCCGTGCGTCTCCCCCTTCACCGTCAGGTACGCGCGGTCTCCCGCGACGCGCACGCGCACCGTCCGTGCGGGATCGCGGGAGAGGTAGCCCTGGACGATGCGCGTGCCCGTCCCCCGCGGCTGAAAATCCTCCCGCACCCGAAATTTTCGTTCGATTTCAACGCCCATGAGAACCGCGTCCCTTCTATGAATACATGATTAAATAGGTTGCATATTGGCGGCGTTTGCTATATATTATTTGATACTGAATGAATCCCGCGTTCTTTTGTCATCCAGTATAATCTAGGATATGAGCGAACGCAAGGCAATTCATCGAGGTGTAGGGATCTCAGACAAGCAGCAATCCGGCGAATCATCGGGCTTTGTGACGAAGACGGGCATCTCGCCGCGTCATCCCGCGGCATGCGCGATGCGGCGAAGCCAGGCACAAGGATCTCGCCTCGCATCAGATAGGAGAGTCATTTGAGCAAACTACCACCGCCCCGGCGCCCGGTCAAACCGAAAAAGAAAACATGGCCGTTCGTCGTGCTCGGCACCATATTCGTCTTCGTCCTCGCGGCGATCGCGGGCGTATTCTTCGCCGAGAGCAGCCTGCTGGACAGGCGGCAGGACGTGCAAAAAGAAGAGCTTCTCACCGCCAAGGACAAGGCGACCATCATGATCATGGGCGTCGACGAGCGCGCGGACGACGTCGGCCGCAGCGACACCCTCATGGTCGCGACCATCGACCCGGGGAAAAAGGAGGCCGCGCTGCTCTCCATCCCGCGCGACACGCGCGTCGCTATTCCTAGGAACGGCTACGACAAAATCAACGCCGCATACGCCTACGGCGGCGAGAAACTCACCCAGCGCACCGTCGAGGATTTCCTTGGCATCCGCATCGACCACTACGTCATCATCAACACGCACGCCTTCCAAAAGATCGTCGACGCCATCGGCGGCATCGATATCAACGTCGAAAAGCGCATGTACTACGAGGACCCGTGGGACGACGACGGGGGTCTCGTCATCGATCTGCGCCCCGGGATGCAGCACATGGACGGCAAGACCGCCGTCACCTACGTGCGCTACCGCGACGAGGAGGGCGACATCGGCCGTGTCCGCCGCCAGCAAAAATTCATGAAGGCATGCGTCGACGCGGTCACGACCCCCGCCATCATCCCGCGCCTGCCGAGCATCATCAGCAGCGTCATCGACAGCGTGAAGACCGATCTCTCGCTCCGACAGATGCTCGAGTTCATCGGCACCCTGCGCGAGTCGCAGGCGAAGGGTCTGCGCACCGATATGGTGCCCGGACGGCCGCTCTACATCGACGAGGTCAGCTACTGGATCCCGAACATGTCGGAGCTCCGCCGCTCGATGGCGAGCACCCTCGGCGTCACGCTCAGCCCCGCCGAGCGCAGCCGCATGGAGCGCGCGATCCGCGAATACGAGGACTCCATCCCCGCAAACGCGACCGAACTCCCGGCAGGAGACACCTCCGTCGGGCGCGCCGTCAGCGCGGATGAGGCGCTGGGCAAATCCGACCGCGCAAAGGACACGGACGACGCGGACGCGAAGAGCCCCTCCGGGAAATCCGGCAAGCAGCGCACCGGCAGCGACGCCTCCGGCACCCGGAGCACGCGCGGCGATGGATCCGCAGCGCCGCAGGGCCGCAGCGGCTCGTCGGCCAAATCCCCGGACACCGGCCGTCACGCCAGCACCCGCGCGGGCGGCGGTTCCTTCGCGGGCGGCGACGACACGCGCTCATCCGCCGGCGGCGCCCCCACGCGCGGCGCCGCAAATGCAGGAAAACAGCAGTAGGAGAAAGAAAGGAAGTCTCACACCATGGCAAGCAAATTTGATGTAGAAGCACTCGACCTCCACAAGAGCCACCACGGCAAACTCGCCGTCACCCCGACCGTCCCGCTGACCTCGCGCGACGATCTCAGCCGCGCCTACACCCCGGGCGTCGCGGCGCCGTGTCTTGCGATCAAGGACGACCCGGAGAGCATCTACGACTACACGACGAAGGGCAACATGGTCGCCGTCGTCACCAACGGCACCGCCGTCCTCGGTCTCGGCAGCATCGGCGCGGGCGCGGGACTGCCGGTCATGGAGGGCAAATCCATCCTCTTTAAGGGCTTTGCGGGCGTCGACTCCGTCCCCGTCTGCGTCGACAGCCCGAAGGTCGAGGACGTCGTGAAGGTCTGCCAACTCATCGCGCCGACCTACGGCGGCATCAACCTCGAGGATATCAAGGCGCCCCAATGCTTTGACATCGAAAACGAGCTGAAGAAAACCCTCGACATCCCCGTGTTCCACGACGACCAGCACGGCACCGCCATCGTCGTCATCTCCGCGCTCCTCAACGCGTATAAATACCTCGGACGGGATCTGCGCGCCGCGCGGATCGTCATCAACGGCGCGGGCGCAGCGGGCCAGGCCATCGCGCGTCTCCTCTTCGCCTACGGCGCGACCACCGTCGTCCTCTGCGACACCACGGGCGCCATCTATGAGGGCCGCCCCGAGAACATGAACCCGTACAAAGAGAGCATCGCAAAGGTCTCCAACCTCGGGAAAGAGCGCGGTACCCTCGCCGAGATCGTCCGCGGCAAGGATATCTTCATCGGCGTCTCCGCCCCCGGCAGTCTCACGCAGGAGATGATCAAGACCATGAGCCCGGAGCCCGTCGTCATGGCGATGGCGAACCCCGTGCCCGAGATCCTGCCCGACGAGGCGAAGGAAGCGGGCGCGCGCATCGTCTGCACCGGGCGCTCGGACTTCCCGAACCAGGTCAACAACCTCCTCGCGTTCCCGGGCATCTTCCGCGGCGCGCTCGACGTCCGCGCGAAGGAAATCAACGAGGAGATGAAGATCGCCGCCGCGGGCGCGATCGCCTCCCTCATCCCCGAGAGCGAGCTCAACGAGACCAACATCATCGCGAGCCCGCTCGACCCGCGCGTCGCGCCCACCGTCGCCGCCGCCGTCGCAAAGGCCGCGCTCGAGACGGGCGTCGCGCGCAAGACGGACATCACCCCGGAGGATGTGGCCGCGCATACGCGGGAACTTCTGGGGCATAAGGCGTGACGCGGATCTTCGCGCATAGCCGCGTTTCTCTGAAGAATCCTGCTTGACCGAGGGCGCAAGGAGCTGCCGCACGTGCGTGCGGCAGCTCCTTTTTATATTCGTCTCCCCCGTTGGGCACGGCGCGTTCTCCTCGAAGAAAATACGGCGCTGCCGGGCATGCGGCCGGAGATTCGTCCTACTGCATCTGCATCGCAAATTCTTCTTGCAGGTTTACAAGAGATGTGATATGATTATTATAATTCAGAAAAAGAGAGGGATTTACAACAAAATAGCTTGACTACTGAAGTATGCAAAAGAATTCGGTATTAAGAGATGAGGGGTCTCCTTATCTCCTAATGCCGCTTTTTTATTTATCAAAGAAAGGAGGGACCGACATGAAAGTGACGATCGTCATGGAGAACCCCTCGGGGCTTCATGCGCGCCCGGCCGTGCTGCTCGCCGACCGCGCGTCAAAGTTCGAGGCGGAGATTCGTCTGCACGCACACGGAAAGGAGGCAAAGGCGACGGACGTGCTCGAAATCATGGGACTCGGCATCACCTGCGGCAGCGAGGTTACGGTCGAGGCTTCCGGGCCGGAGGCGGCGGCCGCCGCGTATACGCTCGCGGGCATGCTCGCCGCAAAGGATATTTACCGGTAAATGACGATGCATTTTTGATATCGAGGTGAATGACATGGAATTTCTGAACGAAGTTTTAGCATTGGGTCCGACGGTCATGATGCCCGTCATCTTCTTCATCCTGGGCATCTGCTTCCGCCTGCCCGTCGGCAAGGCGTTCGAAGCGGGCATGCTGGTCGGCGTGGGCTTCACCGGGATCAACCTGATCGTGTCCATGCTGCTGGGGAGTCTCGGCCCCGCGTCCGAGGACATGGTCGCGCGGTTCGGCGCGAGCCTGACGGTCATCGACGCCGGCTGGGCGACGAGCGCGGCGATCGGCTGGTCGTCGCCGCTGATCCCCATGGTGGTGCCGGGCGCAATCCTCCTGAATATCATCCTGCTCGCACTCAAAAAGACGCAGATTTTGAACATCGATATTTTCAACTACTGGCTGATCCTCCTGCCGGGCTCCATGATCTACTGCGAGACGGGCAGTCTCGCGATCGGCACGGCGGGCTCGCTGATTCTCTATCTGATCGCCTTCATCATCGCCGACAAGACGGCGCCCGCGATCCAGAAGATGTACAACCTCAAGGGCGTCGCGTTCGTCCACGCGACCTGCGGCGTCTATGTGCCGATCGGCATCCTCGTCAACGCGGTCATCGAGCGCATCCCCGGGCTGAGTCAAATCAACCTGAGCCCCGAGGGCGTTATTGAAAAACTCGGCGTTCTGGGCAAACCGATCACCCTCGCGACGATCCTCGGCGCGGGCATGGGCATCCTCGCGGGCTGGGGCGTCGGTCAATGCGCGTTCCTCGCCGTTCAGGTCGCCGCCGTCATGATTCTCCTGCCGAAGATGGTTGAGATCACGGTGGAGGGCGTCATGATCGTCCGCGACCAGGCCGAAACGGTGCTGAAAAAGGTCTTCCCGGGCAGAGAGTTCAACATCGGCATGGATACGGCGCTGCTCATCGGCGAGCCGTGCATCATCGCGACGGGCCTCCTGCTCATCCCGGCGACGCTGTTCATCTCCATTATTCTGCCGGGCAACCGCATGCTGCCCTTCGTTGATCTCGCGTCCATCGTCTTCCTCATCTCGATGGTCGCGCCGTTCTGCAAGCGGAACATGTTCCGCATCTTCGTCACGGGTCTCGTCATCGTAACGCTCGCGCTCTACGCGGGCAGCGATCTCTCCGGCGTCTACGGCATGGCGGCGGATCAGGCGAACGTCCGGCTGCCGAGCAACGTGACCTCGACGGAGCTGGGAAATCTCGTATCGGCGTATAATACGCCCGTCGGCTGGGCGCTGATCAAGCTCGGACAGCTCATCGGCATGTGATAAAGAGGCGATCAATATGAAACTCATCGGCATCGGCGACCTGCTCATCCCGTCGTCGTACATAGAAGAAGGCTTTGCACCGTACAGGGAACGCGGCGTGACGGTCGAGACCGTCGACTGGCCCCTGCGGGACTACGAGGAGCTGCAGAACATCAACCTGCGCGTGGAGACGCAGGGCAGCGAGGCCTACGACGTCCCGGACGCGCTCGTGGAGAAACTGCGCGATGCGGAGATCCTCATCACGCAGTTCTGTCCCGTCACGAAAAAGGTGCTGGACGCCTGCACAAAACTGAAGCTCGTCGGTGTCCTGCGCGCGGGCTATGAGAATATCAACGTGCCGTACGCATCCGCAAAGGGCGTCGCCGTATTCCACACGCCGGGACGGAACGCGACGGCGGTGGCGGACTTCACCGTCGGCATGCTGCTGGCCGAGTGCCGCAACATCGCGAAAGCGCACGCAAATCTGAAAGAAGGCCGCTGGGTCAGAGACTATGCGAACGCCGGCGCCGTGCCCGATCTGGAGGGCAAGACCGTCGGCATCATCGGCATGGGACAGGTCGGCGTCAAGGTCGCCCGCCGTCTGCGCGGGTTCGGCGTACGCCTTGTCGGTTACGACCCCTACGCGGCATCCTTCCCGGACTTCGTCGCGCGGCTTCCGCTCGACGATCTGCTCATGCAGTCGGATTTCGTCACGCTGCACAGCCGGCTCTCGGACGAGACGAAGCGCATGATGAATGCGCGCGCGTTCTCTCTCATGAAACCGACGGCGTACTTCGTCAACACGGCGCGGGCGGGGCTCGTGGACGAGGCGGCGCTCGCCGCGGCGCTGAAGAACAAGCAGCTGCGGGGGGCGGCGCTCGACGTCTTTGAACACGAGCCGCCGGGAGCGGACGATCCCCTGGTAGGGCTCCCGAACGTCACGCTCACGCCGCACCTGGCGGGCGGGACCACGGACGCGTTTCTGCGCTCGCCCGTCCTGCTCGCGCAGGAGATGGCGCCCGCGCTCTCGGGCGACAGATCCTCGCGCTGGATCGTACGATAGAAACGAGGTGCGGCATGGAACTCGGACTGCATGGCAAAAACGCGCTTGTCACCGGCGGAACGAAGGGCCTCGGCAAAGCGGTGTGCGAACTGCTTGCGCAGGAGGGCGCGAACATCGTCGCGGTCAGCCGCCACGGAGACGAAGGAGAGGCGCTGGCAGCCGTACTGCGTGAAACATACGGCGTCCGCGCCGCAGGCGTCGCCTGCGACCTGGGCGGCGCGGACCGGCAGGACGCCGTACGCGCGGCCGTCGATATCCTCGGTCCGCTCGATATCCTGGTCAACGCCGCGGGCATCTGGCCGCAGGCCTATGTCCTCGATATGGAGGAGGCGGATTTCCGGCGGACGCTCGACGTTAATCTCGTCGGCCCGTTCGTCCTCTGCCGCGACTTTGCCCGGCACCTGAGCGCGGAGCGCCGCGCGGGCAAGATCGTCAACGTGGTGTCGCAGGCGGCGTTCTGCGGCTCGACGACGGGACACGCGCACTACGCGGCGTCCAAGGCGGGCCTCGTGGCCTTTACGGTATCGCTCGCGCGGGAGCTCGCGCCGCAGGGCATCAACGTCAACGCCGTCGCGCCGGGCATCATGGACACCCCCATGATCCGCGCGGCGCTGGAGACGCGCATGGACTACTACTGCAAGCGGATCCCCTTGGGCCGCGTGGCGCAGGCGGAGGAGGTCGCCTACGGCGTCGTCTTCCTGTGTTCGAACAAAGCGGATTATCTGACGGGCATCACGCTGGACGCCACGGGCGGCATGCTGATGCGCTGATCGGTCGATTGGAAGGAGGTTTTGAGCATGACGAAATATTTGATCGGCATCGACGCCGGCAATACGTCGAGCAAAGCGGTCATCTTTGACGACGTGGGCAAGGTCGTCGCCGCAGCCGCAACGAAGAGCTCCGAACGCATGCATCTCGCGCCGCGGGGCAGGGGCTTCGAGGAGTTCGACGTCGACGAACTGTGGCACATCGTCTCGCAGTGCATCAAACAGGCGATCGAGGATGCCGGCATCGCGCCCGAGGACATCGCGGGCATCGGCGTCACATCGTTCGGCAACGGGGTCGTCTTTCTCGACGAAAAGGGCTGGTCGATCGCGCCCGGCTGCTTTTCGCAGGACTACCGCGCGAACGATATCCTCGCGCTCTATCAAAAGGAAGGCACGTACGACAAGATCAACCGGATCGTGCACGGCACGCTCTTTGCGGGCGAGCCCGGTCCGATCCTGCGCTGGTACAAGGAACACGAGCGCGCCGTCTACGACAGGATCGGCAGCGTGCTGATGTTCAAGGACTATCTGATGTACCGCCTCTCCGGCGTTTTCGCCACGGATCTCAACATCATCGGCGGTTCGTTCCTCGTCGATATGGACACCATGGAGTATTCGCGGGAGCTGCTGGAGCTGTACGGCATTCCCGAGATGTTCGACAAGCTGCCCGCGCTGCACACGAGTCCCGAACAGATCGTCGGAACGGTGACGGCGGAGGCCGCGCGGGAGACGGGACTCAAAGAGGGCACGCCGATCGCCGCGGGCATGATGGACATCCTCGCGAGCCTCGTCGGGGCCGGCGCAACGGGCGACGGCGTGATCACATCGATCGCGGGCTCATGGTGCATCAACGAGACGCACTCGAGCCGCGTCATACCGAACGCGTCCAGCAACATGCCCTACATTCACAAGAACGAATATCTGAACTGCTCGTATACGGGCGCATCCGCCACGAACTACGAATGGTTCAACCATGTGCTCGGCGACAAGGCGCGCCTCGCCGCGGTCTATGAGCAGCGCGGCTATTACGACGTGCTGAACGAGTGGATCCGCGCGGCGGAGCCGACGATGGACACGCCGTATTTCCAGCCCTTTATCGCTTCCCCGAGCATCCACGTCAACGCGCGCGCGGGTTTTACGAACATCAACACGCATACGAGTTACGGAGATCTCTGCTACGCCGTCGTCGAGGGCATCGCGTTCATCCACAAATTCCACATCGATTTCCTCATCCGCGCCGGCCTGCCCGCCACGCTGATCCGCCTGACGGGCGGCATGGCGAAAAGCCCCGTGTGGACGCAGATCTTTGCCGACACGATGCAGCTCCCCGTCGAAATCGTGGCCTCCGACGAGACGGGCGCGCACGGCGTCGCCATCGTCGCGGGCATCGGCGCGGGCGTATACGAGAGCTACGAGGACGCGTTCGCGCGCTCCGTGAAACTGAAAGCGCCGGTTCTCCCCGATCCGGAGAAGGCCGCATTCTACCGGGACCGCTACGCACAGTGGCAGCGGCTCAACGAACATCTCCTGCGCTACTGGGACGGAGCGGGCGATGGCTGAGGCGTTTATCCTGATCCCGTCCGTGCGGGACATGCGGACGCTGGACCGCGCCCTACAGTCCCGGCACCGCGAGATTTTGCTGAGTACGGTCTCCCATATCGGCAATCTCGCCGAGCTCACGGCTCTTTGCCATAGGCACGGCAAGGAGGCGATCGTCAACCACGAACTCATCGGCGGCCTCGGGAGCGACACCGTCGCCTTTGAAATGCTGAAAAAGGCGTATAAGGTGGACGCGGTCATCGGCGCGAACCCCTATCACATCAGCCGCGCGAAGGCCGTCGGGCTCAAGACGATCTGGAAGGTCCCGCTGCTCGATTCGCTCTCCCTCGAGATGGCCTTCCGCTCCATCGAAGTGACGAAGCCCGACGCCGTCGAACTCCGCCCGGCAGTTTGCGCGTACGATTTCCTCGACGTGTTCCGCAAGGTCTTTTCGGGCAAGATCTTTGCGAGCGGTTTCATCAATCGGAAGGACTTTGCCGAGCGGCTCCGGCGGCGCGGTTTCGACGGCATCATGACGAGCACGCGGGAACTGTGGGAACCGGGAGACCGGCCGCGCGCCTCTGCCGGAAAATAACGTTTTTGAAGGGAGGAATATCCTCATGCCCTTGGTCAATATGAAAAAAATGCTCGCGGACGCGCGGCGCGGCAAATACGCGGTCGGCGCGTTCGACGTGAGCAATCTCGATATGGCGGCGGCGGTCACGGAAACCGCGCGGGAGCAGCGCTCCCCCGTCATCCTCATGGGGCTGACCCCGGACCTCGCGGACGGCCGTCTCCCCTACTGGCTCTCCTCCGTGAAGGCGCTCGCCGCCGCGGCGGACGTCCCCGTCGCGGTGCATCTCGATCACGCGACGGATCTCGACTTCATCAAGGAGTGCGTCGACGGCGGCTTTTCCTCCGTCATGTTCGACGGCTCCGTGCTCCCGCTGGAGGAGAACATCCGCAAAACGCGGGAGGTCGTCGCCTACGCGCATCGTTTCGACGTGACCGTCGAGGCGGAACTCGGCCACGTGGGCGACGGCATCGTCGGCAGCAGCGAGATCGGCGCGGAGAAAAAATCGGGGTTCGACGACCCCGACGACTTCCTCACGCAGCCGGACGAGCTGGCCGACTTCATCGCCCGCACGGAGGCGGACTGCATCGCCGTCGCCGTAGGAACGGCGCACGGCCTGTACGTGCGCGAACCGAAACTGCATTTCGACCGGCTGGCGGCGCTGAACGACATCTCCTCCGTCCCCATGGTCATGCACGGCGGCTCGGGCACGCCGGACGATCAGATCCGCAAAGCCGTCGCGCTCGGCATCTGCAAGCTGAACATCTTCTCCGAGATGTTGACGGCCTTCAACGGCGCGCTGAAAGAAGAGCTCGCGCACGCCGCGCACCTCGCGATCTGGCCGCACCAGCTCTATCAAAAACCGCTCGCCGCCCTGCGCGAGGTCGTGCGCCGCAAGATCGCGCTCGTCGGCTCGGCCGGCAAGGCGTGACCGCCGCGGCATTCCGCAAAGAAAAGGAGGGGGTTCCCTATGGATAAAACGAAGATTCTCTGCGTCGCGGACGGCGGCATCACCGTAGAGATGATGGAGGAGTTCCGCCGGCTCGAGCGGTACGGCGCCGAAGTCACGATCGTCGAGGATACGGATATGTACGCCATGGGGCCGATCACCGACCGCATGACGCTCATCGAGCAAAAGGGCATCGACGCCGCGCCGACCTGCGCGGCGCTGCTGGAACACTGCGCGGACAAGGACATCATCGTCGTCCACGTCGCCTCCGTCAACCGCGCGGTCCTCGCGCGGGCCCGGCGCCTCAAAGTGGCGGCCGTGCTCCGCGGCGGCTATGAAAACGCCGACGTGCCGCTGCTGACCGAACGCGGCATTCTCCTCGTCAACGCCCCGTGGCGCAGCGCGAACGCCGTCGCCGACTTCACCGTCGGCATGATGATCGCGGAGAACAAGAACATCGCGCGCAGCCACCGCCTCCTCATGGAGGGAAACTGGTGCAAGGCGTACGTCAATCAAGCCTATATCCACGACATGCGCCGGATGACCGTCGGCATCATCGGCTACGGCTACATCGGCCGGCGCGTGCGGCAGCGGCTGACGGGATTCGAGTGCCGCGTGCTGGTGCACGATCCCTATGTCGATCCGCAGACGGTTTCCGATCCGGACGTCTCCTTCGTTTCCGCGGACGAGCTGCTCGCCCGGTCGGACATCGTGACGCTCCATCTGCGCCTCTCGGCGGAGACCGCGCATTTCATCGGCGCGGCGGAACTGGCGAAAATGAAGCCGACCGCATACCTCATCAACACCGCGCGCGCCGGCCTCGTCGACACCGCCGCACTCACGGAGGCCCTGCGCACGCATGCGATCGGCGGCGCGGCCGTCGACGTCTACGATACGGAGCCGCTGCCCAAGGACCATCCCTATCTGCAGCTCGACAACATCACGCTGACCAGCCATCTCGCGGGTACCTCCTGCGACACCATGCAAACATCCGTCGAGATCGGCCTGGAGGATCTGACGCGCTATCTGAAGGGCGAGAAGATGGTCAACGTACGCAATATGCGGCCGTGACTGCCGCACGTTATGCGCAGGCGCCGAGACAGCCTCGTCAAGACAACATCCCTCCGCACAGGGAAACGCCCGCACGCCGCGCCGATCGCCCCAGCATCAAAGGCCGGCGCGGCGGCACGGGCGGGATGCGCGGATACGCGCTAATAGAGAGTATTTTCTCAATGCAAAAAGGACAATCCGACGCGGATTGTCCTTTTTCTTTCTTTTTTCCTTAGGATGCCTTATCTCTCGTACCCGTCCTCGAAGGTATTCTCCGCATACCCGCCGCGGTTATAGCGGCGGCGCTTCGGCACGATGACGACGTAGCGGCGCGGGTTCTCGCCGGCGCTGTAAGTGGTGACGCGGCGGTTGTCCTGGAGCGCCATATGGATGATCTTGCGCTCGTGGCGGCTCATGGGCTCGAGGCGGATCTCCTCGCCGATGCGGCACGCCTTGTCCGCGAGGTGCCCCGCAAGGCGCGTGAGGGTCTCCTCGCGCCGCGTGCGGTAGTCCTCGACATCGAGGATGATGCGGGTGTAACCGGCGGTCTCGCGGTTCCTGTTGACAACGAGATTGGCGAGATACTGGAGCGCGTCGAGGGTCTGTCCATGCTTGCCGATGAGGATGCCAAGGTTCTCGCCCTGCATGTTGTAGGTGACGCCGATCGGGCTGTCGCTGCGGCTGAGCGTGACGGACAGCGCCATCGCGCCGAATATGTCGCGCAGGAAGCCCTCCGCGCGCGCGAGCATCTCGGGCGAGGGCGGCACGAGCGGGAGCTGGTCGGCGCGGCGCGGCTGCTCTTCGCCGGCGCCCGCGTGCGCGCGGTCATAGGACGAACGCTCTCTGTCATAGCGGCGTGCGGATCGGTCCTCCGCCTCCGCCCCCCTTTCCCGGCGGTCGCCGCGCCCGCCGCGTTCCGGGCGCTCCGCACGCGATGCCGGCGCGGCGTGCTCCGCATGATTTGCGCGCGCACGCGCGCTGCTCCTGAGGTCGGTATGGAACCGCTTTGTCCGCTGCGGAAATTCATCCGCGGGTGCGGCCTGCGGAGACGTCACGGTCGGGGCGGGGACATTCGTCTCCGTACGCTGCGCCGGGATGACGGGGCGCGTGGTGACGCGGATATGCGCCGCGCGTTTGCCCCAAAGCCCGAGGAATCCGTTCGACGGCTCCTGCAGGACTTCATAGGTGATCTCTTCGCGGCCGCAGCCGAGTTTATCAAGCGCTGTCGAAAGCGCGTCCTCTACGGTTTTCCCTGTGGTCTCGATGATCTCTGCCATGTTATGCCGCCTCCTTTTTTGCGGGTTTTTCTTCGCCGCGGTACATCCACCACTGCTGCGCGATTTGTACGATGTTCATGGTCACCCAGTAGAGGACGAGCCCCGCCGGAAAGTTAAGGCTGATCCAGCCGATGAAAAGGGGCATGACGGTCATCATGATCTTCATCTGCTGGTTCATCTCGGTGCTCGTCATCTTCTGCTGGAGAAATGTCGTGAGCGCCGAGAGGACGGGCAGGATATAGAGCGGGTCCGGCGCCGACAGATGCGGCAGCCAGAGGAACGCCTCCGCGGCCTCGCTCGGATAGGCGAAGTTGAAGAGGGCGTAATACATGCCCATGAGGATCGGCATCTGCACGAGAAGCGGCAGGCAGCCGGCCAGGGGATTGACGCCCGCCGCGCGGAAGAGCTCTCCCGTCTTTTGCTGGAGCATGCGCGGGTCGTTCTTGTATTTCTCCTGGATCTTTTTCATCTTGGGCTGGATTTCCTGCATGGCCTTCATGGACTTGACCTGTTTGACGGTCAAGGGATAGGTGACCAGCTTGATGAGGACGGTGAGCAGGATGATGGGGAAGCCGTAGCTCTCGAGCCCCACGGCGCTGGTGACGGTGTAAAATGCGCCGAGGATCATCTGGAGCAAATGGATGATGGGCGCAAACAGATTGCTGAAAAATTCGATCAAGTGTAGTTCCTCCTCCGATTTAGGGAAGCGTTTCTGTCGTTCGGTTGCGTTTGTACGATGCGTTCATGGAAGGGCGATGACAAAGCGCGCGGAAAGCCCGCTGTAAAGGCGATACGGTAAGTGACGCGGCAGTTTCGATGCAGCGCGCGAAAATCCTGCCGTACGGTAAGCGGGGCGAAAGCTTGGATGTACAGCAAGGAACGAGAAAAATCCAAGGGAGTCGTAGTAGATGCCTACGTCGACCGCAGGATTTTTCGCAGTGACGACGCTGGACGCCAAGATCTCGCGTCTCGATCGGATACCTGAGTGAGGCGTCAGCTTTGATGCACAGCTAGGAATAAGGAGAATGCTAGGGAAGGCGTAGTGAAAACCTACGTCGACCGAAGCATTCGATGTTATGACAACGCTGTGCGCAAAGATCACGTCTCACGCCTCAAGGGACGGGGTCGTAGCCGCTCCCCCCCCACGGATGACACCGAAGTATCCGCCGCACGGCCATCCACCCGCCGCGCCGGACGCCGTAGCGCTCGACGGCCTCCATCGCATACGCAGAGCAGGTCGGCCGATAGCGGCACGTGGGCGGGAGAAAGGGCGAGATACAGCTTCTGTAAAATCGTATGCCGAAGAGGAGCAGGCGTTTCATAATTGCTCCTCCGCGCGCGCCGTTCTGCCGGCCGCCAGGATTTTCGCGCGGCGCGCGAGGTTTCTCAGCTCGTCGGCGGCATCCTGCATTTTGCATGCGGCAAGACCGGCGCGCCCGACGAGGAGGATACCGACGTCCTGCCGCAGGTCGTGCTGCATGAGCCGATACGCCTCGCGCATGAGTCGTTTGGTGCGGCTGCGCACGGCGGCGCAGCCCAGTTTTTTGCCGGCGGCAAAGCCGACCTTTCCCGCGACGCGCGGGTCGCGCAGGACATAGAGGATCATGCGCCGCCCGGGCACGGACCGCCCCTTATGATAGACGAGTTGGAAGTCGCCGCGGCGCTTGATCATCCGCGCGCGCGGGAGCGTGTATCTCAGTTTATTCATGGTTCAGTAAAAAAGAGGTCACCCGCGGTGACCTCCTGCTTTCAATCGACGTCCTATCGATGTCTCAATAAGCTGCCGGACACGTTACGCCGAAAGTTTCTTTCTGCCGCGCTGACGCCTTCTCTTGATTACGAGGCGGCCGCCTTTCGTCTTCATGCGCTCACGGAATCCGTGCGTCTTTTTTCTCCAATGGTTGTTCGGCTGATACGTTCTCTTCACCTCATCGTCACCTCCTTCACCGCCGCAGATGCCGCGGCGTCTTCCAATCTATGATTTCGCCCTCGGTCATTATAGACGAACGAAACGGCCGCTGTCAAGGCAATTAGCGCGCCTTTCGGGTGTTTTTTTCGAGATCGGGACAAAAGCCTCTGTTGATAAGTATCGCTTTTTTTGTTAAAATAATTTCCAATTCGTGATCTTTGTCGCAGGGGCGGATCGACCCGTTCATAAGTCCGTCGGATTTTGCCGAGATATCCCCGCCCCGTTGTTGAAAACCTGTGAAAAAATCGTGCATAATTTTTCACACGCTTGCATTTTCTTGTCATTCGGTTGGTCGGATTTATCCACAACTGTGAATAACGCTGTTGATAATACAATTTTTTTGAAGGGATTCGAGCGCATGGAAGAAAAGCATCCCCCCGTTGCCGCGCTGTGGCGGCAGATTCTGGAAAAGACGGACGGCATTCTGCCGCAGGAAGCCGTAACGAACTGGCTCCCGCGGATCGCCCCCGTCACTCTCGACGAGAACGAACTCGTTCTGGCGGTGCCGGATACGTTCACGAAGCAGTTCATCGAGCGCCGCTACCTCGTGCTGCTCAGCGACGCGGCGCACGAGGCTCTCGGCACGTCCTATACGTTCCGTCTGATCATCGACCCGTCCGCCGCAAAATTCGCCCCTGCCGACGATATGACGCCGGCGGACGTTCTCCTCACGGCCGAAACATCGGAAACGCCCTACGGCGGCGGGACTTCGCCCGCACAGGGAACGCTCCCGCTCACGCCGTCTCCCGCGGCAAACGAAAGCGCGCATGCCGCCGCGCCCGACGACGGGACGACGCTGAATCCAAAGTACACGTTCGACGCGTTCGTCACGGGCCGTTCGAATCAGTTTTCCTATGCGATGGCAAAATCGGTCGCCGACGCTCCGGGTCTGCCGTCGAACAATCCGTTCTTCATCTACGGCGGCGTCGGGCTCGGCAAAACGCATCTGATGCACGCGGTCGGCCACAAGATCATCGCGGATCATCCGAACAAGCGCGTGCTCTACATCGCCAGCACGGATTTTACCAACGAATTCATCCGTTCGATCCGCGAGAAGAGCATGGACGCGTTCCGTGAAAAATACTACAACATCGATGTGCTGCTCATCGACGACATCCAATTTTTCTCCGGCCAGCTGCAGACGCAGACGGAGTTCTTCCAGATGTTCAACAAGCTGCGCGACAGCGGCCGTCAGATCATCATGACGTGCGACCGTCAACCGCAGGACGTGAAGGATCTCGAGGACCGTCTCGTCTCGCGGTTCTCGGGCGGCGTGGTGGTCGACATTCAGCCGCCGGAGTTCGAAACCCGCATGGCGATCCTCCAGAAAAAGGCGCAGTCGGAGGAGATCGACATCCCGGGCGATGTGGTCACCTATATCGCAAGCCGCGTGGACAGCAACATCCGCGAGCTCGAGGGGGCGCTCACGCGCCTCATCAAATACGCCTCGACGATGCGCCTGCCGATCGACGAATCGACGTGCGTCGCGGCGCTCGGGAACTATCTGCGCGGGGAGACGGGACGCCGGATCACGATGGAGGTGATCGAGCGCATGGTCTGCACCCATTTTAAGGTGACGAGCGAAGACATCCGTTCCTCGAAGCGCAGCAACGATATCGCGTTCCCCCGTCAAGTGGCGATGTACCTCTGCCACGAGCTGACGGACGTATCGTGGCCGACGATCGGCGGATTCTTCAACCGCGACCACTCGACGGTCATTCACGCGCACAAGAAGATCCAAAGCCTCACAAGCGAAGATCCCGAAACGGACGCGTTGATTAAATCGCTGACGATGCAGATTCGCGGTCTATAGGCGCGGCGTGGGATTTTTGCGCCCCGTGCCGTTCGCTGCGGCCGATGCGGGAATTTAAGCGGCAAAATATGTCGTCGCTCCGCCTGTGAATATATTTGTGGATGCGCCGCGGCATATCCTGTGGATGTTTTGTGGACGACTCCGCATACGGCGCCGATCTGTGCAAACTGTGGACAACACAGACGCAGTTCTCCACAGTTTTTCAACAATCCGCCGCGCGGCGCTGCGGGACTTCTCTCCGCATTTCAACAAATCAACAGCCCCTACTACTACGACTACTATATTTATTTTATACAAGCAACCATAGAAAACGGGACGCGCTCCCGCAGAAAGGACGGACACATGAACATCACGCTCGGAAAAAGCGATCTCCTCTCGGCGCTCCAAATCGTCAGCAAAGGTCTCTCGACAAAGCCGCAGACCCCCATCCTCTCGGGGATCTATCTCTCGGCGAAAGACGGACAGCTCGAGCTCCAATCGACGAACTACGAGATCGGGTTTATTCTCACCGTCCCGGCAGAGGTCCAAACGCCCGGCACGACCGTCCTTCCCGGCAAGTATCTCACGGAGTTCGCGCGCAAACTGCCGGCAGACGATATCTCCGTCGACTGCGTCAGCGAAGAAGGCCTCGCCGTCATCACGTCGGGAAAGGCGCGTTTCACCCTGCGCAAAATGGAAGTCAACGACTTCCCCGTTCTCCGGCGTATGGACGGAACGCTGCGTTTTACCGTCAAAGACCGTACGCTCGCGCGCCTCGTGAAGAAATCCGCCTTCGCCTGTCTCAAAGAAGAGCAGCGCGACCGCCGTCCCGTCTTCACCGGCTGTCAGCTCGAAGTTGAAGGACAGTCCGTCACCTTCGCCGCGACGAATGTACACCGCCTCGCCGTGAAGAGCGAGCGCATCGAGCACGACGCGGGCGAGATCCGCGCGGTCGTTCCGGCGAAGTTCCTCGAGGAAGTCACGCGCACCGTCACGGGCGAAGTCCCGACGGACATCGAGATCATGTGCTCCCACAATCAGATCAGCGTGTCCGCGGAGGGCGTCTATATGACCTCTCGCCTCATCGAGGGCAGTTTCCCCGACTATCGCCGCGTCATTCCGAGCGCGGACAAGATCCGCACGAAGGTCACGATGAGCGCGGCGGATTTTGCCGCGGCCGTCGACCGCGCATCGCTCATCTCTCGCACGGATCAGTACAATATCGTCAAACTGGAGTTTGAGAACAACCTGCTCCGTATCAGTTCGAACAGTCCGGAAGTCGGCGCCGCGGAGGAGACGATCGAGGCGGCGGTCGAGGGCGATCCCGCAGCGATCGCGTTCAACGCGTCCTACCTGCTCGACGCGATGAAGTCGCTCGACAGCGATACCTGCGTGCTCGCGCTCCAAGGCCCGAACGAGCAGGGGCAGAACCTCTCTCCCATCACGATTCGAGAGGATGCGGATCCGGACTATATCTACGTTGTAACGCCTGTGAGGACACATTAACTTGACGGATGTAGAGATTCATACCGGGGATATCCGGCTCGATCAGTTTCTAAAACGTGCGGGCGAAGTCCCGAGCGGCGGCGCGGTCAAGGGGCTCGTTGCCGCGGGACGCATTACGCGCAACAATGTGCTCGAGACGGCGCGGCGGCGGAAACTCGTCCCCGGAGATATCGTTGCGGTGGAGGGCGGCGGAACGTATCGCGTCGCCTCTGTGTAGCAATGCGGATTACTGCGCTTCAACTGCATTCCTACCGGAACTACGGGACGCTGCGGCTCGAGTTCGATCCCGGCGTTCAGATTTTCCTCGGCGCGAATGCACAGGGCAAGACGAATATCATCGAGGCGCTTTACTATGCCTCTTTTGGACGCTCCCATCGCACGAACGGCGATGCGGAGCTCATTCGTATGGGCGATCCCGGCGGGCGGATCGATCTTTCCTTTCTGCGGCACGAGGCGGCGGGGGAACTTTCCTTTCGGTTCGAACGCGGGCACCGGCGCCGCATCCTGCATGCCGGGGAGCCGCTGCGGCAGCGTGAGCTCGTGGGTCTCCTGCCGACGGTGCTCTTTTCGCCCGAAGACCTCTTTCTCGTGAAGGGCGCGCCCGCCCTGCGTCGCCGCTATCTCGATGCCGAGCTCTCGCAGGCGAGCCCCGCCTACTACGGCGAGCTCCTGCGCTATACGCATATCCTGCGCCAGCGCGGCGCGGTGCTGAAGGACATCCGGGAACGGCTTGCGCCAGCGGATGCGCTCGAGCCGTGGGATACTCAGCTCGCGGAGAGCGCCGCGCGGATTGTGACGCGGCGCATCGCGGCGGCGGAGCGGCTCGGCGCGCTCTCGGGACATGTGCAGGCGGTGCTCGCCGCGGGGGAAGAGCTGACGATATCCTATGAGATCGCACATGCGCCGGAGGATCTCTCGAGAGAAAAAGACGGCATGGCGGAGCGGCTCGAACTGTGGTATAATAAGATGCTCTCCGAATGCCGCCCGCGCGATATTGCGCGCGCCGCGACGGGGGTAGGGCCGCATCTCGACGATCTCGTCCTCTCCGTCGGAGGGATGAATCTCAGGGGGTACGGTTCGCAGGGACAGCAGCGGACGGGGGCGCTCGCGCTGAAACTCGCCGAGCTCTTTTATCTGCGCGAGAGCGTGGGAGAGGCGCCGGTCCTCCTCCTCGACGATGTGATGAGCGAGCTGGACGCGGATCGCCGCGCCGCTCTTTTATCCTTCATCCGGAGCGAGCGCATCCAGACCTTCATCACCGCGACCGATGCGGCGTATTTCCCGGCGGAGCAGACGGGGGCGACCTATCGGTATGTGCGCGCCGGGACTGTTGTGGCGCGGGATTGAAACTTCCGCGTCACGATGGCGGCTTTCGTTCGGGGATGCGTTTAGAAAAAACATACCCGGAACCGCATGCAGAACAAATTTCAAGGAGGCGCAGCCACAGTGCGAACCATCCTCGGCACAGCCGCGGCAGACGACGATGTGCGCGCCGCCGTACGGCGGCTCGGCGCACAGTTTGAACGCGATTACATCGTCCATACGACGCTCAATCATTGGAACGACATCATGGGGGATATGGTTGCACGCCGTGTGAGCGCCGTCTATGTCAAGGATGGAAAATTGTTCCTCTACGCCCCCGACGCCGTTTGGAAGAACGAAATGCGCATGAGTTCCCCTGAGATCGTTCGGCGCGTCAACAACTATGCGGGCGGGCGCATGATCAAAGAGATCGCCTTCACGCGGCGCGTGCGGGAAGAGGTTCCGGAGGAGGACGGCGGGGATGTGGAGACGTCTGCGGACTATGCGCGCGCCGTTGTGCAGACGGGACTCAGCGATGCGGAGATCGCGCGCGGAGATGCCCTTGCCCATGCGGCTGAGGATGACGACCTCGTCAGGCGCCTCCAACGCGCCTATCAGACCTCGGTCAAGGCGCGGCGGCTCAAGGAGAAGCGCGGCGATACGCCTTGCCCCTCCTGCGGAAGGCTCGTTCACGGCGTCTGCCTCGATTGCGCGCGCGCCGTGGAACGGGAACGGCGCCGTCAGGTACGCGCCGTCCTGCGGCAGACGCCGTGGGCAAAACTCTCGGAAGTTGTCGCACAGGTTCCCTCCTGCACCGCTCTTACGCTCGGCAGCGAGCGTGCCGACCTCGTGCGCGAGATTGCGAGCCGAACGGAGTACGGCGACCAGAGCGGCGAGAACGCCTACATGATCACGATGCTTCATCGCACGTTGCCGCGCGATGCGGTCACGCCGAAACATATCCGGCTGACCTTTTGGGAACTTAGAAATGAACTCATAACGACGCGGGAGTTTTGGGAGAATCTAAAAAAGAAATCCAAGAAGTAGAATGCTATATATACTTCATGCTGTCACCTGTGATGCGCCGCGTTGCGAAACACATTCCGGAGACGCTTCATGAATGGAATACAACCATCATTTTCATAGATATAATGAATCTAAGGAGAGGAAATAATGGCGAAAAAAATAGACCTTAACATGCAAGAAGAGCGGACGGAAGTTCGTCCGCTCACGCCGGAGGAGGCAAAGGAGGCCGCGGAGATGGCGGACGCGCCCGATCTGACTGGCATTGCGATCTCCGCGGAGGAGATGGGCGCCGACGTTACGGCCGTCGATGCGGATTACGGCGCGGGACAGATTCAGGTGCTCGAGGGACTCGAGGCCGTGCGGAAACGCCCCGGTATGTACATCGGATCGACATCGGAACGCGGTCTGCATCATCTCGTCTATGAGGTCGTGGACAACGCCATCGACGAGGCGCTCGCGGGCTACTGCGACAATGTTGCCGTCACGATTCATAAGGACAACAGTATCACCGTCGTCGACAACGGCCGCGGCATCCCCGTCGATATGCACGAGAGCGGCATGCCTGCCGTCGAGGTCGTGCTGACCGTCCTCCATGCGGGCGGCAAATTCGGCGGCGACGGGTACAAGGTCTCGGGCGGTCTGCACGGCGTCGGCGTCTCCGTCGTCAACGCCCTCTCCTCCTCCATGGACGTGCAGGTGCGGCGCGACGGCCGCATCTACGAGATCTCCTTCGCACGCGGCAATACGACTGAAAAACTCCGTGAAGTCGGGACCTCCGAGACGACGGGCACGCGCGTCCACTTCGTTCCCGATCCCGAGATTTTTACGGTCACAACCTACAGCTTCGAGACGCTCAAGCACCGCCTGCGCGAGCTGGCGTTCCTCAACCACGGCATCACCATCACGCTGACGGACGAGCGCGGCGAGGAGCCGCGCAGCGAGACCTTCCACTTTGAGGGCGGCATCCGCTCCTTTGTTTCCCACCTCAACCGCAAGAAGGAGACCATCAATGAGGAGCCGATCTACTTCAACGGCGTGAAGGACGACACCGTCGTCGAGATCGCGATGCAGTACAACGACAGCTACCAGGAGAACATCTACAGCTTCGTCAACAATATCAACACGGAGGAGGGCGGCACGCACCTTGCGGGGTTCAAGATCGCCCTCACGCGCGCGGCAAACGATTTTGCGCGCCGGTTGAGCGTCCTGAAGGACAAGGACGGCAACCTCTCCGGCGAGGACGTCCGCGAAGGGCTGACCTGCGTGATCAGTCTCAAGGTGCGCGAGCCGCAGTTCGAGGGGCAGACCAAGACGAAACTCGGCAACTCCGAGGTGCGCGGCATCGTCGACTCCATCGTCACCGAGGGCCTCACCGAGTATTTCGAGGAGAACCCAAACGTCACGAAGAAGGTGCTCGACAAGGCGCTCATGGCGTCCCGCGCGCGCGAGGCGGCGCGCAAGGCACGAGAGCTGACGCGCCGCAAGAACGCGCTCGAGGTCTCGAGCCTCCCGGGCAAGCTCGCCGACTGCTCCGTCAAGGACCCCGACCAGTGCGAGATCTACATTGTCGAGGGCGATTCTGCGGGCGGTTCGGCGAAACAGGGACGCGATCGCCGCTTCCAGGCGATCCTGCCCCTGCGCGGCAAGATCCTCAACGTCGAGAAGGCGCGCCTCGACAAGATCTTTGCCAATGCTGAGATCCGCACGATGATCACCGCGTTCGGCACGGGCATCGGCGAGGAGTTTGACCTCAGCAAGCGCCGCTACAGCAAGATCATCATCATGACCGATGCGGACGTCGACGGCGCGCACATCCGCACGCTGCTGCTGACGTTCTTCTACCGCTACATGCGCCCGCTCGTCGACCACGGCCACGTCTACATCGCGCAGCCGCCGCTCTATCAGATCCGCAAGGACAAGAAGCATTTCTACACCTATACGGACGAGGAGCAGGCGAAGAAACTCGACGAGATCGGGCGCGACGGCGTCACCATCCAGCGGTATAAGGGCCTCGGCGAGATGAACCCCGAGCAGCTCTGGGAGACGACCATGAACCCCACGGAGCGCACCATGCTGCGTGTCGCCGCCGAGGACGCCGAGGCCGCCGACGAGCTCTTTACCATCCTCATGGGGGACAAGGTCGAGCCGCGCCGCCAGTTCATCGAGGAGAACGCGCGCCTCGTGCGGAACCTCGATATTTGAATCATATCTGCGCATACAAAAAGCTGCCGACCGGCAGCTTTTTATTTTGATATATTGTACTGCGTATGTTCTTATGACATACTCCGTCTAGTCACTGCATATAGCGGTAGGCAGCCATTCTTGCCCTTTCATCTTATTGAGAGGGGGTGACGGTATGGACATCTACGAGATTTTTATCTTTATGATCCTGCTCATCGCCTTGATTCTCGCGGTCAAGTCATAAACAAGAAAAACCCGCCTTACTCTCTCAACTGTAGGCGGATTATTCTTCCAACATAAGAGGCGGCCGCTTATCAGCGGTGCCTTTTGTATGTTTATTGTGCCATTCCAATCATAATTCGTCAACAGGTTCATTACCGATGAAAATATTTTTATTGTATCTATTGACGTTCTGTTTAATGCATGGTATGCTTTGTTTTGTAATCAAGGTGATTTCAAAAAATAAAGATGGGGGTATAAATTATGAAAATCGCAGTCGTCGCATCGAACGGTCAGGTTTCGCAGCTCGTTATCAAGGAGCTGCTCTCGCGCGGACATGAGGTGACGGGGTTCGCGCGCAGCGCGAATCGGAGCGAGGCGAAGAAGTTCGTGCAGAAGGATATTCTAGCGCTGACAAAGGAGGATCTCGCGGGATTCGACGCCGTAGTCAGCGGGTTCGGCGTGCTCGATCCGGCACTGATGGACAACTTTACCAAAACGAGCCAACACCTCGCCGATCTCGTCGCGGGGACGAAGACGCGGCTCTACATCGTCGGCGGGGCGGGCTCGCTTTATGTCGATGCGACGCACAAGACGCAGCTTTTCGATACGCCCGATTTCCCGGCGGAGTTCGCTCCGCTCGCACGCGCACACGGCGCGGCGCTTGATGCGCTGCGCGCGCGCAAAGATGCCGCGTGGGTCTATGTTAGCCCGGCCGCGGACTTTGTAGAAGACGGCGCGCGCACGGGGAAATATAAACTCGGCGGCGAGGAGCTGACGCTGAGCGCCGCGGGCGAGAGCGTCATCAGCTATGCGGACTACGCGGTCGGCATGGCCGATCTCATCGAGGCGGGCGGTCACATCAACGAGCGCATCTCGCTCGTGCAGGCATAATTTAAGGGGCGGTTATTGCAAAAGCCGACGCATCCGCGATGCGTCGGCTCTCTTTTGTATTTCCGCAGGGCTCTAGCAATCTGTGCCACCCTGCAGCAATGGGTTGCGGCGTAACTTTTGAGAGAAAAAGGTGTTCCCATGGTTTTGTCAAAGATTCAACGATTAAACGAAATGCTGCTCGCGCGGCTCCAGGAATACCGCGCGCAGGCGACATCCTTCGGCGCGGATGAGACGTCGCAGCGGCGGCTGCTCCGGTCGCTGATGAATGTATGCCCGCCGATGCCGCTCCCGGACGAATTTTATAGACGACAGGACGAACTCCTCTCATTGGAGCGCGAGGAACGCGGCACGGTGGACGCTATGAAGCTTCCTGCCGCCCCGCACAATCAGCGCATCGCGCTGTGGCAGGGCGATATTACGCGCCTTGCCGCGGATGCGATCGTGAATGCCGCGAACAGCGCGTTGCTCGGCTGTTTCATCCCTCTGCATCGCTGTATCGACAATGCGATCCACAGCGCGGCAGGACTGCAGTTACGCAGTGAATGCGGCCGCATCATGCACGCGCAGGGGCATCCCGAGGCGACGGGCGGCGCGCAGATCACGGCGGGGTACAATCTCCCCGCGCGTCATGTCATTCATACGGTCGGCCCCATCGTGGACGGCGCGCTCACCGATCGGCACAGGGAACTTCTCGCCTCGTGCTATCGTTCCTGCCTCGCCCTCGCGGCAGAACGCGGTCTTAGGAGTATCGCGTTCTGCTGCATTTCTACGGGCGAGTTCCGCTTTCCGAACGCGGCGGCGGCCGAGATAGCCGTGCGGACGGTGCGGGAATTCCTCATATCGGAATCCTCCGTTGAACGCGTCGTGTTCAATGTGTTCAAGGACGAGGATTATCATATTTACGAAAGACTGTTATCATGACCAACGAAATCAAAGCGCTCGAAAAATCGCTCGCAGATGCTGAGACGATCCTTGTCGGCGCGGGGGCGGGACTGTCGGCGGCCGCGGGATACGACTACGCGGGTGCGCGGTTCCTCAAATATTTCTCGGATTTTCACACGACGTTCGGCATCGAGGATATCTACAGCGGCGGGTTCTATCCGTTTCCAAGCAGAGAACTCTACTGGGGCTGGTGGAGCCGCAGCATCTACGTCAACCGCTACGCGCCGTTGCCGCGCGATACCTATGCGCGTCTTCTCTCGCTCGTGCGGGAGAGAGATTATTTCGTCCTCACGACGAATGTGGATCATGCCTTTCAGCGGGCGAGGTTCGATAAAGAGCGCCTCTTTTACACGCAGGGGGACTTCGGACTCTTTCAGAGCAGCGCGCCCGCGGGTCCGTCGGCCGGGAAAACCTACGACAATGAGGGGACGATCCGCGCTATGGTGCGCGCGCAGGGATTTTCGTTCGGCGCGGACGGCGCGCTCCTCCTGCCGGATATCGGCGCGCCGGCAATGGCGATTCCGACCGCACTGATCCCCTATTGCCCCGACGACGGCAGGGAGATGACGACGAACCTGCGCGCGGACGAATCCTTCGTCGAGGATGCGGGCTGGCATGCGGCCGCCGCGCGTTATCGGGACTTTCTCGCGCATACGGAGGGACGCCGCACCCTGCTCCTCGAACTTGGTGTCGGCATGAATACGCCCGGCATCGTCAAGTATCCCTTTTGGCGCATGACGGCGGCGCGTACGGGCGTGACGCTCGCATCAGTCAATCTCGGTATGCGCTATGTGCCGCCGAAGATTCGCCCGCAGAGCATCGTCATCGACGGAGATATCGACGCGGTACTGCGCATCGTATCTATACCGGCGGAAAGAGCAGTTCACGCGGGTCAAGACCGTAGCGAATCATGAGCCCCGCGTCTGCCGCATAGTCAACGGCTATGGAGCAGCTATCCTCTCGCGTTGTGATATAGATGTCGGCGGCTTGCAGTAAGGCGGGCGAGAACTTTTGTCCGTCTCTGTTCATATGCATATAAATATGCGGCGCCGCATCGCCGAGCTCATCAAGGCGTGCCTGCACCGCCGCAAAAAATTGGGGATGCCCGTCCCCCTCCGGCACGGCAATCATGAGGAGGACGGGATCCGACGTGGTATATGCGGAGAGATACGTTCCGATGAGGCGCGGCCAAACGGCGTGCTGCTCGGGCGCATCGAGATCCGGGATAAAATAATAACGCAGGATGCCCTCTTTCCCTTTGGCAAGCATCGCCGCGACAGTCTCATCCGGCGGCGTTTTTTCCTGTACGCCCGGGTCGAAACGATCGAGAAAGCACTTCATATCATGATTGAAGAGGGGGATGTACTCCTTCACCTTTTCATGCGGCCAGTGCCACCACCGGATGCGCAGGAGGCGCGCGATTGTTTCCGTGTCGAACCGGTATTTTATGATGCGCGCAGGATTGCCGCCGACGATTGCATAGGGCGGGACGTCCTTCGTCACAACCGCCCCCGCCCCGACGACGGCGCCGCTCCCGATGCGCACCCCGCCGAGGAGTAAGACATCCGAGCCGATCCATACATCGCTGCCGATGACGAGCTGATTGCGGTTGACAGCAGCGGAGCCGGGATTGATGTTCGTGAGCTCCGCCGCATCCTCGCCCGTGATTATATACTCGGGGAATGTCGTCAGGCAGCGATAGTCGTGGTTGCCCGCGATGGAAAATTTCAGACGATGTGCAAGCGCCGTATAGCGACCGACGAGGATGTGGCAGTCCATGCTCGCGATGTCGAGTGTCCCTTCCGCCAGATACGACATCGCGCCGAACGTGAACAGCGGGGTTTTTGAGTTGGGAGACAAGACTTTGCGCTCGGTAGGTGCAAAATCCATCAACGTAAAATCCATGTGCGTCGCCTTCCTTTGACTGATCATGGCAGAATCATATCATAAAACAGATGCGTCCGCCACATGGTGTATAGATACATTCGCCCACAGTTCAAAAATATGCTATAATCGCCCTGTATACAGACAGATATCTGAGCCGCCGAAGGCGGAGCAGCGATAGATTTGGAGGGAATCCTATGAACTGTGAAGAATATCTCGCGCGCGACCCGTCGCTCGTCCCGATCGCACGGCAGGAGGAAGCGGTGTGGATCAATTCGCGCCTGCTCCCGTACGACATGACGAAGGGGATCTCCGAGCTGGTCGTTTCGGATGCGGACATCGCCGATGCGGCGGCTCGGCTCGTGCGGTTCGCAGCCTTTTTCCGCCGCGCGTTCCCGGAGACGGAGGAAACGCAGGGCATCATCGAGTCGCCGCTGCGCCCTATTCCCGCGATGCAGAGGGCGCTTTCCGAAACGTACGGCGCGGACATTCCCGGCCGCCTCTATCTCAAGATGGACAGTCACCTCGCGGTCGCCGGCTCCATCAAGGCGCGCGGCGGCATCTACGAGGTGCTGAAACACGCGGAGGCGCTCGCGGTTGATGCGGGTCTTATCACCGTGCGCGACGACTACGCGAAGTTCGCCGAGATGAAGGACTTCTTCTCCAAATATATGATACAGGTCGGTTCGACGGGCAATCTTGCGCTCTCGATCGGCGTTGTCGGCGCCGCGCTCGGGTTCCGCGTGCGCGTGCACATGTCCGCCGATGCCAAGCAGTGGAAGAAGGAGCTCCTGCGCGCCAGGGGCGTCGAGGTCGTCGAGTACGACGACGACTTCGCCCGCGCGGTGCGCGAGGGGCGCCGCGCCTCAGCCGTCGATCCCATGAGCTACTTCGTCGACGACGAGCGTTCGCGCGATCTCTTCATGGGCTATACCGTTGCGGGAGCGCGTCTCCAAAATCAACTGGAGGAAATGAATATCCCCGTGGACGCCGACCACCCCCTCGTCGTCTACATCCCCGCGGGCATCGGCGGCTCGCCCGGCGGCGTCTCCTACGGTCTGCGCCGTATCTACGGCGACGACGTGCACGCGTTCTTTGTCGAGCCGGCGACCTGTCCGTCGGTGCTCCTCGGCATCGCGACGCAGGCGTTCGAGGGCGTCAGCGTCCATGACTTCGGCATCTCCGGGCGCACCGAGGCGGACGGGCTCGCCGTCCCCTGCCCCTCGGGCTTCGTGACACGTCTCATGACGAATCAGGCTGCGGGCATCTTTACCGCCATCGACGCGAAACTCTATGATTATCTGCGTCTCCTTGACGAGAGCGAGGGCATCCGCATCGAGCCGTCGAGCTGCGCGGCGTTCGTCGGTCCCTTGAACCTCCTGCGGCTCCCCGCTGCGCAGGCATATTGCGCAGCGCACGGCCTCACGCCGCAGCGGCTTGCCGCGTCCACACAGATCGCATGGGCGACGGGCGGCGGCTTTGTCCCGAACGAGATGTGGACGGCGTATCTTGCGACCTATCAGTAAGAGAAAAGTATATACATCGCATATACAATCGGGGCTTTCTACACGACACAATACATTGCCGCACGGAAAGCCCTGTTTTTATAGCCGTTTTGATATACCAATTGAACCTTAACGGCACTGCTCGCGCACGCTCCAACTTGAATTTTATATTTTACTGTGTTATTATCACAAAAGTATAATATAGGAACCGGGCGCATGTTTTGCCCCGGCATAATAGCTTTACGTTATGCAGAAAGGTTCTGAAAGCAATGTCCATTCGCGTCAAACTCCTCTCCATTCTCATCACGCTCTTTGTCTTCATCGTTGCGCTCGTTGGATTCAACTTCCACACGTTCGACCAGCTCAAAGGCGACTCGCCGATGGTGAACGCCTCCGGGTCGCTGCGCATGAAGGCGTACCAACTCTCGTGGCTCTCCGCGCGTCTCGTCTCGGCGGACGACACGGAAGCCGGCGCGATCCGGAAGAACATCGAAGAATTTATCGCCCAGTACGACAAGATTCTCAAAGGGCTCGATGCAGGCGATCCCGCGCTGAACCTCACGAAAACGGACGATCCTGCCGCACGCGCGCAGCTCGACGCGGTAAAGCCGCGCTGGGAAGCCTATCGCGCGCAGGTCACCGCCGTGATGAACGCGGACAGCCCCGAGGCGCGCGCAGCGGCGGACACCAAAGTCGCCGCCTCCGTCGCGGACTACGTTGCCGAGGTCAATAAGCTCGTCGGGGCGTACGACGCCGCAAGTCAGGAAAAGATCGCCGCCTCCAAGACCGTACAGGAGATCGTCATCCTGCTCGCCCTCATCATCGTGGGCGGTGCATTCTTCGTCATATTCACGCAGATTCTGCGCCCGCTTGCCATGCTGACGCACTCTTTTGCGGATATCGCAGAGGGGGACGGCGATCTCACGCAGCGGATGCACGCCGAGCGCGACGATGAGATCGGGCAGATCGTGCAGTATTTCAACAAATTTGTCGCAAATTTACAGACCATCATGCGCGGCGCACAGGACGCCGCCGAGCAGGTCTCCGCACTCTCGACGAACCTCTCGCAGGCGAGCAGCGAAAGCAGCCGTGCCGTCGAACATGTCGCGCACATCATTACGGACGTTGCGGGCGACGCGAACGCACAGAATGCAGACATGCAGGGGCTTGCCGACCGGGTCACTGCGATTGCGGGCAACATGACGCAGATGCTCGACTATGCGCAGCATTCGTCCGAACTCTCGGTCGGATCGAAGGAGAACGCGGAAGCGGGACGTACGAACGTCAGCAACGTCTCGGCGCAGACGGATCGCCTGCGCGGCATCGTTGACGAGATGAACGAAAATGTCCGGACGCTCACCCAATACGCCGAGGACATCAACCAGATCGTCGACATCATCAAGGAACTCTCCGGGCAGACCAACCTCCTCGCCCTCAACGCCGCCATCGAGGCCGCACGCGCGGGAGAGTCGGGACGCGGCTTTGCCGTCGTCGCCGAAGAGGTGCGCAAACTCGCCGAGAACTCCGGCAACGCCGCCGATGAGGTGACGAAAAAAATCGCCGACATCCGCGGTCAGGTCACGCAGACACGCACGGCAAACGACACGCTCGTGCGCGAGCTCGATGAGATCATCGCCGTCGTGAAAGGGCTCACGGGCGCTCTTGACACCATCCTGGAGAGCTCGCGCGCCAGTGCCGATGCCGTCGCCGAGATCAGCGCGCTCAGTCGTTCGACTTCGTCCGATACGAAGGACATGGAGACGACGACGCAGGGCGTCGCAAAGAGCGCCACGCATATCGCGAGCCTCTCCGAGGACTCCGCCGCCGCCATCGAGCAGCAAACCGCCTCCATCGAGGAGTTCACCGCCACCGCCGAAAACCTTGCGCAGCTCGCATCGAACCTCGAGGGGCTGGTCGGCAAATTTAAGGTATGATATCGACGTCCAACACATAGAAAAGAGCGCAGGCAGCAATGCCCGCGCTCTTTCTTATGGCAGAACAGGTTCACGTTTCAAAGCTCTTTGGTCAGCCAGATGCCTTTGCCGATGCGGTACTGTGTCAAGAGCATCTTCAAAACCTCGTCGACGAGCGATTTTCACGGTCCGCAGATCGTCTTCGCATCGCGCGGAAATTATTTTTTGTACAAAAAAGAACGTTGTGCTATAATGACATTGTTCCGAAGGGGAAGTTTTCATTTACAAATGAAAGGGTGGAGATTCATGATGGAAAAGAAGTTGAATCAGCTGTTGGCGGACCTCGAGACCGAGTACCATAAGCTGCAGTTATTTCATTGGTACGTGAAGGGGCACAGTTTTTTCACCGTTCATGCGAAGCTGGAAGAATATTACGATGACGTTCGCGATGCCGTCGACGCTGTGGCGGAGAGCATTTTGAAGATCGGCGGCAAGCCGGTCGCCACGCAGAAAGAGTTCCTCACGCTCACGAAGATTAAGGAGCCGAAGTCCGATTTTATCCAGGCGGACAAGCTCTTCCCCGTCGTGGAGAAGGACTTTATATATTTGCTCAAGCTCGTGCAGGATGTGAAGAAGACCGCGGACGAAGAGAGCAACTATCTCATCTCCACGCTGATGGACGATTATATCGAGGATTTCTCTAAAAAGATCTGGATGCTCCGTCAGGGGATCAATAATAAGAAATAAGGCGTCCGCCGCAGACAATGCCGCCTGCGCGGCGTCTCGAACGGCGGGCAGCCGGAGCCGCTCAGCGAAGAAGATTCGTTGGGCGGTTTCTTTTCTATGCAGGCGAATGCGGTCTTCCTGTTGATGATCCAAGCGGGCGCGGGGGTCGAGCGGCTTGTCTTTTGACGCGTCCTATGCTATCATAACGGCAGGATAAGGGCTGTGATTCCGATCTTTTATACGCATCGCAGCCCGCCGTATGCGACCGCAAAAGAACAATCCCGCGGGTTTCATTCCGGCAAAAGGAGAGCGGCTATGAGTTCGTGGCTTTTCTACGCGCTGCTGTCGGCGCTGTGCGCGGCGTTCGTCTCCATCTTCGGCAAGGTCGGCGTCGCCGGCCTTGATACGAGCGCGGCGACGGCCGTGCGTTCCGTCATCATGTCCGTCTTCCTCGCGGGCGTCGTCCTCGCCGAGGGGCACGCGGCGGATCTGCCGAGCGTGCTCGCGGACAGGAAGGCGCTCCTCTTCGTCGCGCTCAGCGGTATCGCGGGCGCGCTCTCGTGGCTCTTTTACTTCATGGCGCTCAAGGACGGCAGCGTGACGCAGGTCGCGCCGATCGACAAGCTCAGCGTCGTATTTGCCGTCGTGCTCGCCCTCGTCATCTTCGGCGAACGCGTCAGTTTCATGCACGGGATCGCCATCGCCATGATCGCCGCGGGGGGGCTGATGCTCGCGATTTTTCCGTGAACCGTATTCGTTATAGATATCAAGAGCTGCCGTACCGCGCCGTGTAGGCGCTTTTTTTATGCCCGAAAACAGGCGGCAGCGAATAATTTAGACATTCTTTTCCTTTTGTTTACGAATTGTTTATACCTTTCCCCTATACTATGCATATCGAAGGGGCGGCATGACCGCACGCAAAAAAATGTAGGCATATATCATAGGAGGAATACGTCATGGAAAAAGAAAATATCAAAAACGCAGTCTCCGGCATCGTCACCAAGTCGCGTATGAAAAAACTGGGCGCGCTCCTTGTCCTCGCGGCAGTCGTTGCAGGCGGCGCTTCGTACTACCGGCACGAGCAGAAGATCGCGCAGCGCACCGCCGCCGCAGCGGCAAGGACGACGATGATCGCGGCGCAGGCGGAGCGCGAGAATGTCAGCCTCATCTCCGAGGATCAAGCCCGATCGATTGCCGCCGAGGCAGTCGGAAAGGATGAGAGCGCGCTGACATTCCGCCGCGTGGAGCTCTTCAATGCCGCCGAGCGCGGAGACGGGCATGAGAAAAAGGATGACCGCAGGAAGAAAGACGACCGTCGGAAAGAAGGCAGGCACGACCGGCATAAAGATCCCGGCGAAGTGACGACCGAGGATTACTTCCGTCTCGTCGAATCCAAACGGATGGAAGGGGCCGCGCCGCCCGCCGCAGCTGCGCAGCCTCCCGCCGGCATGCCCGCAGCGAACGGCGCTCCGATGCCGGGAGACAACGGCGCGGCACGCGCCTTCCTGCCCGTCTACAACGTCGCCTGCACGGCGGACAACGTGAAGTACAAAGTCCGCATCGACGCTTCGACCGGCACCGTGCTCTCGAGCCGCATCGACGACTGACTCCCGCATAATAGAAAATCGAAAAATCAACACCGCGATCCCGCAGGCGACCGTCAGGCGCTCTGCGGGTATCGTTTTATCCGACGCTCCTATGCGGGCGGCAGCGTCATGTCAAATAGAAGGAATGAACGTATGGATATGGTACTTGGCTGGGATACGGCCGCGATTTTTTGGGTGCAGGAACACATCGTACGGTCATGGCTGACGCCGTGGATGATCGGCGCGGCGTCCCTCGGCGATCTCCATAGCGTCGGCGTCATTTGGGGCGTGCTCGCCGTCGCGTTGATCTATACGCGGCGGTATCGCCGCGCGGGGATTGCAGCCATTCTCGCGCTTCTCTTTTGCCTCATTGTCGGCGATCTCGCGATGAAAAATATTTTTATGCGGGAGCGCCCCTGCGTTACGTATCCGCTCGTCTCCGTGCTGGCGAACGGCGGACCGACGAACTATTCCTTCCCGTCGGGGCATACCTTCGGCGCGTTTGCGATGGCGGCGGCGCTTGCCCGCGGGGTGCGGCGCCCCGTCGGCGCGGCGCTGCTTTCCGTGGCCGCGGTCATCGGGTTCTCCCGGATTTACCTTTTCGTCCACTATCCGACCGACGTGATCGCGGGCGCCGCGCTCGGGATATTTTTCGGATATCTCTCGTGGTATCTTGCGGGGGCTCTTGTGCCGAAAATTGTATGCCGCGCGCCGTTTCATCATGAACGATAGAAAAAAACGCAGGAGGAAAATCATGGAAGCATTGCGCATCGCCGCGGACCGCAGCCTTTTTCTGAGGGAGTTCCTGTCCGCGCCGGCAAAGGTCGGGAGTCTCACGCCGAGTTCTGCGTATCTCGCGCGGAAGATATTCCAAACCGTCGATTGGGCGCATACGGGCAGCATCGTCGAACTCGGCGCGGGGACGGGCGTCTTTACCGCATATATCGCGCGGCATAAACGCGCGGACTGCAAGGCCGTCATCGTCGAGCAGGACCCCGTGATGCGCGCGGCGCTCACGGAGCGCTTCCCGGAGATGTCGTTCGGCGGCCGGGCGGAGAACCTGCCCTTTATTTTGAAAAAGTACGGCATCGGAAAGGTGGACTGCATCGTCTCCGGTCTGCCCTTTGCCGTGATCAAACGGCAGCTGCGCGTCCGTATCCTTGCGGCGGTCCGCGCGGCGCTGCATGAAGGCGGCAGTTTCATCGCGTTCCAGTACACGCCGCAGATGTACTTCGCGTTCCGGCGGCACTTTGCCCGCGTCGATGCGGACTACGAGCTGCGGAATTTCCCGCCCGCTCTCGTCTATCGGTACCGTAGATAAATCGTATATACGATAATAGGACGACTGCACTTCGTTTGCCGTGCAGTCGTCCTATTTAGATTGTTTGATAGGCCCCCGTTAACGCGCAGGCGATCCCATACCGGCTCAGTAATGCACGACGTTCTCCGCGCGCCGGATGGCGGCGCGCACGGGGGCGCTCTCCTTGGATGTCAGATAGGCGAGCGTCGGCGCGGGGACGAGCGCGGCGAGGTCGTCCATGCGCCCCTCCCGGATGCAGGTGCGGACGCTCGAGGCGCTGATAGGCGCGCCCGCGTATTCCTTGCGCGGGATGATCTCGCAGGTGATGCCCGCCTGCGGGAGCAGCCGGTGCATGCTGTCGTTGTAGAGGCTCGTAACGTGGCTCGCCTTCTCCGCGCCGACGAACCGCCGCGTAATGCCGAGCGCCGCGGCAATCTTCGTAAAGACGACGAGGTCGAGCGCCGCATGGCCGCGGATGGCCTCGTCCTCATCCTTTTGAAAATAACTCGGGAACGTCGCCTGACTGACGATGTACGGCCCGCTCGCGTGGCAAACGACGTTCGGCAAATGCGCCGTGCCCGCGCGCACGAGCCGCTCGCGCACATCGGCGGGGAAAAAGCTCGCGTCTTCGCTCACGATGAAGACGTGCAGGAGACCGCTCCGCGCGGCGGCATACTCCACGAGATATTGGTGCCCGAGGGTGAAGGGGTTCGCGTTCAGCACGACGGCGCCGACATTTTTGTAATCCCCCGCCGGCGTTTCCGCCTTCCAGCGGGCAAGCGCCCCCGAAAAACCGTCGGGGCGGTTCTCCATGAAGACGACGCGCTCCGGCACGCGCGCGACCTCATGGAACCCGAGGCTCTCGAAATAGGGCGCGGTCTGACATTTCGTATAGAGGAAGACATTCTCGTTGCCGCGTGCTCGCTGCACCGCCATGAGATGGTCGAGCAGGCGGTGCAGCATCCCCTCGCCGCGATGCGCACCGTCGACGGCAAAACAGCGCAGCGTATTCCCCGCGCAGCTCCCCGTCGCGATGAAGGCGCCGCTCTCATCGGGGATGGCGCAGGTATAGTCCACATGCGCGTCGAGGCGCAGCCCCTCACGCTCTAAGAGGGCTCGCACGGCGCCGGTCGCCGCCGTATCGCCCGGGGCGACGGTGATGATATCTGACATGGGAACCTCCCTCAAAAAGCAGATTAAATCCTATTATTATTATAGCGTATACGTAATCAAAATACCATAGAGGGCCCCTTCGAAGGTATTTTCTATAACGATGAAATGCGTCCCATCTGTTTTCCTGTTCAAAAAAACACAGCCCCGCCGCCGTGCCGAGACTGTGTTCCGTTTTATTTTCATTGCGGCCGCGCCGAAGGGGGTGCGGTCAATCGTCCAGGGAGAACGCGGGATAGGTATGCCCCGGGCGGTACGGAGAGCCCTGCCAGTCTACCCACTGCTTGAAGACGGCCTCCGGATGCAGGTCGGGCAGCTCCTCCGGGTAGAGGAACTTCGCCGCGTAGAAGGCGCCCACGAGTTTGCCCGCGCCCTCGTGTCCGGTCATTGAGACGAGCAGGACGCGTCCGTTTTTTACGGCGCTGATTTCGTCCCATCCCGGCCGCGCGGCGATGCGCTGCAGGAGGTCCCGGTACTGCTCCTCCGTGGGCGGGATGATATTGCGCGGCGCCTGTTTATCGGAGATGATGACCATGTAGTCGGGGTTGCGCCGCGTGACTTCCTCCAAATCGATGCGAATGGCCTTCGCGTCGTCAAAGATGTTCTTCCCGCCCGAATACTTTGCGATGCCGTAGAAGAAATCGCCGGGAATCGTCGTCTCCTCGGTCGGGTTGTACTCGACGTAGACCGTTTTGCGCGGCTTTCCCTCCAGCTGCGTCTCAATGTACCGCATCCGCTCCGTGAAGTAGTCCGCCACCTGCCGCGCCCGCTCCTCTTTGCCGAAGACCTGTCCAAGCAGGGTCATGCTGTCCGCGAACTCGTCCGCATAATACGGATTGACGACGAGCACCTTGATGCCGAACGGCGCGAGTTTTTCCTCCGCCTCGCGCCACACGCCGTTGTCCGGCAGAATGACGACCTGCGGGGACAGCTCGATGGTCTTTTCAAAATTGACGTTGCGCTGGTTGTTGGCAAAAACCTGCTCCATCGTGTACGGATGCGTCCATGCCGCGTTGTTGTTATACATGTCGAAATCGACGGCGCATACGGCATCCCATGCGCCGAGCGTTCCGATCATCTCCATCGTATAGTTGTTGGAGACGGCCGCGCGCGTGACGGGATAGGGAATCTCCACCCGGCGTCCGGCAGAATCTGCGACCGTAACGGTCTGTGCGGCAGGCGCCTCGGCCGGCGGCGCCTCCTGCTGCCGGCAGCCGCCGCAGAGGAGAAGGACAAGGGCGATGCACAGCAGATATGCGAAATGCCGCGGCGCCGTATATCTTTTTCTCATCGTGCTCTCTCCTTATATAGAAGACGCGCAAAGGCGCCGCCTTACAAATCAAACGCAGCGGAGAATGTTACGGTCCGCGGCTGCGAGAGCATGAGCCCCGTGCGGCTCCCGTACCAGTAGTTCCGGTCGAACAGGTTGTAGCACATGAGGTTGAGCGTCACCGGCACGCGGTTCCACTGCGTCCGATAGCCCACGCCCAAATCAAAGACGGTATTGGACGGCACATCGAACATCTTCGTCTTGTTCGTGTTGACCGTGTTGGCCTTGCCCGTGAACACCATGCGGCCGAGAATCGACCACTGCTTGTCGGGCCGGTACTCAAGCGCGAGCACCCCGTTCCACTTCGGCGTGCCGTAGGCGGACGCGCCTTCAAAGATGCCGCGGTCGGTCTTCATCTGGTGGCTGTTCACATACTCAATGCCGCCGACCGCGTTCCACTTCTCCCCGATCTGCCCCGTATACGAGGCGCTGAACCCCATATAGCGCACCTGCCCGTCGCCGATGAACCGCTCCCGGCCCGGCGCGATGCTGATTGCGATGTTCTGCGCCTGCGTGATGCGGAACGCGCTGAATGTAAAGAGCGACGTTTCGGTTTTATATTTTAGGCCGATTTCGTTCTGCTTGAGTTTCGTCGCCGGCAGTATCGTCCCGCGATTGACGTACTGGTTGCCCACCACGCTCGGGCGCGTAAAGCCCTCCGTGTGGCTCGCATAGACGGCGATGTTCTCCGCCGGCGTGTAATTGAACCCCACCGTCGGGCAAACGGCGGAATCCGACAGCATGCGCTGCCCCGCCCCCGCCGTCACCTTGGCGTCGTGGTGCTGAATCCCCAAAAGAACGTTGAACTTCCCAATCTCAATGTTGTCGTTCAGCGAATAGCTCCTGATGTATTCGCGCTCCTTTTGCACCTTTGCGGGATGCGGCGCCGTGGAGTGCGATACGCGCCTGTCAAACGGCTCGTAGATGTTGCCGCCGCCGCGGTCGGTCGGAAAGCTGAGCGAGCTCTGCGGCCCGCGGGCGTCGAACCAGCTCTTATCAAACGCCAGCGACACATGGTGGATGAGCGCGCCGGCCTTCAGGTCGCCGCGCAGGCCGAGCTGCGCGTAGTAGGTCTTCCAATCCTGATAGTCCGTGTAGATGCGCGTGTCAAAATCGCCCGCATCGTTCTTAATCGTCCATCCGGCATAGCCGCTCCCGAGCGACCAGTGGAACCGATGGTCGGAGTACCCCGCGTTCAAAAATGCGCGCCATGCGCCGCCGAGTTTCTGCTCGTGGTTGAATGCCGCCATATAAATCTTTTCCCATTTGTACTGGCCGTCAAAATCGTAATTGTTGTAATGATCCGGGACCTTTGGCAGCGATGTGACGTTCGGCCCGAGCGAGAACCACCGCCCGCCGCCGTCAAGGTTCAGATAATACGTGCCGACGAATAAGTTGCTGCTGCCGCTGCGCCCGCGCCGGTCCAGATTGAGCGTGTAGCCGTATTCGTCCCTGTCCACGCCCGGAATCGATATCTCGCCCTTCGTCCGCAGGATGTTCAGCCGCGCGCCCCATGCGTCGCCCTTGCCGAAGCGCCACCCGACGTCAAGCTGCTCCGTCAGCGCGCCCCGTCCGGAAACGGCCTGCGTGTACCGCGTGACGGGAACCGCGCCGGCCGCCTTTGTCCGGAAATTGATGGTCGCCGGCGACGCGTTCCCTTGGTTGCCCGACGCGTAGGAGGCGCGGCTGCCGTTGAGCCCCATATTCGGCGACGTCGTCAGTTCAATCTGGTCGGCGAAGAACGTCGGCGTCGAGTACTGCCCCAGCAGGTTCGGCACGCCGTTGATGAGGATGTACGAGCCGTGGGTATAGACGCCGTGGACGAAGAAATGGCTGTGCGTAACGATGCTCCCGTTCCGAACGCTCGGATTCGTCAGCATGATGCTGACGAAATTGTTGGTCGGGTCGGCAAAGCGCGTAATCGTCTTCTCCGTGTAGTTCGTCTGGTCGAACGGTTCCTTCATGACATTCTGCCTGCCAAGCATGCCGACCGCGCCGCTGTCCGACTGAAATCCGCCCGGCAGCACCTGCGCCCTCTCTCCCCGCACATCGACGGGCGCGAGCGTATACTCCGGGATATCCTCCGCGCAGGCGTGCCGCTGTCCCCACAGCGGCGTCAAAAGAAGCGCCGCTGCGAGCGCGGCCGAAGATTTCCTCATGACAAAAGCCCCTTTCTAAACGACGGACGACATGCGTATTCCCCGAGAAAGGCCGGCGCCAAACATTGCTCAATAAATATCATTTATTTTTATATCATTTTTATATTAGGATTAGAATATCATCGGCGACGGTATCTGTCAAGATTTGCCGAAAATAAAAAAGCGCGGCGGCGGCCGCGTTATTTGAATCCGAACGAGTTCTCCGATCCCGCTTCTTTTCGTTAGCGCCCCTTTCTTCTAATGAGCTTCGCAGAGACTGTTTAACTTTTAATACTCCCCGTCGGAGTAGTTGATGTCCGGTCTCGCAATGACGGTATAGTCGGGAAAGAGGGCGGAGATCTCCTCGCGGATGGCTTTGAGGAGCGGACGGTAGTCATAGCCGAAGTGAAAGGTAACGTCGAAGAAGAGTTCCTTGCGGCCGTCGTAGAGGCAGATGCCGTGGAATCCGGCGATGGCTTCTTCCGCGGCGGCGTAACGCGCTAAGATGCCGCGCACCTTCTTGGTGTTCGGCGAGGCGAAGTCGACGGCGTAGAAGCCGACCGTAACGATGCAGTTAAATTCTTTTAGGATCTCCCGCTCGATTTGAAAGAGCACGGGATACGTGTCGCTCAAAGACCGGCTCCCGTCAAGTTCCACATGGATGGAACCCAGGTAATAATCGGGCCCGTAGTTGTTGAGCCGCAGATCGTGGGCGCCTAAAACATCGGGATAGGAGCGCACCTTATCGTAAATGGCTTTTGTGAGGTCGCTGTCGACGCGCTCTCCGAGGAGCGCAGAACCGGTTTCTTTCAGAATATCAAGGCCCGCTTTTATAACGGCGAGGGAAATCAGGCCGCCCGCATAGGCGTCGATGTTCAAGTCCCATAGGAAATAGGCCGCCGCGGACAGGAGCGTCACCGCCGATATGACGGCATCGCTTTTGGCGTCGATACCGGCGGCCTTGAGCGCGCCCGAGTGAACCGACTGCCCCACCCTGATTGTGTAATCGGCAAGGGACACTTTGGCGATGATCGTGACGACGACAATACCGATAAAGCCGGCAGAGTACGCGACCGGCGCGGGATGCAGAATGCCGTCCACAGACCTTGCGGCAGCGCCGAGACCGGCGGCAAGGACGATCGCTCCGATGATCAGGGCGGCGATGTACTCGAGGCGCCCATGACCGAAGGGGTGCTCCGCGTCGGGCATTTTACCGGCCATTTTTGTTCCCGCGATGGTGACCGCGGATGAAATAACATCGGATAGGTTGTTGAGGGCATCGGTGACCAGCGCGAGGGACCCGGCGAGGCTGCCGACGCCGGCTTTAACGGCGACGAGGAGGACGTTGGCGGCAATGCCGATATAGGATGTGCGCAGGATGCGCGCCTCGCGTGAGGCTGCGTCGAGTTTCACGTTCATAATAGGCCCTTCCTGTAGGCGGTTCAATTCAACTAAATCATTCTATCATAAAGCCGCGCGTTTCGCCACGGTTTAACGCCCCGCCCTCTCGTAGACTTTTCTCCGCGAAAATGCTATAATAACGACGGATTTTATGAGACGAACACGAAGAGGTGACATTTTGGATTTGGATTTTGGACAGGGCGGCCGCGTCGTCCCGGTCAATCTCGAACACGAGATGAAGAACTCCTACATCGACTACGCGATGAGCGTCATCGTGGCGCGCGCGCTGCCGGACGTGCGCGACGGGCTGAAGCCGGTGCACCGCCGCATCCTCTACGCGATGCAGGGCTCCGGCATGACGAGCACGAAGCCGTACAAGAAGTCGGCGCGTATCGTCGGCGAAGTGCTCGGTAAATATCACCCGCACGGCGACAGCTCGGTCTACGACGCCATCGTGCGCATGGCGCAGGATTTCTCCATGCGCTACATGCTCGCCGACGGGCACGGCAACTTCGGCTCGGTCGACGGCGACTCTGCGGCGGCGATGCGCTACACCGAAGTGCGCATGTCGAAAATCTCGGAGCTCATGCTGCGCGACATCGACAAGGAAACGGTCGACTTCACGGACAACTACGACGGCTCGGAGAAGGAACCGACCGTCCTGCCGGCAAAGTTCCCGCAGCTGCTCGTCAACGGCACGGCGGGCATCGCGGTCGGCATGGCGACGAACATCCCGCCGCACAACATGGTCGAGGTCATCAACGGCACGCTCATGCTCATCGACAACCCCGACACAACGGTCGAGGAACTGATGGGCGTCATCAAGGGCCCCGATTTCCCAACGGCGGGGCTCATCCTCGGCACGGAGGAGATCCGCAAGGCATATACCACGGGACGCGGCGTCATCAAGATGCGCGCGCGCGCCCACATCGAGACCATGAGTAACGGCAAGCCGCGCATCATCGTCACGGAGCTGCCGTATCAGGTCAACAAGGCGCGTCTGATTGAGAAAATCGCCGAGCTCGTCCGCGACAAGCAAATCGACGGCATCACGGATCTCCGCGACGAATCCGACCGCAGCGGCATGCGCATCGTCATCGAGCTGCGCCGCGACAGCGCGCCGAACGTCATCCTCAACCAGCTCTACAAGCACACGCAGCTCCAGGACAGCTTCGGCGTCATCATGCTCGCGCTCGTCGACGGCCAGCCCGTCATCATGAACCTGCGCTCGGTGCTCGGCCACTACATCAGTCATCAGGAGACGGTCATCACGCGGCGCACGCAGTACGAGCTCGCAAAGGCCGAGGCGCGCGCCCATATCCTCGAAGGCCTCACCATCGCGCTCGACCACCTCGACGCCGTGATTACGACTATCCGCGAGAGCCGCACCGCCGACATCGCGCGCACGGCGCTCATGGAGGACTTCAACCTCACGGAGAAACAGGCGCAGGCCATCCTCGACCTCCGTCTCCAGCGCCTCACGGGGCTCGAACGAGAGAAGATCGAGCAGGAGTATCAAGAGGTGCTCGCCGCCATCGAGGAGTTCAAGAGCATCCTCGCCGACCGCAGCAAGGTGCTCGCCATCATCAAGGACGAGCTCATCGAGGTGCGCGACAAGTACGGCGACGAGCGCCGCACGGAGATCACGTTCGACGCGAGCGAGATGGATATCACCGACCTCATCGCCGAAGAGGACGTCGTCGTCACGCTCACCATGAGCAACTACATCAAGCGCATCCCGCTCGACACCTACCGCCGGCAGCGGCGCGGCGGCGTCGGCGTGCGCGGCATGGGGACGAAGGAGACGGACATCGTCAGCGACCTGCTGATTACGACCACGCATCATGCGATTCTCTTCTTCACGAACCGCGGGCGCGCCTTCGTGCTCAAGGCCTACGAAATCCCCGAGAGCGGGCGCGCGGCAAAGGGCACGGCCATCGTCAACCTGCTCGCCGTCGAGGCGGACGAGCGCATCACCGCCGTCATCCAAGTGCGCGAGTTCAAGCCCGACCGGTTCCTCTTCCTCGGCACGCGCAAGGGCGTCGTGAAAAAGACCCCGCTCGCCGAGTTCGCGAATATCAGGAAGAGCGGCCTGCGCGCCGTCAACCTCGACGAGGACGACGAGCTCATCGGCGTGAAGTTCACCGACGGCGAGAACCGCATCATGCTCGGCACGCGCCTCGGCAAGGCGATCACCTTCCCCGAGAGCGGCGTGCGCTCGATGGGACGCGTCACGCGCGGCGTGCGTGGCATCACCCTCGCCGAGGGCGACGAGGTCGTCGCGATGGATGTCCTGAGGAGCGACTCGGAGGTGCTCACCGTCACCGAGGGCGGCTACGGCAAGCGTACGGCGGCGGACGAGTACCGCACGCAGACGCGCGGCGGCAAGGGCCTCATCAATATGAAGGTCACGGAGAAAACGGGTCCCGTCGTCGGCATCCGCGTCGTCCGCGGCAGCCAAGAGCTGATGCTCATCACGACCGAGGGCATCGTCATCCGCACGACCGTCGACGAGATTTCGCTCATCAGCCGCAACACGCAGGGCGTCAAGCTCATGACCATCGCAGAGAACGACCGCGTCGCATCGATGGCGACCATGAACATGACCGTCGATCCGCCGACGGAATAAGAAAATATCAAAAACCGCATAGAAAACGGAGCCGATGCGCAGCAAAAATGTGCGTCGGCTCCGTTCTTTATTATTTTTTGCTGCGCCTCAGTTTCCCCGTCCAAATCCGAACAGCGATTTGAGTTTGCCGCCGAGCCCGGAGGATTTTACGTTCGCTGCCGTCCCCTCCCCTGCGGCATCCGTATCGGGTACGTCGTCGTAGAGGTCGGAGTCCGCGGAGGGACGCGGCGGCGCGTCGTTGCGGCTCTCGGTGTCGTCATCGCCGAGATCGAAGCCCGCGCCGTAGTTCGGCGAGAACCCGGAGATGATCTCGATGCCGCAGTTCGGGCAGCGATGCGCGGCGGACGGGATGAATTTATTACATTTTGGGCAGAACATAGCGACCTCACTTTTTATTTTTTGACGAGTCGGGCGATGCTGATGATGCCGGAGACGGCACAGACGAAGGAGAATGCGGCGAACGCGATGGAGCCGGCCGTCGGCGTAACGATGAGCGGGTCGAGGAGACTGCGGAGCGGCACATCATGGGCGAATGAGATAAACTGTAGGATACCGAAGGATTCTGATATCGGGGAGAGCGCGAAGGGAACGGGAATGAGCGGGGCGAAGACGAAGACGGCCTCGTAGGGACTGCGTCCGAGCGTGCGCAGGCGGCGGATGACGAGCGGGAGTGCGGCGATGGGATAAAGCGCCAGGGCGATGGCAAATACGTGCATATGTGCGCCGAATGGCAGGATACCGAGCCCTATGAGGATAAAGAATATCGGGACGCTGACGAGATATAGGGCGGTCGGGATGATGACGCCCGCGGCAGCGAGGAGGAGCAGAGTTCGTGTGATGAACAGCCTGCGCTCGATACTGCCGTTCGTGGAAAAGAAGGCCGCGCGCTCGGGTGGGCGTTTATCAGAGATGGGCGGAGCCCCCCAGCGGTTCTCAGCGGGACTGCCTTTTTTGAAGAAGAGAAATGCGGCGTAGGCCGATAGGAGCGGAAGAGTGACCATAAATATGAGAAAGATGAGAAAAATCGAGCCGGTGAGAAATTCATTCATATCGGTTGTCAGGTCGAATCCGTCGATGTATCCGGTGGGATTGCCGCTGATAATCACCGACAAGGCAATGCCGATGCTCAGGAGGGACGAGATGAGCGTGAACCCAAGGATGATGAGCGAGCACGGGACAAGCGGCAGGGCGAGCCAGCCGCTGCAGTTCATATCGTGCAGGCGGCGAATGACGGCGGGGAGCGAGAGCGTCAACAGGGCGAGACAAACGGCGATACAGGCGATGAACCAAGCGCCGGTCATCATCGTCCAGAATGCGGCTGTCATATCACGGAAGAAAAATACCGCGATGTAGTAAATGAGAGGAATGGAGAGCACCTCTAGGAGCAGGAATATGAGGCCGGAGCCGCCGAATAGGATGCCGACAGTCAGTGCAAAATCACGCCGCGAGAGTCTGCCGCTGCGGGAAAGGAGATCAAGGGGGATATATTCTCCCTCCTTTGTGCACCTATTGTGATTGTCGCCCCGTTGTGCGTCGTGCGTGCCGGAGGCGGCGCACGCGGGGGGATTCTCTTTCCTGAAATCGGGCGTGTCGGCGGGGCCGAGCGGGTCGTGACCGAACCGGTTGTCGCCCTCCGTTCCCTTTGCAAATGTGAGATACAGGAAGAGGATGACATCGAGGCCCGGCACGAGCGTGAGTAATAAGAAATAACCAGACATATTGAGATCGTGCAGGCGGCGGATCTGGAGCATGGTGCCGGATACGAGATACAAAAGCGATACGAGAACCATCAGAGCAACGACGATCAATGTGACGGTTTTATACGCATCCGTCATATCGTATTGCATGTACGGTTCCAGCGTATCTAGAACCAATATGAGCAAGGCCAGCACCGCGCAGTAAAGTGCGAGGGCGGCCACCTGCCGCTTGAAATGACGCATGCGGTTGAGACGGCCGCGCCACACGAAGAAATGGGCGCGGAAGCCATGGTCGATCGGGTGCATGGAAATCCTTTCATTTACGGTATCATGAGCATATTAAAAGCTGTGCAGAGGAAAAGCAAGGAGGTGCCGCATGAGTTTGTTTCGTGCGGCACCCCCCGTTTCTATGATATTATTCTTTCGGCGCGGTATCTGTGCGTGCGTAGGGATTGTCGTCATGCTCCGGCACTGCGGGCGCATCCCCGCCGTAGACGTAGCCCGTCATATCGAGAGGATCGGAACCGTAGTCGTTGTCGCCCTCGGTCCCTTTTTTGAAGAGCAGGTAGAGCCCGAGGCCGATGTTGACGAACGGCACGAAATTCAGAAGGCAGAAGAAGCCCGACTGGTTGGTATCGTGCAGACGGCGGATCATCAGCATGTAGGCGGAAACAGTGAGCGGCAGGCAGAGGAGGAAGAACAGCCCGTATAGGCCGAACACTGTCGCCGTAAGCGCGTTCTCGTTTTGCACGGACTGCGGCTGACTGCCGGCGACGATTACGAAGAGGACAATGACGATGACATAGAGCGCGACGCCGATGCCGAACAGCGCGAGGTTGCGGAAGATGTAGCGTTTCCGATTGAGACGTCCTTCGTAGTTGAAGAAGTTCCCCTTGATCCCGGTGTCGATTGTGTACATGATAGTTCCTTTCTGTTGATACGATAAATACGGTTACGATTGTACCATAGAGACGTGTCGCAGTTCAATAGGATATCTATTGTCGGATGTCATTTTGGAGTAAACGGGCGATACTGACGATGCTGACGATACAGCAGAGGATGCTGAGCGCGGGGCCGGCAATGTCGCCGGCATGCGGCGCGGGCTACCTGCGGAGCAGCCGTACGATTCCGACGACGCTCGCGACGCCGCAGACGAATGCGAATGCGGCGACGGCGATGGAGCCGCTCGTCGGGGTGACGGTCAGCATGTCGAAGAGCACCTGCGGGTCGCCGCCATGGAGGAACGCATTGTCCTGCAGCAGCCCGAGCACGCGCGCAATGGGGACGCAGACGATGGGGTACGGCAGGAGCGCGGCGAAGACGAAGAACGCTTCGGCGCCGCTGCGCCCTATCGCCCGTAGGCGGCGCAGGACGAGCGGGAGCGCGCCGAGCGGCGCGAGGGTAATCAATAGGAGGCTGATATAGTCGTCCACGCCGTACGGGATGAGTTCGAGCCCCGTGGCAATCATGCCGAGCGGTGTGACGATGAGGGAATCTATCATCTTGCAGAGGGCGAGGGATGCGGCAACGGCGATGAGGCCGCGCAGGATGAAGGTGTCGCGGTCGATCGTGCCCGCGGCGGAAAGATATGCCGCGCCCAGGGAGAAGGGCGCGGCCGGTGCGGGGGGCGCGCCGTGGGCGTTCTCTCCAGGGGCGCCCTTTTTGAGGAACAGCCATCCGCCGTAGATGCATAGGAAGAGGACGATGACCGTGACGATGAGGCTGCCGACGACGAACATGCCGAGCACGACGGCGCCCTCCTCCGGAGAAGCGGCGCCGCGGCCGATGCGTGCGAACCCGATGAGGCCGCTGCTCATGAACGAGGCGCCGACGCCGAACACGATGATGCCGATGCTCGAGAGGGCAAGGGGCAGGATGAAGAACGCGCTGCGCCCGATGTCGTGCAGGCGGCGCAGTGCGGCAGGGATGCTGAGCAGCGGCAGGATGAAGAGGCCGCATAGGAGGGTGAGGCCAAATACGGAGATGCTGAGCACCCAGAATGCGGGCGTGCTCTCGCGGAGGAGTCCGGCGGAGAGGAGATAAATCGGCGCGAGCAGCAGGGCGTCTTCGAGCCATGTGATGAGCCCCCATAGGCCGATGAATGTGCCGATTATCATGGCAAAGCCGCCGCGGTCAAGCCTGCCGGTTCTCGTGAAGAACCGCAGCGGCGCAGCGTCCGCCATAGATGAGGCGCCTAACGCGGGCATCTCGTCCGCCGCATCCCCTGCGGGCGCAGCCGTATCAAAGGCGCCCGCAGCGGCAGGCGCCGGCAGGGGCGCCGTATCCGGCGCGAGCGCGGCGGCGCACGGGTCTGCGCCGTAGGCGTTCTCCCCCGCGGTTCCCTTCTTGCAGAAGAGATAGAGCATGAGCGCGGGCGTGAGGAACGGGATGAATTGGAGCAGGATATAGCAGCCCGACATCGACAGGTCGTGCAGGCGGCGTATCATGAGCATATTGCCCGAGACCGTGATGGGGATGAAGAGCAGCAGGAGGCCGCCGAGCGCCGCCGACATCTCCCCCGTGATCTCGAACTCGCCCGGCTCCGGATGAGTCGGATCAAACGCCTGGGCGGCGATGACCGCGACGATGGCGGCGCAGAGCGCGAGCGTGAGGACAAAGAGAAGGAGGGAGCGCAGGAGGTAGCGCCGCCGGTTGAGACGCCCCGCAAAGCGGAAGAAATTTTCCTTTATTCCGTGATCTGGTGTGTGCATAATCGTTCCTCTCGTTCATACGGCAGGGTGAAATCTCCGGTCATTGTAGCATGAATCGCTTGCCCAAATCAAATAGGGCATCCGACTCTTTTACGACGGGTGCCCTATTGTGTTCCCTATGCGAATTTTATACGACGTCCCCCTCGTCCTCGGCGGAGACGGCATTGCGCCCCTTTTCCTTCGAGAGGTAGAGCGCGCGGTCGGCGCGGTCGATGAGGGCGCGCAGGCGGTCCTTCGGCCCGTGCCATGTGGAGACGCCGAAACTCGTTGTGACGCCGCCGAGCGCCCCGGCGATCTTCCCGCGGAGATCTTCGCAGAACGCGGCCATCTCCGCGAGGTCGTAGTGCAGGGCGAGCAGAATGAACTCGTCGCCGCCGTAGCGGATGAACACATGGCGGCGGTCGATCTCCCCGCGTACGGTTTCGGCAATCTTTTTGAGGACGTTGTCGCCCTCGAGATGTCCCTTCGTATCGTTGACCGATTTGAAGCGATCGACGTCGAAGATGGCAAAGGAGAACCGGAAGCCGCGTTCGTCGGCCAGCCGAGAAAAGTCTTCGAAGGCCGTTTGGAGGTACTGCCGATTGTAACATCCCGTGAGATAGTCGTGTACGGCCTCCGCCTGCGTCTGTTCGAGCTCCTGTGAGAGCGCGGTATTCTCCCGGGCGATTTTGGCGTCGTTCAGCATCTGCTCGCGCATGAGGAAGAAGATGAACGGCAGGGTCGTGTAGACGGAGAATACGGTGGTTGCGAGCATGACGGCCGTGCGGTGGTACTCCCAATGGTACGCGTCGAGTCCGCCGAAGATGATGAACGAGGTGAGCGAGAGCGTCGCATAGCGGCATACGGGATGACGGTCCCAGTTCGAGCGGACGACGGTAAAGATGAGTATGAGGAAGCCGACGAGGAGCAGCGGATAGTAGATGAAGAGGAAGTTCATATAACCGCCCATCCCGACGAGTTCGGCGAGGGTCGCGAGGGCAAAGACGAGGCGGAAGAGGTTCCACATCGTCTGCACGTGTCTGATGAAGCGCGGCGAGACGATTTCGCGGATGATCGGGATGAGCGAGAGCGGGAGGACGTAGAGCATGATAAGGTGCACTTCCCACCACAGATGCGCCATGCCGAAAACGCGCGGGAAGAACGACGAGGTTCCCGAGGTCCAAAGGATGAAGCTTACGAGGAACAGGATCAGGTAGAGATTGGTTCGCCGCCGCAGATGTGTGTCGCGCCATATGAGGCCGACGATGAGGAGCGCGACGAGCGAGAACGCGACTGCGAGACTCGCGATGTAGATCGCGTCGGTCGCGCTGAGTTTGTTGATGAGCAGGCGCTCGTTCCCGAACTTCAGGTAGTCGATGCTGCCGAGCCAGTTCCGATAGCCCGAATGCAGCATGATCGTCAGACGTTTGCCCGCCGATGTGTTGTCAAGATATACATAGTGAAACGCGCGCCCGCGCGTGTCCATCAGCGACGCCCAATCGCCGTGCGTATAAACGAGGTCGTTGTCGACATAGACGTAAGCGTCCTGATTCGTCGTCGTAAAGAGCAAGTGATCCCCGACGAAGCGCGCCGAAGCCGGTATCTCGAACGAGAGATAGACGGTCGTCGCGCCTGCGGGCATCGGCGGCGGTATTGGGAAATCGTAGGGCTTCCAGTCGATATCGTCCGCATGGAAGCCGACGATATCCCCGTACGCAGGCTCCCCCTCGAGCACAAAGTATTCCGCTTCGATCGACGGATCGAGCGGCGTCTTCATCGACTGCCATGCGGCGACGACCATCAAGGTGAGCAGACCGATGCAGAGCAGCGTAATCCGGTTGCTTCGCAGGAATTTGATCATCTTGTTCACGCAGGCTTCCCCTTCCCTTTTGACTGCCGGAACATATTTTCCATAGCATACGGATACGTTAAGCGGCAATTTATTATAGCATACTTAAAATGAAAAAGTATAGGCGCTCCATGAAAAAGCGCCGCCTCCTTATCGAGGAAGGCGGCGCGGCCTGCGGGCGCTTTTCATTATACGTGAAAACAAGACAGATCAAGAGAGCCGAAACCTGTAAGCAGCTCTTTCACGCGGCGTTCGATCCCGTCCGCGCCGCCCGTCTCGTCCGACTCGATGTTGAGCGGCATATTCGGGTCGTGCAGGGACATGCGCAGGAGCGCCCAGCCGTTCGGGAAGACGATGCGCACGCCCTCGTAGGAGGGCGACGCGATCCGCAGACCCGCGGCCTCGGCGCGCGCCTCGAATGCCGCGAGAACAGTTGCGGCGTATGCTTTCGGGTCGTCCTCCCCGATGATCCCGATGCGGATCTCGCGCGCCTCCGCCGGGCGGCGCAGCGCGGCGATGAGATCGTCGAGGGTGCGCCCCTCCGCGCGCGCCTTGGCGGCGGCGATCAGGAGTTTGACCGCGAGATAGGCGCCGTCGTCGAGATAGTAGTTCTCCGAGAGCGCGCCGTGGCCGGAGGTCTCGATCGCGAGCGGCGAGATCTCCCCCGCCTCGTTGCGGCGGATGCACTCGTTGATGACGTTCTTATAGCCGCGCATATAGCGGAGATGCTTTAGCCCGAGGTCTTTCTCGAGGAAGTCGTGGAGCCCGTCGGAGGTGACGGAGTCGGTGACGATCGTACTGCCGGGATAGTCGGGCGCGAGGATGGCCGCCATCATGGCGATGAGGGCGTTGCGGCTGATGTCGGTGCCGTCCGCGAGCACGGCGCTCATGCGGTCGACGTCCGTGTCGAAGATGAGGCCGAGATCGGCGTCATTTTCAATGACGGCTTCCTTGATGGACAGCATGGCCGCGGGATCCTCGGGGTTCGGCACGTGGTTCGGGAAACGGCCGTCGGGGTCGAGACAGCGGCTGCCCGCGGTATCCGCACCGAGCGGCGTGAGGATCCGTCCCGCGAAGAAGCCGCCCGCGCCGTTGCCCGCGTCGACGACGATGCGCATGCCCGCAAGCGGCTGCTCTGCACCGCCGAGCGCCGCGCGGATTTTGTCGACGAGGTATTCGCTGTAACGTCCGATGAGGTCAAATTTCAGCACGTGGTCGAGCGTTCCGTGCGCCTCCTCCGCCTCCGATGCGTAAGTGAGGATCTTGACGATGTCGTCTTTGTCTGTGCCGCCCGCGGCGGTGAAGAATTTCAGCCCGTTGCGGTTATACGGGAGATGGCTCGCAGTGATCATGACGGAGCCGTCGGCCGCGGTGTCCTCGAAGATGGCCGCCATGAACATGGCGGGGGTCGAGGCGAGCACGCAGTCGATGCCGTGCGCGCCCGTGTGGGTGATGCCCGTGAGGACGCAGTCCTTGATGGCGAGCGCGGAGATGCGCGAGTCGTGCCCGACGGCGATGCGCAGTTCCTCGGGACGCTTGCCCGTCTTCTCCGAGAGGAAACGGATGAAGCCCGCGGCGATGCGGTTGGCTGCCTCGGGCGTCAGCGTCACGGGCTCGTTCGGGACGCCGGGCACGGCAACCCCGCGGATATCGCTGCCGTTGGCGAGTTTCATGAAGTCGGCGTGGGTGAGAGGCATAGCGTCGTCTCCTTCGTTAATGAAATGAGGTTCTTTCATGATGGCGTTTCATGCCGCTTGGCATTTGCCCTGCGAAAAAAGCGCGGCTTAAACGCTGCGGCACGTGCGGTACCGTGACCGAAGCGACATGGCGCGCTCAGTACCGTAACCTAAGTGATGCGCCAAGGAACGAGAAAAATCCAAAGGAGTCGTAGACAGCCCTACGTCGACCGCAGGATTTTTCGCAGTGACACAGCGAGGCGCAAATATCGCGCATCACACACCAAAGAACTCCGTTTCGGCTGCGATGCAGAGCGCATGATAGATCGGCAGATGATACTCCTGAATGACATACGTCTCGCTCGCGGGCGCCTTGATCACGATATCCGCGAGACCGTCCGCCGCGACGCGTCCGCCGGGGGTGCCCGTGAGGGCGATCGTCGTGAGGCCGAGTGCCCGTGCGATCTCGAACGCGTAGATGACGTTCTTCGAGTTGCCCGAGGTCGTGATGCCGAGCAGGACGTCCTCCGGTTTCCCGAGGCCGAGCACCTGCTGGGCAAACGTCAGATCGGGCGCTTGATCGTTCGAGAACGCCGTGCTGATCGCGAGCTGCGAGGGCAGCGAGACCGCGGGCAGCGCTCCCTGTAAGTTCTGCATGAAGTAATCGACCGCACGCGGATCCTTCGCGTCGCATGCCGCGTGCAGCTTGTCGAGCATCGCCTCGTCGAGATGGCGCGGCAGGAGGAAGCCCTTCATCAGTTCGCCGACGATGTGCTCCGCATCCGATGCGGAACCGCCGTTGCCGCAGACGATGAGTTTGCCTCCGCCGTGATAACAATCGCAGAGCGCCGTAATCGCGGCGCGGACATCCGCGGCACATACTTCGAGCGCGGGATAGCGCGCAGTCAGCGTATCGACGGCGGCATAGGCAGATTCTTTGGCCATGGTATCGCTCCTTTGTGACATGTTGTTTCCTTCCATTATGAACGATTATGATTCCTTTTTCAAGGGAAGAATCGGTGACGCGAGGCGAACGTTTCGCTTATGTTGCCGAACGCCGCCGCCCCTCTCCCTTTCATCATATCCTGCGCCGCGTTGAAACCGGTGTCTCGGCGTACGCTGCGGCATAAACCGGAAGGAGGACGTATGGAATTTCAGAAGTATTTATTGTAATTTATATTTATTTATAGGTATTTTATAGAATTATTTTTTATTTATTTACGGGAGGGATATTTTCAGGCGGACGAGAAAAATATAAGACCGCCGGACGAACGATCTTCGTACGGCGGTCATGTTTTACCGATGATTCTATGCGGTTATAATGTTTGGCGGCAGCGCTCCGGAGTGAAAACGAGTACGCGGGCGGCGAAGGGGCATTTTTCCTTCATCCGGTCGAATAAGGCGCCTTCTTTGAGGAACGCTGCGGTTCCCGTAAGCAGGAATCCCGTGCCGGGGCCGCGGTGTCCCTCGACCTCGCGTGTGCCGAGCGTGATTTCAACGTGCGGGTTCTCGTTGCTGTTCCGTTCCGTCTTATGCATGCCTGCCGCGGGGATGAGGATCCGCTCCTCCTCCGTGACGATGAGATAGCTGTTCCACGTGTTCGCGATATGCGCCTCCCCTTGCGCGGAGGCTGTGCCGATGGCGACGACGCCCTCGTATTTCAGGCAGTCGAAGAATTTGTCGGGAAGCATAAAAGAACTCCTTTGATACGGCGATCCGGATCAAGCCGCGCCCGCGGAGCGGCGCTGCCGAGGCAGGGGGTCACCGGTTCCGATAGCGGTCGGCGACGGCCCGGGGGCTGTCGTCCGCATCGGCACGTGTCGGCATCGGGGCCGAGGCTCCGGGTGGACGGATATCGGCGATCGGCGCGCGGGGCGCGGCCTGCTGCGGACGCGCGGCGCTGCGGTAAACGTTCTCCTCTTCCTTGCGTCCGCGGAAACGGTTCCATATCCAGCGGACGACCGTGAGGGCGACAAAGAGCAGCGCGATGTTCGCAAATACGCCGAGGAGGTCTGCGAGGAAACCGCTGCCGAGGCCGAACATGGAGGCGAGCATGGAACCGAGGAGCATGCCGCCCGCGAGGAACCCGATGCTGCGGAGGGCGTTGCCCCAGCCGGTGGCGCCGCGCCCGGGATTGGCCGCGCCTGCCGCTGCGCCCGGTTTGGCGGAGGCGGCGTTCGGCGCGTTCTTATCGAGCCGGTCGGCGCTCTTTGAGGGCGCATAGCCGGCCCCGTTGCCGGAGACGGACTTGCCGCCGCCGCTCTGCGCGGGGGCGGATTTCGGCGCCGCAGGCGCGGCGCGCCGCGGCGACATGCGCGCGCCGCCGCGTGCAGCCTCCGCCTCTGAAATGAATATGCCCGCGGTGAGGTCGGGGGCGATGGTCGGCGCCGCACCGAAGGCGAAGGAGGCGATGATTGCGGCGGCGAAGAGTTTCTTGAAGTTCATTTATGTTCTCCTTTGATTTTATGTTGTGGGGGGCTCAGGGCATGTTTTACGCCACTTATCGCAAACGGCGTGCGCGATGCATATGTGCTCTATGGACAGGGCGCCGCACCACCCGGCGGAAAATCATGCGCCGGGCGGTTCCGCGGCTGGGCGGCACGTCCTTTTTGCAGAACGTGTCGGCGCACGCCGCCCCCGCGGGGAGGCGATTCACGGACGTATCAACATGCCCTTCGCCTTGCTGCCGTAACATAAGTGACGCGGAAGTTTTGATGCATAGCAAGGAACGAGGAAATACAAGGGAGGCGTGGCAGCGCCACGTTGACCGCGGTATTTTTCACAGTGACGACGCTAGGCGCGAAAATCCCGCATCACTCTCTAAAAGATTTGATATCCTCGGGAAACGCATAGATCTCCCCCACGGTATCGAGTTCTCCCGAGAGGTAACGGTCGATGTCGTCGACGTCGATGTAGAGCTTGCAGTCGATGTCGAGATAGCCCTGCTCGCGCCCGTCGGAGAGGTCGCGGATCGCCATGAGTTTCTCGCGGAGTTTCAGCAGATCGCTGCGCGTCGCGTGTACGTCGAGACGGATCTGCGGGACGCCGTATTCCTTCAGAACTTCTTCCATTGTCATACGCTGTGACATAGTAATTTTCCTTTCATCTTAATGAAATTCAATCTATCATACAGGCCTGAAATCAGGATGAAATTGTGCCGGGGTCAACCTTTTCATCCGCCGCGCGCCCCCGGCTGAGGGCGAAGAGCGCGGCTTCGAGGGCGCGCTTTTTGTGCAGATAGGATTCGTAGTCGAGGTCGCCCGCCGCGGCGCGCATGCGCAGGTCAAGGCTCCGCACGGCGGCTTTAAGGCGCGCGGCGGCCTCTGCCGTATCTCTCATAGCGATCCGATCCGCCTTTCCTTGACATTCGTTGACCGAAGTGTCCATATTCTACCAGTTCGGAGAGAAATTGTCCACACAGAGGCGCTGTGCTATAATAAAATCAAACGACAGATGGAGAAGGAGTGTCTTTTGAAGAAAACATTCTACGAAAATACATGGGAGAACACGCTCGCGCTCATCAATGCGCTGCGCAGACAGAACCGCCGGCTGGTGCTCGCACGCTCGCTTGTGTTCCCGCTGATGGCGGCGCTGCTGATCCACGGCTATGACCGCCGGCTGCCCGGCGAGATGCTGCTCGGACTGTTTTTGCTGATCCTCTTTGCGATTCTTGTGGTCCGGCATGCGCGGCTCGAACGGCACAGGCGGTTCATGCGGGCGTATCTCGGCGTCGTGGCGGCCTATCTCGCGCGGTTCACGGGCGATTGGAAAAATGAGCCTGTGACGGGCGCGCAGTACCGCAAGGAAAAGCGCCCGCCCGATCGCGATCTGCATATCTTCGGCACGGCGTCGCTCTATCAGTATCTTTGCTGCGCGCGGACAAAGGCGGGGCGCGATCGCCTCGCACGGGCGCTTTCGGCGGCGCCGCGGGATCTCCTCAAGACGAAGCGGCGCCAAGCGGCGGTGCGGGAGCTGCTCTCCCATCCCCTGCTCTGCCTCGAGCTGGCGGCGCGCGGGGCGCGTCTGCCGGACGGACACGATACGAGAGATCTCGTGCGGGAGCTGGCGGAGCCGCCGGCGATCTCGCCGCGTCTCTACTTCACGGCGGGGACGCTCTTTTCGCTTGCGGGGCTGGGATCGTTCCTATGGGCGGCCTTTGGCGGCGGCTCATGGGCGCCGGCGCTCGCGATATGGTCCGTCAATACGGCGCTTGCGCTCGCGGTTTATCCGCGGACGCAGCGCGTGCTCGCGCCGCTCGGCCGCATGGCGCAGGAACTGCGGCTCTACGGGAATATCTTTCGTGCGCTCGAGCGCGCCCCCCTGCGCGGCGACGCTCTGCGCGGGATCCTTGCGCCGCTCTTTGTCCCCCTGCGTGCGACGCGGGCGCAGGGCCGCTTGACACGCCTCGCGGACTGTGTGGCGATGCGGCGGAACTTCGTGTTCTTTATCCTCGCAAATGCGCTCTTCCTTTGGGATTTCCACTGCCGCGCGTATTTTGCGCTCTGGCGCCGGCGGGCGGGCGCGGCGGCGGGCGCCTGGCTCGACGTTTGGGCGGAGATGGAGCTGCTGCTTTCGCTCGCGATGATCGGGCATACGCGCGAGGTTTATACGTTCCCGCGGTTCCTCGACGAGCCCGCGCCGCGTCTCACGGCCGAGGGCGCGATGCCGCTGGTGCTGACGGAGGAGGCGGGGACGCCGAATGACGCGAACCTCACGGCGGGCACGCTCGTGATCACGGGATCGAATATGTCCGGAAAGACAACGTATATGCGCGTGCTGGGCTCCAATACGGTGCTTGCATACGCCGGCGCGCCTGTGTGCGCGCGGTCGTTTGCGCTGACGCCGATGGCGGTCTACACGTCGATACAGATTCACGACGATCTCGCGGGCGGGATTTCGACGTTCTATGCGGAGCTCCTGCGTATCAAGAAAATGATGGCGTACAGCCGCAAGGGGCGGCCGATGCTCATCCTGATTGACGAAATCTTCCGCGGGACGAACTCCGCCGACCGTATCGTCGGTGCGCGCGAGGCGATCCGGTATCTGACGCTGCCGCATGCGATCACGATTGTGACGACGCACGACTTCGAGCTGTGCGATCTTGGCCGCGAGGGAATTCCCATCGCAAACGCGCACTTTGAGGAGCATTACGAGGGAGATAAGATTCTCTTTGATTTCAAGATACGCGAGGGGCGGTGTAGGACGACGAACGCACAGTATTTGCTGCGCATGGCGGGGATCATCGACGAGGGGCGCTTGCGCGCCGCGCCGACGCATAGCGAGCCGTAATAAAACGGAGGTCCGCCGGCGTTCCGTGAGGAAATCCGTCGATTCGGCTGACAGATCGCCGGCGGCGGCGCGTGCGATATTGAAAATTTCGCTTCGCCCGCCGTCCGTGACAGCACACTTAAAACCTGCTATAATAAGGAAGCGTGTTTAACGGGGACAGCGGGCGGCGGGGCCGCCGAAAGGATACGGGATGAACGAGCAATATGCGCGCCCTGTTGCGACTGCGGGCGTAATGACGGCCGCAGCGTCAGTCTATGCGCTCGCGGCAATCTACTTGCCGATGCTGACCATGGTCATGGGAGCGCTCTGGCCGGTCTTTGTCGCGTTGGTTGTCGTGCGTGCCGGCCTGCCTTGGGGCCTGCTCATGACGGCGACTTCGCTCCTTATCTTGACGCTCTTTGCAACGCCGGCGATGGGGGCCTTCTTCGTGTTGGCGTTCGCACCGACGGGGCTCGCGATCGGCGCGCTCCTGCGGCGTCATATGGATGCGGTCAAGGTGCTCATGGCGGGCGCCGGGGCTGCGCTCGGCGGAAAACTTATCAGTGCGGGACTGGTGCTTGCGATCTTCGGTATGAATCCGCTCGTGTTCGAACCGTCGGAGATGAGCCGGGCGGTGGAGCAGACGATCGATATCTATCGCGCGCTGGGCATGAACGAGGCGCAGCTGACGGAGACGCGGGCGGCGATGGAACGGGTCATGACGACGGTTCTCCAGATGCTGCCCTCCCTCCTCGTGACGAGCGCCGTCATCGAGGCGGGCTTCTCTATGACGGTTCTGTACAAGGCGCTTGCTCGTCTGGGAATCCGCACCGTATCGTTCTCGCCGTTCGAGGAGTGGCGCCTGCCGGTACTCTTCCCCTATCTCTTCGGCTTTGCGCTCGTCGGCCTCTACTGGGGCGCGACGCGCGATATCGCGCTGCTCTACCGGGCGGCGCTGAACGTCTATCTCATCGCGTTCTTCGCGGGGCTGATCCAGGGACTCTCGCTCATGCACTTCATGATGAAACGCTTCGGACTGTCGCCGCTTGTGCGCACGCTGCTCTACGTATTCGTTGCGGTGAATGCGGTCATCACACAGGTCGTTTCGTGGACGGGGCTCGTCGATATGGTCTACGACTACCGCGGGAAGATGCACGGTGAAACATGAGAGCAGTTTTATTATAAAATATTAGCTGAATAGACGATAACCATACAATAAAATTCTGATGCACGCTTTATAGCGGTAAAAATAAGGAGGCCGCACCCTATACGCCCTCCTGAAGAAGGTGATACTATGCCGCGGAACTTATCCGCGTGGATCGATCTGACGATCCATCTGATCGTTATGCTCGCGCTGGCGCTTGTGACATTCTGTTACAATTCCTACGTCGGCATGGCGGCGCTCGTCCTGTGGGCGGCGCTTGCCGCATTTGCGTGGGAACGATGTCATGACAGAGAACGGCGATTTGAACGCTATTGTATGAGCATTATTCGCAATGTTAATAATGTCATGAACTACGCCGTGGACCGTCTGCCGCAGGCGATCCTTGTGGTGAGCAAGGACGGGCATCTGGAATGGTGCAATCATCAGCTGGGACAGTATCTCGGCGGCGTGGAACCGGAACAGGGCACCGCGGTTGCGGATTTTTGGCAGGAGCTTGTGGTCGACCCGGTATGGGGCACCGAGGGCGAGTACCGATTCTCGCATGCGGGGCGCACTTACCATGTTTACCACCGGCCGCTCCCGACGCCGCCGCAGCTGGATCCGCTCATGGCGTTCTATGTGGAGGACCAGACGGAGTTCACGACGCTCCGAGAGCGTTTTCATGCGAGCCGCACTGCCCTTCTCTACATCCAACTCGATAATTTTGACGAGATCATGCAGGGGCAGACGGAGGCGGAGCGCTCGATGCTCCTACTTGCCGTGCGCGAGCGCCTCGACGCCTGGATGAACAGTCTCGGCGGCTTCATGCGCAGCGTTTCGGACGGTGAGTTCGTGGCTCTCCTCGACCGTGCGGCGCTCGATCATGCGATCGCGGAGAAGTTCGATATTCTCGATCAGGTACGCAAACTGACGAATACGAAGGGCCTCCCCGTGACGCTCTCCATCGGTCTCTCGCTCGCCGCCGACCAGTCGCTGAAGGAACTCGGCGAGGAGGCGGAGGCGAAACTGGACCTTGCGCTCGGCCGCGGCGGCGATCAGGTGGCGCTTGACATCGCGGGCAAGACGCAGTTCTTCGGCGGGAAGGCCAAGGCCGTGGAGAAACACACGCGCGTGAAGGCGCGCGTTGTGGCGCACGCCCTGCGCGATATCATGGAGAGCGCGGACGAGGTCTACGTCATGGGGCATCACAACGAGGATTACGACTGCTTCGGCGCGGCGCTGGGCGTCGCGTGCATGGCGCGGGCGCTTGGGAAAAAAGCGCGCATCGTGCTCAGCGATATGAACGAGGGCATCGATCGATTTGAGGATGTGCTCATGAAGGAGGAGATCTACGCGGATCTCTTCGTCCGTGCCGGCGATATCGTGAGCGTTTCGTCGGCATCGGCTCTGCTCGTCGTGGTGGATGCACATATCCCCCACATCCTTGCGGATCCGACGCTCCTCGAGCGCATTCCGAAGGTGGTCGTGATCGACCATCACCGCCGCAGTGAACATTTTGTGAAGAATCCCCTGCTGGTTTATATCGAGACGGCATCGAGTTCGGCAAGCGAACTCGTGACCGAACTGCTGATGTATTTCGGCGATAATATCAGGCCGACGAAGTTTGAGGCGACGGCGCTCTATTCCGGAATCGTCGTGGATACGAAAAATTTCAACGTGAATACGGGGATCCGCACATTCGACGCGGCGGCATACCTGCGCCGCGCGGGAGCGGACCCCGTGCTCGTCAGGAGCCTCTTCCAGAGCGACTATGAGACGACGGTGGCGCTCGCACGCGCAAAAGCGAATGCGGAGTTCTTCCCCGGCGGGCTCATCGTCGGCAGTATCCCGGAGCAGCTCCAGAACGGGCAGATCATCGCGGCGCAGGCGGCGGACGGTATGCTGCGTGTGGACGGGGTGCGTATGAGCATCTATGTGTTCCAGCTTGACAGCGATACGGTGGGGATCAGCGCGCGCGCATCGGGCGAGATGAACGTGCAGGTGATTATGGAGCATTTCGGCGGCGGCGGACACGCAAACGTGGCCGGCGCACAAGTGAAAGGCGTCCCGCTCAGCGCGGTGCGTGCCGGCGTTATCGAACAGGCAAGAGCGTATATAGAGGAGAGTGACCACAGTGAAAGTGATACTGCAGGCTGACGTTAAAAATATTGGGAAAAAGGGCGAGATTGTCGAGGTCGCGGACGGCTACGGGCGCAATTTTCTTCTGCCGAAAAAACTCGCGCTGCCCGCAAGCACAGAGAATGTGAACGTGGCAAAGGCACAGGCGGGGGCAAAGGCCCGCAAGGACGCAATGGCGGCGGACGAGGCACGGCTGATGGCTGCGCAGCTCGAAAAAGTCGAGGTGGACATCCCCGTGCGTATCGGCGAGAACGGCCGCCTCTTCGGCGCCGTGACGGGCAAGGATATTGCGGAGGCCCTCAAAAAGCGCAACATCGACGTGGATCGGCGCAAAATCGCCATCCGCGGAGAGGTGACGGGAGAAGGCCTTTACGAGGCGGTCGTCAAGGTTCATCCGAGCATTGCGACAACGATTAAGATTCACGTTCGTAAGGAATAATCTATGTCTTTTTTTAAGGATTTGTTTGGATCAAACGGCGGTACATCCGATGTGCCGCCGTCTCCTTCTCAGGAGGCGGCGCTTGACATTGAGATTGCCGCTATCTTTCGTATGCTTGCAGATACGATGGGGACGGAGAACCTCGTCATAGAAGCGGGCAAGATGAACGCGATGAAGCTGATGCGGTCGGAGGACCGCCGTGAGCGCGTGCTCGCCCTCATGCGCATCCTCGAGGAGGACCCCCTGATCTCGCCGCCGCCGGCAGAGGCGGAGATTCCGGAGATCCTCATGCATATGACGGAGCAGCTCGCGGATATCCGCGCGCGCCGCGACCTCGAGGACCGCATCGAGCGCAAAGTCAGCGAAAAGCTCGAGCAGGACCATGAGGAGTACGTGGAGGATATCCGGCGGCAGGTAATCTCCGAGGAGAGCCCCGGAGCGGAGTCGCCGCACGACAAGAAGAAACGGGAGAATCTCGAGGCCCTCGAAAACGTGCGGCTTACACAGTCGGTGATGGAGCTCCTGCGCCCGCAGAACTTTGAGGAGATCGTCGGGCAGGAGCGGGCCGTGCGCTCGCTCATGGCAAAACTCAGTTCCCCCTACCCCCAACATCTCCTGCTCTATGGTCCGCCGGGCGTCGGAAAGACGACGGCAGCGCGCCTTGTGCTCGAGGCCGCGAAAAAGCGCGCGGTGTCCCCCTTTGCCGAGAGCGCTCCGTTCGTGGAGACGGACGGGACGACGCTGCGCTGGGACCCGCGCGACATGACGAATCCCCTGCTCGGCTCGGTACATGATCCGATTTACCAAGGAGCACAGAAAAACCTCGCGGACAGCGGCGTGCCGGAACCGAAACCTGGACTCGTGACTGAGGCGCACGGCGGCATCCTCTTCATCGATGAGATCGGAGAGATGGACGAGATGCTGCAGAATAAGCTTCTCAAGGTGCTTGAAGATAAGCGCGCATACTTTGAGTCGGCGTACTACGACCCCGACGATAAGCGGGTGCCGCCCTATATCAAGAAACTGTTCGAGGAGGGCGCACCGGCGGATTTCGTGTTGATCGGGGCGACAACGCGGGATGCGGACCATATTAACCCCGCGCTCAGGTCGCGCTGTGCGGAGATCTACTTTGAGCCGCTGACGCCCGCGCATATCTTGCGGATCGTGGAGAATGCGGCAAAGCGCCTGCATGTGACGCTCGCACCCGGCGCGGCAGAGCTCATCAGCGAGTACACCGTCGAGGGGCGCAAAGCGATTAATATCCTTGCCGACGCCTATAGCCTCGCCCTCAACCGCCTCGGCGACGATGAGATCGCCCGAATTGTTTCACGTGAAACACCGGAGAATGCCGATGCGGAGACGGCCCGTCGGCCATTTGGCCTGCAAAAAAAACATGAACTGAAAAACACCGCGCCGGACGCCGCTCGCGGCACGGAAGAAACTGTAAGAAACGGCGCGCCCGCGGACGTTTCACGTGAAACAATGTCTTCAGGGGCCGCCGATTCGGGCGGTGCGCATAGAGCTGCGGCGTGCGGCACTCCCGATAACGGAGAGGCTCCCTCTTCCACCGTGCAGACGGCGTCGAATGCTGCGCACATATCGAACCCGGATGAGCCTGTTTCACGTGAAACAAGCGCTCTTGCAGGCACCGAAAATCTCAATGTTGTTGTCACAAGAGGCGATATTTACGAGGTGGCACAGGTGAGCCGTCTCTATCCGTTTGGACGGAAAAAGGCGTCCGACACGCCTGCGGTCGGCCGTGTCTTCGGCCTCGGTGTCGTGGGGTTCCTCGGTTCCATCATTGAGATCGAGGCGGTCGCCTTCCCTGCCGCTGAAAAAGGAAAAGGGACCGTGCGGTTTAACGAAACGGCGGGCAGCATGGCAAAGGACTCTGTGTTTAACGCGGCGGCGGTGATGCGCCGCCTCACGGGACGCGATCTCCATGACTACGACATCCACGTCAACGCGATCGGCGGCGGCAACATCGACGGGCCCAGCGCGGGAACGGCAATTCTTGCCGCAATTGTCAGCGCCGTGACCGGCGTGCCGATTCGCCAGGACGTCGCGGTTACGGGCGAGATTTCGCTCCAAGGAGAGATCAAGCCGGTCGGCGGCGTTTTTGAGAAGGCGTACGGCGCGCGCCAGGCGGGGATTACCACGCTCATCATCCCGTGGGAGAATGAGAAGGATATTCCCGAGGCGCATCTTGATCTTGAAATTCATCGCCTGAAACGCGCGGAGGATGCCTTTGCCGTCCTCTTTACGGACGACTCGTGGAAAGAAAAGCCGCCCAAGGAAACTTTGCCGTCGGAACATAAAACGGCGGAGCCTGCATGAGCCTCCGCAGCAGATATCGACGAAAGGAGAAAAACTATGCCGGAAGGCCGTATACCGCCGCAGAATATTGAGGCGGAACTGTCTGTGCTCGGCGCGATGATGCTGAAGCCCAGCGCCGCAACGCAGGCCCTCGAACTCCTGCGTGCCGAGGACTTCTATCGTCAGGCGCATCGCGCCGCCTTTGACGCGATGGAGGGGCTTGTTCGCGCGGGAGAACCCGTAGATATCGTTACGGTAACAGAGGCTCTGAGGAAATCCGGCCTCCTCGAACAGGTCGGCGGAATTTCCTTCCTTGCGAACCTCACGAACGCCGTGCCAAGCACGGCGAATCTAGAACATTATGCGAAGATCGTCAAGGAAAAAGCGATCCTCCGCAGTCTTATCGATGTGAGTACGGAGATTGCGGGCGCGGCTTATGAGGCCGGCGATGAGATTGCCGTACAACTGAGTGAGGCGGAACGTAAGATCCTCGCGATTGCGGGCGGGCAGACGACGGCGTCGTTCATTCCTGCGAAGCGTGTCGTCTTTGACGCCGTAGACCGTCTGAATGAACTGTCCAAGTCAAAGGGCGGGATTACGGGCCTTTCTACGGGCCTTGCGCGCCTCGACAGCGTGACCCGGGGCCTCCAGAAATCGGACCTCATCATCGTGGCGGCGCGTCCGGCCATGGGCAAGACGGCGTTTGTCCTAAATGTTGCCGCACATGCGGCGCTGGAGGGGAAAACGGTGGCCTTCTTCTCCCTCGAGATGCCGCGGGAGCAGCTCATGCATCGTATTTTCTGCGCGGAGGGACAGATTGACGCGACGCATCTTGCGCGCGGCGAGCTCGATGATGCGGAGTGGGAGCGCCTCGTGAAGGTGGCCGACCGCATCATGAAGACCAAACTCTACTTCGACGATACGAGCAGCACGACGGTCACGGATATTCGCTCGCGTGCGCGGCGCCTCAAGGCGGAGCACGGACTCGATCTTATCGCGATAGACTACCTCCAGCTGATCCAGGCGCCGGGGCGTGTGGAGAACCGCACACTTGCCGTGGCGGAGATGACGCGCTCGCTGAAGATACTTGCCCGTGAGCTCAGCGTGCCGATCGTCGTCCTTTCGCAGCTTTCGCGTGCGACCGAAGGCCGTTCGGACAAGCGGCCGATGCTCTCCGATCTGCGCGAGTCCGGGTCCATCGAGCAGGACGCCGATATCGTCATGTTCCTCTATCGTGAGGATTACTACAATCAGGACACGGAGAACGCGAACATTACGGAGCTCAGTATCGCCAAACACCGCAACGGCGCGACCGATACGGTCAAGCTGTATTTCCAAAAGGAGTATACCAGGTTCCGCGACCTTGCCCGCGAACCATAAACGTGACGCGGGATTTTCGCGCCCGGCATCGTCATGTCGTCAAACGCTTCGGTCGACGTAGGCTTTTAACTACACCTTCCCTCGCGTTCTCGTCATTCCTCGCCACGCATCGAAACTTCCGTGTCGCTTAGACTGCATCTTGAAGTAGAATATTTGCAGTTGGCGCCGAATAAAATTGTCCCGCATAAAGCCTCGCCTCCAAATTGTTTCACGTGAAACGTCCAATCCCCTGAAAAAATAGGGGATTTTTTTTGTCATTTGTGATATGATGAAGGAAGTTTAGGAAAATGGATGCAGGCGGAGCGTGTGTATTTTGCAAATGGGCAGGGGGAATTGCGATGTTAAAGAGCATTGCGGTCATGACGAGCGGAGGAGACAGTCCGGGCATGAATGCCGCGGCGCGCGCCGTCGCCCGGACGGCGCTCTACGAGGGCGTGCGGGTTTGGGGCATCAGCGACGGATATCAGGGTCTCATTGAGGAGCGCCTGCGCGAACTCGAGTCCAAGGACGTCGGCGATATCATTCAGCGCGGCGGCACATTCCTCGGCACGGCACGCTGCGAACAGTGGCAGACGCCGGAGGGGCGCCGGCTTGGGTATGAGAACCTCATTCAGCGCGGCATCGAAGGCCTTTGCGTCATCGGCGGCGACGGTTCCCTGCGCGGCGCGCAGCGCCTTTCGGAAGAATACGGGTTCCCCATCGTCGGCCTGCCGGGCACGATAGACAACGACGTTTGGGGCATGGACTACACGATCGGCTGCGATACTGCGGCGAATACGATCATCGACGCCATCAACAAGCTGCGCGACACCGCCTCCGCGCACCGCCGCGTGATCGTCCTCGAGGTCATGGGGCGCAACTGCGGATGGCTTGCCCTCGTTTCGGGTATCTCGGGCGGCGCAGAGTATATTATCGTGCCGGAGGAGGAATTCGACCTCCGGCAGATTACCGACAGCCTATCCGAAGCCTATGAACGCGGAAAACGCTACATCCTCATTGTTGTCGCCGAAGGTGCGGCGCGGGGACAGGATGTCTGCGACTACATTGCGCAGCATACCGATATCGAGACGCGCGTCTCCGTCCTCGGCCATATCCAGCGCGGCGGCGCCCCGTCGGTCATCGACCGCGTACGGGCAAGCCAGCTCGGCGAGCAGGCGGCGCTCTCGCTCATCTCGGGGCTTTCGGGGGTGGTGTTCGGTTACAGCAACGGTCATGTCGTCTCGGTCAATCTTTACGATGCCGTGAACAACAAGAAGAAGCTCGATCCGGAGTACCTCCGCCTCGCGAAGGTGCTGTGCTGACCCAGCATACAAAGAAGAAGCCGGAAAGGATGATCCTGTGGCACATATCATCGCAATTGCAAGTCAAAAGGGCGGCGTCGGCAAGACGACGACGGCGGTCAATCTTGCCGCTGCTATCGCGCGCGCGAAGCGCCGCGTCCTGCTTGTCGATATCGATCCGCAGGGGAATGCGACCAGCGGCTTTGGCATAGATAAAAATACCCTTCAAGCGACTACCTATGAAGTGCTCATCGGCGGCCGCAGTCTGCGGGACACGCGCATCGCGTCCGACTATCGTGTGGATATCCTGCCCTCAAATATGGAGCTCGCGGGAGCCGAGGTAGAGTTGGCGGGGCTGGAACGGCGTGAGACGCGCCTGCGCGACGCGCTTAGAGAGATTGCACGCGATTATGACTACATCTTCATCGACTGCCCGCCGTCGCTCGGGTTTTTAACGCTCAACGCCCTCACCGCGTGCCGCTCCGTCCTCATTCCGATTCAGTGCGAATTTTATGCGCTCGAGGGGGTCGCGCAGCTCATGAACACCATCGGCCTCGTGCAGGAGAGCGCCAACCCCGCGCTCGTCGTCCAGGGGGTCGTCATGACTATGTACGACGGCCGCACGCGCATCGCGACGCAGGTCGTTGACGAGGTGCGCGCCGTCTTTGGGACAGCGCTCTATGAGACCCTGATCCCGCGCAACGTCCGCCTCTCGGAGGCGCCGTCGTTCGGTCAGCCGATTACCTCGTACGACATCACGTCGCGCGGCGCGGAGACCTATATCGCACTGGCAAGGGAGGTGATGCAGCGTGAAGAAAAATAAACACGGGCTCGGCCGCGGACTCGGAGCCTTCGGCCTCGGGAAAAACAGCCTGCTGCATCCGGCCGCGGAGACTGCGGCCGGGAGCGCGGTTCCCGCGGAGGAGAAGAGCGGCGTCGCACCAAAACCAGCCGCGGCGGCGCAGGGGGCCGCAAAGGCTTCCGCACAGAAAAAGAGCGGAGACGGCACACGAAAAGCCGGGCCCCGGGCAAAGACTGCCGCTGGTACGCCGCCCGCAAAGCAGGCCGCAGCCGCAGGCACCCCCGCGATGCTCGCCGTTGCTGCCGTACGGCCGAACAGGTTCCAGCCGCGCCGCGAGTTCGATGAGGGTGCCCTCGAGGAGCTGCGTGAGTCCATCGCGCGGCACGGGATCCTCCAACCGCTCATCGTCCGCGACATCGGGGGCGGCGCATACGAACTCGTCGCGGGTGAACGCCGCCTGCGCGCGGCGAAACTCGCGGGCCTCAAAGAGGTGCCCGCAGTCTTCCGTACGGCGACCGATACGGAACTTGCAGAGATGGCGCTCATCGAGAACCTCCAGCGCGAGGATCTGAATCCCATCGAAGAGGCACACGCCTACGAGCGTCTCCTCAGCGAGTTCAAACTCTCGCAGGAACAGCTCGCTCGCCGCGTTGCGCGCAGCCGCTCGGCGATTGCCAACAGCGTCCGCCTCCTGCGCCTTGCCGCGTCCGTACAGGCCTTTCTCGCGAACGGCGTCCTGACCATGGGCCAGGTACGCCCGCTCCTTGCCCTCGAGAGCAAGGCCCTCCAGAGCGAGGCAGCCGAGTACATCCAAGAGCGCGAACTCTCGGCGCGCGGCGTGGAGGCCCTTGTCAAACGCCTTTTAAAAGACCCGAATATCCTCAAAAAAACGACTGAAACGCAGGCGAAACGCCCCGCACCGGATATCTTCATCCGCGAGGCGGAGGAGCGCCTCACACGCAGCCTTGGGACTAAGGTCGCCATCAAAGAAGGGCGGGCGCAGGGCAAGGGGAAGCTGGAGATCAGCTATTTCTCCGCGGACGACCTCGAGCGGCTCATTGGCCTCCTCACAGCGGCAGACGGTGCGGCGAAGGAGGATAAGCGCGCGGCTCTGCGTGCAGTCTCCACGCAGAAGTTCACCGTCTAAGGGAAGAAAGAGAAGGGAAAAGAAGTGTTTCTGCAAAATCTCGTGAAGTATATCGCCGCCAACGAAGCGGCGCTTCTGCTCGCATCCATGATCCTCATCCTCGTCCTGCTCATTCTCGTCGTCTATCAGATGGTGCGTATCAGCGGCATGCGGTCCCGCTACCGCGCCATGATGCGCGGCACGGAGGCGCAGGATCTCGAGGGCATGCTGATCAAGCACGTGAAGGATGTGGAGGACGTCGCGGCGACGAATACGCGTATTCTTGAGGAAAATGAACTCATTCGTCAGTTCCTCCGCCGCACCCTCGTCCGCACCGCTGCCGTCCGCTTCCGTGCGTTTGACGATATGGGCGGCGATCTCAGCTATGCCGTCGCCCTGCTCGACGCGAACAACGACGGCATCATCTTCTCCAGTATCTTTGCCCGCGAGGATTCGCGCAGTTACGTCAAGCCCGTCAAGGGCGGCACATCGGAGTATGCGCTGTCGGATGAAGAAAAAAGCGTGTTGAAGGAGGCGATGGGGCAGTCGCTTCCCATTCAGTGGTAGGCGCGGCACGGGAAGTTCGCGCCCCGTATCGGCACAATATCGGCCGCCGCTTACATATTGCGCCGTCTGCAAATAAACCTGCTGGAAACTCAGCAGGTTTTCATTTTGTCAAGGTAGGATAGGGGGACGGCAGACATCTTATTCTATCGATATAGGAGCAATCATTGAACGATACGACAAATGAAACGCAAAACGCGGCCGAAAACGGCGCCGCCGCATCCGGGACAAAGCGCTATACGATCCGGCTCTTCGATACGGAGAGCGATGTGACGCATTCCGTCCACCTCTCCCTGCGTGCCGCACGCATGATCATGATCGGTGCGGGCGCGGGCATACTTTTCATCATCGCGGCGTCCGTCCTCTCGGTATACACGCTCATGCACTCATATCGGCATGCGGCGGAGACGGCGCAGCTGCGTGAGGCAAACCGCATCCAACAGGAGCAGATCCTGCAGGTCTCGAAAAGAGCCGCAGCTATGCAGGAAGAACTATCCACGCTCCAGCACACGGAGGACAGCCTGCGTGCGATTGTCGGCGCACCGCCCGCCGCGCCGGCGGACGAGAACCCGCAGGTGGGCGACAGCGCGCCGACCGGAGGCGCGCCGCACGAACCTACGGTCGACGATATCGGCGAAGCGCTCGATGTCCTCGAAGCGCATATGGGCGTACGACACGCTTCGCTTGATACGCTTGGCACGCTCATACAGAATACCTATCCGGCGGCCGGAATCCTCGGTACCGACGCGCCCGCGGGAACGCCTGCAGGCTGGCCGACAAACGGATTCATCAGCTCGCCCTACGGGCTGCGTTTCGGCGGTACGGAGTTCCATCAGGGCATCGATATCGCGGCCGATACGGGGACGCCCATCGTCGCGACCGCCGACGGCGTCGTCACTGCCGCCGGGTGGAGCGGGAGCGGCTACGGCAACATGGTCGACATTGACCACGGCGACGGCGTTATGACGCGTTACGGACACGCCTCGGCGGTTGCCGTTACGGCGGGCGAGCATGTGCGGCGCGGTCAGATCATCGCCTACGTCGGCTCGACGGGACACTCGACGGGTCCGCATCTGCACTACGAAGTGCGGTTGAACGGGCAGCCCGTGAACCCCGCGCCGTACCTTTGAGAGAGAAAGGAATGTTCGCATGAGATCACTCGTATTCCTGCTTGCCGCAGGCATCGCGCTTCTCCCTGCCGCGGGGGAAACCGCGACCAAGAAGGAAATCCACGCCGTAATGGCGGCCGAGGAGCATGGGTCCGCCGCCAAGAGCGGCGCGGCGGAATCTTCCGTACAGGAGAAAAAAGCCGCCGATCAGGACGAAGCCCTTGCGGAGGAGATGGACGAGATCAGCGGTGCGGCGGAGGACGGGGCCGACGCCCGAAGGGGCGGCAAGGAGAAAGCCTCCGATAAAGAAGAGGGGGCGAATCCCGCGGGCGGCCACGGCAATGCCCCGGATTCTGCGGATGCCGCGGATACGGACGGCACCGCCGCAAAGGCCCCGCCCGAGCGAAATACCGACAAAGATGCGGATGATAAAAATACCGCTGCACATGCCGTATTCTCGCCCGACGCGGATGATCCGCGGCATCGAGTCGGCACGGGACAAGCCGCTGCCGATACGGATGAGGAAGGCGAACCCGCTTACGGCGCCGGCCATGAGGCGGGCCACGGTGCCGCCGCCTCCGCCGATCGAACGGACGCGGGCAGAGAGGGGCGGGGCTCCGCCGACCCGCGCAGCGGCACCGCGTCGCGTTCCGATACGGCGTACGGCGATGTGACCGCGATCGACCGCGTCACGCTCGCGGACGGCGACTGGGCATTCGTCGAGGGCGACGAGCGGCGCGGGTGGTTCGTCGACCGCAGCAAGATGGCGCGCAACGACGACAACACGATCTCTTACTGGCAGCTTATCCTCTATAACGATCTGGGCAGCGCGCAGTTTGCGGAGGCCATGCGCGACGAGGCATATAGGGACCTTCGTTACACCCTTCAGCGCCGCGTCCTGAACGTGAAGAAGAATACCGTACGCACCTATGAGATCATCGCCTACGGTGTCGGCGGGGAGATCCTCGCAGAGAGCGCGCGTACGGGAGAACCTGCCGAGATCCGCGCGGGCACGATGGCGGAGCAGGAGCGCGATGCCGTGAAGAAGGCGGCGCGCAGTCTGAAAGCCAAACGATAAATAAAATTTTTCATTAGCATTGCCGAGACTTATTGACAGCGGTATGGAATCCTGATAGTATGAAGATACTATTAAATAAAATATGGAACTATAGAGAATCGCTATTGTTCCGCGTTTCCGAGCAAACATATCCAAGCGCTCCGCGCCTGCGATACCGCGTTTGCGCTGCGGACTGATCCGCATCCGCGCGGGTATGCGTAGAAATGCCATGCCTTCCCATGATCGAAAAGGAAACGACGAATACACCGCTGCCGCAGGCGAGACCTGTATTTTCGAACGGCGGCATGGACTGAGCAACCGTGCGGCCGCGCAGGGTGGACTGTTTGTCGTACATGGGTACGGGAGACGGTTCCCCTTTTCCGCGTCCATAGCGGAGGGAGAATCATTGGCGGACACTTTGTGCGGTATCGCTTTTATCGGACAGGGTATGTGATGAAAAAAATTTTAATGAGTTCATCGTTTCTCATTAAAATATATGGTGAACACTGTGTATGATGTTAGGAGGCAGGAGAGTGGACAAGAGGGAAAGTCTATGGGAGGCCTACCTTGCGAAGGGGATGAGCCGGCGCAGTTTTCTGAAAGGGTGCGTCACGCTGACGTCTCTCATGGGACTGAGCACGGAGAGTCTCACGAAGGTCGTCGAGGCCGCGGAGACAAAGCCGCTGCCGGTCGTCATCTGGCTGCACGGGCACGAGTGTACGGGCTGCGACGAGTCGTTCATCCGTTCGGGTGCGCCGCTCGCATCGGATCTCGTACTCAACATGGTTGCGCTCGAGTACAGTCATGTGCTCAGCGCGGGCTGCGGCGCGCCGTTCGAGGAGCATCTCGAAAAGACGATGGAAAAGTATCGGGGCGAGTACATCCTCGCCGTCGAAGGCGGCGTCGCTGTCGGCGAACGCGCCTACACCTGCATGTCGGGCGGGCATGCGTTTGAGCACACGCTGAAGCGTGTTGCCGCAGACGCAAAGGCCGTCGTCGCGTACGGCACCTGCGCCACTTCGGGCGGCATCCAAGCGGCGGCGCCGAACCCCACCGACTCGCGCGGCATCCGCTCGCTCATCGGGGCAAAGCCCTACATTGCCGTCCCCGGATGCCCGCCGATCCCCGAGGTCATGACGGGCGTATTGATGCATGTCGCCCTCTTTGGCACGCTGCCGCCGCTCGATGCGGAGAAACGGCCGAAACAGTTCTACGGCAACCGGATTCACGACACCTGCTACCGCCGTCCGTTCTTCGACGCGGGCATGTTTGCCGAGCGTTACGACGACGCGGGGGCAAAGGCGGGCTGGTGCCTCTATCACCTCGGCTGCAGAGGTCCCGAGACCTATAACTCCTGCGGCAACCTCCGCTGGTACCAGGGCATGTCGTATCCGATCCAGTCGGGCGCGGCGTGCATCGGGTGCAGCAATGCGAACTTCTGGGATCAGGCGCCATTCTCGCGCCGCCTGCCGGAGTATAGCGGCATCGACATCGACACCGTCGGCGCGGGGCTTGCCGTCGCCACAGCGGTCGGCGTCGCGGCACACGCGGGCGCGAGTCTCGTGCAGAAGCATTATCACGAGAAACAGCGCGCGGCGCATGAGGGGAAAGAGGTGCATGAATGAAACACGTTGTTGTAGACCCGATCACCCGTATTGAGGGACATCTGCGCGTCGAGATTCAGGTCGACGAGGCAACGGGCAAGGTGGAGGACGCAGTTTCCTCCGGCACGGCGTGGCGCGGGCTCGAACTCGTCATGCACGACCGCGACCCGCGCGACGCGTGGGCGTATATTCAGCGCATCTGCGGCGTCTGCACGTCGTCCCATGCGCTCGGCTGTCTGCGCGCCGTCGAGGATGCGTTCGGCATCACGATTCCAAAGAACGCGCATTACATCCGCAACATCATCGCCGCGTGCCTCGGGCATCAGGATCACATCATCCATTTTTACCACCTGCACGCACTCGACTGGGTGAGTCCTCTCGAGGCGCTGAAGGCTGACCCCGCGGCGACGGCGGCGCTGCAAAATACGGTGCTCGACACCTATCGTCTCCCCTTCCGCGGCCCCGCGGGGCTCGACACCGAGGCGTATCCGCACGATATGCCCGTGGCGACGCCCGCCTACTATGCCGCGCTCAAGGCGAAGATTCAAAAGATCGTGGAGAGCGGTCAGCTCGGCATTTTCTCGGCGCAGTGGTGGGATCATCCGGACTTTCAGATGCTGCCGCCCGAGGTGCATCTCATGGCGATTTCGCATTACCTCGAGATGCTGGATAAACAAAAGGATCTCGTCGTTCCACACGTTGTCTTCGGCGGCAAGAACCCGCATCCGCACTATGTGCTCGGCGGTATGCCCTGCTCCATCTCCATGGAGGACGGCAACGCCCCCGTGAACGCGGCGCGGCTCGCCATCGTCGACCGCTCCATCAACGCGGCGCGCGATATGATGAACGACTACTACCTGCCGGACGTGCTCGCCATCGGCGCGCTCTACGTTAAACAGGGCTACGTCTCGGGCGGCGGGCTTGCGAAAAAACGCTGCCTCGCCTTCGGTATGTTCCCGCAGGAACCGTTCTCGGGCGCCACGAACGGCGACTTCTTCAGCGATCTGCTCGTGCGCTGCAACGGCGTCGTCGAGGACTTTGCGGGCGGCGTTATGCAGGCAAAGGTGCATGAATTCAGCATGGCGGACGTCTCCGATCCCGAGGTCATCGCCGAGAGCGTCGATCACGCATGGTACAAATACCCCGGCGGCGACAAGAACGCGCTCCATCCGTGGGAGGGCGTCACCGACCCGAACTACACGGAGCCGAAGGAAGGCACGAAGACCGAGTGGAAGGCGCTCAACGAAGAGGGGAAATACTCGTGGCTCAAGACGCCGAAATGGCGCGGCAAGCTCTGCGAGGTCGGCCCCCTCGCACGCTACATCGTCCTCTATACGAAGGCGAAACAGGGGCTGCTCGGCGATCTCACATGGGCGGAGCAGATGATCGTCGATCAGGTCGACGCCGTGACGAAGGTGCTCGGCGTCCCGCCCGAGGCATGGCTGCCCTCGACGGTCGGCCGCACGGCGGCGCGCGCCCTCGACGCGCAGCTCCAGGCGGAAATCAGCAAATTTTTCTTCGATAAGCTCGTCGCCAACATCAAGGCGGGCGATACCGCCGTTGTCAACAACGAGAAGTGGGAGCCCTCCTCGTGGCCGAAGGAAGCGAAGGGCGTCGGCTTCTACGAAGCCCCGCGCGGCGCGCTCAGCCATTGGGTCGTTATCAAGGACGGCAAGGTCGCAAACTATCAGGCGGTCGTCCCGACGACGTGGAACGCCTGCCCGCGCGACGATGCGGAGGGACACGGCGCATTCGAGGCATCCATGATGGATACGCCCGTCAAGATCCCCGATAAGCCGCTCGAGATCGTCAAGGCGGTGCGCTCGTTCGATCCGTGCATGGCGTGTTCGACGCACCTCTTCAACGCGAAGGGAGAGAAGATCCGCGTCGTGACGACGGATCCCTACGCGGGCGTCCGTATAGACGAATAGGGGGCGCGCATTATGAAACAAGAAGAACGGAAGGAATACTACCTCTTTAGTCCCTTCCTGCGTATCTTTCACTGGCTGATGGTAGGCGCGATCGTCGTGCTTACCGTCACGGGGCTTCTCATCACGAAGCCGCCGACGATGCTCTTTACGGAGCCCACGTATTCGCCGCTCCTCATGAACCTCATCCGCAACATCCACTTTGTCGCGGCGTTCGCGTTCTGCGCGGGCTTCATCGGGCGCGTTTACGGGTTTATCATCAACCGCGGCGACCGGCTGTTTCCGCATTTTTGGAAGCCGATTTTCTACCGCCAAATGATGGACGTTGCACTCCACTACATGCTCGTCAAACCCTCGCACGAGCCGTTCCTGCGGAACCCCTTGGCGCGCAGCTCGTACGCCGGACTCTATGCGCTGGTGGCGATCGAGGTGCTGACGGGCTTTGCGATCTACAATATGACGGAGCCGAGCGCAATCGGGGGGATCCTGTTCGGCTGGGTGAACCGCATCCTCGGCGGCGAATATATGACGCACGTCGTGCATCACTATACGGCGTGGGCGATCGTTCTCTTTGCCATCGGGCATTTTTACATGGTCGTACGCGCGGAATTTATGGAAGGAGAAGCGGAAGTCTCGAGTATGTTCGCGGGCAGCAAGCTGCTCCGACATACGCCGGCGGACGCGAGAGACGTAGAATGATCAATCTGCATGATTGTGAGCGTATACTGAGCCGCACGTGGAATTTCTTCAAGCGGCAGGTCACGCTCACATCGCCGAAGGAGAACGGTACTATGTGTAAAGACTGCGGCTGCGGCGAGCTCACCGAGAGCACGACGCATATGCAATTCTTTGTGCGCGGCTACACCTCGGAGAACGCCGCTGTGGTCGAGCAGGCGCTGCTCGGGCTGCCCGGCGTCCTCTACGTGCACATCCACACGCACGACGGGGAGACGACGGTCGACTACAACCCTGCCAAGACGAAGCTGACGGAGATCGCGCGCATGTTTGAGACGCACGGTCTCGTCGCGGAGTTCTAGGCGGAAATGCACGAGATGGCGCTCGCCGAGGGCATCGTGGACATCGCGATGGACTATGCGCGGCGGCATGACGCGCACCGCATCGCCGAGGTGCATCTCGTCCTCGGGGAGCTCGCGGGCGTTGAGACAGCGTCGCTGTCTCTCGCGTTTGACGCCCTCGTGCGGGGGACGATTGCGGCGCATGCCGCGCTTACATGGGAGCGCGTGCCGCTCGCGGGGCGCTGTCACGACTGCGGCAGGGAGCGGACGATCCGTCCGCAGGATCTTTTCTGCCCGGACTGCGGCGGCGGCATGGAACTCATCCGCGGGCGCGAGATGCGCGTGGACTACATAGAGATGGAATAGAGGACGATGAAGGTACTGGTTAAGACGGACATCCTCGGACGCAACGAGAATGCGGCGGCAGAGAACGCCGCGCTCTTTGCGCGCCGCGGGATTTACGCACTGAACCTGCTCGGATCGCCGGGCGCGGGCAAGACGACGCTGCTTGAACGCACGCTCACGGCGCTCTCGGGTGAACTGCGCATGGCGGTCGTCGAGGGCGACCTCTTTACGGTCAAGGACGCGGCGCGCATCGAGCGCTGCGGGGCGCCCGTCGTGCAGATCAACACGAGCGGCGGCTGTCACCTCGACGCGTCGATGGTCGCGGCGGCGCTTGCGCAGCTCGATCTCACGGCGCTCGATCTCATCGTCATAGAGAATGTGGGCAACCTCGTCTGTCCCGCAGAGTTCGCGCTCGGCGAAGATGCGAAGGCAGTCGTCCTCTCCATTGCGGAGGGCGACGACAAACCGCTCAAGTATCCGCTCATTTTCAAGGAATCGGCAGTCGCCGTGCTGAACAAATGCGACCTCCTGCCCCATACGGATTTTGATATGGCGGCGGCGCGGAGGGACATCGAGGCGCTGCATCCGGGCATTGCCGTCCTGCCCGTCTCCTCCCGCACGGAGGAGGGGCTTGCGGCGTGGTATGCGTGGCTGCGTGCGGCTGCGGCGAAAAAGAGAGATGTACGATGAGTGCCGCCGCCGATACGCTGATCGATGTCGCGCCCGTCACGGTGCTCGGCATCGGCAATATCATTCTGAGTGACGAGGGCTTCGGCGTCCGCGCCGTGGAGTATCTTGAGGCGCGGTACGACTTCCCCGAGGAGGTGCGCCTGCTGGACGGCGGAACCCTCGGACCGGAACTTTTGCATTTCGTCACCGGGACGAAGCGTTTGCTCATTCTCGACGCCGTTTCGGGCGACGGGCTGCCGGGGACGGTCTGCCGATTCGAAGACGACGCGGTTACGGCGCATTTTCAGGAAAAACTTTCCTCGCACGAGATCGGGATCCAGGACGTGCTCGCGTGGCTGACGGTGACGGGGCACGCGATCCCGCACGTCGTCGTGCTCGGTATGCAGCCGTATGATCTTTCGGCGGGGCTCTCGCTCAGTGCAGAGATGGCCGCTGCGCTGCCGTCTTTTGCCGCGCGCGCGGTGGAGGAGCTCGTACGCTGGGGGATTATCCCCGTACCCCGCGCCGCCGGGGACGCGCTGTGACGGCGCGCAGGGCGGCGGCGGATATCAATGGGTGCGCCGCAGTGCGGCGCGCCTTTCGTGTCTCCGGGATCGTGCAGGGGGTGGGGTTTCGCCCTTTTGTCTATCGGCTTGCCGCCCGCTATGGGCTCGGCGGTTTTGTGCTGAACGACAGCGCAGGCGTCGGCATCGAGGCGGAGGGGAACGCGGCGGCGCTCGATGCATTTGCCGCTGCGCTCCGCGCAGAAGCGCCGCTTGCTGCCTCCGTGACGGAAGTGACGGCCCGGGAGATGCCGCCCGTGGGGGAGGATGCGTTTCGTATCCTGCCCAGCCCCGCGGGGGATGCGCCGCGCACGCTCGTCTCCCCCGATCTCGCCGTCTGCGCGGACTGCCGGCGCGAGGTCATGGACGCGCGGGACAGACGGTACGGGTACGCGTTCACGAACTGCACGAACTGCGGCCCCCGCTACACCATCATCCGCGGCGTGCCGTATGACCGTCCGCTGACGACGATGGCGGCGTTCCGCATGTGTGGCGCGTGCCAAAGGGAGTATGACGATCCCGCCGACCGCAGGTTCCACGCGCAGCCGAATGCATGCGTGGACTGCGGCCCGGCGTACCGTCTGCTGACGGGGGCGGGGGCGTTTGCGGGCGATCCCATCGCCGAGGCGCGGCGGATCATCGCGGCGGGCGGCATCGTCGCCGTCAAGGGCATCGGCGGCTATCATCTCGCCTGCGATGCCCGGAACGACGCGGCGGTCACGCGCCTGCGCGCGCGCAAACATCGGGAGAGAAAGGCGCTCGCCGTGATGGCGGGGAGCATCGAGACCGTACGCGGGCTTTGCGTCGTGTCGGCGGATGAGGAACGGTGGCTCACCTCGCCCGTCGCGCCGATTGTCCTCCTGCGCCGCCGAGAGGATGCGGCGGATGCCGCGGCACCCGCCGTCGCGCCCGGCAACGCATACCTCGGCGTCCTGCTGCCCTACGCGCCCGTCCATCTCCTCCTGCTCGCGCCGGGCGACCTCTGGGTCATGACGAGCGCGAACATGAGCGGCGAACCGATTCTCCATGAGGATGCGGCGGCGGAGCGGGAGCTCCGGGTGATTGCCGACGCGATACTCGCACACAACCGCGTCATCGCGCACCGCGTGGACGACTCGGTCGTGCGGATGGCGCCGGGCGGGCGCATGATCCTGCGCCGGAGCCGCGGATTCGCGCCGACGCCCGTAACGCTTCCTTTTGAGAGCGATATCACAGTGCTCGCGGGTGGGGCGGAGTTAAAGAATACCTTTTGTCTCGCGCGCGGGCGCGAAGCGTTTCTCAGCGAGCACATCGGCGACCTCACGAATGCGAAGGTGCGCGCGTCCTACGAGGGGACGATCGCGCATTATGAGCGGCTGTTCGACGTCCGGCCGCGGCTCCTCGCCGCCGACCTGCATCCCGCGTATCTGTCGGGGCAGTACCTCGCGGCGCGCGCGGCGGCGGAGGGGCTTCCGCTCGTCAAGGTGCAGCATCATCACGCGCATATCGCGGCGGTGCTCGCCGAACACGGCTGCATGGAGCGCGTGCTCGGCGCGGCGTTTGACGGCACGGGGTACGGTGACGACGGCTGCGCGTGGGGCGGGGAGTTCCTTGTCGCCGACCTCTCGGGCTATGAGCGACGTGCGCATTTTGCATACCTGCCCCTGCCGGGCGGGGATAAGGCGGCGGAGGAGCCGTGGCGCATGGCTCTTTGGGTGCTTTACGGCGTGCATGGAGATGCGCTTGCGGCGCGGTGTCCCGCGTTCGCCGCACAGATCCCGCCCGGATGGCGCCTCCTCATGCAGGCGACAGCGGCGGGCGTGGGTGCGCCGCTCACCTCGAGCGTCGGGCGGCTCTTTGATACGGCGGCGGCGCTCCTCGGCGTCTCCTATGTGAACGCGTATGAGGGGCAGGCGGCAATCGAGCTCGAACATGCGGCGCGCCGGGCGCGGCGGCGGGGGCGGGTGCTCCCGTATACCGTGCGCGGGGGGGATGGGGGCGGGGCGCGGGATGCGCTGCCCGGCGGCGATATGCGTGCCGGGGAAACCGGCGCGCCGATAACAATTGACTTTCTGCCCGTGCTCCATGCGGTGATGGACGGGGCGGAGGGCCTTTCGGCAGAGGAACGCGCGGGACGGGCGCTCGACTTCCATGTGACGCTCGCCGCCGCGACACGCGATATATTCGACCGCCTCGCACGCGTGACAGGTCTCCGCACCGTTGCCCTCTCGGGCGGCGTATTTCAAAATGCGCTGCTGCTCGAGCTGCTGTTAGAGCAGATTAGGGGCGCGTATCGCGTCCTACTGCCGCATACCGTACCGCCGAACGACGGGGGGATTGCGTACGGACAAGCCGCCATAGGCGTGATGCGGGATTTTGGCGCATAGCTGTGTCACTGCGAAAAATACTGCGCTCAACGCAGCTCTTAACTACGCCTTCGCTTGTATTTTTCTTGTTCCCTGCTCTGCCTCCAAACTTCCGCATCACGCCAACAAAAAAGGAAACGCCCTCCTCAAGAAGATGTTTCCTAACGGCACACAACACACTATGTACTTGTTTTTCTGCTCTGCCCCTCGGATGCGGGGGCCTCGCTCGCCGCAGCTTTATCCTTCGCGGCTTTGCGCTGTGCTTCATATCTCAGCAAGGTCTCAAGAGCGCTCGCCTCGTCGCCGGACGGCCGGTTGATTGCGTCGTCAACCTTTTCCTGCTCCTTTTGGGCGGCGGCTTCGAGGTCGGCGCGCTCCTGCACCGCTTGGGTGCGCAGGCACATCTTGTGTATCTCTTCGCCCTTCATGGCAAACTGCAGTCGGCTGATGTCGCCGCTGTAAATCTGCACCATGTTGAACGCCGCCTGCCGTTCGTCCGCGGCGAGGGTATCGTTTTCCGCACGCCGCTCCCAAACACCGCGCTCTTTATAGAGCTGCGCGAGCTTGTCCTCGTCGGTCATGCCCTCTTTCTTCAGCTTGTCCGCCTGCTTTTGCAGGATGCTCTTATCCTCGTCGGAAAGGGTTTTATCGCTTGCGATGCGCTCTTCGATTTCCTTCGCCTGCGCTTTTTTTGCCTGCTTGTCCTCCCGTTCCTTTTCGTCGGCGGCGAGTGCAAGTTCCGCGGGCGTCAAGAGATCGTCGGGAATGGCAGCGTCCCGTTGGAGTTTTGCTCCCCGTTTGCTGATAAATACCTCGGCGGCGCGGGAAAGAACGGTCTCGGGCGCCTTGCGGCGCTGCGCTGCGCCGTGCGTGACGGAATGATTATCCGTGCCGAGGAAAGGTCGCGCGTCTTGAATTTTCATCATCGTACCTCCGTGTATCGATTGACCCGTCACTCAAATTATCGGATGAAATATCGTAATGTTAATTATATCATAATTGAAACCGGAAACAAATCATATCGGCGACGCGGCGCTTCGGATGCGTAGTGCGAAAATGCCGCGTCACAACAGCAAGGGAAGGGGAAAATATATACCATGTGTTTAGCAGTACCCGCTCGGGTCGTTGCAATCGAAGATCAGCTTGCCTCGGTGGAGGTGCAGGGGGTGCGCCGCGCGGCGAGCCTGATGCTCCTGCCGGAGGCGGCTGTGGGGGACTACGTGCTCGTCCACGCGGGCTTTGCGATGCAGATCGTGGATGAGGAAGAGGTGCGCGCCATGGAAGCGCTACGCGCGGAGATGCGCGGCGCGCCGCGCACGGTTGAGGAGCTGAGGCCGCATTGATGCAGACGGCAAACGACATGCGCGCGCTGACTGCGGAGGTCACGGCGGACATGCGCCGCCTGCTTGCCCCACTCGGGCGCCGCATCCGCATCATGGAGGTCTGCGGAACGCACACCGTCGCGATTTTTCGCGCGGGTCTGCGGCAAATCCTCCCGGAGGAAATCGAACTCGTCTCGGGTCCCGGCTGTCCCGTCTGCGTGACGCACGACGCCTATATCGACGCGGCGATCGCGTACGCGGGGCAGGAGGACGTCGTCGTCACGACGTTCGGCGACATGCTAAAGGTGCCGGGGAGTACGTCGAGCCTTGCGGCGGCGCAGGCGGCGGGCGCGGATGTCCGCGTGGTCTACTCGCCGCTTGACGCGCTCGCCGTGGCCGAAGCGCATCCGGACAAAAAGGTCGTATTCCTCGCGGTCGGCTTCGAGACGACCGCTCCCACGGAGGCGGCGGCGGTGCTCGCGGCGGAGCAAAAGGGCCTCTCGAACTTCTTCCTGCTCTCGGCGCAGAAACTCGTGCCACCCGTGATGCGGGCGCTCCTCAATGACCCCGCGGCACAGGTGGACGCCTTCCTCCTGCCGGGGCATGTGGCGGTCGTGACGGGAACGCGCCTCTTTGACTTCCTCGCGGCGGATTATCGCGTGCCGGGCGTCGTGGGCGGGTTCCGCCCCGACGAGATCCTGCGCGCGCTCCACATGATCGTGCGCCAACTGGCGGCGGGCGAGGCGCGCGTGGAGAACGCCTACGGGAGCGTCGTGCGCCCGGAGGGGAACCCGGCGGCGCAAGAGGCGGTGGAGCGCGTCTACGAGCCGGCGGACACCGCATGGCGCGGTCTCGGTATGATCCCGGCATCGGGGCTCCGGATGCGCAAGGAATATGCGGCGTATGATTTCGCCGTCGCGCGGCCGCTCTCGCTCGCCGATGTGCCCGACGGGCGGCGCGGCTGCCGCTGCGGCGAGGTGCTGCGCGGCAAGATCGTGCCGAAGGACTGCGGGCTCTTCGGCAGAGCCTGCGTGCCGGAGCATGCGGTCGGCCCCTGCATGGTGTCGGTCGAGGGGACGTGCGCCGCATGGTATAAATACGGCGGGGGGAGGTTCCGCTATGGCGCATGATGTGATTACGCTCGCGCACGGTGCGGGCGGACGGCTCTCGCGCACGCTGACGGAGGAAATTATTCTCCCCGCGCTCGGCAATGCGCTGCTGAACGGACTGCACGACGGGGTCGTGCTGCCGGCAGAGGGAAAAATCGCGTTTACCACGGATTCCTACGTCGTGCAGCCGCATTTCTTCCCGGGCGGGAGCATCGGTCGGCTCGCCGTCTGCGGTACGGTAAACGACCTCGCCATGACGGGCGCGCGGGCGGCGTATCTCTCGCTCGCGCTGATTCTTGAAGAAGGCCTTCCGCTTGAGACGCTGGGCCGCGTTGTGGAGGACATCCGCGCGGCGGCGGAGGAGGCGGACGTCCGTATTGTGACGGGCGATACGAAGGTCGTGCCGCGCGGGGCGGGCGACGGCATCTACATCAATACGGCGGGCGTGGGGCAGCTCGTCGAGGGAGCAGATATTGCGCCGACGAACGTGTGCCCCGGGATGGATGTTATCGTCTCCGGGACGCTCGGCGACCATGCCGCCACCGTTATGGCGGCGCGGCACAATCTGACGCTCCCGTCCGGCATCACCAGCGACTGCGCGCCGCTCTGCCGAATGGCGGAAGCAATGCTGACGGCGGCGCCCGGCATCGCCGTTCTGCGCGATCCCACGCGCGGCGGCGCGGCGGCGGCGCTCAACGAAATCGCGGGCGCGGCGGGCGTCGGGATTCTCCTCGACGAGGAACGGATTCCCGTGCGTCCCGAGGTGCAGGGCGTCTGCGAACTGCTCGGCTTCGATCCCCTGACGCTTGCCAACGAAGGCAAACTCCTCGCCTTCGTTCCGCCCGAGGATACCGCACGCGTCCTCGACGTCATGCACGAGAATGTATACGGCAAAGAGGCGGTCGTCATCGGTGAGACGACCGAGGACGCACCGGGGGCGGTCGGAATGCGGACGCCGCTGGGGGGGATTCGCGTTGTGGATATGCCGGCGGGGGAGCTTGTCCCCCGCATCTGTTAGGCGTGAAACGTGATCTTGGCGCATCGCTGTGTCACTTTGAAAAATCCTATGGTCGACGTAGGCGGCCCACTACGACTCCCTTGGATTTTTCTCGTTCCTTGCGCTGCATCCAAACTTCCGCGCCACTTACGGTTCAACTTGGAGCGGGATTTTGGCGCATAGCGGCGCCATTCCAACCCATAAAAAAAGAGCGGCCATTGCTGACCGCTCCGCGTGGTATCGTTTACTTCGAGAGATGCACGTCGGGAATCTCGACCTCATGATGCGTGTCGGGGTCGACGTTCGAATACACGCCGGGCTTCGTCTCGAATGCCTTCAGATTGTCTTCGTTCGCTTCGAGCATATCCTCGACAAAGCGCTCGACGGCGTCTGCAAAATATACCATCATCGTAGATTTCCCCTTTCTCCAAGCATATCGTAAAGCGCCTCGTACAAAGGCGCATCTGAACTGTGTCCAACATAGCACGTTTCTATAGAAAAGAGAAATATGACTTTTTGATTTTCATATAGACTTTAACTATCGTAAAAAACTATACTTTTTGTAACATATATCATAGTTGAATATTTATATATATAGTAAACTTATTCCAACTGTGTTGTGAAGATCAGTCGGACGCGCCGTGCGGCGCATGGAGGGAGATGGTCGGATGACGTTGGTACAGATGCGGTATTTTTATGAGGTTTGCCAATGGCAAAATATCACAAAGGCGGCGGAGCAGCTCCACGTTTCTCAGCCGACCGTCACCGTCGCGATGCAGGCGATCGAGACGGAGACTGGCCTGAACCTCTTCCATCGCGAGGGGCGCAAGATCACGGTGACGAACGACGGAGCGAAGCTGCTTGGCAAGATATCCTATATCCTCGGGGAGGTCACGCGGCTCGACGACGAGATCCGCGATATGGCGCACCGTCACGCCAAGGTGCGTATCGCCATGCCGCTCCAGCTCGGCGTCGTCTTTTTGCCGTATCTGCTTGGGAAATTTCAGAGCGAGCATCCCGAGATCGAACTCGAGATCATCGAGACGGGCGGCGTGAGCGCGCTCCAAATGGTCGAAGAGGAAAAACTCGACTTCGCGCTGACGAATTACACCGTCGATTTCAGCCCGCGGCTGAGCTATTCGAAGCTCTTTGACTGCGAGTGCACCTTCGTCACGCGGTTCGAGCATCCGCTGGCCCCGCGCCATGCGGTCAGTATCCGCGAACTGCGCGACGAGCCGCTCGTCATGCTCGACAGCAGCTTCTTTATCGACCGCCTCGTGCAGGACGCGTTCAGCCAGGTCGGGGAGAAGCCGAACATCGTGCATTATTCGCCGTATCTGCACACCGTGAAGAACCTCGTGCGTGCCGGCATCGCGTCGACGATTCTCGCGCGCCCGTCCGTACTGCCGTCCGACGATTTCGTACAGATTCCGCTGCTCGATCCGATCTTCATCAACAGCGGGCTCGTCATGAAAAAGGGACGGCAGGTCCTCGACGACGTACGTCTCGTTATGAACTACCTGCGCACCCTCACCAAAGAACTCCTCATCGAGGGCGCGGGACGGGCGCAAAAACTATAACGGGCAGAGGAAAGACTGCTCCCGCACGCCGAAAGGCGTTGCGGGAGCAGTTTTTTCGCGCGCGGGCGCTCCTTTTTCGCGCTTCGGCGGCAGGTACGGAGACAGAATATGTTTCTGAGACTGCATTATATGAAAGGAGAAAACGATGCGGGAACAACTGCCGCGCGTGGATTGGATGGTCGGGACGGGGCTCGTCGCCCTCGCCGTCCTGTCTGTATTCTATGGGAGCGCGGAACTGACGAGCAATATCGCGGCGGGGCTGATCGGTTTCCTCGGGCGCACCGCCGCTATGCGGGATGAACGAGGCGGGGGAACGGACGCGTCGGCGCCGCGCAGCGCGCGGGATGAAGGCGCCGTAGGAAAGGACGTGCGGCGATGAGCGCCGTATTGACCGCCGCCCGTATGACCCGTGTCGCCGTGCGCGATCTCGCGCGGCTGGGCGCGGCATACCGTCTTGCGCTGCATTATGCCGCTCTGCGATGCGCGCGGGAGACGAAGATGTACCTCCACTGGACGGCGGGGCATTACGGACAATTCTTCGAGGACTATCATGTCCAGATCGACGCGGACGGCGCGCTCTATGTGATTGGAGACGGGGCTCTCGACAGGCCCTGCGCCGCGACCTATCTGCGCAACAGCGGGAGCGTCAGCATTGCTCTCCTCTGCGCCTATGGCGCGACGACGGCGGATCTTGGCGACGAGCCGCCGACCGGTGCGCAGATTGAGGCGGCGGCACAAGCGGCTGCGGCTCTTGCGGACGGACTTTGGCTGACGATCGACAAGGAGCGCATCATGACCCACGGCGAGGCCGCCGACAACGAGGACGGCGTATATGCGCACGCGCCCTACGGCCCGCGCTCGACCTGCGAACGCTGGGATCTCGAGTATCTCGGTACGGCGGAAAGCCCCGTCTTTCGTCCCCGGGCGGAAGACGGCACGCGCGGCGGCGACGTCCTCAGAGGAAAAGCGGCGTTTTATCGGGAGGCATGGAAGACGACGGGAGGGATATGATACGGAGAGGGGCATTGCCCCTCTTTTTGTATAAAGAAAACCACGCGATAGTCGCGTGGTTCCAAAGAGCTTAAGCGGTGAAAAAAATAGACCCTAGTATGGTAAGCTAGAGCCGAGCCTGCCAGCTTAGCAAGAGCAACCGTACTAGGGAGGTCACATAATGTCAAAACGACAAAATGCAGACACAAATAGTTTAGCACATACGAAGTGGAATTGTAAGTACCACATAGTATTTGCACCGAAATATCGTAGGAAAGTGTTTTATGCAGAGAAGCGGATGGCAATACGAGAGATATTGCGGACGTTATGCCAGTGGAAAGGTGTAGAAATAATCGAAGGAGAGGTGTGTCCAGATCATATCCACATACTGATAAGTATCCCACCGAAAATGAGTGTATCGGGGTTTATGGGGTATCTAAAAGGCAAGAGCAGCTTAATGATATTCCAGAAGTTTGGGAATATGAAATTTGCATATAGGAACCGGGAGTTTTGGTGTAAAGGTTACTATGTGGATACGGTAGGGAAAAACACGAAGGCGATAACAGAATACATCGAAGGTCAACTGAAACGAGACAGGGAATCTGATCAGTTGAGTTTATTTGACCCGAGAGACCCATTTATGGGTAGCAAGTAACAAACGCATGGCTGGCAGGCCAATAAAAAGCGTACTTGTACGCCGCTAGTAATATTAGGGCTATGCCCGAAAATGAAAAACCACCCGCTACGCGGGTGGATATTTATTGCGTGCCCGGATCTTATCGGCTTTTTAGAGAAAATAATATTGCGCGCGCATAAAAACAAGCCGTCGTATGAATCCTGTTCATACAACGGCTTGCTGCATTTTCCTATGGAGCGGGCAATGGGAATCGAACCCACCTCTAAAGCTTGGGAAGCTTTCATTCTACCGATGAACTATGCCCGCGACGTTCTCCATCATAGCAGACGCATGGTGTTTTGTCAATCGCTCATTCCGTTTCGGGCAGGAGCTGGGCGAGTTCCGGCATAAGCGCCGTGATGTCGCGGATGAAGACGCGCAGGACGCTCACCATGACGTCGGGGTCAAAACGGTCGGGGTTATGCGGGACCACCGCGTCGGCGATGATCGTCGTGTCGGAGGTCAGGTAGAACTTTACGAGGCGGCTGTCCTGGTTCTGCCGCATGAGCCAGCCCGTTAAGAGCATGGCGTTCGTGTCGTCCACGGCGTTCTGCGCGAGGCGAATCCGTATCGTCGCGTATGCCGTCGCGTCGATGATGACGATGATCGGGAGGCGGCGCCCCTCGATTTCGACTTCGCTTTCAAAGACGGTCGTTTGGCGTTCGTCGCCCGGCTCGCGGACTTGAAAGCCCGTGATGTTTTCCTTCTTGATATATTCCTCGAATGCCTTGGCCGCCTCTGTCACGACCAATCACCTCCTGCCGCAGATGAACTAATAAAATCATTATAACATAGCGGAGCGAAAAGGGGAAGAAAGGAAACCGGGATATTTACGGGGGCGCGCGGCGATCGGCATGCCGAACATCAAAACGGAGCCGCCGCAGCCGCGCGCGGCGGCTCCGGAAAAATACTCAGAACCGATAGTTGGTCTTGAACCAGAACGTGCGCCCCGGCTCGTTGATATGCGTTTTTGTGGGCGGCGCGAAACCGGCGACATCCGCCAGTTCCGTGTGGTTGACGAATTCGGTGTAGGTTTTGTCAAAGAGGTTGTCGACGCCGAGCGAGAACGAGAGGTTTTCATCCGGCCGGTAGGCGAGGCTCAGCGAGAGAATGCCGAATCCGCCCGTGGGGCCGCTGTCCGTACCCGTCACGCTGCCGTAGCCCGTACGGCAGCGGTTTTGCCTGCCGACAAGGCGCCAGACGGCGTTCGCCTCGCCCTTGCCGCGCGCGTACTTCGCCGTGAGATTCGCCTCGAGCGGGGCGATCTGCGGCAGCGGCGCGTCGTTCGTGCGGTCGTCGCCGCGCGTATAGGCGAGCGACGCGCCGAGCGTCCAGTCGGGGGACACGGTGCGCGTCAGCTCGGCCTCGAACCCGTAGAGCCGCGCGTTCACGTTGCCGTAGCGTGTGCGGCTCATCATGCCCGTGCCGACCGGGGGATAGCGCAGGATAAAATCCTTTACATGACTGTAGTAGAGCGAGAGGCTTGCGTTCGTCTTCTCAGCGCCGTAAACCCAGCCGAGGTCGAGCTGCGTATTGCGCTCTTTTTTCGGTCGGTGCGCTTCGGGGCCGACGGTGCCGCCCGTCCTGCGGTTGCTGTAAAAGTTCCAGGTGTGGAACGACTCCCAGTAGTCGGCGGGGCGTTCGGCGTGACCGAGACCGACGTAAAAGGTAAGCGGCCGGCTCTTTGCCGTGCGTTCCCAGCGGACGAATCCGCTCACGGCATTGTCGGAAGTCGCGCCCGGGATGAGGTCCCGCGTGACCATGCCCATGGGGTTATGGAAGATATTCGCATGGTAGTCGTCCGTCATACGGTCGTAGCGCAGCCCCGTCCTGAGGCGGTCGCGCTCCCGCATCTCGCGGTTGTATTCGAGGAAAACGCCGAGGTTCCGGATCGTCATGTCGTCGGTGAACGCGCTCATCGGTCTGTTCTTATGCGCCTCGGCAAAAGAATGCGCCTGCCGGCCGAACTCAACGCCGACGGCGCCCGTCGCGCGCGGGGAGAACTTCAGGTCGGCGACTGCACGGACACTGTACTGACGGCGCTTTACATCCGTGCCCATCATACCTCTGCGGTAGGTATAGTTGTCCATGAGGTGGTCGATCTCGGCATGGTTGAAGTTCAGCGTAAGCTTTTCGACGACGGGGGACATATGCGCGCGTTCGAACTTCACCGCCCAGCTGTCGCGGTCGAACTTGCTGCCGTCCATACCGCCGTGGGCGAACTTGCCCCAGCCGCGGCTGGAATCATATGCGGCTTCAAAGAGGGTATCTTTATCCGGCGTCAGGCCGATGATGCCCGAAAGACTGTGCCGCCCGTAGCCCGAGTGTACGCGTCGGCCGTCGCCGTCCTTGTAGTCCTGCGCATAGTTGCGCGTCTGGATGAAGCGCGCATAGCCCTCCCTGCCGCCCGCCGTCACGTCGAAGAGGTCGTCGAAGCGGCGGTTCGACGCGCCGAGGACGGAGATATTGCCGCGTACGCCCGGTTTTTCGAACCGCGCCGTCTCGCGCTCGAAGACGACGCTGCCCGCGACGCTCGCGCCGTAGCGTACGCTCTGCGGTCCCTTGTTGACGATGATGCGGCTGTACGTCTCGGGGAACGCATACGTCGCCGTCGGGTCCATGCGGTTCGGGCAGCCGCCCGCCATGCTGCCGCCGTCCATCTGCATCATGAGACGAGAGCCGCCCATGCCGCGCATCATCGGATCGCCGCCGATGCCGCCCTTGCGCACGACCGAGAAGCCCGGAATGTTCTTCAAATAACCGCCGCCGTCCGCCGCCGGGATCGGCTGCCGCGGCTTCTGCGGGTCCGTTACGATCGTCAGCGGATCGTACGAGCGGTAGCCTGTGATCACAACCTCCTCGAGCTCGAACTCGTAAAGCCCGTCCGCTGCGCTCCCCGCACGCATCGTTCCGGCTCTCGTGTGCATCGTATTATCCGCCGCATCGACGTGCGCTCCCGCGAGCGCGGCGCCCAGCAGAGTGCCGAGGGCAAGCGTCATGCGGCGGTGCGTTGTTCGGGTCATTGGAAAACCTCCTGTGGATTCTTTAGAGAACTAAATGAGATTGATTATACTAATAATAATAGAATGATAACACAATTCGAATAACTAATCAATCTATAATTTATCGAGGAAGCCGCCTATTTAACGTGTTTACTTCTCGCGGGTTCGATGCTACAATTTGATTATTGAAGAATCCAAACATTGGGAGGCGGCCTTTATGGAACTTGCAAAGTGTATCGATCATACCTTGCTCAAGACGGACGCGCGGCAAGCGGATCTCGACAAGCTGCTCGCCGAGGCAAAGGCGTACAAATTCGCCTCCGTCTGCGTCAGTCCGATCCGCGCGGCATACGCGGCGCATCGGCTCGCCGGGACGGGGGTCAAGGTCTGCACCGTCGTCGGTTTCCCGCAGGGCGCGACGCCGACCGAGGTCAAGGTGTTCGAGGCGCGGAAGGCCGTCGAGGACGGCGCGGAGGAAATCGATATGGTGATTGCCGTCGGCATGCTCAAAGACGGCGACGAGGACTATGTGAAAAAAGACATTGCCGCCGTTGTAAACGCCGTCAAAGGAAAGGCGATCGTCAAAGTCATCATCGAGTGCTGTCTCCTCACCGACGAGGAGAAACGGACGGCGTGCCGCCTCGCAAAGGCTGCGGGGGCGGATTTCGTCAAGACGTCGACCGGATTCGCCGCGCACGGCGCGACGGTGGAGGACGTACGCCTCATGCGCGAAACCGTCGGTCCCGCGATGGGCGTTAAGGCGGCGGGCGGTATCGGCTCGCGCGCGGATGCCGAGGCCATGATCGCCGCGGGAGCCACGCGCATCGGTACGAGCCGCGGCGTAGATATCGTCGGGTGATGCGCCGCACGAATAAGAACGCCGCGTTTTTCGGGAACGGCCGCACAACAATAGAAGCCCTCCGCACAACGGGGGCTTTTATTGTTGCAGCGCGCGGACACCCGGGCGAGCCGCGGCGCGCCTCTGCGTGAAGGACATCCGACTGCAAAAGAGGACGGGGACCATAGGGAGGTGCCCGCCTTGACAAATATCATGCCGATTGATACGATAGCGCTATAGATAAAATAGAACTGAAGCTGAAAGCAATGAAAAAGGTATACGATCGTTCACGGTACATCAACGATAGATCCTGTCGCGTTTTCACACACTGATCGGGAGGCTGATGGTCATGCGAATCGGAAAAATCTTTTTCTATGCGGCGCTGTGTGCGGCGACGCTGTGCTTAACGGGGTGCGGCGGGACGGATGTGGTCCCGCGCGACAACAGCGGGACGAAGGTGGGCGTCGCGATGCCGTCGCAGCAGCTGCTCCGCTGGAATAGGGACGGCGCATATCTCGAATCGGAGCTGCGCGCAAAGGAGTTCGCCGTCGATGTGGCGTTTGCGGGCGGCGATGCGGTAAAGCAGGCCGGACAGATCGAGGAGATGATCGCAGAGGGGTGCAAGGTGCTCGTTGTCAGCGCTGTGGACAGCAAGGCGCTCGCCCCCGTGCTGGAGCGCGCGAAGCGGGAGGGCGTCACCGTCATCGCCTATGACCGCCTCCTCATGGGAACAGACGCGGTCGATTACTACGCGACGTTCGACAGCTACAGCGTCGGCATGCTGCAGGCGCAGACGATCGTGGACCGGCTCGGGCTTGCGGAAGGGAAAGGACCGTTTTATCTCGAGTTCGCGGCGGGGCCGACCGAGGACAGCAACGCCAAGGTGCTCTTTGCGGGCGCCATGGATGTGCTCAGGCCCTATATAGAACAGGGAAAGCTTGTCGTGCGCTCCGGGGAGAGGACGCAGGAAGAGGCCGCGGTCCCCGGGTGGGCGACGCTGATGGCCGAGGAGCGTATGAAGGGGCTTCTCGCGCAATACGGAGAGGGCACGAAGATCGACGCCGTGCTCGCGGCCAACGACTCCATCGCGCTCGGCGTGCTGGACGCGCTCAAGGAGGCCGGATACGGCACGGCGGGGCGTCCCCTGCCGATCCTCACGGGACAGGATGCCGACCTGCCGAACGTTCACGCGCTCATCGCGGGAGAGCAGACCATGTCGGTCTTTAAGGACACGCGCCGGCTCGCGCTCGAGACGGCGAAGTTGATCGAAGCGATCGTCGGCAGTCACGCGCCCGAGATCAACGATACGCAGAATTTCATGAACGGGAAAAAGGTCGTCCCCGCCCATGTATTGAAGGGAACGTTCGTCGACGCGTCGAACTATAAGAGCGTCCTCGTCGATTCCGGCTACTACAGCACCGTCGACATCGACGGCACCGCATCGCGGGCGCTCGGGGTGAAGTGAGATTCATAGATAGGCAAAAGAAGTTGCTTCCTCGCGGTGATCCGCAGAGGAAGCGGCTTCTTTTTATGCGGTTATGCCGCACAGCACACCTTGGCTGAATTGAGGCGCATTATTGAAAGGGACATCTCACATGCACACGATTGTAAATAAATGGCACATCTTATTCTTTGTCATACTTCTCAGCACCGTATGCGTATGTATGATGGCAGTTCTAGATTTATCCATCTGGGAAGTTCTTCAAGGATGGGAAACGCTCCCGTTCGCGTTATTTTATTCTTACCGGGTGGCTAAGGAACTGCACATGCGCTGTAAGTCATTCATGGCACAGACAAAAAATCGAATCCATATATTCTGTTCATATATACAGAGCGGCTTAAAACCTCGGCTACAAACAGGTTTACGTAGACGTTTGAACGCGCCGTGCAACATCAGATACGAAATCAGTTTCTGCGCATTCTTATACCTGTTAACGAGTCTAAATTGGATGCCGCAATTTTGGCTATGGGCGATGCAGGAAGTCCCTTATGGAAAAACCATTGTTTTAACATGTATCACCATCTTTATGGGTGCCTTTTGTATATATTACGTCAATACAAAAGATTCTATTCGATGGAATGTTATATTTATGTTTATAGCTTGGGTAATCATGTTTCCCTATATTCTCCTATTGATCTCGGCTACGGGGACGGATCCCGCGATACTTTTTCTAGCGCTCGTAGTAGGGCTGGTGCTCATATACAGGACATGCAGTGTCCTCGCAAAATTAACGACAAATCAATTGCTGGAATCAACTTATACGTTTCTCTTCGTCGTATTGAGCGCCGCCTATATCGCGCTTAATTTCGGCTTATACAATAAAGCGCCGGCCTCCTTGTCAAATCCTCTGACATATACCGACCTGTTGATTATCACGCTGGAAGAGCTCCATATATTAACGGGAATTCCAATTGACGGCATGGTACAAGGAAATACTGTTCAATGGATTCGCGTGTGGGAAAAGCTATTGGCGCTCTATGCCGTATTTTTCTTCCTGCCCGCCAAAACGGAGCTTTTAAAAGGAAACAAATAAGTTCTTCTTGTAAAGAAGCGCACTCGAACGGTGCAGACCCTTTACCATCGCAACAAATGGGATAAGTTCATTTCTTTTGCGCGCCCATGCAGTTGATGGTATCGCCGTATTGCGCCGATTAGTCTTTCCGGTTCACGAAAATAATCCAGCCAAAATTTTTTGCTTTTTACCGCATCGCAAGGAAATAGTATCGATTTACAATATTCACTAGGTTTCCCTTTCTCTTTTCCTATCTTTTGCGTATAATTATCGTAATGTTTTTCGGATATGATGAGCAGCATTTCAATTTCGGGTCGTGTATATACATTATATATACGATATCGGTCGGCATATATTTTTCCAAGTTTGAAACTCTCTTTCCTAGAGTCCAAAACACGGATGATGTTCACGGGCTTTTCATAATCTCTGTGCAAATATTCCGTTTCAATATCGCATGCTTTTCGTTTATGCGTCACGCCCCCATCGATTAGCTGCTCCCTATGAAAGATCAGTCGATTCGCATCCAGCAGCAAGTCGATCACCGCTTCCTCGGCAGCCCCCTCACAAATACAAATAATATACGAATCGCGCAGCTTGTCTGCGGTCAGTTCTGAACGTTGCATAAATAATCCTCCAACGCTTTGATATTCTCATGCAGTGGTGCCGTTCCCTTGATATGGTTAGACAGAATGACGTCGCTTTTCTTTACGTCATTGCGCTTAATTTCCGCTGCGTAATTGAGGATCTCAATACAGCCCTTCGCATTGGGTACCTTTCGAGCCACATAGATACTATCTTTACGGTCGATAAAGTCTAGCAGCTCCGCGTAGTGCGTTGAAAAGATAAGGCATGCGCCTTTGGGATTAATTTTCGGGTTTTTGAATATATTGATGATGACGCGCAACAGCTCTTTATTCATATGATTTTCGAACTCGTCGACAATAAAATATCCCCCGCTCGCCAGAACATCTTGCATCAGCACCATCATGTTCTTCCCTTTGATCGTCCCCGAGGAGATGAGATTATTAAGGTGTGAGGGCGATTGGATCGTAATCGGGGCTTTTTGATTCTTAAACCGCACGGTATAGGTAAGATCCACACCGCTGATATCTGTCGTAAGCTCTTCCAAATTCGTATCAAATACATGCAGCACCTCAGGCGCAACTTTTCCCGGCGCCACCAGCATGTTCAAATTAGTAAACGATATAAACTGCCGCAAAGCGGTACGGTCATTCCTTGTTACGCCAATGACGATGCTATCATCATCCTGCAAGACGGCGAGCACTTCTTGCGGCATTTTTGTACGTTGTAAAGCAAACGTTTTAGAATCCGCTTGAAAATATAAGGCGTCCTGTTTGTTTTTTATACTTGACGTTGGCTTTTCATACAAAAATTCCTCGCGGAAAAAAAGAGCCTCTTCTTTATTGCGTACATCAACTTTTTGCCCGATTGTCGCGCGTAGCTGATAATGTGTATTCGCACGGATAAATGTAATTTCCAATTCCGTACCGTCTCGCAAAAGTTCTCTTCCAAGGAGCGTTTTGTCGTTTAAGCCGCGGTTACTTAGAATTAACGACATGGCAAGATAGAGCAGTTTAAGAGCGGACGTCTTCCCCGATGCGTTCATACCGATTAGCGCCACTAGCTTCTGCGTGTAAAGTGTACGATACAACGGATACACCTGTATCGGATCACTCACCCGATCTGTAGCGACAAAATTCATTTCAAATTTGCCGTTTTTATATAGCGGAATATTTTTATATGCAATCCGGAGTATCTTGATCGTATTCATGATTTACCTTCCTTTCTATAATCATATTATAGCACAGATATAAAATATAACCACATTTTTTGGTTATATTTTATGTAAACTTCCTAAAAATTATAAAGCAACCTTGATTTTAGGCGAAAATACTTTCATAACGATCTTATAGCACCTCGTTATATGTGATATCCTGTATCCAGGAGCGCCCCTCTAAGGTCGATAAATATAAGATTCCACATGAACTTTCAAATCTTTGATGAATATCGAACCATAGGAAGGGGAGTATTGTTTCATGAAGCCTCTGCGCAATAAATTTATGAGGAGGAGGCTTTTATGCAAAAACTTCGCGCGTTCTTTGACCGGAGAATACCGCTGCCTCCCTATGTGCTTTGTTCCGGCATTTTGGCTGCGGCGGGAATTTGAATCCTTCGGTAGGGGGCTGTGATCGATGTCCTTACTGCGCTGATAATGCAGGGGGTTAGCGCTGATATTTGTCCCTGCGGTGGAGCGTCTGTTGGGGCGCCGGATTGGTATACATTTGATGTTTTGGACTATTATGTTTACACGCTGTGTATGCCGCTTGTGCTGCAAACATATCCCGCCGCGCGGCGGCTGCGTGACGCGGGGCGCTCGCAGGCGTATCTCCTCGTACCGCCCGCCGTCTGCATCGGCCTCGTCATCCTCGATATGCTGTTCATGTGGGGAACGTTGGCGTATCTAACGACCGCAGAACCCCTCAGCCCGAACGAAGGGCCGGGACTCTTTGCCGGAACGGCCATTCTCGCGGGATTGGGCATCCTACTCTCGGCGGCGCTCTCAGCGATGGGCTTTCTCCTCTTCGGCCTCTTTCGCCGCAAAGAGCCCGAAGAGGCGGATGCAACGGCATGAGAAAAGAGCCGGAGCATCAAACGTACCGGCTCTTTTATCGTGCAGAGCGCAGGTCACTGCGCTTTGCCCTTGAGGTATTTGTCAAAGAACGCGATAATGACCTTCATAACCTCCGGCTGCACCCAGTAATCGCCGCCGTGGAGCGCGTGCGGAATGACGTAACGCGTCGAGGCGATGCCGTGCGCGCGCAGCGCCTCGTGCAGGAGGTTCGTCTGGCTTGGGGAGACCGCAGTGTCGTTTGTGCCGTGCATAAAGAGGAACGGCGCGGTCTGCTTCGAGATATAGGTGATCGGATTCGCCGCCTTTGCACCCTCAGGATTGGCGAGGATCCCGCCATCCTTGCCGCCGAATACGGGCGAGCCGTTCACCCAGAGCGCCTCGGTGGCGCCCGGCGATCTGTGCGCGGCCTGCACAGCGTCCGAATAGTCCGCGCCGACCTTCGTCAGATCCGAGAGACCGTACATGTCGAGCGCCGCCTGCACATCGCTCGACTGATCGAGGTGCTCGCCGACGTCGAACTCTTTGTCGCCGTTGGTCGTGCCCATCATCGCGGTGAGATAGCCGCCCGCAGAGCCGCCGATGATGCCGATGTGCGCGGGATCGATGTTGAACTTCTCCGCATGCGCGCGCAGATAGCGCACGGCCGCCTTCACATCCTCGAGCGGCTGCGGAAAGATTGCGGTCGGCGCGACGCGGTACTCGATGCTCGCGACGACGTAGCCGGCCTCGGCGAGATCCATGCGCTGCTGGAGATAGCTGTCCTTGTTCGCGTTGATGAAGCCGCCGCCCGTGACGTAGACGAGCGCGGGCATGGGCGCCTTTGCCTGCGGCTTGAGGATGTCCATGCGCAGGGGGATGCTTTCATAGCCGCGGCTCGGCACCTGCGCATACACGACGTTCGAGATATAGGAGACGTACGGGCGCGTCTTCGTGACGTCGAGCCGCTCGCTCCCCTCCGGAATCACAACCGGCCGCTCCGCTAGGGCAGGCGAACCGCCCATCTCCGCATCGCGCATATCCGGCATCGCCTGTGCCGCCATTGCCGTCCCTCCCATCGCCGAAATCATCAGTGCCAGCAGCAGTGCCTTTGTCTTCATAAAATCCCTGCCTCTCATTTTGATAAACAGTTCCCCAAAATATAAAAAGACGCACCGTACGCGCGTCTCACCATACGAATCGCCTGCACTAGGCGGACAGAACTGTTTTCGTCCGCGGGGGCGCGGTTTTATCCGCGGCGTGCCAAACGACGGCCGCGATATCCGCCTCTCGTACATAAGGCCAGTCAAAGAACTCCACTCCGTCGAGTTCGATGAGAAATGCGCGTCCGCGACGGTCGTCTTGAATATTGACAATCGTTCCTTCGCGGCCGTCCGCCAGCCGTATAACGTCAAGTTCCTGGAGTTTCAATGAGCTCACCTCACTTATCTACATAAATTGATATCAGCTTGGGGGCATGTGCGCCTTGATCCAACTGCCAGCATGTCCGCGCTTTTGCCGTTCTCCCGTCTATGCCGGAGAGTTCAATCACACCGGAAAACTGCCGCCCATACGCGCCTGTCCGCTCGACGACCGACATTTCGGGCAGAGCTTTTCGTATGGACTTAATCAAGGCTGCGCCGCTGTCTTGATGATACCCCAACGCCCGTTCAAATGCAATTGCTTTGTCGGCACCGCGCGGATGGCGCATATTGAACCCGTAGTCGAAGATCTTTTCCTTTGGGATAAGCGCGCTTTCATAATGGGGCAACGTCATCTGCGTCACCTTGCATGATGTTGAATCTGCAATTACATTTTATCATCCCGCATAAGGGAATGCAATAAAGATGCGTCGCCGTCATCGTGCGCATGCTATAATATGAGGAAATTCCATGAGGCTTTTGTAAAGGAATAGAACGATGGATATGTTGACTTTTCCCGTGAAACTTGCATGCGCCGCCCTCTGCGGCGCGGCCGTTCTCCTCTCCTCCGCCTGTGCGGACGCGTCCGATCCGATGACGGACGCGCATCACCCCGCGTATGTGCGGCGCACGGTGCTGCCCGACAATGCGCGGGCGCGACGCGAGATGCCGACCGTGGGGGGCCTGCGCGCATATGCGCCCGCACGGGCGGCGCTCGTCGATCCCGCGGCGACCGCGGAAACGCGGGCCCTATACGCGTATCTCACGGCGGTCGGGCGCGCGGGATACGTGATCTACGGGCACCAGAACGACGCGCATCATAAGGCGTTCCGCACGGAGGATGGGACAAACTCCGATACGAAGGACGCCGTCGGCGCGCTCGCGGGTATCGTCGGCATGGACGCGCTTTCCCTCACGGGCGAGGAACTGGAGCTGACGGAAGCGGAGCGCGCGGCGGGCGTCACCCATACGGATAAACTCGTCCGTATCGCACGCGGCGCGTCGCGGGAGGGCGCGATCCTCACGTTTTCCATGCACATGCCGAATTTCGCGCGCGTCGCGCGGCGGCCGATGGTGAACGGCCGCTATGATTTCTCCGGCTATTCGCCGCGGCAGCTGTCGGGTAATGTGGTCCGCCGCTGTCTGCCGGGCGGCGATCTCCGCCCCGTCTACACGGCGTATCTCGATCTTGTCGCGGACTTCGCGCGGCGGCTTTCGGCGGAGGGGATCCCCCTGCTCTTTCGCCCGCTTCACGAGCATAACGGAGATTGGTTCTGGTGGGGCGCGCGCAGTTCGTCGGCGGAGGACTTCGCCGCGCTCTGGCGCGCGACGGTAGAGTACCTGCGCGATGAACGGGGCGTACACAATCTGATCTACGTCTATTCGCCGAACGGCCCGTTCGATACGGAGGAGGAATACTTGGACCGTTATCCCGGCGACGATTATGCGGACGTCTTCGGATTCGACCTCTACGACGACGACCATACGGACGCGTGGATCGGCACGCTCGACCGGTCGGCTGCGGCCGCAGCGCGGGCGGCGGCGCGGCACGGGAAGATCGCGGCGCTGACCGAGGTCGGCGTGCATATGGACGGCGGCGGCCTCGCGCTCACGGGCAGCGCGGACAAGACATGGTATACTGAGATCTCCGCGGTTGTGCGGCGGCACCATATGCCGTATTTCATGACGTGGGCGAACTTTGAAAAGGAACGCCGCAACTTCTATCAGCCGTACATGACGGACGATGTATACGGGCACGAGATGATCGACGGCTTCGTCGCGTTCTACAACGAGCCGTCGTCCCTCTTCGCCGACGGCATCGCCGACTACCGCAGGATGCCCGTATCGGCGCGATAAATATAAATTTACGGCAGGAACTTTCGCTTCTTCGCGAATATCCGTACGTAGGGAATACCGTACCATAGGAAAGGGAGTCTTATCTCATGAAATCTCTGCGCAGTAAATTTATGGCGGCGCTGCTGGCGCCCGTCATCGGCCTGTCTCTGCTGATCGTGGGACTGCTGCTGGTGATGACGAACAGCCGCGACCACGAGACGCAGGCGCAGTTCCGCACGATCCTCTACGACGATTACGACAACATGATCCGCGTCGGGACGCAGCTCGCGCTCTACGAAGTGCAGAGCGCCTACGACGCCTACAAAGACGGGCGCCTCACCAGAGGACGAGGCGAAGACGGAAGCGGCCGCGCGCGTCAAGCAGCTGCGCTACGGAGCGGATAACAGCGGCTATTTTTGGATCGACGACACGAATTATATCCTCGTCGCCCATCCGTTTTTGGAGAAAAAAAAGAAGGAACGAACCGCGCGGACGAGCAGGACCCGGAGGGCAACTACGTCATCCGCAGTCTGATCAAGGCGGCGAACGACGGCAGCGGCTACAGCAATTTCATGTGGGAAAAGCCCGAGGATGTCGGCACGGGACGCCTCTCGCCGAAGCGCGCCTACTCGCTGAAGTTCGCTCCGTGGGGCTGGGTCATATCGACGGGCAACTATGTCGACAATATCGACACCTATCTTTCGCAGCGCAGCGAGGAGAACCGCACCGGCGCCTATGAGCAGCTGGGCCTTTCCGTGCTCTGCATCGCGCTGGCGCTCATCGTCTGCGTCATCGTCGCCGTGCGTGTCAGCACCGGCGTGACGCGTCCCGTGACGGATATGTCGCGGGCCTTTTCCAAGAACGCGCAGGGCAAGATTAAGATTCACCCGATTGAGAACGACAGCGCAGACGAAATCGGCGTTCTCTCGCGTACGATGAACGATTTCAGCGCGCAGATCAAGACGATGATCGGCTCGCTCGCGAAAGGCGCTTCGGCGCTCGGCGAGATGTCGAGCACGCTCAGCCACTCTAATACGAGCGTCCTCGAATCCGGCGAACAGATCAGCCGGACGATCGAGAACATCGCGAACGGCGCGACCGATCAGGCGATGCACACGCAGAACATCCACGATAACGTCCAGTCCATCGAGTCCGCGCTGCAGGAGAACGAGACGATGCTGCGCGATCTGAAGGATGTCAGCGCCAGCGTCAACGAGGAAAAGGAACACGGAACACAGGCCGTCGAAGCCCTCATGCGGGAGACCAAGCAAGTGAACGCGAATGTCGCGCGCATCGCGACCCTCGTCACGGAGAGCCACGCGAGCGCGGGCAAGATCGGCGAGGCGAGCACGATGATCGAGTCCATCGCGGAACAGACCCAGCTCCTCGCGCTGAACGCAGCCATCGAGGCCGCCCGCGCAGGCGAGACGGGGCGCGGATTCGCCGTCGTCGCGGGCGAGGTGCGCAAACTCGCCGAGCAGACCGCCCTATTTACCAACGATATCAAGACCGTGATTCTCGCCCTGCAGCGGGACTCTGAGAACGCCGTAACCTGCATCAAGGACGTCGAGTCGTCCGCCGAGGCGCAGACGGCCGCGATCGAGTCGACGCGCAGCAACTATATCAACATCGCCGGCTCGATCGATCGGATGGAGAATGCCGTCGTCAACCTGGAGCACTCGATTTCCGATATCTTTGCCAACGTCAAAGAGATCGCGCCGCTCGTCGGATCGCTCGCCGACAACGCACAGAACAGCGCCGCGAGCACCGAGGAGATGGCGGCGAGCGTCCAGCAGCAGACGAACGCGATCAACGAAATGGCGGACGTCGCCCGTCAGCTTGCCGAGGAAGTCGGCGCAATCAAAGGCCAGATCGAGACGTTCGATATCTGAGCGGGACATAGACGCGCATCAAAAGAGACCGTCGTACCAATATCGGAGGTACGGCGGTCTTTTTTGATGCGGTAAAGTGTCGATAGATACGCGTCTTTGGATGGTATAGAACAGGAAATATTTTTGTAAACTAATATTTAAAATATTGTTGACAATAAAACATATTTAGAGTTATCATAAACAGAACGAATAAAGGAGGCATGTTTCTGTGAAATATTTGGAGATTCGAGAATTGGCGCGCTGTGGGATTTTCATCGCGCTCATTACGGTGGGGTCGTGGATCCGCATTCCGGTCGGGACGGATGTCTATACGCTGCAGTTCCTGTTTACGTTGCTCGCAGGCCTCGTGCTCGGTCCGCGGCGCGGGGCGCTCGCGGTCGGCACCTATGTGCTGCTCGGGCTCGTGGGCGTGCCGGTCTTTGCGATGGGCGGCGGGCCCTCGTATCTCTTACAGCCGACGTTCGGCTATCTGCTCGGCTTCATCGTGCAGGCGTATTTCTGCGGACGCTGGGCGCGCATGACGGCGGAGCCGGGATTTCGGCGCCTGTTGCTCGTGAATCTCGGCGGCATGGCGATCGTCTACGGGATCGGCATCAGCTGGTTTTATCTCGCGTCGAACTATCTGCTCGAGGCGCCGATCGCGCTCTGGACGGCGATCCTCTATTGCGGCATTCTCCAGACGCCGCCCGATCTCCTCATCTGCGGCGCGGCGGCGTGGCTCGCCGTGCGGTTCCGCCGCGCAGGGGCGTGGCAGACGGAGCCGGCGGTCCGTCTCCCGGTAAAGGATGTGTAATCGATGGGAAAAGCGCTTTTTGTGACGGGGACGGGCACGGATGTCGGCAAGACCTATGTGACGGGCCTCATCGTGCAGAAGCTCCGCGCGGCGGGGCATCGGGCGGGCTATTATAAGGCGGCGCTCTCGGGGGCGGTGCCGGATACGAACGGGGCGCTCCTGCCGGGGGATGTGCTGCATGTGCAGCGCGCGGCGGGGATTCCGCCGGGGGGGCCGCCCGCAGTGTCCTATGTCTACCGGGAGGCGGTGTCGCCGCATCTGGCGGCGCGGTGGAATGACGATCCGATCGATCCGGACCGCGTGCGCAGAGATTTTGCGCGGGCAAAGGACTACTATGAGCTGCTGACGATGGAGGGCAGCGGCGGCATCATCTGCCCGCTGCGTTGGGACGCGGCGCAAAAAATGATTTTGGACGATCTCATCAAAATGCTTGGGCTCGGCACGCTCGTGGTCGCGGATGCGGGGCTCGGTACGATCAACGCGGCGGCGCTGACCGTCGAGCATTTAGAGCGGCGCGACATCCCCGTGCGCGGCGTGATCCTCAACAACTATCACGCGGGTGACGCGATGGAGGAGGACAACCGCCGCATGATCGAGGAGATGACGGGCGTCCCCGTCATCGCGGCGGTCGCGTCGAACGCAGAGGAACTCGATATCGACGCGGCGCAGCTCGCGGCGCTGTATCACTGAAAAGAGGAGAGCAATGAAAGCACGCGCTATGGAAGAGCGGGATCTCGCGCACATCTGGCATCCCTGCTCGCAAATGAAGGACTATGAGGAGCTGCCGCCCATTGTCGTGCAGCGCGGCGAAGGGGTATGGCTGCATGACATCTACGGGAGGCAATATCTCGATATCGTGAGCTCGTGGTGGGCGAATCTCCTCGGACACTGCAATCCGGACATTAATCAAGCGATCAAGGAGCAGCTCGATCGGCTCGAGCATGTCATCTTTGCCAATTTTTCCCACGAGGGGGCGATCCTCCTTGCCGAGGAGCTGGCGGAGATCGTGCCGCCGGGGCTGACGAAGTTCCACTTCAACGACAACGGTTCGGCGGCGGTGGAATGCGCGCTCAAGATGTCGTTCCAATACTATTTGCAGACGGGAAAGCCCGAAAAACAGCGGTTCATGTGCCTGACGGAGGCGTACCACGGCGAGACGATCGGCGCGCTCTCGGTCGGGAGCATGGATCTCTTCGCGCGGATGTATCAACCGATGATGATGGATAACATTCACGTCGAGGCGCCCGACTGCTATCGCTGTCCGTACGACGAAACACGCGCGCACTGCGACTGCCCATGTTTTGCGCACGCGGAGCGGGCGTTTGAAACGCATGCGCACGAGATGGCGGCGATCATCGTGGAGCCGCTCCTCCAAGGCTGCGCGGGGATGCGCATCTATCCGCCGCTGTATCTCAAAAAACTGCGCGCCCTCTGCGACGCCTACGATGTGAAGCTCATCTGCGACGAGATCGCAACGGGCTTCGGGCGCACGGGCAAGATGTTCGCCTCAGACCATGCGGGCATCACGCCCGACATTATGTGTCTCTCGAAGGGGCTGACGGGCGGATATCTGCCGATGTCCATTACCTGCGTCCGTGAAAATATTTATGAAGCGTTCTATGCGGACTATGCGGCGGGGCGCGCGTTCATGCACAGTCACACCTACGCGGGCAACCCGCTCGGGTGTGCGGCGGCGCGCGCGGTGCTGCGCGTCATGCGCGAGCAGCACATCCTCGCGCGGGCGGGCGAGACGGCGGCGTGGCTGACGGAGGAGATGCAGGACGCCTTCGGCGCGCATCCGAACGTCGGCGAGATCCGGCACATTGGCCTCATCCACGCGATCGAGCTGGTCGCCGACCGGGAGACGAAGTCGCCGCTCCCGCAGCGACGCACGGGCTATGAGATCTACAAACGCGCCCTGCGGCGCGGGCTCCTCCTGCGTCCGCTCGGCGACGTGCTCTACTTCAACCCCGCGCTTAATATCACGCGCGAGGAACTGCGCATCGCGATCGAGCGCGCGAAGGCGGCGCTCGAGGAGATATTGCCGCGCGGCGTGAAACGCGGGGATGTGAAGCGCGGCCTCTGCGCGTAGCCGTCTCGTCTCTCTGATTTTCACCCATACGAAAAGGCGCTGCCGCATCGTTTTGTGCGGCAGTGCCTTTGTGCTGTGCGCTTATTCCGCGCGCGTATAGGTATACATCCCCAGACGGTTGTTGACGAGGTAGAAGATGGGGATGAAGAGTTTTTTCCAGCCGGGCAGGAGGCGGCGCATCTCGTCGGTAAAGTTGATGAGGCCGATTTGGCGCATACGCGGCTCAAGACGGACGACCTCGCTGCCGTCCTTGACGCCCCAGCGGAAGGGGGCGTTCATGTTCTTGATCATGTCGTGGCGTTTGCTCTGTTTCTGCGTATAGGTGGAGATGAGGTCAAAATATGCCGTGAAGTCCGCGAACCCGTCGGTGAGGATGCGGAGAAAGCGCTGCACGTCGCTCTCCTCGAGGTACATGAGGACGCCCTCGGAGACGATGAGGAGCGGGCGGCCGCCTGTCTCGACATCCTGCGGCCATGTGGGGTCGAGCGCCGATTTCGCGATGCAGCGCACGCGCGGATTCTCCTCAAAGAGCTGTCTGCGCCACGCGATGACCTCGGGGAAGTCGAGGTCGTACCACAGGACGCGCCCGTCGTCGACGCGGGAGAACCGCGTGTCGAGGCCGCTGCCGACCGAGACGACGACGCTCTCGGGATGTGCGGCGAGGAACTTTCGAATCTCCGCGTCGATGGTCTTGGCCCGCGCGAGCACGCCGTAGTAGGACGCCCACGCATGCTTGAACTGCGCGAAGTCGTAATCGAGCATCGCCACGATCTCCGCCGACTTTGTATCGTGCAGCACCGAGTGCGGGCTGTCCGCATCCTTCGCGCGCACATAGAGCGTCGTGAGCAGCGTCTCCGCGACGCCCTCCAGCTTGATCTTCATTGGAACCTCCGGTTTCTTTTTATGCCGCTGACTATTTACAGCCTATTATACGGAGGCGTCGGTTCAAATACAAGTGGGAATCATTTTCTTTTTGGTTAAATAGATATAAGGGCATATGCTTGGCGCCGCGCGGTGCGGACGGCGGCGGCGCGTACTGCGCGAAAATCCCGCGTCGTACCGCAGCAATCTGAGTGACGTGGAAGTTTGGATGCAGAGCGCAGTATTCGACGAATAACGACGCTAGACGCCAAGATCGCACGTCACGTCTCTTAGTGATGGAACAGTCTGATATGCGTCATGGCCATCGCGATGCCGTATTTGTCGCAGGTCTCGATGACGTTGTCGTCGCGGATGGAGCCGCCGCTCTGGGCGATGTAGGAGACGCCGCTGCGGTGCGCGCGCTCAATGTTGTCGCCGAAGGGGAAGAATGCGTCGGAGCCGAGGGAGACGCCGCCGACGGTTTTTAGATACGCGCGCTTTTCTTCGGCGGTAAAGGGCGCGGGTTTTGCGGTAAAGAGCCGCCGCCAGTCGGCGGCGAGCTGCGCGTAGTCCTCGGCGTCCCCTGTGATGTAGACGTCGATCGCGTTGTCGCGGTCGGGGCGGCGAACGTCGCTGCGGAAGGGGAGGGAGAGCGCCTGCGGACTTTGGCGCAGATGCCACGTGTCCGCCTTGCTCCCCGCAAGCCGCGTACAGTGGAGGCGCGACTGCTGTCCCGCGCCGACGCCGATCGCCTGTCCGCCGGAGGCGTAGCAGACGGAGTTCGACTGCGTGTATTTCAGCGTGATGAGGGCGAGCAGGAGGTCGCGCCGCGCGTGCGCCGGGATGTCTTTATTGGCCGTTGGGATGTCCGTGAGGCAGTCCTCGGCGATGCGCACGTCGTTGCGCCGCTGCTCGAAGGTGACGCCATAGACGTCTTTATGCTCGACGGCGGGCGGCGTGTAGTTCTCATCCATTTGGAGGACGAGATAGCTGCCTTTGCGCTTGCTCTTTAAAATCCCGAGCGCGCCCGCGGTGTACCCCGGCGCGATGATGCCGTCGGAGACCTCGCCGCGCAGGAATTCCGCGAGGCTCTCGTCGCAAATATCGGAGACGGCGGCAAAGTCGCCGTAAGAACTCATACGATCTGCGCCGCGCGCGCGCGCATAGGCGGCGGCGACGGGCGAGAGGGAGCGCCCCCCCACGTGGCAGGCGCGCGCGAGCGCATCCTCGAGCGGGAGGCCGAGCGCGGCGCCCGCAGGGCTGACGTGCTTGAACGAGGCGGCGGCGGGTATCCCCGCCATGTCCCGCAGCTCGCGCACGAGCTGCCAGCTGTTGAGCGCGTCGAGCAGGTTGATATAGCCGGGGCGCCCGTTCAGCACGGTGAAGGGAAGTCCTCCGTCGGCGTAGACGCGCGCGGGCGTTTGGTTCGGGTTGCAGCCGTATTTCAGTGCGAGTTCGTTCATCGTGAGCGCTCCTTTTCTGCTTTCGTGTGAAGCGGGGGACGAGCCTTGCCGGACGAACGCCGCTTCACGGATGTCTCCTTGTATCATAGCACAAAGGCGGGGCGATGACCATATGGATGTCCGCCTGCTTGCGGGCGCAGTAAAACGGAGCGCATCCGAGACGGACGCGCTCCGCGCTGCTGCGCTTAGTTATGAATCTTTTTTTCGAGCAGGCGCAGCAGCAGGGCCTCATTATCCGCGACGCTGCGGCGCATCATATTCACGTATATGAGGTCGTTGCCGCCGGCAATATTATCGTTCAGCATATGCTTGATAGATGCAAGCGAGAGTTTCATCACGCCGGAACATCCAAGGGTATCGATACGATTTTGTATCATACGCTGCCGTTCGCCGTCGTCCATGATGTCTTCGCCGTAGTAATCGCCATAGATCAAGGAAAGCATCACACGGCTTGTAAAAAGCCCGCGCTCATCCTGCGGCATAGCGTCGAGCGCATCGTTCCATTCCTTTAGGAATTCCTGCGACGCGTTCGCGGGCGGGAAGACGACGCCGCCCCCGAAGTACAGCGTGCTTTTGCTGACAATACGGTCTTCCTGTGCAGGCACATCTCCTTTGACGGCATCCGCAGGCACGGCCCTTTGCGTTTCGGACAGGATGTCTTTGAAGCCGTCGGCAGGTTCCGGTATAGGTCCTTTTCGGCCGATGGAATCGGTGCCGGCGGTTCCCTTTATGCCGGCGCGCAGAATATCCATGAAAAGCCCTCCTCACAAAACCGATATGATGAAAACTAAACGGAAATATCGACGGCGATGCCTTGCTCCGACGGGGCGGATGCCCGGCTCTCGCTGCGCAGATCGCTGTGAATCCTGTCGAGAGAAATATGCCCGGCAGACGCCGCGCCGTATTTGTCATACAGCTTATTCATCTCGTCGAGATAGACGGAAGACAATGCGCGTGCGCGTGAGAATTCATTCGAGGTGGTTATTGCGGTATAGGTCCCGTAATCGTATTCGTAAGAGAGCGTCCGATTGCCCTCATGATCCCAGAACATGCTCGACGCCGGCATCTTTCCGCCCGTCCGCGCCATCGTTTCCTCATAGATCGCCTTCCGGTCAGGCGACACGCTCGATATAAATCCGCGGTAAAGAGCCCGGGATTCCTCCTCGTTGTGTTCGCCTGTGGCAAATACCTTTCGCGCAAGTTCGCGGGCCCTGTCGAAATAGTATTCATCCGGATGGTCCGGTGCTCTCTTTGTGGCGATTTTATCCCAGTTCGGCGGGCTGAACGTCAGGTTCGACGGCGTAAAGCGGAGAGAGAAATCGCCGTAGCGAACGCCGCGCAGCTCCGCCGCCGTGAGATTCATCGTCGGCGGCTTGACCGTCACCGCATTGTTTGACGGACCGGGCCGCCCGGGCGCCGTCATCTTTTGCATCAGACTCTGCACCATATCGTATTTGCTCATGATATGCATCGTTATTCCTCCTTGGAAACCGCGTTCATAGAACTGTCCTTACCATCTATATCGAATGAACTGCGGGATTCGGATAACCCTGGAGTGAAAAAATTATGCGCTTCAACGCCGGCCGCGCGGAAGCGTATTTTTAATTGTATTATATATCATGCGCCGGCAACAAAGAACAAAATCTTCTAAATACTGTATTTTCCAAGCGTAAAGTAGTATAATAGGACAGGCGGGAGCGGTTGGGATGAGAGCGAAGGGAGGGCGTATATGACGCTGCGGCTCGGACATATCGCGTTTCTGAACGTCCTGCCGCTGACCTATGCGCTCGCGCACGGGGCGGCGGAGGGACTGTCGGTTTTGCGGGCGTCGCCCGCGCAGCTGAACGGGACGCTCGAGGCAAAGGGCCTCGACGTCTCGGGTATCTCCTCGATCACGTATGCGCGTCATGCGGACGAGCTTCTCATGCTGCCGGATGTGTGCATCGCCTCGGACGGCGATGTGCGCAGCGTGCTGCTCGTCAGCCGCGTCCCTGCGGAGGAGATCGGAACGCGGCGCGTGCTCCTCTCTGATAAGTCGGCGTCGTCTCACGCCCTGCTGAAGATCATCCTGCGCCGTGCCTACAATGCCGCTCCCTCTTATGAAGTGCGGGCGCTCACGCCCGACGATCCCGTCCCAGCGGGAGCGGCGGCATCGCTGTTCATCGGAGACGACGCGCTCGAACTTTATCACCGGCCGCCCGCGGACTGCCGTATCTACGACCTCGCGCGGGAGTGGAAGCGCCTCACGGGGCAGCGGATGGTGTTCGGCATCTGGGCGGCGGTGCGTTCCTTCGCGGCGGAACATCCGGCAGAGCTCGCCGCAGTCCATACGCGCATCAAAGATGCGTTCCGAACGTGGCCGGCGGTGCGGGATGCGGCAATCGGCGCGGCGCTCCTAGGCGGGCGCTTTACCCGCGCGGAGCTGACGGCCTACCTCGGCAGCGCCGTGGTCTGGCAGCTCGACGAGGCGTCTCTCCGGGGCCTGCGGCTCTTTTACAGGTACGCGGCGGAGGACGGACTCATCCCCGCCGCGCCGCAGATTGCGTTCGCGCGCGTTTGACGCGGCGGAGGCTTTATAGTAAAATATATCCGAAATAAAGAGAACGATGAAGAGAAGGGAGCGCGATGATTGATGCGAGTGTGGACACTTCTTTTAGCGGCACGAGGACTCCTTTGGGGCGTGCGTAAACTGAGGGCGCGCCGGCATTTCCGGCGATGCCTCACCGCCAGCGCCGTGCTCGCGGTTGCCGCGCCTCTTGCCATTCACGGCCCCGCCGAGGCGGCGCATATTCTCGTCAAAGAAGGGATGCGCGGCGGCGCGGTCCGCCACGTGCAGGAACTGCTCGTGAGCGCGGGCTATCTCGAGGCGGGCGGCGCGGACGGCGTCGCGGGGCCAAAGACGCGCGCGGCGATCGAGCAGTGTCAGACCGATCACATGCTCGTCGTGGACGGCATCTGCGGCGAGGCGACATATCTCGCGCTCTCGGGCGGCGTACCGTACGACCCCGTCGCGCTCGGCATCGCGGAGGAACGCGCGCCCTCGGTCAGCCGCGGCAGCGGACGGTCGCTATTCGTCTCGGCGACCGCGTACAGCGCGTACGACCCCGGCAATTCGAACCGCACGGCAACCGGCACGCCCGTGCGATACGGGGTCATTGCCGTCGACCCGTCGGTGATTCCGCTTGGCACGCGCGTCTTTATCCCGGGTTATGGGGAGGCTATTGCGGAGGATGTTGGCGGGGCCATCCGCGGCAACCGCATCGACGTCGCGTTCGACTCGCACGAAGAGGCGCTGATATTTGGTCGGCAGGAACTGGAAATTTTTATCATGGAGTAAAACGGCGATTTTTATGAATCTCACTGTAGAGCGGCAGAATGAACTGATCCGCTACGCCGCGGCGGCGGGCGCATATTTCCTCATGCTCACCGCGGCATATATCGATATGGGGCAGGACATGGGCGCGGAGTATTTTGTACCCGCGCTCATTCCTATTCTTACGGTGCTCGTCCTCCTGCAGTACGGCACGGGCGTCGCGCTCTTCTCGCGCGGCATGTGCGGCGCGATGGCCGCGGGCGTGCTCTGGTGCGTCGCCTTCCCCCTGCTTTACGCGTGGACGTACGCGCAGGACTGGTACCGCTCGCTCATCTACTACGACTTCCTCATCGGCACCGCGAACATGATCCTGCTCGCGGCGTTTGGCGGCGTGCTCTTTCATCTCGGGCATAAAAAAATAACCGCCGCCCTCCTTGCCGCGGTATCCTTTCTCATGGCGCTCATACCGCTCACGCAGATCGCGTACTACATGACCGTATGGCACGCGCTCTCGCCCGCCTCGCTCATGGCGATTTATCTTACGAACTGGCACGAGGCGGGGGACTACATCGAGTCCACCGTGGGGACGGTGCCGGCTGTGTTCATCACGATCGGCCTCCTCGCGCTCGTCTATCTCTCCTATCGCAGCTTTCTTATCCTCGCGCGCGGCATCTACCCTTCGGCGGAGGGCTCGCGCATGGGGGCGTTGGTTGCCGTCATTCTCGTCGCCGCGGGGGTGAACGTCGCCCTCCTCCCCGCGTGTTCGATTGCGGGCGTTTATAAGGATGTGACGGACTACGTCACGGAGACCCAGTCCTACAGTCTGCATCAGGACGAGCGGTTCAACTCGCTCATCATCGATCAGGCGAATACGCTCGCCGCGCGCGCGCCGGGCACGGTCATCTTCATCATCGGAGAGTCCGCCTCGCGCGACTATATGCACATCTACACGCCGGGCTTCCCGTACGACGATACGCCGTGGATGGAGCACATGACGGAGGATCCGGGCTTCATCCTCTATCAAAACACCTATTCCTCGTGGACGCAGACCGTCCCTGTTCTCGAGCGGGCGCTGACTGAAAAGAGCCAGTACAACGACAAGGAGTTCTTCGAATCCGCGTCGCTGCTCGACGTGGCAAAGAGAATCGGCTACAAGACGTATTGGTTCAGCAATCAGGGACGCTACGGGCAGTTCGACAGCGCGATCACGATGGTCGCAAAGACGGCGGACGAGGCCGAGTGGACGGACGACTCCTATACGTTCACATCGAAATACGACGAGGAACTCCTCCCGTATCTGACGCGCATCGACCCGCACGCGAACAACTTCATCGTCCTGCACCTCATGGGCAGCCACATCTACTACAACAACCGTTATCCAGAGGCGTGGGCAAAGTTCGAATCGGCGGACGGCGACTCTACGATGACAAGCGCGCCGTCATACGCGAACAGCGTCCTTTACACCGACCATATCCTCAAAGAGATCTTCGACTACGCGCAGAAAAACCTCAATCTGCGCGCGATGGTCTATTTCTCCGATCACGGGGAGAATCTCAAGATCTCGCACAACCCGGACGTGTTCCGGTTCGACATGGTGAAGATCCCGTTCTTTATCTACCTCTCGCCGGAGTACCGCGCGGCGTTCCCGCGCCGGAGCGAAACCCTCGCGTCGCGGCGGGACGCCTACTTTACGAACGATATGATGTACGATACCGTCTGCGGCCTCCTCGGCGCGCCGAGCAACCGCTATGACCCGCGGCAGGACTTCTCGAGCCCCGCCTACGGCTTTACGCGCGAGACGCTCACGACCATGTTCGGCATGCACAGCCTCACGGAGGACACCGAGCCGCCCATCTATGCCGTGCCGGGCGCTCCGGCAGAGGAAAAATAGGGGGCCGGCACCAATGTGAGGAGGGGGGAGATGCCCATGCTGCACGCGATCATCGACATCGGATCCAATACCGTCCGCATGGCGATTTACCGGATCGAGGGGCGCGCGTTCGACCTCCTGATGAAGCGGAAATATACCGTCGGCCTCGCGGGGTATCTCTCCCGCGGGCGGCTTGTGCGCGCCGGTATCGAAAAGACCGTCAAGATTCTGCGCGGATTCCGGCGCTATATCGAGACCTTCGATATCCGGCACGTGCACGCCTTTGCGACGGCGGCGCTCCGCAGCGCAACGAACAGCCGGGCCGCCGCGGCGGAGATCGCCCGGCGCACGGGGGTGAACGTCCGCATCATCTCGGGGGATGAGGAGGCGGCCTACGACTTCGTCGGGGCGACGCGCAGCATCCCGTATCCGGACGGCGTCATGATGGATATCGGCGGCGGCAGCACCGAGATTATTTCCTATGCGGATCATACCATGCGGGCGCGGTGGAGTTTATCGCTGGGGGCGCTCGCCCTGCGGCGGGATCATGTTGCGGGACTTCTTCCGACACGGGAGGAGTGCCGCCGTATGGAAGCGGTGGTACGGGCGGTGCTCGATGCCGATCCCGATGTATGCGCGCTGCGTGCCGTGCATATGGTCGGGCTTGGCGGCGTGCTCAGCAGCGCGAGCCGCATGTATGGGCTGCTGCATCCGGAGGGCGCGCCGCGCCTCTTGCCTGTGGAGACACTGCCGCTGCTCATCGATATGTTCAACACGCCAGAGCCGCTCGATGAGCAGCGCGCTGTGCTCCTCCTGCGTGCGGCGCCCGATCGTTTGCACAATATCGTTCCCGGTATGATCATTGCCCGCGTGCTTGCCGAGACCTTCGCGGCCGAGGATATCCTCTACAGCGATTCGGGCGTCCGCGAGGGGTATATCTGGAAAGAGATTATCGGCATCGGGGAGCCTTGACGATCGGAACCGGACATGGTACAATAGACACATAAAAAAGAGGCGCTGCCGATAAGCGGCTGCCCCCTTAGCAAATTGAACGAGAAACCCCGCCCGTTGCTGGAAACATTAGGCGGGGCTTTCTCAATCTAGGATTTAATCGCGATAATCAGCGCAAGCAACAACACGAGAGTCGTAAGAAACTCATATGTACCCATGCCAATCACCCCCCATATGTGTATACTCTTGGGGGCAAGATAAGAAATCGACCGCCTACCGTAGTTAGCAGTGCCTTATAGGCAGTATAACACGATGAAACATACGTTGCAATAACTTATACATAAAAAAAGCCCGCCGCGGTTCTCCGCGGCGGGCTTTTATCGTATCTTAGCCGTCGTTTTCGCCCATCCACTCCTCGGAGGAGATGGGACTGTCCTTTACCAGCGCGACAATCTCTTGATGCGCCTGTTCGATCTCCTCGGGAGAAAGGATCTGTGTCAGCGGCTTTGCAAGGAGCAAGCCGATATACGCCATATCCTCCTCTTTGAGCGAGCGCGTCGTCGGATTGAACGTCGAGAGGCGCAGCGCATGGAGGAAAATCCCGGGGTTCATCGTTGGAATATCCGCGACGCGCGCGCGTATCCCCATCCGTGCGATCACATCCATCGCTTCGTCCATATTCACGCTGCCCGTCGACGAGGCGAGCACGAGATGGGTATCCGTGCCGCCGCAGAGCACCGAGGCGCCGTGATCGGCGAGAGCGCGCGCGAGGACTTCGGCGTTCTTCAAGACCTGTTCCCCGTAGCGGCGGAACTGTTCGCTCGCGGCTTCGCGCAGGACGACGCCGAGCGCCGCCAGATGGTTCATATGGAGCGCGACATGCCCCGTATTGACGATCGCCGCATCCATGCACCCCGCGATATCGCGTTTGCAGAGGATGACCGCGCCATCGGGACCGCGCAGAGAGGCCGAGGTCGAGAACGTCACTACATCGGCGAACGGTACGGGCGTGGGCACAAGCCCCGCCGCAACAAGGCCGACGCACTGGCTGATGTCCACCCAGAGATAGGCGTCCACCGACTGCGCGATCTCATAGAGAATGCGGTAATCGACCGTGCGCGGATAACTGACCGGCGAAAAGATGATGAGACGCGGACGCACGCGTTCGGCCTGTGCCCGCACTTCGCCCCAGTCGATCTGCTGCGTCGAAGGATCGATGCCGTAGTTCTCGAACACATACGAGAGCCCCGTGCTGTGATCCTTCTTGCGCAGATTGAACGAGAGAACGCAGTCGCCCGGCTGGAGCAAGCCTTGGAAGACGACCCGCGAGGCGGAGGCGATACTGCCGAGCCGCACAATCGCGTGGTCGCTGCCGAACAGCGTCCGGGCGCGCGTCTGAACAATGGATTCGAGGTGAATACCCCCGCTTGCCGTCTCGTCGTGGTGGTCAAAGATGCTATTCGTGAGGATGCTCCCCTCGAGATACGCCGCGAACGGTGACATAGCGTTGATATTCGGCAGGAAGGAGAGCGTGTAGCGCTGGCGCTGCTCCTCTTCCTCCAGCAGAGTGAATATTTCCTCGTCGAACGATTTCAGATGGCTGAGCAACACTTTCTTTTTCATTGCCGATGTCTCCTCGTATAAAATCTGAGCGAAACGTCCGGTGACGTTTTCCATACCGTGTGCATCCGCGCCTTATCATCGGCGCAATATACCCCTAGTATAGCACAATGAAAAGCTTCGGTCACTCATATCCTGCGGATTTTTATTTCGCGAAGGGCCATACCATTGGAATGACGATCAAGCAGACGATGAGAGAAACCGCGACGAGCGGAATGCCGACCTTCACATAGTCCATGAAACGGAACTGGCCGGGGCCGAGGACGAGCGTGTTCGGCGGGGTCGCCACCGGCGTCGTGAACGCGCAGGATGCGGCGATACCGATCGCCATGACGACCGGATACGGCGAAACGCCGACCGTCTCCGCGATCGAGATCGCGATCGGCGCGAGCAGCGCTGCGGCAGCCGTGTTCGACATGAACTGCGTCAGACCGCAGGAGAGGACGAACATGGCGAAGACGATGACGTACGGCGACGGCGTGTCGCCCATGAGGCTAACGACGAAGTTCGCGATGAGAGCGCCCGCGCCCGTCTTATCCATGGCGCTGGCGAGCGGGAGCATACCGGCAAAGAGGAAGATCGTCGTCCAGTCGATGCCCTGATACGCCTGTTTCTCGTTGAGGCAGCCCGTCAATACGCAGATGAGCGCACCGATGATGGCGGACATATGCATCGGAACGTTGAGTTCTTTCTCAAAGACCATCGCGGCGATAACAGCGATAAGGATGGCGGCGCAGACATACATCTTGCTCGCGTTCGTCTTCTCCTCTTTTTCGATCGCTGCGTCGGCGTCATCTGTGCTGAGACCCTGTACCATGTGCTGCGGGCAGAGCTTACGGCCGATCGTGAGCATGTACGCCATACCCGCGATGGAGAGCGGAATGCCGATCCATGCGAACTCGAAGAAGCCGAACGGCTGGAGCCCGCTGGACTGAAGCGTTGCGCTCATGAGGATGTTCGGAGGCGTGCCGACCATCGTGATCGTACCGCCGACGTTCGCCGCGACGGCGAGCGCCATGAGCTGCGGAGAGACAGGCACCTTTGCCGCCGCGCAGATCTGGATCACGACCGGCATGAGGCAGGCGACCGTCGCCGTGTTCGAGGAGACCGACGAGAGGACGATCGTGATGAACATGATCGCAGCCATCAGCGGGGCCTCGCTGCTGCCGGACTTCTTAACGACGGCGATACCGATTTTCTGTGCGAGTCCCGTTTGGAACATCGCGGCGCCGATGACGAACATACCGGCGAACAGAACGACGGTGGAATTAGATAAACCGGAAAATACCTGTGTGGGTGTTAGCACGCCTAACAGACCCAGCGAGATCGCCGCACCCATCGCGGTGACGGCGAGCGGGATGATCTCGGTAGCGAAGAGTATCGCCGCCACCGCGAGAACCCCTAATGTCAGCATTGCTGCATCCATTGATTCATCTCCATTCATCAGTTCATAACTTTAGTTTCTGAAATATATTACAGAAACTTTCTTTGACGAATTCTTAATTCTCTATCTTTTCAGCAATTCCTTCTTTACTTTTACATAAAATGCAATAAAAAAATATAAAATTTTAAAATTAACAGCATAGTTTTTGACTATAAAAGAGGCGACCGGATTGATATGGCCGCGTATTCGTTTGAAAACGCCCGCGCCGTGTTGACAAGCGTATGCGAGTTCGCTATACTCCAATGTGAATTTATTTTGTTTTAACTTCATAAGCAGGTTCGGTGCCCGCGCGGACGTCGGCGTACTGCCGATGCGCGCGGGGTAACAGGGAAATCGGTGCAAAGCCGATGCGGTCCCGCCGCCGTAATGCCGAGGACGCCTCACGATGTCACTGGGAGACCGGGAAGACGGGGCGGACGATGACGCAGAGCCGGAAGACCTACCGAACCTCGTACGCCGGGAACGGCAGCACTCGTGTGCGCGCGGATGCGCAGCGCGATGCGCTGTGACCGCTGCATCCTGCGATGGACAGGACGGCAGATTTTTTTCGCATGAAATCGGCCCCGTCTGTTCTTGGCGGGGCTCTTCTTTTTGGAAAAGTCGGATGATGAAGGGGAACAAGGGCTGTATGGAATGCCGCGGGTGCCGGGGATGGCGCGTGCGGATTCCGGGAATTTTTAAGGAGGAACTGTCAAATGACGAAACGAAAGCTGGCGCTCGCGGTTGCACTCGCGGCGCTCGGGACGAGCACGGTGTGGATGAGCGGTGTATCCGCCGCAGAGAAGACGGATGCGCACGGGGGGGGGACAGGCTCCGTCGATACCTACGAGCTGGATCCTGTTGATGTCACGGGTCAGCGTGCGCCGGAACCGGCCGATACGACGCTGCCCGGCGGATTCGTAGAGGAGAGACCGACGGTCGGCATGCTCGGCAATCAGGATGTGATGGATGCGCCGTTTGCGGTCTCGAGCATGAGCCAAAAGGCGATCCGGACATTTAGTTCGCCCGCGGACGGCGTGAACGGTGTGCTTACGCTCGATCCGTCGGTGCGGGTCTGGTCGAGTCATCTCTATCAGGATATTGCGATTCGCGGGTTCCGAACGAACGGGCATACGCAATACATCAACGGCATCCCGGGGATGCTCGGGCAGTATAATATTCCGTACTACTGGGTGGACAGCGTGAGCGTGATCTCCGGGCCGAACCTCGGCGTCAGTGGTACGAGCCTCAGCGAGGCAATCGGCGGCACGGTCAATTATATCTCGAAGAAAGCGGAGCGCAAGGCCACGGAGGCCCGCATCTCCTACCTCGGCGGGCATTCCGTCGAGGAGGCGGTCGACGTGAGCACGCGCTTCGGCAAGGCCGACCGCTGGGGCGTGCGCATCACGGCGACCAATGTCGGCGGCGAGACGGCGATCAAACACGAGCGTCTCGTGCGTCAGAACATCTTCGTCAACCTCGATCAGCATACGGAAAAATCCCGGACGAATTTCCTGCTCGGCTACAACCATACGAAGCACAATGCGGGGCCCAGTACGATCAACTTTGATTTCAGCACGCTGACGAAGCTGCCGTCCGCCCCCGACCTGTCGCGCAGCTATAAGCCGTCGTGGTCCTACAATGAGTATGATAACCTCCTTGCGGTGCTCAATCATGAGCAGAAGCTCTCGGCGCATCTGACGGCCTTCCTCAATATGGGCGTTCATCGTGAGAACTGGTACGGCTATGTTGACGGTACGCCGAAGGTCTTCAACGAAGCGGGCGACTTTACGATCTCGATGTCCAACTGGCCGCTCGCCTTTACGCGTTTTTACACGGGAATCGGCCTGCGCGGCGACTTTAGGACGGGCGCCGTGCATCACGATTACCTCGTCGGGCTCGATCGGAACCGCCTGCACTACGACGGCGACGGCAAGAATTTCTGGTCGGGGACGGGCAATATCTACCGCGACAACGACTGGGCGAACCCGGGGGATCCGCATGCAAGCGCGCCGCATGACACGAATACGCTGATGCTGGGCTGGCATGTGGTCGATACGATGAAGGCGTTCGATGACAGACTCCAGTTTACCATGGGCATCCATGGGCACAGCGTGAAGGATACGCCCGCGAACAAGGAGTCCAAGAAAACGCACGCCATCTCGCCGACATTTGCCGTCAGTTGGAAATTCACACCGGATGTGATGGTCTATCTGGATCACACGGAGAGCTTTGGCCTCGGCAGTACGGTATCTACAACGGACGGCTATAAGAATGGGGGAGAGCGCCTCGATCCGGCGAAGACCAAGCAGAACGAGATCGGCGTGAAGGTCAAGGCGGGGAGCTTCCTCCACACGCTGAGCCTGTACCAGATTCGGCAGGCCAATGCGGTGGATGTCTATCGCGGCACAGACAAATATCGCCAGCTTGACGGACAGCAGGAAAACAGGGGCGTCGAGTGGGGCTTCACGGGGAATATTGCCAATCGTTGGGATATCATCGGCGGACTCTCCTATATGAAGGTGACGCAGCGCAAGACGTCCCGCGGACTCAACGACGGTAAGCCAGTGGACGGCATGCCGCACTGGTCGGGATCGATGGGCATCGTCTATCATCCCACAGAGGCGTGGTCTGTCATTGGACGCGCCAACTATGTGGGATCAACCACGATCAATAATGATAAGATCGGCGTTCCGTCCCACTTCATCTTCGACCTCGGCGCGAACTATCGGACGAAGATCGACCGGACGCCCGTGACGATCAGCGCGATGCTCTACAATGTCGCGGGTAAGGATTATTGGGTGGCGCGCGGGGCAAGCAGCACGCTTGGTCTCGGCTCGCCGCGGACGTTCACGCTCTCTGCGAACTTCGAGCTTTAATGATGGGAAAACTGCTGTACTTTGCGCGGCGGATGCCGATGTCGGCCCTGCTCGGCGTTTTGGGGGGCATATTGCTCCTCTCCGTCTTCCTGGGGCTGCTCCTCGGCTATCTGCCGATCGGGGGCCGGGATTTGGCGGATATCCTGCGGTATCAAGTCTTGGGCGGGGAGTCGCCTGCGATCGGTATGGGCGCGGCGAGCGCGGTGTGGGATCTGCGCCTGCCGCGCGTCCTGCTCGCCGCCTGCGTCGGCATGGGGCTCTCGCTTTCGGGTGCCGTGATGCAGGCGATCTTTCGGAATCCGATGGCGGATCCTTATATTATGGGCGTATCGTCCGGCGCGTCGCTCGGCGTCGCGTGCGCGGTATTCCTCGGTATCGGTACGGCACTGGGCGCCGGCTCCATGGGAGTCGGCGCTTTTCTCGGTGCCGTCGCCGTTTCCGCCGCGGCTGCGGCCGCTGCGGGACGGTTCGGCGGATATGATATCTCATACCTCCTCATCCTCGGTATTGCGCTCGGCGCGGTGTGCGCCGGCGTTACGGGCGTGCTCGTCTACCTCGGCGCGAACTCTACGGGTATGGACGTGACGCTTTACTGGCTGATGGGGAGCGTCGCTGCGGCAAAGCTGCCCGGAACGCTGATCCTGCTTGTCGTCGTCGCTGGTGCCGCGGCCTTTTTCACAACGCAGGCGCGGATCCTCAATCTCATGCTCGAGGGGGAGACGGCGGCGATCCCCTTGGGGCGCCCGCTGCTGCCCTTTATGCGGCTCTATCTCGTGCTGAACGCGCTGCTGGTCGGATGCGTCGTCCTCAATGCGGGGCTGATCGGGTTCATCGGGCTTCTTGCGCCGCATTTTACGCGCATGCTCGTGGGGGCGGATCACCGGCGGCTGATCCCTGCGGCTGTGCTCTTCGGAGGCATTGCCGCGGTGTGGGCGGATATCCTCGGCAGAGCGCTCGTGCCCGGCGTCGATATCCCGCTTGGGGTGATGCTTGCGCTGATGGGGGCGCCGGCATTTATCGTTATGCTGACGCGCCGCGCGTATCGGTTTGGAGGAGCGGAATGAAGATACAGATTGCGGAACTATCCGCACAGTACGGGGAGAAACGCGTTCTCGACCGCGTGTCCGTCACTTTTCCGGCACATCGGCTGACGGGGCTCATCGGACCCAACGGCAGCGGCAAGAGCACCCTGCTCAAATGTATCTACCGCGTGCTGAAGCCCTCGGGCGGCTGCATTAGGATCGGCGAACGCGATCTCTCGACGCTCTCCTATAAGGAGAGCGCCAAGGAGACGGCGGTGCTCGCGCAGCATCACGGGCACGGATTTGATTTCTCCGTGCGGGATGTCGTGCTCATGGGGCGCACGCCGTACAAGGGGATCACCGAGGGCGACAATGCCGAGGACATCGAGATCGCGCGGCGCTCGATGCGGGAGACGGGCGTCCTCGCGATGGAGCGGGACAGCTTCTCGTGGCTCTCGGGCGGCGAGCAGCAGCGCGCGATGCTCGCGCGTGCGCTCACACAGGAGACGCCGTGTCTCATCCTCGACGAGCCGACGAATCATCTGGACATCACCTATCAGCTGCAGATCATGGATATCATCAGCGCACGCGGGCTCACGGTGATCGCCGCGATCCATGACCTCAACATCGCGGCGATGTACTGCGACCGCATCGTCGCCCTGCAGAAGGGGAAGATCGTCGCGGAGGGAACGCCCGCCGAGGTGCTGACGCCGGAACTCATCGGCGCCCTCTACCGCGTGAAGGCAAAGGTGACGCTGCGCCCGGACGGTCGGCCCGCCGTGATCTACGAGAGGGGCGGCCGCTGATGGGAAGAACGGTGCGCACATTACTCCTTGCGGCGGCGCTGCTCCTCGTTACGGTCTATGCGCTCGGGCGCGGGACGATCCCGCTTGGATTTACGGAAACGATACAATATATTTGGCTGAGCGTTGCCGACCCGTCGGGGGCGGGGAGCATGCGGCAGGATGTGATCCAATATCTGCGCCTGCCGCATCTCGTCCTCGCATTCCTCGTGGGGGCGTGCCTCGCGGTCACGGGAGCGGTCATGCAGGCGGTGATGAAAAACCCGCTCGCCGATCCCTATCTGCTCGGCATCTCTTCGGGAGCGAGCCTCGGCGCGGTGCTCGCCATCGCGGGCGGCGTCTCCGCGCTGTGGGGGATGGACGGCACGGGAGCCTTTGCCTTTCTCGGGGCGGCGGCCGTATCCGCCTTTATCCTGCTCATTGCCTCTCTCACCAAGCAGAGCGGCGGCAGCATCACACTCCTGCTCGCGGGCTTTGCGATGAGCGCCGCGTGCTCGGCGGCGGTCAGCTTCATCATCGCCGCGATGGCCGAACCGAGCAAGACGCGGTCCATCCAGTTCTGGATGATGGGGAACCTCGGCGCGGGGAATTGGACGATGACGGGGTTGTTTGGCATCGTAACGGCTGCGGGCTGCCTGTATTTCCTCTCGCAGCGGCGCATACTCGATCTCATGCTCATGGGGGACGAACTCTCCCTCAGTATGGGGCGGGATCTTGCGTTTTATCGCAAAATATATATTGCGGTCACGGCCGCGATGGTCGGGAGCGCCGTTTACGTCGCGGGGATGATCGGCTTTGTCGGACTCGTCGTCCCGCATATCGTTCGCCTTGCGACAGGGAGCGCGCATCGGCATGTGATTCCCATGAGTGCGCTCGCAGGGGGCTGCTTCCTCGCGTGGGCAAACATCCTCGGCCGCAATATCGTCCCGGGGACGGAGCTGCCCATCGGCGTCACGACGACGCTTGCGGGCGCGCCGGTCTTCCTGTGGCTGCTCTTTCAGCGCAAATATGGGGGAGGTCGGTCATGAAGCTATGGTTTGCAGCGCTGCTTGCGGCGCTTCTGCCCGCGCTCGGCGGCTGCGGCGGGGGCCGGGAGACGGCGGCAGAGATGTCGTCCGCGCCTGTCACCGTCGAGAATATCAGCGTCGAAAACTATTTTGAACTCGGTCCGAATATCGAGACGTTTTCGCATGTGCCGGAGCGCATCGTCGTCGTTGGGGCGAACGAGTCGGAGACGCTCATGGATCTCGGCGTGACCCGCGGCGTCATCGCGGCGGTGCCGACGCAGGACAATCCGACGTTTGGCATTAAGGCGTGCAATCGGGCAGCGTTTGCCTCCTTTCCGCCGATGAAACGCTCGGAGGTGAACGCGGAGCGCCTGCTCGCGCTGCAGCCCGATCTCATCGTGGCGCAGCAGGAGTTTTTCTCCAAAAACCGCCTGGGCAGCACGGCGTATTGGAACGGCAAGGGCGTTCATACGATGGTGCCGCTCAATACCACCGCGCCCGGCAAGCTGAACGCAGTGGAGACGATTGCGCGCGAGATGAAGTTCATCCGCGATATGGGCGCGGCGTTTCGCCGTGACGCCACAGCGGAGAAAATCGTCGCGGATACCTACGCGCGGATTGCATTCATCCGGAGCGAAACGCAGGACAGAGAAAAGCCGAAGGTCATGATCCTCGATCTCATGAGCAGCATCGTCGCTTCCTACGGGCGCGATAAGATCGCGGGCGATATGGCGGCGGCGATCGGCGCGGATGTGCCGCACACAACGGCTGCGGTCGGCACCGAGAACATCATGGAGGAGAATCCGGACGTCGTGTTCGTCGTCGTGTACGATGAAAAGGAAGAAGAAGTCCAAAAGATACGGGAGAACCCCGCGTTCCGGCATCTGAATTTCATCCAAAATAACAGGCTCTATCCCATTCCCTTGAAATTCGTCTACGGTCCCCAGACGCGGACGATCGATGCCATCGGCTACATGGCGAATCGCATGTATCCGGGACAATTTGATTTTGCAACGGAATATGATTTCCACGTCGAGTAGATGGATCGTGTGCTGCGTTGTGTAATCATATAATGTCTCGTGTTCTTAACGAGAAGATGAGCTTACAGGAAGGCTGATGATTTTAAGGAGGAACTGTCAAATGACGAAACGAAAACTGGCGCTTGCGGTCGCGCTCGCAGCGCTCGGGACGAGTACGGTGTGGCCGGGCGGCGCATCCGCCGCGGAGAAGACGGGCGCCCATGATGCGGGAACGGGCAGTGTCGATACCTATGAGCTCGAGCCCGTCGATGTTACGGGCGCGCGCATGGACGATGGGAAGAATCTCACGAGCAGCACGGGCGGCACAGGGTTCCTCGGGACGAAGGACGTGATGGACGTCCCCTTCACGCAGACGAATATCACGAACAAGGCGATCACGCAGTACGGCGACGCGAGCGAACCGCTGACGAGCGCCCTGCTGATGTCCCCATCGGTGCGCACGAGCAGCAGCACGATGTATAACGATTTCTCGATCCGCGGTTTTCAAATGAACGCCTATCAGTTCAAGGTCAACGGCGTGCCGGGCATGTTCTCGCAGACGAATATGCCGTCGAACTTCGTCGATCGTATGGAGGTCGTCTCGGGGCCCGCGATCGGCATTCACGGCTCGACGAATTCGGAGTCGGCGGGCGGCTCGGTCAATCTCGTGACGAAGCGCGCAGAGTACGGCAAGGAGCGCCTCACCTATACCGAGACGATCGGCTCGGGCGGGGCGCTCGGCGAGATCGTCGACATCGGCAGGCGCTTTGGCAAAAGCGAGGCGTGGGGGCTGCGCATCAATGCGGAGAACATTCAAGGGAAAACGGCAGTCGATGGCGAGAAGCTGACGACGCGCGATTTCTACGTCAATCTCGACCACGCGGGGCGCCGCAGCACAACGAATCTCTTTGCGGGCTACCGCTATACGAAGAACGAGGGCGGCCAGCGCTATTTTGATTTCAGCGGTACGGGGGCAAATCGCTATACGGGGGATCGCCTGCCGTCGGCGCCGAGCGGCAGGCACAACTACAGTTTTCCGGGGCAGTATATCGCGGTGAAGACGTGGACGGCCGTGCTGAATCACGAGCAGAAGCTCGGCGATACGTGGAAGGCCTTCTTTAACGCGGGGTACAGCCGCAACTACGGCAGCGGCTATGTGATGACAGCATCCAGCAAGGTGTTCGTGCGCAATGAGGCGGGGGATTTTGCCAATACGCTGTGGACCCGTTCGTATGGGATTCGCAATGTTTACGCGCAGCTCGGCGTGCGCGGTACGCTCCGAATTGGCGACGTGAAGAACGATGTCGTCCTGGCGCTCGACCGCGATTGGTACCATGCGTATTGGGGCTACGAGCGCAACGGTCAGTATGGGAACGATGTACCGAACTTCGGCAGCGTGGAGGGCAGCCTGCGCGACGGCGTGCGCAGCGTTATCTGGAACTACATGCCCGCATCTGTTCACGGGGCGATCAAGTCCGGCGTGACGACCTATTCGGGCATATCGCTGACCGATACGATCGAATACAAGAAGATGGCCGTCCTGCTCGGCGTCCACCACCACAGCGTCAAGGCGACGTCATATGCCGCAAGCTCGGGCTATAACCGCGCGCGCAGCACGACGGTCACCAGCAGCGCGAACTCTCCGACCTACGGCATCGTCTACCGTCCGACGGAGGACCTCAGCATCTATGCGAACCACTCGGAGAGCTTTGATAAGGGGAATGTCGTCGGCAGCGGTTTTATGAACACGGGCGCGATGCTTTCTCCGGCCAAGACCAAGCAGAACGAGCTCGGCGTCAAATATCGGAAGCGCGGCGTCCTCGCGGGGCTGAGCGTCTTCCAAATCGAACAGGACCGCACGATTGACGTGCGTTACACCGGCGACCCGAACCCCACGCGCGTCATGGAGGGCAAGAATAAATTCAAGGGCGTCGAACTGAGCGTCAGCGGCCAAATCGCGCCGAAGTGGACGCTGACGGGCGGCCTGATGCACCTGACGACGGAGCAGCAGACGAATACGGGCTATAACGGCAAGGCTGTGGCGGGCGTCGCGGACTGGAGCGGTATGCTCGCTGTCGAGTACGCGCCGGATGCGCAGCTAACGGCGTTTGCACGCGCGATTTACTCCGGCTCCGCGCCGATTTACACGGGGGACGCGCGCAAGCTGAACGTGCCTTCGTATCTCACCTGTGACCTCGGCGTTACCTACAAGACGAAATTCGGCGCCGTGCCCGCGGCGCTGAGCCTCACCTGTTACAATCTCTTCGACAAGCGCTACTGGATGTCGCGTCCGACCTATAATTTCGGGATTCAGGGCTATCCGCGCAGCCTCGTTCTGTCGATGACAATGGATATCTAAAAAGTACACGGGGATTCGCCGCGGCCGCGGCGGGTTCCCTTATTTTGCGAGGGGATTATGAAAAAATACAGCATCAAAGCGCTCTGCGCGCTCCTCGTGTGCGCCCTGCTCGCCCTTGGCTGCGGCAGGGACGCGGCGCAGGACAGCGCGGCGGGGAGCGCCGATACGATCACCGTGACGGACAGCATCGGGCGCAGCGTGACCGTGCCGCATCCGCTGACGCGCGTCGTCGTTTCGAACGCCTACAACGCCGAGCTGATCAACGCCGTCGGATCGCTCGATACCGTCGTCGGCGTCGATAACTACATCTTCAACGACGAGGCGGGATTTAAGGGGAAGTTCAAACAGGATCAGGTCATCGGCGCGAACCAGGGCAATCTGAACTATGAGAAGATCGTCGAACTCGCGCCGCAGGCGCTCATCCTGACAGGCAACGGCGGCTGGGAGGACGCGCAGGAAAAACTCGCGCCGTTCGGCATCGCGGTCATCGTCGTGGACGCCTACTATACGCGCGAGTTCAGGGACAACTGCGCGCTCATCGGCCGGCTTTTCGGCAAAGAGACCGAGGCGCAGGAACTCGCGGATTTCTTTATGGAGAAACTCGACTACATCGAACGGCAGACGAAGGACGTGCCGAAGAAATCTCTTTACTTCGAGTACCGCACCGAGGGCAATACGACCGTGCCCGGGAACTATTTCTACGACATGGTGGAGTATTCGGGCGCGCACAACATCTTCGGCGACGCGGCGAATCCGCAGGTGAACCCCGAGGCGGTCATCGAGCGCAATCCCGCATACATCGTGAAGGTCTCCGAGCCGAAGGTCAACTCCTCGTATATCCCGCCGACGCCCGAGGATCACGCGCGCATCCTGCATGAACTGGAGTCGCGCAAGGGATGGGATACCATCGACGCGGTGAAAAATCAAAGGATTCTCCTGCTCTCGCACTATGTGCACGGCGGCGCATCCAAGCTCGTGGGGACGATGTACATCGCGAAGTTCCTCTACCCCGAGCAGCTCCCCGACCTCCATCCGGAGGACATCTTCAAGGTCTGGCTCGAAAAATATCAGCATCTGCCGTATATCGGCGGGCATACCTATCCCGCGTTCCCACTGAGCGAGTGACGCGCCATGCTGGAACAGGCCTATCATGAAAAGAACCGGCGCAAGTGGCTGATGATCGCGGCAGGCATTGTCTTTACTCTCGCCGCCGCCTATGTGTTCACGACCATCGGGATGCGGGAGGTTTCGCCGGCGCAGACAATCGCGGCGATTGAGCAGTGGGCGGACGGCGCGGCGGGGAGCGGCGCGGACGCGGCGACGAATAAGATTATTCTGCTGCTGCGTCTGCCGCGCATCCTGCTCGCGATCGTCGCGGGAGCGGGGCTCGCGCTCGCGGGCGCGCTCATGCAGTCCATCACGCGCAACTACCTCGTCAGCCCGTTCACCCTCGGCATCTCATCGGCAGCGGCGCTCGGCGCGTCCATCTGCATCGTGTTTGCCGCGGGGACGGCGCTCGACACGGACATCGGCATCATCCTCTCCGCGTTCACGCTTTCCTGCGTCTGCGGCGCGCTCGTCTACGGCATCGCGCAGCGCGCGGGACTGACCCCGACGACGCTCGTGCTCGTCGGCATCGCGCTGAACTACTTCTTCAGCGCGCTCACGGCGACGCTTGAGTTCTTCGCGCAGGAACACAAGCTCGCGGCGGTCATTCAGTGGACGTTCGGCTCGCTCCACCGCGCCTCGTGGGACTACGTTGTCATCGGCGCCGTCATCGTTGCGGCGGGCTTTCTCATCGCGATGTTCTTCTGCCTGCCGCTGAACGTCATGGCGACGAGCGACGACGAGACCGCCGTCAGTCTAGGGGTGAATCCCGCGCGCCTGCGGACGGTCGTGGGGCTCGCGGCGGTCTTTATGACGGCGGCGATCATCAGCTTTACGGGAGTCATCGGGTTCGTGGGGCTCATCGCGCCGCATATGGCGCGGTTCCTCATCGGGACGGATCACCGCTTCTACCTGCCCTTTACCTGTGTGCTCGGAGCGGCGCTCCTCCTCGTGTCGGACACGGTCGGGAAACTCATTCTCTACCCTGTGACCGTGCCCGTCGGCATCGTGATTTCCTTCTTCGGCGTGCCGCTCTTCATCCATCTCATCCTGCGCAGGGGAAAGGAGTTCGAATGAGTACGGCGGCGAGTCTTGCGGCGGAGCATCTGACCTTCGGCTACAAGGCGGAAAGAAAAATCCTCGACGATGTGTCGCTCGAACTCCGCGCGGGGGAGGTGCTCGGCCTTCTCGGGCCCAACGGCACGGGCAAAACAACGCTCCTGCGGTGCATCGCGCGCCTCCTGCGCCCCGCGCGCGGGACCGTGCGCGTCTCGGGCGAAGACCTCTCGGCGCTCGGCGCGGGGGAGGTCGCCAAACGCATCGCCTATGTGCCGCAGTACAACACGGCGTCCTTCGGAATGACGGCGCTGCAGGCGGTGCTCATGGGACGCCTGCCCTACGCGGGACATAGGTACTCTGCGCGGGACGAAGAGATAGCGTTCCATGTCATCCGGCGCATGGAGCTCGAGCCGTTCGCCCTGCGGAACATCAAGGAGATGAGCGGCGGCGAGCGTCAGCGCGTCTTTATCGCGCGGGCGCTGGCGCAGCAGACGCGCATCATCATCCTCGACGAGCCGACGGCGAGTCTTGACCTGCATAATCAACTCTTCATCCTGCAGATTATCACGGAGATTGCAAAGCGCGACGGCATCGCGATCCTCCTGACGATTCACGACCTCAACCTCGCCTCTCTGTTCTGCGACCGTCTGCTCATGCTGAAGAACGCGCACGTATTCGCGCGCGGCGCAGCGCAGGACGTCCTGACCGAAGAGAACATCGCAGCGATGTACGGCGTCGAGACCCGCGTCAGCGTCGCCGACGGGTATAAGCATGTGCGGCTGCTCAAACCGTGACCGCGTGGAAAAGGGGAAAATCATGGGGGCTTTGTACCGCAGGTGTGTTCCGCTGCTCGCCGTATTTTTGCTCGCCCTGAGTGTCGGCTGCGGAAAGCCTTCTGCTCCCGAGGAAGCGGGCTATACGGTGACGGACGCGCAGGGGCGCGCGGTCGCGTTCGAAGAGAAACCCGTGCGGATTCTGGACTACGGGCTGTGGCTGGACGACATCGTGCTCGGGATGCTCCCGCCGGAGCGGCTCGTCGGCATCGACCATATGGCAGACGACCCGAACAGCTCCAACATCGTCGACATCGCCGAGGGCATCACGGAGAAGATCAATCACCCGTCGGCGGAGCGCGTGCTCGCCCTGCACCCCGACGTCGTGTTCCTCGACGCCGACATCGACGCGGGACCCGCGCAGACGCTGCCGGAGCTCGGCATCCGCGTCGTCGCCTGCAAGAAACCGCACAACGCCGAGGAACTGCGCGCGGCCGTCCGGCTCGTCGCCGCCGCGCTCGGCGAGGCGGAAAAGGGGGAGGCGCTCGTCTGGCTCTTTGATGCGGAGCGGGCGGCGCTTGCGGGGCGTCTCACAGAGGTGCCGCCGGACGCGCGCAAGACGGTCATCGTCATCTCTATGTCGCCGACCTACGGCAGCCGCGGCGGCCTCTTTGACGGGCTGTGCGGCATGGCGGGCGTCACGAACGGCGCGGCGGAGATAGGACTCACGGCGGGGCAGTCGCTGACGAAGGAACACATCGTCGCGGTGAATCCGGATTTTCTCATTGTGCCCGTGTGGAACAACCACGGCAGCTACGACATCGAGAAGTTCAACCGCACATACCTGGACGACCCCGCGCTCCAAACGGTGCGGGCGATCCGTGACCGCCAAATCTACCGCCCGCACGAGGGCTACATCTACAACGCGTCGCAGGACATGATCTTCGGCGCGCAGGACATCGCACACGCGGCGTACGGCGACATCGTACCGCTGCCCGTGCACCGGCATCTCTCCGTGGTCGAGGGATTGGCACGGTAAAGGTATGGGGAAAATGGAAGGGGATTTTTATGCGTACAACAAAGCGGCTGTTTGGAATTGCATGCGCATTTTGCGCGGGGACGGTACCTTTTGCGCCGGCATCGGCGGAGAACGTCGTTCAGACAGCGGATGTCAACGTCACGGCGCAGGGCTATGAAAAACCGACGCTCGACACGCCCGCGGATACGACCGTCTACACGGCCGAGGAGCTGAAGAAGACGGGCGCCCACGACGTGATTTCGGCGCTGAAATACAAGAACGGCGTCCACTTTACACAGATGGGACCCGATAATCAGAGCTGGATCACGGGGAACGCGGGCGTCAACCTGCGCGGCATCGAGAACGGGACGCTCGTGCTCATCGACGGGATTCCCGCGTCATTCAACAACGTCAGCCATCTCGACATGCTGACGCTCGACACGGTCGACCGCGTTGAGGTCGTGAAGGGCGGCGGTTCCGTACTCTACGGCTCCGAGGCGTTCGGCGGCGTCGTCAACGTCATCACGAAGAGCGCGTACAAGAACACGGTGCGGATTGCGGCGGGCGACCGTGGGCAGCGCGTCTATGCGGCAACATTTGACCTGGGCCCCGTCGGGCTTGCCGTCAGTCAAACACGGTACGGCGAGACGGGGATTTTGTCAACCGTACAGGCGAAGACAAAGATCAACGGGATACCGACTCCGTTTGTGTATGGATTTGGCGCAAGCCGCAAGGATCACGTTCACTTGACATATAAGATCAACGAGCGAACGCGATTTTCTTACATGTATAATGGGAAAAATCACTCCATTCAGTCCCGCGACGAGGCAGGAAATCTACTCCAATTGTTTAGCTACGATGACGACGAGCATTTTGCAAGTGTGAACTATCATGACTCGAATGGGTGGACGGCAGACGCGTTCTATAACGTCCGCTCGATTTCAAATCCCGACCACTTCGTCGTTAATCCTTCCGTTGTGGAGTGGGAGAAGAGTATACATCGGCATTTCGGCACGGATATCAAGAAAGTCTGGAAAAACGATGTGAGTACGACGCTTGTCGGGCTCTCGGTCAAGCGGCAGACGTATGTCGATCAGAATCAAAAATATGTTACTTGGCGCGACAGCTCAAGTGCGCTCAGACCCTATGCGAAGTTCGGCCCCTACGCGATGAACGAATACTCGCTGCTCGCCTCGTATGACCGCGACCTCAGCCCCGTGACGGCGGCGATTCTCAGTATGCGGCAGGACTGGGTGAAATCGACGGCGGGGGACTATCGGGCATTCCTGCCGCAGGTGCAGGTGACGACGCGGCTCGGCAGGGACAGCGCCGCCTATGCGAGTGCCGGCAGGTTCTTCCGTATGCCGAACTTCCGCAACCTCTACTATGCGAGCGCCGTCATGCGTCCGAATCCGAATCTAAAGCCGGAGTCCGGCTGGAACTACGAGGCGGGGTATAAATACGACGCGGGCAAACGGCGCTTTACCGCGGCGCTGTTCCATATCGACGTCAGCGATCAAATTGTCGGCGTCAAGGACGGCGCCGTCACGTATCAGACGAACGCCGCGTCGTACCGCAATACGGGCGTCGAACTCTCCTATGCCGAGGAAAGGGACGCGCACTTCGGCTGGAATGCGGGCGTTACCGTCGGCAATCCCGAGCGCAAGTACAAGGAGGGGCAGGCGTGGCAGCGCGCGCTCGGCCGCTACCAGCTGACGGCGGGCGTGAACTATGAGAACCGCGCCCTCACGGCGGCGCTGAACCTCAGCTATTGGGGCGACCGCGGCTATAACGGCACGCGGAACGAACAGGTGACCTTCACACACATCCCGGGCAATCTCCTTGCCTCCAACCTCCATGTCGCCTATCGGTTCACGCCGAACGTCACAGGCACGTTCGATGTGGACAATCTCTTCAACCGCCGCGACTTTACGAACAGCGGTGTCTACTACACGACGGGACGCAGTTTCCTCGTTGGTGTGAACTGCGCGTTCTGATTCCTTCATACGCATATAAAACCCGCCCCGACGGATATGCTGTCGGGGCGGAGTTATATATTATCTATTGAAATCTACTGAATGCTCCTGCAGCCATACGGATAGCTGCGGGCTTGTCATATCACCTACGGCAACTGAGATAATCAGCTCTTCCATTTCAGTTTCATCGTAGTCTATAGAGATACCGTTCACATCCAAAAATACAAGCATGCTGTGCAGGGCTGTGCGTTTATTTCCATCCTTGAACAGGTGGTCTTTTGCTAAGCCGAAACAGAGCTGTGCGGCTTTATCGAACAAGGTCGGGTATAAATCATGGCTGCCAAAGGTTTGAAACGGAGCATGTACGGCTGACTCTAAAAGACCTTTGTCATGAATTCCATGATTCACGACGAAAATTTCTTCCAATCGTTCATGGAATGCGATAACGTCTTTTAGGATAAACTGTATGATTCCATGTACACTGTTCATTTGTTTTCTAGTGCTTTATATAGGCGATAATTTCGTTTGATGAATTTTTCTGAAGAACGACGAATCTTTTCTTCTAGCATGGGGGTATTCTCGCTTGTCTGTATGTGAAGCGGTTGGGGGGTCTGCGTAGGCTGTTGTTTTTGCAATTTCATATGAGGCGTCCTTTCTATGCTGTTATACAACAATTATATCATTAATAGCTCGCTGCCGCAATTACCGAAAGATGAGCATCAAAAAAGGAGAACCCTCTGCGGTCCTCCTTTTTGATTCCATTTCCAAAACCGCCGCTACTTCCAGCGGAAGAGTTTCTTAATCGTGCTCATGCGTGCGCGCGCGACATGTTCGTGGACGGCGCCCGCGCTGGTCTCGTCGTAGAAGGTGCTGTCGTCGGCGCTGACGTCGACATACCACTCGTTGGAGAAGATGGGTTTGTTCACGATGAGCGCGGCGACTTCCTGCCGCAGCGTTTCGAGCGTCTCGTCGGAGGGCACGGCCGCGAGCACCTTGGCGAGGATCCTGCCGACGGCCGCCATGTCCTCCTCTTTGAGGGCGCGGGTCGTCGGGTTCAGGCTCGAGAGCCGCAGCGCGTCGAGCGTCGTTCCGTCCGTCATCGTCGGCACGACGTCGGGTTTGACGCGCAGTCCGATGCGCGCCAGCCGATGCGCGGTGTCGACGAGCCGGACGCCCGCGGCGGGGGCCGCGAGGACGAGGTGTGTGTCCGTACCGCCGCAGAGGAGCTTCGTTCCGTTCTGCTCAAGGGAGGCTGCGAGCGCCTTGGCGTTCGCCACGACCTGACGCCCGTACGCTTTGAAAGTCGGGCTCGCCGCCTCGTGGAGCGCGATGCCGAGCGCCGCCAGATGGTTCATGTGGAGCGCGCTGTGCCCCGTGTTCTCCACCGACATGTCCAGTTTTCCGGCGACGGCTTCCTTACAGAGAACGACGGCGCCGTCCGGACCGTGCAGGGAGTCGTTCGTGGGGAAGGTCACCACGTCGGCATGGGCAACGGGGGAGGGCAGGAGCCCCGCGGCGATGAGGCCGACGCTCTGTCCGATGTCCACCCAGAGATACGCGCCGACCGCGCGGGCGACCTCCGCCAGCTTTTCGTAGTTCGGGATGCGCGGATAGCTGACGGGGGAGAAGACGATGAGCTTCGGCTTAACCCGCTGCGCGAGTTCCGTCACGGCGTTCCAGTCAACCTGCTGCGCGGCGGGATCGATGCCGAAATTCTCGAAGGCGTAATTCAGCCCGGCGCAGTGTTCCTCTTTGCGTCGATTGAACGAGAGCACGCGGTCCCCCTGCTGCAGGAGGCCGAGGAAGACCACGCGCGAGGCGGCGGCGAGACTGCCGAAGCGCACGATGGCGTGCTCGCTGCCGAAGAGTTCCCGCACGCGGGCGCGTACGAGCTCTTCGATCGCGCTCACGCGGCCGCCGCAGCGGTCGATCGTGCTGTTGGTGAGGAGGCTCCCCTCGAGATAGGCGGCGAGCGGCGACATCGCGTTGACCGTCGGGATGAGCGATAGGGTATAGCGCTGCTGGCGGATCTCTTCCTGCAGGAGCTCAAAGATCTCCGCGTCGAAACCCTTGAGGTGATTGAGCAAGCTTTCTGTTTCCATAATGCAGTTTCTCCTTTCGGACACCGGCACACGTTGTGTCGGGGCATGATGACGCATATGCGCGCGGACCGTCGGAGCGGGGGGCGCGCAGCCAAGGTCTGCATTCCTTGCGCATAGACGTGTTCGGCAGCATTGCCGCATCCGTTGTTCTCATCATAATAAAGCTGCATTTTGGCGTATTCAGATCGTACGTCTGCCCGCCTGCTTTATGTGAATAATTCTGCGTCAAGTTTACTTTTCCTACTAAAATTCTGACAAAAAGCGCATGAAAGTTTCGCATGAAAAGAATAAATACAAGTTATGCGTGAAAAAATACACGGGAGCCGAACGTCTTTTTTGCATAGATACGGCGGCAATGATGATAAAATCGGTTGACAACAGCATAAACCTTAGCTATACTCCAATCAGTATTTATCTTATTTTAACTTCATAAGCAGATTCGGTGCCCTTCGGGGATAACAGGGAAATCGGTGCAAAGCCGATGCGGTCCCGCCGCCGTAATGCCGAGGAAGCCCCACAATGTCACTGCGCAAGCGGGAAGGCGGGGCGGACGATGACGCAGAGCCGGAAGACCTACCGAATCTCGTGCGCCGAGAAGGATGAATGAGCCGATGCGCGCGGATGCGCCGCCGGCCGTCCCCCCACTGCATCCCGCGACGGACGGGACGGCAGCGTTTTTTTGTGCGTACGATGAAGTCCGGGGAATGGATAGCGGCGCGGAGGCGCGCCACGGATTTGGGAGGAGCATTTCACATGAAAAAACGAAAGCTGGCGCTTGCGGTCGCGATTGCGGCGCTCGGGACGAGCACGGTATGGGGAAGCGGCGCGTCTGCCGCAGAGAAGGCGGATGTCCGCGGGGGAGGGACGTCGGTCGATACCTACGAGCTTGACCCGGTCGATGTCGAGGGACGGCGTGCGGAGGAGGGCGCGGAAAACTTCACCGCGACGGAGGGCACGGTCGGTTTCCTCGGCGAGAAGTCCGCGATGGAGACCCCCTTCACGACGACGAACATCACGAAGGAGACGATTCAGAGTTTTAGCGACCCGACGCAGCCGCTCGACAGCGTGCTCTCGATCTCGCCGTCGATCCGCCCGACGGGCAGCATCCTGCACAACGACTTCCAGCATCGCGGGTTCCGCGCGAACGGTACGAGCACCTATGTCAACAATGTGCCGGGCATGTTCACGCAGTTCAACGCGCCGATGTTCGCCGTGGAGAAGACCGACGTGATCTCGGGGCCGAACAGCGGCCTTGCGGGTACGGGCACCCACTACGAGTCGACGGCGGCCGGCGGCATTGTGAACTTTACGACGAAGCGGGCCCATGAGGATATTACGCGGCTCACGCTAACGCACTCCGGGCATAGTATGGGCGGATTTTATTTCGATCTCGGGCGTCGTTTCGGCAAGAACCGCACATGGGGCGTGCGCCTCAACGCGGAGAAGGTGGACGGCGAGACCGCGGTCGACGGGCAGAAGGTCAAATCTGCGGGCATCTATATCAACCTCGACCGGCAGGACGCGAGGAGCAAGACCAACTTCTTCACGGGCTACCGTCAGAACGAGATCGTCGGCGGGCAGCGCTGGTTCAAGATCGGCAGCAATCCGGACGGGACCCCCAAAATCAGCCGCCTGCCGGCCGTGCCGAAAGCGTCGCGCAACTATGCGTTCGACGGGATGGACAAGGAATCCTACGGCTGGATGATGATCCTCAATCACGAGCAGAAGTTCTCGGAGGATTGGAAATGGTTCCTGAACGCGGGGCTGCTGCGGAACAAGCTGAACAAGAACGTCATGTACGAGTACAGCGCGCTCACGATTTTGGACGACGCGGGGAATTTCGATCTCAGAGCGCAGCGGTCCTCAACGCCGCAGCGCGCGCACTATATCCAGATGGGCGTCGGCGGCAAATTTGATACAGGCGCGGCGGAACACGAGGTCACGCTGGCCGCCGACCGCGCATGGCGCGCGCGGGAGGCGGTGCCCGACGGCACCACCGTGTATTCTCTCGGCACGGGCAACCTCTATACGGGCATCCTCAATCAGCACAGTATGGCGAATACGGCTTACGATACCTCGATGAACAATAAGACGAGCATCAAGGGCGTCTCGCTTGTCGACTCGATTACGTTCAATAAGTGGAACATGATCCTCGGCGTACATCATCATTCCGCGAATGTGAAATCCTATAATCTGCACACGGGACGCGTATCGTCGAGCGTGGATTCGAGCGCGACGACGCCGACCTACGCGCTCTCCTACCGCCCTACGGAAGATATTACCGTCTATGCGAGCCACGCGGAGTATTTTGACGTCGGAGCCGCCGTTGCGACCAAATATGCGAACGGGGGGGAGATTCTGCCGCCCTCTAAAACGAAGCAGAACGAAATCGGCGTGAAGTACGGCAATAAGGGCGTGCTCTATTCCCTTGCGCTCTTTGACATCACGCAGGCGAATAATATCGAAGTGACCCGCAACAGCAGGCTGTATTTGGAGCAGAACGGCGAGGAGCGTCACCGCGGCGTCGAACTCGGCATCGGCGGCAAGATCGCGCCGAAATGGTCGCTTGCGGCGGGGCTTGCCTATATGCGCGCGACCAAAGAGAAAACGAAGAACGGCGCGCAGAACGGCATGACGCCCGACGGACAGCCGCGTTGGAACGGGACGATCATGGCGCGCTATACGGCGGATGAGAAATTCGGCGCCTTTGCCCGCATGACTTACGCGGGGGCGGCATGGACGTACGATGAAAAATTTAAAGTCCCCTCGAATACCGTGTTCGATCTCGGCGTGACCTATAAGACGCGGCTCGGCTCCGTGCCGACGACGTTCGGCCTGACGGTCTACAACGTGCTCGACAAGGAGTACTGGATGGCGTCGCGCTCCGATAAGAGCCTTTATCTCTCGACGCCGCGCACGTTCGCGCTCTCGATGGCGATGGATCTGTAAGGGGGCGGGAGAGAAATGATGCGTAGGAAACAACTGACCGCGGCGGTGCTCGCGGCACTTACGATGTATGCCTGTCCGTCGGCGCATGCCGCATCCGCCGCAGAGAAGACGGACGGCCGCGGGGCGGGATCGGTCGATACCTATGAGCTCGATCCCGTCGACGTGGAGGGCCGGCGCGAGAGCGTGCCGGGCGGCATGGTACAGGAGCAGACGAAACTCGGCGTGCTCGGCGCGCAGAGCATCTTTGCGGTGCCGTATTCGGAGATGAGCATGACGGAGAAGATGCTCGAGACGTACAACGACCCGAGCCAGCCGCTCGCGAACGTGCTGCTCAACAACCCGTCCATCCGCTCGAGCACGAGCTCGCCGATGTACAGCGACTTCTCCATGCGCGGCATCAATATGAACGGCAACCACATGATGGTGAACGGCGTGCCGAGTCTTTACTCGCAGTTCACGACGCCGCCGTCTCATGTGATCGCGCGCATGGACATCACCTCGGGACCGAACGCCGCCGTCAACGGCGTCAGCATGTCCAACAACGGCACGAACGGCGGCGCGACGCCGGCGCCCGGCACGGTCAATATCGTGACGAAGCGTGCGGGCGCCGTGCCCGTCACGCGCTATACGCAGGTCGTGAGCGGACGCGGGACGTTCGGCGAGTACATCGACGTCGGCCGCCGCTTCGGCAGGGACGAGGCGTGGGGGCTGCGCGTGAACGGCGAGCTTCTGCACGGGAAGATGTCGCTGCGGGACGCCGAGATGCACAACAGCAATATCTTCTTCAACCTCGACCACCATGATGCGCGGAGCACGACGAATCTCTTCGCGGGATTCTTCGACCAGCGCGTGGACGGCGCGCAGCGCTGGTTCACCTACACGGGCAATACGGCGCAGCTGCCGACGGTGCCGGATGCGGCGACGCCGTACGACTTCAAGGAGACGACGAAACGCATGTGGGGGCATATCCTCACGCTGAATCACGAGCAAAAGATCGACGACCGCTATACGGCGTTCTTCAACGTCGGATTCTCGCGCCGCGACGGGGAGAAGTACAACTCGGGCGCCAGTTTGGCATTCGACGCGAACGGGAACTTCACCGGGAGCAACCGCTCGAACGCGCAGCACGAGGCGGCGCGCAACGTCTATTTGCAGGCGGGCATCAAGGGAACCGCGGTGACGGGGGCGGTGCATCACGATTTTGCGCTGTCCGTCGACCGCTCGTGGGCGAAGTACTGGAACGCGAACAATTGGAGCGGCTATAATCTCTACGGCGGGAACCTCTACGACGGGATTTCCTTCCTGCCGGGCTTTACGGTGCCGAGCTATAAGCCCTATCTGCCGCAGTGGGAGGAGCTGAACGTCGGCGTGACGCTTGCGGACGCCATGCACGTCGGCAAGTGGAACGTACTGCTCGCGGCGTCGCAGAAACATGAGCATTTCAAAAATATTTCCTCGGGCAAGACGATCGAGAACACGAATATCCTGCCGACGTGGGGACTGACCTACCGTCCGACGGAGCGCACGTCGATCTACTACGGGCATACGGAGAGTTTCTCGCGCGGCGCGGTTGTCATGAACAGCAGCACAAAAACGTATATCAACGAGGGGGAAACGCTCGCGCCCGTGCGGAGCAGGCAGAACGAGATCGGCGTCAAGCATCTGGCGGGCGGCGTGCTTTCGACGCTGAGCTTCTTCGAGATCGACGAGCCGAATCTGATTGACGTGCCGCTCGGCGGCACCAACTATCGCCGCGCGGCGGACGGCAAGAACCGCTACCGCGGGATCGAGTACACGGCGAACGGCAAGCCTCACGCGAAGTGGACGGTGACGGGCGGCCTCCTCTATCTCGACGCCGAACGAGCGCATACGGCGGGCGGGGCGAAGGACGGCGCGTTCGTCACGGGCGCCGCAAAGTACTCGGGCGTCGTCGGTCTTACCTATGAGCCGACGGACGCGTGCAGCTTCATCGGGCGCCTCGTTTGGAGCGATAAGGCCTACATTGAGAATACGTCGGGCAGGGGCAAGATCGAGATCCCCGCGTACGCGACGGTGGATCTCGGGATGACGTATAAGACGCGCATCAACACGGTGCCGACGAAGCTGAGCCTCATGTGCTACAACGCGCTCAACAAGAGTTACTGGATGGGGCGCGGCGGGTCGTCGACGTTCGGCCTGTCGATGCCGCGCACATGGATGTTCTCGGCGCAGTTTGATATTTAATATATGCGTACGCCGCATACCGCTTGTCGGTGTGCGGCGTTTTCCGCATGACGGCCCGAGAGGAGGCGCTTCATGAGACGACTGCGGTTTTACCTGCGCAAATGCAGGCTGCTCGCGGTATTCCTCGCGCTGTGGCTGGCGGTGCTCGCGGGGGCGGTGCAGCAGGATAAGAGCGCGCACCCCGCGGAGATCACGCTCGCAGCGCCGCGCGACCTCGCGCCGGGGGAGAAGGATCCCTATTACATCAGCAGTATCGGCATGGTGTGGGAACCCCTCGTCGGGGTGGATGCCGACGGCCATCTGCGCGGCGTGCTCGCGGCGTCTTGGCAGGCGAACGAGGATGCGACGGTATGGCGGTTCAAGCTGCGCCGCGGCATTTCCTTCCAAGACGGCGAACCCTTCGACGCGGACGCGGTGGTGGCGAATTTCCGCCGCTGGGAGAATATGGGCTATCGCCTGTCGTCGTTTTACGGATTCCTCCTCGCGCGCGTCTATCCGGGCTACGCGGGGATCGAGAAGATCGCCGACGACGAGGTGGAGCTGCGTTTCTCCGAACCGCAGCCGATGCTCGTCTACCGCATGATCAACTTCTCCTCGCCGATGTTCAGTCCAAAGTGTTTTGACATCGAGTCGGGCGATTTCACGGGCTATGCCGTGGGCACGGGCCCCTTTGCCATCGTTGACCGCAAACCGGGGCAGTATGTCGTGCTGAAGCGTTTCGACGGCTATCACGGGACGCCCGCAAAGAGCGAATACATCCGGCTCGTGAGCATGCCGAACGCCGCCACGCGCTTCTCGGCGCTGCGGGCGGGCGAGGTGGAGGGCGTCCTCGATCTCGGCTCGCTCACGCCGTCCCTCACGCTCGCCCTGCTGCGGGACCCGCGCTTTGCTGTCTCTTCGAACCGCAATACGATCAATCAGTATGTGACGGTGAACCAGAGCCGCTTCCCGTTTTCGGATGTGCGGATGATGCGTGCGATCAGCCTTCTCATCGACCGCGAAGCGATTGTGCGGTACTATTTCAACGGGCAGTCGGAGCCGACGATGAATCTGCTGAACCGCTGCAATCCGTTCTATAAAGAAATTCCGCTCGTACACGACGAGGCGGAGGCCGTCCGCCTTGCGGACGAAGTGATGGGAGGAGAGACCTATCGGGCGACGTTCCTCATCCCGCAGTACGGGCTGAGCCGCTACTCCTACAAGGAAGTGGTCGAGTATCTTCAGGCGGCGCTGCGGAAGCTGCACATCGAAGCGCGCATTCTGATCCTCGACAGCGCGACGCATTCGAAATACATGTCCGCCGGCAACTACGACTTTTCGATCGGGACGCACGGGCTTGCGAACTACGCGCCAGAGACGCTGATGGAGAGCTATATGGCGACGTGGGGGAGCAATAATAAGCTGTACCACGTGGGCTATGAGAACCCCGCGGCGGACGCGGTCTTTAAGGAATTGCCGGAGGTGATCGACATGGACCGGCGCCGCGCATACTATGACGAACTGCAGGATATGGCGGTTGAGGCGCCGCCGCTCATCCCCTTCGGCAGCGACAATAACGTCGTGGTTTACAATGCCGCGGAGCTGACGGGCTACAACGCGACGACGTACGGCATTACGCTGGATCAGGTGGAGAGGCGGTGAAGCGATGAAAACGTATTTCCGGCAGCGCCTGCTGCTCCTCCTGCCGACCCTCGTCGGCATGACGGCGCTGGTCTTTGCGCTCGGCTTTATCTCGCCCTCCGATCCGGCGGCGGTGATCATGACGATGGACGGCGTGACCGCCCCGACGCCGGAGGAGATCGCGGCGAAGCGGGTGGAACTCGGGCTCGACCGCCCCTATGCCGTGCAGTACGCCGCGTGGCTCGGCGGGGTGCTCCGCGGGGACTGGGGCGTCTCCTTTATCACGGGGAAAAACGTGCTGCAGGAACTCCTGCAGGCACTCCCCGTGACGCTCTCGCTCGCGGGCATGGCGCTCCTTTGGGTGATCCTCCTCAGCGTGCCGCTCGGCGCCGTCATGGCGGTGTATCGGCACGGGGCGGCGGAGCGCTGGCTGACGCTGCTCTCCATCGCGCTGACGTCTCTGCCGAGTTTTTGGCTCGCGATCGTCCTCATGCAGATCCTCTGCGAGAACCTGCGCATCTTCCCCACGAGCGGCTACGGGACGGTGCGCCATCTGCTGCTGCCGGGGCTCGTCCTCGGCGCGGGGACGATCGGCGCGGTGATGCGGCTCCAGCGGGACGCGCTGACAGAGGTGTTCGCGGAGAACTACATCCTGACGGCGCGGGCAAAGGGGCTCCCGCTCTTTTACATCGTCTACCGCCACGCCCTGCGCAACGCGTTCATTGCAACCGCGACGATGCTCGGCAACTACGCGGGCGCTCTGCTCGGCGGCGCGGCGATCATCGAGCTGATCTTTGCCCTGCCCGGGCTCGGCACGCTCGCGCTGACGGCGGTGCAGGCTCGTGACTATCCGATGATCCAAGGCTATGTGCTGATGGTCGGCTGCATGATGATTGTCGTGAACATGTGCGTCGATGTGTTCTATGTGATGTTAAAACCGAATCTGCGGCTGGGGGATGGGCAAAATGACTGAGATGAACCGGCTCGAGCGCGGCGCGCTCGCCGTCTGCGCCGCCTTTATCTTCGTCGCGGCCGCCGCGCCGCTCCTCATGCCGTACGATCCGAACTTCGTCGATATGGGGCATGTGCTCGAATATCCGAGCGCGCGCTATCTGCTCGGCACCGATCCGCTCGGGCGCGATGTGCTCAGCCGTCTCATCTCGGGCGCGCGCGTCTCGATCGGGTTTGCCGCGGCCGCCGCGTTCTGCACGATGACGGTCGGCCTTGTCGTCGGAACCGTCAGCGGCTACGTCGGGGGGCGTGTGGACGCGCTGATTCAAACGGTGGTGAACGTCTTTCAGGGCATCCCGAGCTTTAGTCTGATGATCGCGCTGGCGGGGCTTCTCGAGCCGGGCGTCACGAGCATGCTCATTGCGGTCGTCGTGACCTCGTGGACGGGATTCTCGCGCGTCGTGCGCGGCGAGGTGATCCGCATCAAGGGCGAGCCGTTCGTCGAGGGGCTGCGCGCGCTCGGGGCGGGCGCGGGATTCATCGTCGGCCGCTATGTCCTCAGGAGTCTCCTGCCCGTCGTCATCGTGCTCTTTACCATCCGCATCGGCATGGTCATCCTCTCCGTCTCGGGGCTCAGCTACATCGGCATCGGGCTCCAGCCGCCGACGTCGGACTGGGGGCTCATGGTCAGCGAGGGGCAGACCTATTTCCGCACGTACCCGCTGCTCCTCTACGCCCCGGGCGCCTGCATATTTATCCTGTGCGTCGCGGTGAACATCCTCGGCGAGGGACTCCAGCGGCGGTTTGCCGGACGTACGCGGCGCGAGATGTAGGGAGGCGGGGAGAATGGATAACATACGGCATGCGGCGCGCGAGGACATCGCGCTGGAGCAGGTGAGCGTCAGCTTCCCCTACGAGCAGGGATTGGTGCTGCATCCGCTCGACTGCACGTTTCCCGCGCGCGAGATCACCGCTGTGATCGGCGAATCGGGCAGCGGGAAATCCGTCCTCGGCAAGGCGATCGTCGGGCTCCTCAGCCGCGCCTGCGTGACGGGGCGCATCCTCTACGACGGGCAGAATCTTGCGGCGATGGCGGAGCGCGATCTGCGCGCCTACCGCGGGCGGCGCATCTTCTTTATGCCGCAGGATCCCGCGCTCGCGCTCAATCCGGCGCTCACCGTCGGGGAACAGCTCACGGAGGCGCTCGAGTACCATGAGGGACTGCCGCCCGCCGAGGCGCGGCGGCTGGCGATGGCCGAGCTTTCTCGCTACGGATTCGACGATGCGCAGCGCGTCTTTCGCGCCTATGCGTTCGGTCTGAGCGGCGGGATGCGCCAGCGCGTGCTCTGCGCGATCGCCTCGCTCATGCGGCCGCGGTGGATCATCGCGGACGAGCCGACGAAGGGGCTCGACCCCGGGCTGCGCAAACAGGTATTTACGCTGTTTCGCCGGCTTGCCGAGACGCAGAACTGCGGCTTTATCATCATCAGCCACGACCTGCGGTTCGTGCGGCGGATCAGCAGCCGCACCGTTGTGCTGCGGGACGGGCGGCTTGTGGAGCAGGGCGCGACGGAGGAACTCTTTACGCGGCCGCGGGAGGAATATACGCGGACACTCGCGGCTGCGGCCGAGGCGTTTGCGGGGGAGGACGGTGCGGCATGATGCGCTGTGAACACATCGGCAAGGTCTTCCGGAGCGGGTTCATGGGCGGCCGCGCGGTGACGGCGCTCGAGGATGTGTCGTTTTCCGTTGCGGAGGGAACGACCTATGCGCTCTGCGGACTCAGCGGCGCGGGGAAATCGACGCTCGGGCGCATCGTGCTGGGGCTTGTCCCCGCCACGAGCGGCGCGGTGTATTACGGGGACACGCCGCTTGTCGACCGGCTGAGGACGCGCGCGGCGGAGCGGGAGTTTCGGCGCGGGCATCAGATGATCTTTCAGAACCCGCAGGCGTCTCTCTACGAGAACTTCCCCATCCGGCGCCTGCTCGAGGAGCCGTACCGCATTCACGCGGCCGCGATGGGCGCGCCGGACTGGGCGTGGATCAAGGCGTGCCTCGAGAAGGTCAGCCTCGCGTCGGATATCTTGGATCGCTATCCGGCGGAGCTGAGCGGGGGGCAGCTCCAGCGCCTTTCGATCGCGCGCGTCCTCACGATGCGGCCGTCCTTCGTCGTGCTGGACGAGCCGACCGCGATGCTCGACCCGACCGTACAGGTGCAGATCATGCGCCTGCTGAAAGATTTGCAGCGCGCGGAACGCCTCACCTATCTCTTCATCTCGCACGATCTCGATCTCGTCCGCTTCCTCGCCGACGACGTGGGCGTCATGTGCCGCGGGCGCATGATCGAACAGGGGCACGCCGCCGAAGTCCTCGGCGCTCCGCGCGAGGAATTTACGCGCGAATTTATCGCGGCGTTCGACGGATTTTGACGTGCGGTTTGACCGGATATTTGAACCATGGAAGAGGAGTGTATGGAAACGATGAAGAAGAAAAGATTAAGCGCGGCAATTCTCGCCGCGCTGCTGAGCATGAGCGTATCTGCGCACGCGTCGGAGAAAAGCGCGGGCGGGGGAACAAATACGGTCGATACCTACGAGCTCGACCCCGTTGACGTCGAGGGCCGGAGTACCGACGATACGATGCCCGGCGGAAATGTCGCGCGGACGGCGTCGCTTGGCGCGCTCGGCGAAGACGCGGCGGTTATGGAGACGCCCGTCAACGTGACATCCTATACGGATGCTGTGCTGAAGAAAAATTTTGTTCCGACGCGCGCGTTCCTGAACGCGGCGACGAACAATCCCTCCGTGCAGGTCGGCGGCGCATCGACGGACAACAACGTCGAGCTGCAGATCCGCGGCGTGGAGTTCAACACGCACGACATCCTGCTCGACGGGGTGCCCGGCATGATTATGATGCAGAACCAGCCGACGAACTACATCGGACGGATGGAGATCATCACGGGACCGAACGCCGTCGTCAGCGGAACGGGGACGATGCAGTCCGCCGCGGGGTTCGTCAATTTCGTGCCGAAAAAGGCCGGACCGCGCCCCGTTTTTGACATCACGCAGTCCTATGCGAGCAGCCGGTATCTGACGACGGGGATCGACTGGGGGCGGCGGTTCGGGAAAAACCAGCAGTTCGGCATCCGCATCAATACGGAGGCGTATACGGGGCGCACGACGTCGCCGGGCGAGGAGCTGCGCGGGCGCGATCTCTATATCAACATCGACCGGGAGACGGCGCGCAGCAAGAGTTCGCTGCTCTACGGCTACGATACCTCCACGCATCACGGGATGCCGGAGGTGCTGCGCATCAAGGACGCGAACTGGGGCACGAACGTAACGCATCTCCCTTCGGCAAGCGCCGTGGTAAAGAATTTCATGCCGTCATGGGCGCTCGTTAAGCACACGCACCGCGTTTATCTGTTTCAGCATGAGCAGAAGTTCAATGAACATATCACGGGCTATGTGAAGGCGGGGCTCATGCACCGCGACTGGCCGGGCTATCTGACGAGCAAGCCGTGGCTGCAAAACGACGCGGGCGACTATACGCTGAGCATCGACGGCAGCTCCACGATGGGCAAGACCAATCGGCGCGTCTTTATGACGGGGGTCAAACTGAACTTTGACACGGGCGCCGTCAATCATGCGATGACGATCGGGTACGATTACCTCTCACAGCACGGTTGGTCGAACGAGGCAACGGGAACGACGTCCAATATGACGGGCAATATCTATCGCGGCCTCATTACGGATCCGGGCGCGCCGCATGCGCCCGAGGGGCAGTGGTATGTCGGCAGCAAGCTCAACAACCGCAGCGTCGTCTTTGCCGATGCGATAACGGCGCTTGACGGGCGTTTGAAGCTCATCGCGGGGCTGCGCCGGCAGACGATCTATACGCGCAACTTCAGCAAGACGGGCGCACTGACGAAGTCCTACGAGAAGAGCGCGACGACGCCGACCTTTGCCGCGCTCTACAAGCTCTCGCCGCGCACCGCCCTCTATGTGAACTACGCGGAGTCGCTGACCTCGGGGGCGACGACGCCGAATACCGTCGTGAATAAAAACGAGGTCATGCCGCCGACCAAGACGAAGCAGTATGAGTTCGGAGCGAAATGGGATATGGGCGACTGGGGGACGACGCTCAGCCTCTTCCGCATCAAACAGCCGACGGGGCTTGTGAACGCCGCCAATTACTATGTGATGGACGGCGAGACGCGCAGTCAGGGCGTCGAGTGGAACATCTTTGGCAAGGTCGCGCCGCGGCTCAGCCTCACGGGCGGCATGATGCTGCTCGACGCCAAATATGAGAAAACGGATGGCGGTGTGAACGACGGCAACCGCGTGTTCGGCACGCCGCGGTTCAACGCGACCATGGCGCTCGACTGGGAGACGCCCGTGCGGGGACTGAACGTCTACGGCCGCCTGCTCCATATGGGCAGCACCTATGCGGACAGCAAGAATCGCATCGAGGTTCCCTCATGGACGCGCTTTGACCTGGGCGCACAGTACGAGACCAAGATTGACGGCTATCCGACAACCTTCAATCTCATGATTTATAACGTCCTGAACAAGATGTACTGGTCGTCCACCACCGTGAAATGGAGCGACGGCGGCCTCATGCTGAACCCTGGGCGGACGTTCATGCTGTCCGCGGCGGTCAGCCTCTAAAAGAGTCTTTCCGTACAAGCCGAGCGGCGCCGCCGCGCCCGCGTTATGGTTGTAATACATGGCGGCATAAAAACAAGGGCTGTTGCATCTGCACGATAACATGCAGATGCAACAGCCCCTGTTTACGTATTTGCACGCTTAGTTCATAAAAAACCGCGCATCTTTTATTGGAACGGCCACACGAGCGGGATAACGGCGACGCAGACGAGCAGCGATATAAAGACGAGCGGCAGGCCGATCTTGACATAGTCCATGAAGCGGAACTTGCCGGGACCGAGCACGAGCGTGTTCGGCGGGGTCGCGACCGGCGTCGTGAACGCGCAGGATGCCGCGATGCCGATGGCCATAACGACCGGGTACGGCGATACGCCGATGGACTGCGCGATGGAGATCGCGATCGGTGCGAGCAGCGCCGCCGCGGCGGTATTCGACATAAACTGCGTCAGGCCGCAGGAGAGGATGAACATGGCGACGACGATGAGGTACGGCGAGGGCGCGTCGCCCATGAGTCCGACGACGAAGTTCGCGATGAGCGCGCCGGCGCCGCTCTTTTCCATCGCGCTCGCCAGCGGCAGCATACCGGCAAAGAGGAAGATCGTCGTCCAGTCGATGCCCTCGTATGCCTGCTTTTCATTGAGACAGCCCGTCAGCACGCAGAGCAGGCCGCCAATGATGGCGGACATCTGCATCGGCACGTGGATGTCCTTCTCAAGAACCATTGCGGTGACGACGCCGAGCAGAATGACTGCGCAGATGATCATCTTGCGGGAGTCTTTGGCGCTTTCGGCAGCGCCGCTGCCCGCATTGGCATCGCTGTCAACCATGTGCTGCGGGCAGAGCTTGCGGCCGATCGTCAGCATGTAGATCATGCCGACAATCGAGAGCGGAACGCCGATCCATGCGAATTCGAAAAAGCCGAACGGCTCGAGCCCCGTGGCCTGGAGCGTGGCGCTCATCAGGATGTTCGGCGGCGTGCCGATCATCGTAATGGTGCCGCCGACGTTGGCCGCGATTGCGAGCGCCATGAGCTGCGGCGAGACGGGGAGTTTTGCCGCCGCGCAGATCTGGATGACGACCGGCATGAGACACGCCACGGTCGCCGTGTTCGACGAGATCGAGGACAGGACGATGGTGATCAGCATCAGCGCCGCCATGAGGGGGCGCTCGTCACTGCCGGATTTTTTGACGACGGCGATGCCGATCTTCTGTGCGAGACCCGTTTGGAACATCGCCGCGCCGATGATGAACATGCCGGCGAAGAGAACGACGGTGGAATTCGACAGGCCGGAAAATACCTGCGCGGGCGTCAGCACCCCTAAAAGTCCGAGGGCGATCGCCGCGCCCATTGCCGTTACGGCGAGCGGGATAATTTCGGTGGCGAATAGGATCGCCGCCACTGCGAGAACACTTAACGTTAGCATTGCTGCATCCATTGATCCATCTCCATTTCATCAGTTCTAATGTCGTTTCCATAAGATATTTAGAAACATTCTTCAACGAATTTCTATCATTCGCAAGAAATACGTAAATATCGGCAATATGCACCTCCTTTATTTTAAGATTATATCATGATATGGAATATAATTCAATTCATATATGATTTGAACAAGCCGAAATACGTTATTTAAAGTAGGATAAAACGCCGCCCCCTTTGAACTTTTTGTGCAAAGGCAGGGGCTTTGTGGTATAATGGAGCGAATATTGTCCTGCATGCAGGATGTTATCGTGATCATGAATTAGGAGTGTGAAACCACTTGTTTGGAATTTCTTCCATTTTGAAGCATTTCCTTGGCGACAACAACGACAAGGAGATCGCTCGTTACCGTGTGATTGTGGATCAAATCAACGGGCTCGAGCCCGATATGGTGAACCTGACGGACGACAAGCTGACGGGCTATACGCGCAGGTTCCGCGAACAGCTTGAAAATGGGGCGTCCATGGAGGACATCCTCCCCGAGGCGTTCGCCGTCGTGCGCGAGACGTCGCGGCGCGTGCTCGGCATGCGCCATTTCGACGTGCAGCTCATCGGCGGCATGTGCCTGCACGAGGGGCGCATCGCGGAGATGCGCACGGGCGAAGGCAAGACGCTCGTCGCGACGACGGCGGTGTACCTCAACGCGCTCGCGGGGCGCGGCGTTCATATGGTCACGGTCAACGACTACCTCGCGCGGCGCGACAGCGAGTGGATGGGCAAGCTCTACCGCTACCTTGGGCTTTCGGTCGGGCTCATCGCGCACAACATGGACTTCCCGGAGCGCAAGGCGGCCTATGCGTCGGACGTCACATTCGGCACGAACAACGAGTTCGGCTTTGACTATCTGCGCGACAACATGGTGCTCTCCGAGAGCCAGATGGTACAGCGCGCGCTGCACTATGCGATCGTCGACGAGGTGGACTCGATCCTCATCGACGAGGCGCGCACGCCGCTCATCATCTCGGGGCCCGGGACGAAGTCGACGGACAACTACGCCGTCATGGCAAACGCCGTGCGCCACCTGAAGGAGGGCGAGGACTACACGGTCGACGAGAAGCAAAAGACCGTCGCGCCCGCCGACAGCGCCGTGCCGAAGATCGAGAAGATCGTCGGCATCCAGAACCTCTACGCGCCCGAGAACATCGAGCTCTCGCACTGCTTTACTGCCGCGCTGCGCGCAAAGGCGCTCATGCACCGCGACCGCGACTACGTCGTGCGCGGCGACGAGATCGTCATCGTGGACGAGTTCACGGGGCGCCTCATGGAGGGGCGCCGCTACTCCGACGGCCTGCATCAGGCGATCGAGGCGAAGGAGGGCGTCAAGATTCAGCGCGAATCGCAGACGCTCGCGAGCATCACGTTCCAGAATTATTTCCGCATGTATGAAAAACTCGCGGGCATGACGGGCACGGCCAAGACGGAGGAGAACGAATTCCTCAAGATCTATAAGCTGCCCGTCATCGTCATCCCGACGAACAAGCCGGTCTGCCGCATCGACCACCCCGACGTCATCTACAAGACGAAGGCGGCGAAATACCGCGCCGTCGGGCGCTCGGTTAAGGAGATCCACGAGACGGGACAGCCCATCCTCATCGGCACGACGTCCATCACGCAGTCCGAGGAGATGTCGAACGTCCTGCGGAAAAACGGCATCCCGCACGTCGTGCTCAATGCGAAATTTCATGAAAAAGAAGCCGAGATCGTTGCGAACGCCGGGCAAAAGGGCGCCGTTACGATCGCGACGAATATGGCGGGCCGCGGCACGGACATCAAGCTCGGCGAGGGCGTCGACGCGCTCGGCGGGCTCTACATCGTCGGCACGGAGCGCCACGAATCGCGGCGCATCGACAACCAGCTGCGCGGACGTTCCGGGCGTCAGGGCGACCCCGGCGCGTCGAAGTTCTTCCTCTCGCTCGAGGACGACCTCATGCGCCTCTTTGCCTCCGACCGCATCGCGGGCATCATGGACAAGCTCGGCATGGAGGAGGACGAACCGATCGAGCACGCCATCATCACGCGCTCCATCGAGCATGCGCAGAAAAAGGTCGAAGCGCGCAATTTCGACATCCGCAAGCACGTCCTCGAATACGACGACGTCATGAATCAGCAGCGCGAGGTCATCTACGGAGAGCGGCGCAAGATCCTCTGCGGCGAGAACCTGCGCGAGAACATCCTCGCGATGGTCAAGCACATCATCAAGGACGAGATGACGCAGTACGCGAACGAGAAACTCTACCCCGAGGAGTGGCAGCTGGATGCGCTTATCGAGGATGCGGAGAAGGTCTACGCGCCGCAGGGCAGACTGAAAAAGGAAGAGCTCGAAGTGCTCGCGCGCGACGAGATCCAGGAGCTGCTCGAGCAGATCGCAGAGGAGGGCTACAAGAACCGCGAGCGCATGTTCGGCGAGGAGAATATGCGCGAACTCGAGAAGGTCGTCATGCTCCGCGTCGTGGATCAGAAATGGATGGACCATCTCGATCACATGGACATGCTGCGCGAGGGCATCAACCTGCGCGCATACGGGCAGCGCAACCCGCTCGTCGAGTATAAGATCGAGGCGCTGACCATGTTTGAAGAGATGGAAGCCTCCATCATGGATCAGATCGCGAACCTCATGTACCATGTGAGCATCGTCGCCCCGCAGGCCGCGCCGCCCGTGCAGAGTGCGGCGCCTGACGGTACGCCCGCACCCGCGCCCGTCGCGGATGCCGCCGCCGCGCAGCGTGCGCATGAACTGCTCGCGCGCGAGCGGTCCAAACTCGAGGACCACCTCCGCACCGCCCGCGTTTCTCACGGCGATGAGAGCGCGCCCGCCGAGGCGCGCGCCGAAAAGGGCGAGGACGGGAAGAAGGTCGGGCGGAACGATCCGTGTCCGTGCGGGAGTGGCAAAAAATACAAGAACTGCCACGGGCGACAGTGAAACGCTATCTTTGCGCACGGCGGCGTCATTTCGTCGAACGCTTCGCTCGGAGTAGGTCTTAACTACGCCGTCGCTCGCATTCTCCTCATTCCTACCCGTGCATCGAACCTAGCGCTTCACTTGGTTTGCGGTATGACGGGGCGGTGTGACGCGGGATTTTCGCGCCTAGCGTCGTCACTTAGGTTTGGTTCTGGGGGGGAGGGGACTTGATTCACGCGCGTCCCGCCCCGCGTTGCCGCGCTCTCCCGCGACATACGCGCGCGTAACTTTGTGCCGCGCATGATGTGCGGACGGCCCCATACTGAGCCAATAAAATGCGGAGTTAATAATTGTGTAATTTAGGGAAGAAACAACATGCTGGAAGATCTGAAACCGACACTGAGTGATTTGGGCGAAAAGCTGGATCAGATGCGCATTTCCCTGGAGATCCCCGCGAAGGAGGAGAAGATCGCCGAGCTCGAATACAAGATGAGCGAGCCGACGTTCTGGGACGATGCGGCGGCGGCGCAGAAGGTCAACCGGGAACTCGTGGATCTCAAGGGCGGCGTCGACACCTACAAGGCGCTCGCCGCGAAATACGAGGACGCCGAGACCCTCTATGAAATGGGCATCGAAGAGAACGATCCCGCGATGGAGGACGATATCCGCGCCGAGCTCGACGCGATCGCCGCGGGGCTCGAGACGCTCCAGCTCGAGGTGCTCCTCTCCGGGGAATACGACGCGAACAACGCGATTCTCACGCTCCACGCGGGCGCGGGCGGCACCGAGGCGCAGGACTGGACGCAGATGCTCCTGCGCATGTACGGGCGCTGGGCGGAGCGGCACGGGTTCACCGTCGAGACTGCCGACCTCCAGCCGGGCGACGAGGCGGGCGTCAAGTCCGCGAGCCTTTTCATCAAGGGGCACAACGCCTACGGCTTCCTAAAATCTGAAAAGGGCGTCCATCGCCTCGTCCGCATCTCGCCGTTCGACTCGCAGGCGCGGCGGCACACATCGTTCTCCGCGTGCGACGTCATGCCCGAGATCGACGATGCGGTCGAAGTGGACATCCACATGGACGATGTGCGCGTCGATTACTACCGCGCGAGCGGCGCGGGCGGGCAGCACATCAACAAGACATCGTCCGCCGTGCGCATGACGCACGAGCCGACGGGCATCGTCGTGCAGTGCCAGAACGAGCGCTCCCAGCTCCAGAACAAGGAGCAGTGCCTCAAGATGCTCCGCGCTAAACTCTTCGAGCTCGAGCAGGAGAAGAAGGAAGAGGAGATTGCCAAACTCGAAGGCGTCCAGCAGAAGATCGAGTGGGGCAGTCAGATTCGCTCCTATGTGTTCCAGCCGTACACGATGGTGAAAGACGTCCGCACGAACGCCGAGACGGGAAACGTGCAGGCGGTTATGGACGGGGAGATCGACCCGTTTATCAGGGCTTACCTCAACGCAAAGGCCAATCACGAATTCTAGGCGTGACGCGCGACGTGACGCGGGATTTTGGCGCCTAGCGTCGTCATTTCGTCGAATGCGTCGGTCGACGTAGGTCTTAACTACGACTCCCTCGCATTCTCCTTATTCCTAGCTATGCATCCAAACTTCCGCGTCACTTACGTTACGGTCGGAGCGTGGGATTTTCATGCACGAACTGCCGTGTCGTTTACGCAGCGACAAGAATTCGCCCGCGAACGGGAGGCACCGAAAAATCGCGCCGTTTGCGCAGCAGCGAGAAAGATGCCCTGAGCCGTAATACAACATGCAACGATTGGAGGTTCACATGTGGAAAGCCGCTGCAGCGCTGCTCATTATCGTCGTCATTGCCGCGGGGGCGGTGCTCGCCCTCCCTTCCTACGCCACGAACCTCATTGTGGATGCGCTGCGCGAGCAAACGGCGGCGGAGGATGTGCAGATCTCGATCTCGGAGAGCCCGCGCCTCGTCTTCGGCGAGATCGGCGCGGTGGACGGCGTTCTGCGGCAGGGGCGCATCGGCAAGATCTTCGTCCGCGAACTCACGCTCACAGGCACGGGACTTCATATCGATACGCTGACGCTTCTGACCGAGCGCAGGGCGGTTCTCACCTCGGCCAAGTCTGCGGAGCTGCGCGGCGTGATTGATGCGGACGCCATCCGCGAACTGATCACAAAGTCCACGGGCAAATTTGAGGACGTCGATGTGACCGTCACGCCGGACGGCGTCGTTGCCACGGCGAAGACCAAGGCCCTCGGGCAGACCTTTGCCGTCACGCTCGAGGGAGCGTTTGAAATCGTCTCCGGCGACCTCTATTATAAAGTCCGCCGCATTTCCGCGCGCGGGCGCGGCATGAACGCGCTCAGCCTCGACGGGCTCTTCCCGGATATCGTTGTCGCCCGTGCCGACGCGCTGCCGCTCGGCCTTGCGTTCCGGAGCGTCGAGGCCCGCGACGGTGTCGTCATTTTGACGGCGGGCAAGGACGCGTCGTAATTCCCGCATCAGAGAAGGAACTTTCATGAAGAAATTTCACTATCATTCCGTGCTCCTCGCAGCCGTTTTCATCGGATTTCTCGCATCGTTCGTCATCGGTATCGAGCGCCATGTGATCGAGGAAAACAGCCGCACGGTGGAACTCGCCATCGACTACGAGGGCCTCCTCGAGCTCGCCGCGCGCGAGGGGCTTCCTCCGGACGAAGTCTTTGCGCAGGCAAAGGAAGCGGGCATCACATCGCTCGCCGTCTATGAGACGACGTTCAAAAAGTTTAACGTGAACGGCAAAGCGGTCGCGCTGACGGGCGCGGACATCATCGCGCGCTACCATGCGGGCATGCTGACCGATCCGCTTTGGCGGTCGCTCGTCGAGGACGGGAAGATCGTCGGCACGGAGATCTATATCGTCGGACATGATCCGGCTGCCTACGCCGAGCTGAAAGACGATCTCGTGCAGCGCTTCGGCGCGCGCCGCGTGACCGTTCATACGGTCGGCGGCGACGAGGTCATCGCCGTCAAGGACTACTACGAGGCGTTCGAAAAACGGAATATCGGACTGCCGAGCGACGAGATGCGCGCCGTCAACGCGGCGGGCTTCGACGTCCTCGCACGTCCGTCGAACTACGAAGCCTGTACGCCGGACGATGTGCGGGCGGTCTTCGCGCGCATGGACGGTATCCGTATCTCGGATATCGTGTTCTCGGGCACGGAGACCCTCGGCGCGCCGAAGGCGCTCCAGACGACGATTGACGAGATGCGGGAACGGCACCTGAACCTCGGCCTCATCGAGGGGGTGACACAGCTCCAATTTTACCGCCAGCAGGGTATGGACGAGATCGCGAAGGGGATCGGCTACGATCACGTGGCGCGCCTTTACTCCATTCCCAAGGACGAACTGAAAAAACTCAAGATCGCGGACGCCGTCGAGCGTTGGGTGACGACGGACGAGGAGCGGAACATCCGCATCAACCTCCTGCGCATCTACGAGGAACCCGCGCCGAACATGTCGCTCCTCGAGACGAATATGAAATACTTCGCCGATACGCGCGCGGCGCTCGAATCGCACGGATTCAAGATCGGCAGAGCGGGCATGTTCGCCGCTTATGAACCTGCGCGCATCCTGCGCGCGCTCGTCATCATGGGCGTTGCGGCCGCGGGCATGCTCTACCTGTCGCTCGTCGTTCCCGCGCTCAACCGGCGCCCCCGCCTCCTGCTGCTCTTCTTTGCCATTGCGGCGCTCATCGGGATGATGCCCGTGCTGCTCGGCGCAGGGAGCAAAATTCGGATCCTCGCGTCGTTTGCGAGCGCGAACCTCTTTCCCGCGCTCGCGATGGTGGGGCTGCTTGATCTCCTCCGCGGGCGGCGGTTCCCGAAAGATGCCCCCGCATGGCGCATCATCGTCGGCGGGCTCATCCTTCTCGGCATCACGAGCGCGCTTTCTCTCATCGGCGCCTCCTATCTCTCGGGTGCGCTCTCGGATACGCGCTACTTCCTCGAGTTCGATATCTTCCGCGGGATCAAGCTGACCTTCGTCCTGCCGATGATCCTTGTCGCCGTCGCGTTCATGCAGCGCTTTGACATCTTTGACGGGCGCTACGACGCCTCCGCGGGGGTCATGGGACAGGTGCGCGAGATCCTCGCGACCCCTGTGCGCGTCGGTTCGCTGCTCGGCGCGCTCGCCCTCCTCGGCGGGCTTGTTGTGCTCGTTCTGCGCAGCGGTCATACTTCGGGGCTGCCCGTGCCGGGCATCGAACTGCAGGTGCGCGCCTTCCTCGAGCAGGTCTTCTATGCGCGGCCCCGTACGAAGGAGTTCCTCATCGGACATCCCGCGTTCCTGCTCGGCATCTATGCGGCGGCGCGGCGCTGGCCGACGATGATCGTCTTCGGGCTTGTGCTCGCCGCGACGATCGGACAGGGCTCGATGGTCGAGACCTTCGCTCATATGCGCACGCCGATCGAGATGTCGCTTGTGCGCGGTATCGGCGGCATTGCGCTGGGCGGCGCGATCGGCGCCGCATTGGTCGCGCTCGTTGCGGCCTGGAACCGTTTGCTGGACAAGGTGAAGGCTGCGACATCGTGAGGCTGCGTCAAACATGCCGAAAATGGGCACGAAGAAACGGAGGGGATTTGACCCGATGAAGCGGATCGTCGTATCGGGGTACTACGGAGCGAAGAACGCGGGCGACGAGGCAATGCTCGCGGCGATGCTGGAAGTGCTCGGAGACCTAGACCCGGAACTTCATATCACCGTGATCTCCGCCGAACCGGAGGACACGCGCCGCAGGCACGGCGTGGAGGCGATCGGCTCGTTTGATGCGGGGGCCATTCTCAGCGCGATGCGCCGCGCGGATCTCGTCGTCAGCGGCGGCGGGAGCCTTCTGCAGAACGTCACAAGCGGGCGCAGCCTATACTACTATATGGCGGTGATCTTCCTTGCGCTTCTTTTGGGCAAGCGCGTCATGCTTTACGCGCAGGGCATCGGTCCCGTCGCGGGGGCGTTTGCCTGCCGTGCGATGCGTTGGATCGGCAATAGGGTGTCGCTGATCACCGTGCGGGACGAAGGATCGATGGCAGAACTGCGGCGGCTCGGCATCGTCCGTCCGCCGATGGAGTGCACGGCCGATCCCGTGCTCGGCATCCATCCGGTCGGCAGGGAAGCGGGGCGCGCCATCCTCGCACATTACGGCGCGGACGGAGCGAAGCCCGTCATCGGCATCTCCGTACGCGACTGGCAGGGCTGGCAGCACTATAAGGAAGTACTCGCCGAGATCAGCGACAACATCGTCCGAGAGCTCGACGCGCGCGTCGTCTTCCTCCCCATGCAGTATCCCGAGGACGTGCGCACGGCCGAGACCGTCGCTGCCCGAACCGCAGAGGACTGTACCGTCCTCACGGGCGAATATACGACGACGGAGCTGCTTTCCCTCGTCGCCAACATGGACCTCATGATCGGCGTGCGCCTGCATGCGCTCATCTTTGCGGGCGTCATGGGCGTCCCGATGATCGGCATCTCGTACGATCCGAAGGTGGACCGCTTCCTGCGTTCCATCGGGGAAAAACCCGTCAACGACTTACAAGATATCACGACGGCGAGCGTGCTCAAAGAAGTGCGCCGCAAATGGAGCGCACGGCACGAATTCGCGGAGACGAGCGGCGAACTGCTCGCGCAGATGCGGATCCTCGCCGCACGCAACGCGGAACTCGCGCTGCGGCTGGTGCACGACGAGGGATAAATAGGAGAGAAGGCGCCGCCGCATGATCGGCGGCGCGGAAGGAGGATGCGGGATGGACACCATTCGGATGCTGATCGACGGCGTGCGCGCCGCGGGAGACGGGACGCTGCCCGTTCGTCATAAGGCGACGGGCGAGGTGATCGCGGAGATTGCGGTTGCGGGCGCATCGCACGTGCATGCGGCCGTCGATGCGGCGGAGCGCGCCTTTCGAACGGTGACCTTGAGCCCGTACGAACGCTATGAGATCATCCTGCGCGCGGCGAACCTCATGCGGGAGCGGCGCGAGGAATTCGCCGCGGCACTCGTCGCCGAGGCAGGCAAACCCATCCGCGACGCGCGCGGAGAGATCGACCGCGCCTATCAGACCCTCATCCTCTCGGCGGAGGAGGCAAAGCGCCTGCGCGGCGAGACCGTGCCGCTCGCGGGCGCGCCCGGCTGCGAAAACCGCATGGCGTTCACGATCCGACGGCCGCTCGGCGTTGTCTGCGCCATCACACCGTTCAACTTCCCCGTCAATCTCGCCGCGCACAAGATCGGGCCGGCGCTCGCCGCGGGCAATACCGTCGTCTATAAGCCCGCCTCGGCGACGCCGATCACAGCGTCCATGCTCTGCGACGTCTTCCGGGAGGCGGGGCTGCCCGCGGGCTGCCTGAACCTCATACTCGGCGAGGGCGGGCCCGTCGGCGATCTCCTTGCCGCGGACGAGCGGATCCGCATGTTTTCCTTCACGGGGAGCGTGCCCGTCGGCAAGGCGCTCCGGAATGCCGTAGGGTTCCGTCGCATCTCACTCGAGCTCGGCTCGAATTCCGCGAACATCGTCCACGAGGATGTGGCGGACGTGCGCTGGGTCGCCGAACGCTGCGCGCGATACGCCTTTGTCAATGCGGGACAGGTATGCATCTCCTGTCAGCGCGTCTATGTGTCGCGTTCCATTTACGAGACGTTTTGCGAGGCTGCCGTCGATGCGGCGCGCGGGTTCCGCGGCGGCGATCTGATGGACGTGCACACGCAGATCGGCCCCATGATCTCGGAGCACGAGGCGGAGCGCATCGACGCTTGGGTGCGTGAGGCCGCCGCGCAGGGCGCGCGGATTCTCACGGGCGGCGCGCGGACGGGCGCGTTCTACGAACCGACCGTGCTCACGGATGTCGCGCCGGACATGAAGGTCGTCTGCGAGGAGACCTTTGCGCCCGTCTTCAGCATCGTCCCGTACGACGCGATCGAGGATGCCGTCCGCGCGGTGAACGATACGCGTTACGGCCTGCAGGCGGGCGTCTTTACGCGCTCCCTTGCCGTGGCGAACTACTGTGCCGAGCACCTCGAGGTCGGCGGGGTCATCATCGGCGACGGCGCGACCTTCCGCATGGACAACATGCCGTACGGCGGCGTCAAAGACAGCGGCATCGGCCGCGAAGGCCCCGCCTATGCGATCCGCGCGTTTACCGAGGAAAAGCTCATCGTGCTGAACGTCGAGGCGTGAGGAACCGATATGAGCAGTTCCGCCGTCATCCGAGACGCGAGACCGGAAGATGCGCCGCGGCTCCTCGAGATCTATGCCTACTATGTGGAGCACACGGCGGTCTCCTTTGAATATGACGTGCCGACCCTTGCGGAGTTTGAGAACCGCGTGCGAAATACCGCGGCGCGGTACCCCTATCTCGTTGCCGTACGCAATGGGCGCACGCTCGGGTATGCGTATGCGGGGCCTTTTGTGGGGCGCGCCGCCTACCGATGTTCGTGCGAGCTGACCGTCTATCTCGACCGCGCGGCGCGCGGGGGCGGGCTTGGCCGGATGTGCTGTATGAGGCGCTGGAAGAACGCCTGCGCACACGGGGGATATGCAATCTCTACGCCTGTATCGGCTGGCCGGACGCCGAGGACGAATACCTGACGAAAGACAGCGCGGCGTTTCACGAGCGGCTCGGGTTCGCGAAGGTGGGCGAGTTTCACCGGTGCGCGTGCAAATTCGGGCGGCGGTACGGCATGATCTGGATGGAGAAGATCATCGGACCGACGATGTGATTGTCAATGGAAAATAGAGCGGCGGTTGTGCCCGGCGGCATGACCGTTTTTTGCGTTGGAGGACATACAAAAACGGAGCGGCCGATCGGCTGCTCCGTATACTGCGTCGATGGTGGAGACGAAGAGGATTGAACTCTCGACCCCCAGATTGCGAACCTGGTGCTCTCCCAGCTGAGCTACGTCCCCGTGACTGACGAGGCATATTATAACGCGGCGTCGCGGAAAAAGCAAGCCCTTTTTTCCGCGGCGTGCCGTTCTAAGGAAACCGCCCTTGATTGCGCGGATGATAGACGATATTATGAATATAATTCGAGAAGACTTCATCTGTATTTGAACGAAGACGGGAGGTACATTGATGAAATTTACGTTTGACCTAACGCCGCAGGACCGCATCGATTTTACGCTTTTCTATGCGCGCAGGGCTCCGTTCTTTAAAAAGCAGCGGAAGCGCCTGCGGATTTTGTCCGCGCTTGTTCCCATCGTCGCCTTTTTGCTGATCCTGACGATGGTGCGCGGCATGGACGTCAGGCAGGGGGCGATGCTGGCCGGCGCAATGCTGCTGCTTGCGTTGGCGCTTTATTGGGTGACTGTGAAGCTGACGGACGCCTCTCTGCGCCGCAACGCGCGGGCCATGTTTCTGACTGCCGGGCGCAATAACAGCGTCGGCGCGCGGATCGTCGAATGCGGCGAGGAACATCTCACGGAACACGCCTCGTACTACGATATGACGGCGCGCTATAAACAGTTTATCGCTCTCGAGCGTTCGGCGACGGCTTTTTATCTCATGATGGGCCCCGCCTCTGTGCTGATCATCCCTATGCGGGTGTTCCCCTCCGGAGAGGAGCAGGGAAACTTTATCGACTTTATGAAGGGGAAAGGCATTCCGTACGAGCCGTAAATAGGGGATGGCGACGAGCGCTGCACACAAAAAAAAGAGCCGATGCCGGCTCTTTTTTTGTGCGGTTGACATTTCTGCGCTTTATCGGGGATGCCGAATCGCCGCCAGCGCATCCGCCGCGATCTGCGCGGCGGTGAGATGATGCGCGCGCGCAAGCTTCGCCGCGTCGTACCGGTCGTGGAACTCCTTGCTGAGGCCGTAGTTGCGCACGCGGAGACCCACGTCGGTGCCGTAGTACGAGGCGATCTTCTGCCCGAAACCGCCGTCGAGGATACCGTCCTCGAGCGTGAGGACGAGGCGGTGCTTCTCTTTGAGCGAATCGAGGAGAGCGGTATCAAGCCCCGAGAGGTAGATCGGATTTACGATCGTCGCCCGGATGCCTTCCTTTTCGAGCTCTGCCGCAGCCTCGCTCGCGAGCGCCGCGAAGTTCCCGACGCCGATGACGGCGACGTCCGCGCCCTCTGTGACCACTTGATACTTGTTCAGTTCGTTGTAGTCCGTGCGCACCTCGTAGGGGCTCTCCTCGTAGCCGCCGACCGGCATGCGGATCATCACGGGATGCGCCGTCTGCGCGACCGACCACGCGAGCGTCGCCTTGTACTCCGCGAGGCTCGCGGGTGCGAGGAAGACGAGGTTCGGGATGTTCGAGAAGATCGGGATATCGAAGAACCCGAGATGCGTCACGTCGTTCATGTAGTACATGGACGCGCCGACCGAGAGGAAGACGGCGGGATTGTCGTTCACCGCGACGTCCTGCGCCATCTGATCGTAGACGCGCTGGAAGAACGTGCTGTAGGTACCGAAGATCGGCCGGCCGCCCGCCTTGGCAATGCCCGACGCCATCGCGACCGCCTGCTCCTCGGCGATGCCCACATCGACATACTGATTGCCGAGCGCGGCGCGTTTCGACGGGGAAAGTCCGATGCCGCCCATCGTGCCCGCCGCGATAAAGACGAAATTCGGATTGGCCTTTGCCGTCTCGAGAACGAAATCGACGCTCGCCTTTGCGTAAGGATCGCTGGCCGCGTGTTTTGCCTTGCCCGTCTCGATGTCGAAAGGACCGCAGTAGTGCCACGCCTCGCGGTTCTCCTCCGCGAACTTGTAGCCCTTGCCCTTTTGCGTGCGGATATGGACGACGACGGGCGTCTCCGTGTCCTTCACCGCGGAGAACGCGGCAATCAGCGCCTCGGTGTCGTTGCCGTCCGCGACATAGCGGTACGCGAGCCCCATCGCGCGGAAAAGGTTGTTCGGGGAAGCCCCGTTCGACTCGCGCAGTTCCTTGAACGCGCGGTACATGCCGCCGTGGTTCTCCGCGATGGACTGGTCGTTGTCGTTGAACACGACGATGAGGTTCGCGTTCATGGCGCCCGCCGTGTTGAGCCCCTCGAGCGCTTCGCCGCCCGACATCGAGCCGTCGCCGATGAACGCGATGATGTTTTCCTTCCGCCCCGCGAGATCGCGCGCCTTGGCAAGCCCCGTTGCGAGACTGATCGATGTCGACGTGTGCCCCACGTTAAAGAAGTCGTGCGGACTCTCCTCGGGATTCGTATAGCCCGAGACATCGTCGTAGTGCGCCTCGTCGATGTAGGCCGGGGCGCGCCCCGTCAGCATCTTATGCGGATAGGACTGATGCGAGACGTCGTAGACGATCTTGTCCCGCGGCGAGTCAAAGACCGTGTGGAGTGCGATGATCGCCTCGACCGCGCCGAAGTCCGGGCCGAAATGCCCGCCGTGGATGCTCGCGCGCTTCAGCATCGCGTCGCGCATCTCCTGTGCCAGCGCTCTGCGCTGTGCGGCGTCAAAGCACTTGATATCCGTGGGTGACGTGATTTTTTCCAAATACAAAGAAACTCCCCCTTTGCTCCTGCGAACGGCGCGGCCGAAGCCGCGCTTTCGTTCCCCTGTTCACACTTCCTGCATTATATCATTGGAGCGGAGTTCAGTGTCAAGGGGAACTTGCTGCGGAACGGCATGACGGAGAAATGACGGCGCCTTCAAGAACCGGAAGAATATGCGGTGCGAACGGAATTTGATTTATTAACATGCCGATACGGGAGCAGTATAATTTTTATGATAAATATTTATTATGAAAACATAAATGAAGAGAAGGAAAATATCGGTTAAGGACGAAATAATATAGTATTGATAAAACATGGGATGTCCCTAACTTCTCTGCAATCGGGAGGAGAAGCCTCCCAATCGGATTACTCTGAGGCGAGGTGAATGACATGAGCAAAAAGCAACGTAATGCACTCGTTACGCTTGTCATCTTTGCGGGGCTGTGGTTTTCTCCCGTTCCCGCAGAAGTGACGCAGGAGTCGTGGCATCTTATGGCGGTGTTCGTCGCAACAGTGCTCGGCTTTATCCTGCAGCCGCTGCCGATCGGTGCGGTCGCCTTTATCGCCGTGACGTTTACGACGTGCGCCGGCCTGCTGAAGGTGAGCGATGCGCTCAGCGGCTACGGCAACAGCACCATTTGGCTGATCGTCTGCGCCTTTCTCTATTCGCGCGGATTCATCAAAAGCGGCCTGGGAAAACGGATCGCGTTCGGCATTATTCGCGTGATCGGAAAGAGCGCGCTGTCGCTCGGCTATGCGATTGCCCTCAGCGAGCTGGTCATTGCGCCGGCGACGCCCTCGGCTACGGCGCGCGGCGGCGGCATCATGTACCCCATTGTCCGCTCGCTCGCGGGGGCGCTCGGGTCTGAACCGGGCGAGACATCGCGGCGGATCGGCGCCTATCTCATGCAGGTCGGCTACCACTGCGACGCCGTGACCTGTACCATGTTTGTCACATCCATGGCGGGCAACCCGCTCTGCGTCGCCCTTGCGGCGAAGGCGCTGGACGTTGAAATTACATGGATGGGGTGGGCAAGCGCCGCAATCGTGCCCGGACTCGTCAGCCTGCTGCTCGTTCCGCTCCTCATGATGAAACTCGCAAAACCGGAGCTTGTCAGCATCCCGAACGCGCGCGGCTTGGCGGAGAAGGAGCTCGCGGCGATGGGCCCCATGTCGAGCGGCGAGAAATACCTCTCCGTCATCTTCATCGTCTCGCTCCTGCTTTGGGCGACGTCGGGATTTACGGGCATCGGCGCGACACCCGTGGCAATGGGGGCGGTCTGTGTCATGATTATCCTCAATGTTATCAACTGGCAGGATGTCATCACGGAAAAAGGCGCGTGGGACGCGATGTTTTGGATGGGCTCGCTGATGACGCTCGCCTCTGCGCTCGCAAAATCGGGCATTATTAAGTGGATGGCGGAGGGCGCGGGCGCCGCGATTTCCTCCATCGGACTGGGCTGGATCGGCTCGGCACTCATATTGCTGCTCTTTTACACCTACGTGCACTACTGCTTTGCCAGTGTGACGGCGCGCATCAGCGCCCTCTATGCCGCGTTCATTGCCGTGTGTGCGACCGTTGGGGCGCCGCCCCTTATGACGGCAATCGTCTTCGGTATTTTCGCGGATGTTCCCATTTCTCTCACCCACTACGGCAACGGCTGCGCTCCGATCTATTTCGGCGGAGGCTATGTTTCGCAGGGAGAATGGTGGCGCAACGGCTTCGTCGCGACAACATGCACGACGCTCGTCTACCTCACGATCGGCGCGGCGTGGTGGAAGATGATCGGCTTGTGGTAGTTCAATGCCTATGAAAACAGGCTGTGCCTTGTTGAAAGACAGGGGCGCAGCTTTTTCTTCGTACGGACATATTCTAAGAGTGCGGATTGACCGGGAAGCAGTGCGATGAGAAAATAACGGTAATTGTTTTTTCTCTTTTTGTTAGGAGTCCGCTTGATATCCTATTTATACTATGATAATCTGCATGTGTTATTTTTAATATTCTACAAAGCTGAATAGCTGCCGATCAGGTGCGCAGCGCGCTCAATAGGGAAGCAGGTGAGATGCCTGCGCTGTCCCGCAGCCGTAATGCTGAGCCGGCCTCACGATGTCACTGGGAAACCGGGAAGACGAGGCAAGCGATGAAGCAGAGCCGGAAGACCTGCCTGATTAAGAACGCCGAGAATACCTGCGACCGACAGGGAGGCGCGATGAGATAGGATTTGTCTGCGCCTTTTTGCCATGCGAGCAAGAAGGCTTTTATTTTGCGCCTATCGCGTGTTTCTTACAAAACGGTAGGGCCGGGCGGGAACGGCGCGTGACGCGCCGCGTGTCCGGCGATGCGGCGTCTCGTATCTATGGCGCATGAGCTATGCGCGGTATGGCTGAAAGGAGAAATCAAGTGAATCGAAAGGGGAAAATGCGCCTGACGTTGGGCGTGCTGTTGTCGCTGTCCATATATGCGGGAGGGGCGGACGTTTATGCGGAAAAGACAGCTGACGCGGATTCGGCTAAAGATGGGTCTGCGTCGCAGACCTATGTGACGAAGGATATTGAGGTTGAGGGCGAGGCGACGCGCGACTATTTCGGCAACGAAATCACGGAGCAGTCCTACTATCGCACGGGCGGCGACGTCACCGTCATCGACCGCAAGACGCTTGACCGCCGGCATTACGACCAGCTGACCGACGCCCTGCGGCAGGTGCCGGGCGTGCTCGTGCGGTCCCCCGGATTCCATAACGGGGAATACAATGAACAGAGCAACGGGCACAACGTCGTCGGCATCAACGGAGACGACCGCGTCATTATACTTGTAGACGGGCGGCGCATGGACAACGGCGCGTTCAACCCTATATCGCAGAGCTCGACATCGTCCACCAAAGTCTCCGTTGACATCAATCATACGATCAATATGAACAGCATCGAGAAGATCGAGGTCATGAAGGGACCGGGCGCGTCCTTTTACGGCTCGGACGCGACGGGCGGCGTCATCAACATCATCACGCGCAAAGGCGCGAAGAAGCCTGTCGGAGAGCTCGATATATCGACGGGATCGTGGGGGAAACACAACTACCGATTGAGTTACTCGGGCACGAGCGGCGACAATAAGCTGAAATATTTTACGTCCGTGACGCGCGAGATGAGCGGCGACAGTAAATTTCATGACGGCCTCACGGGCAAAGATCAAACCTACCCGTTCACGCGCTATCGGGACGATTCGGCGAACATTCGCCTCGACTATGATTTCGATAAAATTCATAATCTGCGTTTTAACTACAACCATATGCAGAGCGATGCGGCCTATCCCGTGGTTGCGCCCGACTATCGCTATTTGAACCCGCAGGATTGGCCGTGCAGCATCACGGAGGGCGGCGGGACGCTTGCAACGCCCGGTTTTAGAAATCGGTGGCCGATTGTCCGTGCGGCGGCGGGCGCGTATAACGCCTACAACAAGAATAATTTCGACCTATCCTATACGTTCAGCCGTGAGAACGGAATGGAGAGCTTCGTACGCGTCTACGATCAGCATGAACGCTATTGGGGATCGTAGGGCGGCAAATGGAAAAGGTATCAAAAAGACGCGCACGGCAATTATATTCCCGGAACAGGGACCCCGTTCCCCGGAACGCCCGAATGGTATGAATGGCTGAAGGACAATTACAGAGGACGCGATTATAAAAAATGGTTCCATCAGCTGCAGAACAGGGGCGTCCAGCTCCAGCTCGGCAAAGCGTACGGCAAGCACAATGTGCTGACAACATGGACGTACGACCGGGCGAAGGCGGATCACTGGTTTAATCCGGAGGATCCCGATATCTACGGAGTACAGATGGTGCGCCATGAGCGCCCCACACTGAGCGGCTATGTGCAGGATAAGATCTTTATCTCCGATAAGTGGGAACTCACGCCGTCCCTGCGCTACGTTCGCTATGGCGCGGCCGACGTCACATATGTGGATATGGACACGGATGAATATACCTCCGTTCATATTGGGAGTGCGCACGCGCTGACGCCTTCGCTCAATACGCAGTATGCTTTTGACGATAAGACGAGCGCATACTTCGGGTGGAGCCATGTGTACCGCCCCATCAAGGTGGAAGACCATTGGGATCCGTATGACAACGTATTCAGCCGCCTCCGGGATGAGAAGGGCGACGTTTGGACGCTCGGCATGCGCCGCGAACTGTCGCCAAAGACGACGGCGGCGGTCAACTATGACTATACGCGCATGAGCAACGCGGTCGTCTCCTATCCCGTTTGGAATGAAGATTATCAAGAATATGCCGTCGGTGTGAATGCGCGGGAATTGAAAAAGTCGTTCAATGTCTCTGTGCAGCATCAGTTTAACAAGCATCTGACGCTGAACGCAAACTACTCTCATGCGTTCGATGAATATTCGGCGAAGAACGGCCTGAAGTTCAAGAGCGGGCTGACCGTAAACGAAGGCAATATCAACTCTGTCATCAATAAACTGCGCCCCGCGAACGTCTATATTGCGGACCTTGCTTATGAGAACCGCAGACTCTACACCTCTCTTGCGGCGACGTGGTATACGGGATCGAATACGACCGCGTATACGAGTTCCCGCGCGCTCATTCTCGACCTCAACGTGAACTATGCTGTGACGGACGATATGACCGTCTATGCGTCCGTGACGAATCTGACCAATCAAGCGTATCAGACGCTCTATACGCGTTATATGGGCAAAAACGCATGGCCGCAGCCGGGACGCGCCGTCATATTCGGCGTGAAGTATAAATTCTAACGGTTGGGGGGCAGACCATATGCGCCGTACCATTGAAAGGAGAAATCAAGTGAATCGAAAAGAAAAGATGCGTCTGACTTTGGGCGTGCTGTTGTCGCTGTCCGTATGTGCGGGAAGCGCGGACGTCTATGCGGAAAAGACAACCGATGATGATGAAAATACAAGGGAATCGTCGCAGACCTATGTGACCCGCGACGTTGAGGTCGAGGGCGAGGCGGCCCGCGACTATTTCGGCAACGAGATTACCGAGCAGTCCTACTATCGTACGGGCGGCGACGTCACCGTCATCGACCGCAAGACGCTCGACCGGCGGCATTACGATCAGCTGACCGACGCCCTACGGCAGGTGCCGGACGTCCTCATCCGCACGCCGGGCTACCGCGGCGGCGAGTTCCAAAACGGAAATACGCACAGCGTCGTTAGTATTAACGGCGATGATCGCGTCGTTGTGCTTGTTGACGGACGCCGTATGGATAACGCCGCCGGAAATGTGACAACATGGGACTCCGTGGGAAATACGAAAGCGACGGTTGATATTAATCAAATCATCAATATCAACGGCATAGAAAAGATTGAGGTCATCGCGGGGCTGTCGGCCGCGCTCGCGTCCCGCAGCAGCGAGATTGTTGATTTGGAGCCGCAGGAGGCGGCGCCCTCCGGTACCGCCGCAGGTTATCCCCGTGTGATCGATACCTATGATTCGGCAAAGCGGCCGACGCGGATCACACTGCAGCGTCCGCCGACACGTGTTCTCGTGCATCAGACGAATACGCTCGAGACGCTGCTTGCCCTCGGACAGGGCGATCGGATCGTCGGCGTGACGCTCGATACGGGCGGCGCGGTCTATGAACGGCTGCGGGAACAGTATCCAGACGAGATTGAAAAAATTCGTCATGCGGCGCGGCGTGAGCTCAGCCGAGAGCACGCGATCGCATATATGCCCGACTTCTTTTTGGGCTGGCGCTCGACATTCTCCCCGCACCGCTATGGGAGCACCCGCTGGTGGAACGAACGCGGCGTCGATACCTACATCGTCTCCACGTCGAACCGCGTGCGGGGCCGCGCGACGATCGAGGGGGAGTGCGGCTTTATCGACGACATGGGGCGCGTCTTTGATGTGCAGGAAAAATCGGACGTGCTGATCAAAGAGATTAACGCTATGCTCGTATACGATGAAGGCGATGCCGCTGCACGGATACCGCAGACGGTCGTGGTCGTCGAGCTGAACGGGGACGAGATTGTCAACTATGACGAAGGCGACCTTGTGGGCGATATGGTCGTGCGCCTCGGCGGACGGATGCCGGTGAAGAGCGCAATGATCGGGGCGGAGGATTTGCTGCAAATCGATCCCGACGTTATCTTCGTGCTGTATTTCGGCGCGTATGACAAGGCGCATGCGGAGCGGTTCTTCCGCAGCCGGCGGTTCAACTTCCTGCGCGCGGTGCGGGGCGGGCGCGTCTATATGCTGCCGTTCGCCTGCGTGTATACGCCCGCCGTTCGTACTGTGGAGGGGCTGCGCATCATTAAGAGCGGCCTGTATCCCGACGGATGAGATTTCACGGCACATCGATTAGAACCGAAAAACATGAAAACTTTGCCTCTTGACATTTTATTTATGACATGATAATCTACGCATGAATTTTTAATATCAAATAAAATTAAATACGATCCGATTAGGTGCGCGTTGCGCTCAATAGAGAAGCAGGTGAGAAACCTGCGCTGTCCCGCAGCTGTAATGCGGAGTCGACCTCATTCATGTCACTGGGCAATCGGGAAGGCGAGGAAGACGATGATGCAAAGCCAGAAGAACTGCCTAGTTGGAACGCCGTAATCACCTGCGATCGACAGGGAGGAGCGCTTTGAGAGGATAGTTGCGCCTTTTTGCCATGTAGGCAAGAAGGCGTTTTATTTTGGGAACCGAAGATTTTATTTTGGAGGGTCAGGTGGAACTGTTTTTGCCGGAGATGCGGCAGCGCGGTTTGATCCTATAACGAATATGTCGTTGTAACAGGAGAGGAGAGATCAAGTGGCACAAAATAAAAAGGAACGCCTGACCCTATGTGCGCTGTTATCGCTGTCCCTATGCGCGGGCACAGCGCATGCTTATGCGGCGGAGACTGCCGAGAAAAACGAGGAGACAAAGTCTTCACGCACGCAGACATACGTGGCAAGAGATATTGAAGTTGAAGGAAATACTTCGATAGATTATTTTGGCAATGCTGTGACTGAGCAGTCCTATTACCGTACCGGCGGAGACGTTAACGTAATTGATAGGGAAACTCTTGAGCGACGGCATTATGATCAGCTGAGCGACGCGCTGCGGCAAGTACCGGGGGTTCAGATTAAAACGCCGGGATATCGCGGCGGTGAGTTTGGTTATACGCAGACGCACAATATCGTAACGATCAACGGAGACGACCGCGTTGTGGTTCTCGTTGACGGACGGCGGATGGACAATACGGCGGGCAGCGCCATCGCAAGCACATCGTCACATCGCTCAAAAGCAATGGTGGACATCAATCAGATTACAAATATCGATAATATTGAAAAGATTGAGGTGATCAAGGGCCCCGGCGGCTCGTTCTACGGTTCGGACGCGACCGGCGGAGTAATTAATATTATCACGCGCAAAGGCGGCGACCGAGCGACAGGAACGCTGGATTTATCAACCGGTTCGTGGGGACGGCATAACTATCGGTTCAATTATTCGGGGAGCACCGCTCAAGGAAAGATGAAATATTTCTTTTCTCTGGGGAGAGAAATGGGGGGCGACGCAAAATATAAGGATGGGCTTAGCGGGAAAAATTACACTTATGTCAATACGGGATATAAGGAAGAGTATCTGAACTTCCGTTTTGATTATGATTTTGACAAGCTGCATACGTTGCGGGCGGCATACAACCATATGCAGAGCGATGCGGATTATCCCTTGACGGCGCCGGATCATAAATATTTTAATCAAGCAGACTGGGACCGCATCAAACACGATTATTTTGACAATAAAATAACCGGCGACCCCAAAAATCCCGGCTATCGGACGCTATGGTATATGTGGGCGGTGACCGGTTCATATAATGCATACAATAAAAATAATACCGATCTGACGTATATATTTAATCGGGAAAACGGAATGGAGAGTTTCGTTCGTATCTATGATCAAAATGAACGATATTGGGGGTCATTTGGCGGCAGAACGCAAAAGGATTCGCCTGTTCCGGATACGCCGGAGTGGTATGAATGGGGCAGGGCTCATTATCGAGACAGAAGTAATCGACATTGGTTTCATCAGCTGAAAAATCAAGGAATCCAATTTCAGGTAGGCAAGGCATATGGGAAACATGACGTTCTCACAACATGGACCTATGATCATTCAAAATATTTTAATACGACTGTGACAACCGGAAAGCAGGCGTCTGTTAAGAGAAATTCTGTTATCGGGTACATTCAGGATAAAATTCTGCTTTCTGATAAATGGGAGCTTACTCCTTCACTCCGTTTCGCACATTACAGCGACGGGGCGACAGTCTCTCAGGATGGGGTAAGAAGTACCGTGGGGTCAACGACGAATACCATAACGCCGTCGCTCAACACACAGTATGCGTTGGATCGGAAGACTACCGCCTATTTCGGATACAGTAAAGTGCGCCGGCCGCTGCGTCCTAGCGACTATACGGCAAAAAACGATACCGACTTCGCAAAGCTTCAGGATGAAAAAGGGGATGTGTGGAGCATCGGTATTCGGCGTGAGTTTTCTGCAAAGACAACGGCTTCCATACACTATAACTATACGAGAATGAGCAATGCCGTCGTTCGTTATAGTGTTTGGGATCAAGGGATAGATGATTTCAAACTCAAGTTTGTCAATGCGAAGGAGATAAAAAAGGCCGTTAATCTCTCCCTGCAGCATCGCTTTAATCCGCATCTGACATTGACCGCTAGTTATTCACACGCATACGATAATTTCTCCGCAAAGGACGGAATGATTTTTGACCCGGAACTGAAATGGGCCGACGGCAACGTCAACTCCGTCATTAATCGGCTGCGTCCGGCCAATAACTACACGGCAGATCTTGCGTATGAAAACGATAAGTTGTACGCCACGATTACAAGCACATGGTACACGGGCTGTGACACGATGGCTTACACTGCCAGACGGGCGTTTATACTGGATCTGAATGCAAACTACGCGATACACAAAGATCTGACAATATATGCCTCAATCGTCAATTTGACCAATCAGGCGTATCAGACGGTCTATACCAGCTATCTGGGCAAGGGGGCTTGGCCGCAGCTCGGCAGGCACTTTATGATCGGTATGAAGTATAAATTTTAGGCGGTTTTGTATAGAGTGTGACGGGAGGGCCGACGCGACGCCGATATGTATTTTTTAAGATACATGAGACCATACTGCCGTTTTGAGGTAATGTGACTATTATGAGACAAATCCTCATTCTGTTTTTTATACTCGTTGCTGCGGCATCGTTTTTATCATCAAAAAACAGTGAAATCGTTCCGCTGGAATTACCGCCGGGGAGGGAGACGGCCGGGATATCTCCGCATTACCCTGTAGAGATCGAGACGTTTGATTCGAAGAAAGAACATACATACATCCGTTTCGATAGAATGCCGGAACGCGTCCTTGTATATGGCGTAAATACAGTGGAGACATTGCTGCTTTTTGAACAGGGGGCAAAGATCGTTGCCGTTACTATGAAGCCGACAACGGAAGCATATGCGGAGCTCAAGGGGAAATATCCTGAGGAATTTGCAAAAATACAGCATATTACACAACAGGAGTTAGGGAGGGAACAAGCCGTTGCGTATCATCCGGATTTTATCCTAGGCTGGAAATCGACCTTCCTTCCGGTGCGGTATGGGAATACGGAGTGGTGGCGGGCGCGCGGTATAAACACGTATATCATCGCAACCTCCAATCATGTGGTGCCGCACGGAACGATAGAAGATGAGTGCCAATTTTTAGAAGATATGGGCCGGATCTTTGACGTGAGGGAAAAGGCGGAGAAGGTGATTCGCGAGATTCATACGGAACTGGAGTACGCGGCACATGATACGGTGCATGGAGAAGCACAGAATGTCATGGTTGTCGAACTAACCGGTAATCGAATTGCCAACTATGACGACGGTTGGCTCATCGGAGATATGGTGAATCGCTTGGGCGGGCAGATGCCTGTGAAGAGCAGGACGGTGGGGCCGGAGGACCTCATTGCGGCGGACCCCGATGTGATATTTGTCGTGTACTTCAATCTGGCGCAGATGGATAAGTCAACGGCGTTTTTCAAGGAACCGCGGTTCAGTTCGCTGCGTGCCGTGCAGAACGGGCGGGTTTATATGCTGCCGTTCGCGTATATGTACGCGACGGCGGTCAAGACGGCCGAGGGGCTGCGTATTGTAAAGAGAGGCTTATATCCAGAGCGCTATGGGGCGGTGAACGAGTAGGCGACGGATATTCAGCTCGGCAAGTCGGGCCGACAGAGAGATTGTTGAGGAGGTATTTTTGATGAAGAAAAAAGAGTTGACGGCTGCCGTAATTATAGCCTTGATGTGCGCGGGGGGGGGACATGGTGTTGCCCATGCCGCACAGGACGAGGGAATTGACGAATATACGCTCGATCCTATTGAGGTCCGAGCCGCGCGAACGAAGAATGCGTTCGGCGACATTATCACAGAGCAGTCCTATTATCGTACCGGCGGTGATGTGGATGTCATCACGAGCGACGATATCGAAGAGCGCCATTATCCGGATGTGACGAGCGCGATCAAAACGCTGCCGGGCGTACAGGTGAACAGCATCGGCTATCATGGCGGCGAATACGGCGCGGGTACACAGTATAACACCACCGTAACAATCAATGGAGACGACCGTGTTGTCGTCTGTCTTGACGGACGGCGCGTCGACAACGCGGTCAGCGGGCTGATGGGCTCAAAGTCTGCAAACTGGTCGAAGGCATTGGCAAATCTTGATCAGATCACGAGTATCGACAATATCGAAAAGATTGAGATCATCAAGGGCCCGGGCGCGTCGAAATACGGTGCGGACGCGACGGGCGGCGTGATTAACATCATTACGAAGAAGGGAACGCTGACACCGCAGGGGAAGATTGATTTGGCAACTGGCTCCTACGGACACCATGTTTATCGGTTCAACTATTCCGGGTCGACGAAAGATGGCTCGCTTCGCTATTTCATTTCCGGCATGCGTGATCGTGGTGCTGCGGGTAGGTATTATGACCGTATGACCGGAAAAAACTATCGTTCAAACGGCACGCAGTTTAATGACGCCGGTTATAACATCCGTATTGATAAATATTTTGATGATACCCACAGCCTCACATTCTCTATGAACCACACCGATGCATACGATGGGTATCCCATCACGGTACCGGATTACCGCTATATGACAAAAGCAGAGTACGAGGCGATGATGCATCGTTATAAAGTAGAAAAGAAATATGGCGCGATCCCCAATCAAGGGTATCGTAATAACTGGTATTTGAGGGGGTTCAACGGAACCGCCACAGGGCATAATAACTTTGATTATGATTTGACGTATTCCTTTGGTAAGGATCACGGCATGGAGAGTTATATCCGGGCGTACTATCAACAGCATAAATATTGGCTGGTTTGGGGCCCCAGTGACGATGCCGCATGGCCTAGCCGCCCAATACCGACGCCGTGGGATCCCGAATGGGATGAATATGTTCGTGCTCGGACTGTTACCGATAAGGACAAACGGAATCGGGACAACGACTACAACCATGGCCTGGAAGGACAATTCGGCAAGTCGTTTGGAAAGCACGATGTCTTATTCGGTTGGGCGATTGATTGGTCGCGGCATGAGAGCTTTAGTACGAGCAATATTACTCACAGAGAGACGGCAACGAATGTGAAACAAACGACGTTGCTCGGTTTTGTGCAGGATAAAATTCATGTAAACGATCGGCTCGAGATTGCTCCGGCACTGCGCTGGCAACACTCCAATGCGGCGAGTACGACCGCAGAAGCCGGATCGACCACAGCCGCAGATAGTAAGTATTCCAAAGTGACTGCGGCGATAAACGCGGAGTATCTCTTCCAACCCGGCTTCAGTATATTTGCCGGTTGGACGCAAGTGAATCGGCCATTGAAACCTAATGACTACAAGCCGGATGCCACTCTTTATAAAGATCAAAAACTTGAAAACGAACGGGGCAACGCTTATACGATTGGCTTGAAGAAAGAATTTTCGCCGGCAACATCAATATTTATGAATTATGACTATACCGACATGGCAAATGCAATTTCTCGACAATCCGTATGGGATGATACGGCCGGTGATTTCAAGACAAAATCTGTCAATGCAAAACAACGGCGACGGGCATTTAATGTAGGCGTAAATCATCGATTTAATAATCATTGGAAAATGCGGTTTGCATATTCAACTGTCGATGAACACTGGACGGCAAAGCGAGGAATGGTCTTCCAGCCGGGGCTTGGAATCGACTCGATCCTCATCAATGCGTATATCAACTCGACGCGGCCGAAACATAAGACCGTTTTGGATGTCTCGTATGAGAACGGCAAGTGGTCCTCTGCCCTGACGAGCGTGTTGTACAGCGGGATGGATACGCGCTACTTCACGGCGAAACGGTTCCTCGTTTTGGACTGGGTGCTCAACTATAAGATTAACAAGGATGCAACCGTCTACCTCACGGTCGATAACCTCACGAATGAAGGCTACGAAGTGAAGTTCCATCCGTATATCGGCAAGGGGGCATACGCCATGCCGGGACGGAGTTTCATGCTCGGGGTCGACTATCGGTTCTAAGAGCTCGGGAAGGTGCGGGGAGGTGCCCCCTCCCCGGGGTATCGGTACGCAATATAGATGACGCAGGAGAAATTGATGATGAGAAAGAAACAACTAACGGCCGCTGTCCTTACGGCCCTCATATGTGCGGGCGGGGGCCAGTCCCTTGTCCATGCGGGACACGATGAGAACCTCACAGAGTATACGCTCGACGACGTTGTTGTGGAGGCCGACCGCATTCAAAATAAGTTCGGCGACACGATTACCGAGCAGTCCTACTACCGTACGGGCGGGGATGTGAAGGTCATCACGCGCGAGGAGATTGAAAAGCGCCATTATAAGGATATCACCGAGGCGATCAAGCGTATTCCGGGGGTGACCTTCAATAACCCGGGGTATCGCGGCGGCGAGTACGGCTATCAGTTTTACAACAACGGCGTGCTGATCAACGGGGATTCGCGCGTTATCATCCTTGTCGACGGACGTCGTGTCGATAATGCGGCAAGCCAGCGGATCGGCGGCACGAGCCGACGCGGATCGAAGTCCACAGGCGTGAACCTCGATCAGATCACGAATATGGAGAACATCGACAAGATCGAGGTCATCAAGGGCCCCGGCGCTTCCGTCTACGGCTCCGATGCGACGGGCGGCGTCATCAATATCATCACGCGCAAGGGCGGATACAAGAACTACGGCTCGCTCGATATCTCCAGCGGCTCATGGGGAAAACATAATTATGCGCTTTCCTATTCAGGATCGCTGAATGACGATCCGACGCTGCACTTCTTCTTCTCTGCGAACCGCGAGATGTCCGGCGATACCAAGTTTAAGGACGGAGAGACGGGAGAGGTTTTATCCCTCTCCGGTTCTCATTATAAAGAGAGCGGCGTTAATTTCCGCATTGACAAGGATTTTGACGCGCGGCACAGTCTGCGGCTTTGGTACAACCACAAGAATGGGCGCGACGGCTATCCGGTGGCGACGCCGCGCGCTAAGTTTTGGAATGAACTGGACTGGTACCGCATCCTGTTTGAGGTCGTTGTCGGACGGTTTGACGGCAACTATAAGCTGACGGATCAAGGGCAGTGGTGGACGGACCAGCGTCAGCCGGGCTATCATAATATCTATTTGACGCGCAGTATGTATAATATCTCCAACGATTTCTACAACAATGATTTTGATCTCGTTTATACCTTTGACAGAATCAAAGGGATGGAGAGTTTTGCGCGCTATTACTATCAGAATCATCGCTATCTGGGGCGGGATGCGTTCCAGTTTTCGCGTTTTGGCGGCGGCGGTGGAAACGGCGCCGGTGTCGGCTATGCCGAATACCAGGCGACATTCCCCCATGGAACGACGTTTGAGCAGTGGTACGCGTGGGCAAAAGCGCGTCTTGCACCGTTCCCCGCAGGGGATAAAGACGCGATCGCCAGATGGGTCGCCGATACGGGCGGCCCGTCGCCTATTACGGATTGGCACCGCGAAAGGAATCAGGGGCTTGAGGTACAGTATGCCAAAGTGCTTGGGAAAAACGATGTGATCGCAAACGTTTCCTATGATATTGCCCAAAATTATTCGCGTAGGAGAAATAGAAACGGCGGCTATGATATCTCCCATCTCGACCGCAAGACATGGACCGGCTATGTGCAGGATAAGATTCATGTGACGGATAAATGGGATCTGACGCCGGCATTGCGGTACGCCCATTACAGTTCGTTTGAGAATACGAATGTCGCGGATACCAACCAGGGGAAGGGAAGCGTGGGAGCGTTTACCTATGCGCTCAACTCGCAGTATATGTTCGATCCCACGGCGAGCATGTATTTCGGCTGGACACGTATCTTCCGGCCCCTGCGCGAAGGCGACTATTCCATCATCAACACGGAATACCCTGCGCCGCTTCGAGATGAGAGAGGCAATGTTCTTACCGTTGGTGTCAGAAAGGAGCTTGGGGATAGAACAACCCTTGCCGCGCACTACAACTGGACCAATATGACAAACGCGATTGCGACGCTGCCGATCTGGTCGCCCAGTAGAAACGATTTTTCGGCGATTGCAGTCAATGCGCGGCAGAAAGCGACGTCATTCAACATTACGCTCGACCATGACTTTGACAAGCACCTGACGATGAGCCTCTCGTACGATCGGATGAAAGACCATTGGGCGGCAAAGGAGGGTATGAGACTCGATCCGCGATGGGGTTATACCGATTCAGATGATGTCAATACCGCGATGAACCGCCTGCGCCCGGCGAACCACTATGCGCTGAACCTTTCCTATGAGAACGGAAAACTCTATACGGGACTCCTCACGAACTGGTATACGGGGAACAATACGCGGGCGTTTACCGCGCGGTCGTTCCTCCTGCTCGACTGGAATATCAACTATGAGGCGACGAAGGATCTAGACGTATATATGGTTGTGAGCAACCTGACCAATACGGCCTATGAGACAACGTTTAATGCGCGCAACGGGATCGGTTCTTCCGCAATGCCCGCTCGCTCGGTGCTGGTTGGTGCAAAATACAAATTTTAAATCCTGTGTCAAGTGAATCGCGTAATAGAAAGGGAAATGCGGCAGGCGGGCTTTGGACACGCTTGCCGTTCTTTTTGAAGGTTTTATGAAGAAGATTTTGTTCCTCTTCCTGATCGGCGTCGGTATGACAATATTCTTTGCAGCGAAAAACAGTATCCCCGTCTCCATGGAAACAGACATGCCGTTGAGGCCTTCGGACGCCGCGGCCGCTCCGGTGGTCATCGATACGTATGACTCCATGCGGAAACCTGTGCAGATGACGTTTGAGCGGGTGCCGGAGCGCGTGCTGGTTCACCAAATGAACATGCTGGAGACGATCCTCGTGCTCGGACAGGCGGATAAGGTCGTCTGCGTGACCATGAGTTCGTCGAGCGCCTCCCATGCGCGGCTGGCAGAGGAATACCCCGAGGAATATGCAAAACTCCCCGAGGTGACAGGCAAAGAGCTGAGCCGCGAGGCTCTTATCATGAGCCGGCCCAATTTCTTCTTGGGGTGGGGCTCCACCTTTGCCCCGCGGCAATACGGGACGACATATTGGTGGAACGAACGCGGCGTAAAAACGTATATCGCGGGGAATTCAAATCGCTTTGCAAAACGCGTTACGGTTGATGAGGAGTGTAAATTCATTGACGATATGGGGCGCATCTTCCATGCGCGGGAAAAATCGGACGCCGTCATTCGCGAGATTGAGGACGAGCTCCGTCTTGATTCGGCCGAGACGCAGAACCGTGCCCCGCAAAACGTCATGGTCGTTGAAATCACGGATCGTACGATTGTGAATTATGACGACCGCGATCTGGTCGGGGATATGGTTCGCCGGTTAGGGGGGCGCATTGCGATTCAGAGCAGGCGTCTAAGTCCGGAGGAAGTCATTGCGGCTGATCCGGATGTGATCTTTGTTACCTACTTCGGCGCGGCGGATCGGCCGCGGGCAGAACAGTTCTTTAGAAACATTCGATTTAATTCTTTGAAGGCGGTAAAGAACGACCGTATTTATTTACTTCCATTCAGCCATATGTATACGTCTGCAATTAAGACCGTAGACGGGCTGCGCACAATCAAAAAGGGGCTGTATCCTGATTTATGAGGAATATCGACATAAAACAAACAATCATCATCATCGAGCTGCTCCTCATTCTCATCGTCAGTATGGCGGGAGCGCTGACATTCGGCTCGATCTCACTCTCTGTAGGCGATATCGGACGCGCGGTTGCCGATACGTTTGCTTCGGGGGTGCCGATCGAGGCGCCGGGGCAGGGGGCGCTGCACGATATCGTATGGCTCCTGCGCATGCCGCGCATTCTGCTTGCGGCGTGCATCGGGGCGGGACTCGCCGCCTGCGGCGTCATCATGCAGGCGATTGTGAAGAACCCGCTCGCCGACCCCTATATCCTCGGCATCTCCTCGGGGGCGTCGCTCGGCGCGACGGCCGCGATTATGCTGGATGTGGGCGTTGCGCTCGGAGAGAATTTTGTCGGTATCGCGGCATTTGCCGGCGCGTTTGCCATCTCGCTCGCGGTCATTTTCATCGCGAATATGGGCGGCCGTGCGAACGCGGTGAAGCTGCTCCTCGCGGGGATGGCGCTCAGCGCCGTGTGCGGTGCGTTCTCGAGCTTTATCATCTATTTCGCGGAGGATAAGGAGGGGATTCAGTCCATTACGTACTGGCTGATGGGCAGTATGGCGGGCGCTAAATGGGAGACGCTCGCGGTGATGATCCCGCTGACGATCCTCGCCGTCATATTCTTCTATACGCAGTGCAGGATGCTTAATCTGATGCTGCTCGGCGACGAGACGGCGGTGACGCTCGGCGTGGATCTGCATCGCTATCGGCAGGGCTATCTGCTCGTGGGGGCGCTCATCGTCGGCTTTGCGGTGTACGCGGCGGGGATGATTGGGTTCGTTGGGCTCATCGTGCCGCATGTGAGCCGTATGCTCGTGGGCGCGGACCATCGGAAACTCCTGCCCGTGGCGGTGCTCTCGGGGGCGATCTTCCTCGTGTGGGCGGATGTGCTCTGCCGCGTCGTCATCCCGCAGACGGAACTCCCCATCGGCATCCTCATCTCGATGATCGGCGCGCCGTGTTTCATCTATTTGATGGTGAAACGGACGTACGGGTTCGGGGCGGGCTGACATACCCCTCTATATTAGACATACGGCAGTCCATCGTCTATAGTGAAAGGAAAGGAGAAAATCATATGAATCGAACGGAGAAAGTCCGGCTGACGCTTGGGGTGTTCCTGTCTCTCTCATTATGCGGAGCAGAGCATACCGTCTATGCGCAAAATATGACATCTGCCGAGGAGACTGCAGAAACGCCGACAGCGCGCACTTATGTAACAAAGGATATCAATGTCGAGGGGGAGGGTGCCAGAGATTACTTCGGCAATGAGTTGACGGAGCAGTCGTATTACCGTACAGGCGGAGATGTCGACATCATCGACCGCAGAACCCTCGACCGACGGCACTATGATCAGCTCAGCGACGCGCTGCGGCAGATCCCGGGGATTCAGATCAAGACCCCCGGGTACCGCGGCGGCGAATTCGGCTATACGCAGACACACAATATCGTAACCATCAACGGCGACGACCGCGTCGTCGTATTGGTGGATGGGCGACGCATGGACAACGCTGCGGGCAGCACGGTGGCATCTCGTTCCGGGGACCGCTCGAAAGCACTGGTAGACATCAATCAAATTACAAACATAGACAATATCGAAAAGGTCGAAGTTATCAAAGGCCCCGGCGCATCCTTCTACGGTTCGGACGCGACGGGCGGCGTTATCAATATCATCACGCGCAAAGGAGGTAAAAAACCCGCCGGTACGCTCGATCTCTCCACAGGATCGTGGGGGCGGCACAATTATAAACTGACTTACGGCGGCGCGACGGACGACGGGAAATTAAACTATTTCTTTGCGCTCGGGCGTGAGATGGGCGGCGATTCCAAATACAAGGACGGGCTGAACGGAAACATCTACACGTATGGAAACACCGGATATAAAGAGGAATATGCAAACCTGCGCCTTGACTATACGTTTGACAAGACACATGCGCTGCGCGCCGCCTACAACCATATGCAGAGCGATGCGGATTACCCGCTGACGGCGCCCGACTACAGATATATGAATCAGACGGACTGGGACCGCATCGTCACGGGGTACAATAAGGGCAACGGCCTCACCGGGAATATTAAAAATCCTGGCTACAGAAATCTATGGTTGATGTGGGTGGGCGCGTACACCGCGTATAACAAGAACAATACGGACATCACCTATACGTTCCACCGGGACAACGGCATGGAGAGTTTCGTTCGCGTCTACGATCAGAACGAATGCTACTGGGGATCGTGGGGCATGGGCGACGAGTTCGATCACCCGCCGCTCCCCGGCAGCGCCGCATGGGGACCGTGGCTCGAGCAGCTGAAAAAGAACAATCCGGCGGTTGCGCTCCGCACTACGCGCAATTACCGCTCATGGTTCAATAAGCTGCAAAACCGCGGAATCCAGTTCCAGCTCGGGAAATCGTTTGGCAAACACGACGTGCTCACATCGTGGACCTATGACAACGCAAAAGCTTTCAGCATACAGGTGAGAACGGGAAAGCAGTCAAGCGTCAAACGAAATACGGTGATCGGTTATATCCAAGATAAAATCTCTCTCTCAGACAAGTGGGAGATCACTCCGTCGCTGCGGCTCGCACATTACAGCGACGCGCATTCGATTTCCCAAAGCGGCGTTCACTCGACGGGCGGTAAAACGACCAATACCGTCACACCGTCGCTCAACACACAGTATGCTTTTAACGATCAGACGAGCGCTTACTTCGGATACAGCAGAGTCCGCCGACCACTGCGGCCAAGCGACTATACGGCACGGAACGGGACGGATCCCGCAAATCTCGAAGACGAGAAGGGCGACGTTTGGACGCTTGGCGTGCGGCATGACTTCTCCAATAAGACGACAGCATCGGTACATTACGACTATACGCGTATGAGCAACGCCGTCGTCCGTTATAGCGTTTGGGACAGCACCGCGCACGATTTCAAGCTCAAGTTTGTCAATGCAAAGGAGAAGAAGACGTCTGTCAATCTCTCCCTACAGCATCGGTTCGATTCCCATCTGACGCTGACCGCGGGGTACTCTCATGCATTTGACAAATTCTCGGCGAAGGACGGTATGACGTTTGACCCCGAGCTGAAATGGGCGGACGGCAACGTCAACTCCGTCATCAATCGGCTGCGCCCTGCCAATACGTATACGGCGGACCTTGCGTATGAAAACAGAAAACTATATGCGGCGCTCATGGGAACATGGTATACTGGCTGCGATACGTCGGCATACACGAGCAAACGCGCGTTCATTTTGGATCTGAGCGTCAATTATACCCTACAAAAGGACCTGACACTTTATGCCGCAATCTCCAATTTGACAAATCAAGCTTATGAAACCGTCTACACCAGCTATTTGGGAATGGGGGCTTGGCCGCAGCCGAGCAGGCACTTTATGGTCGGCATGAAGTATAAATTCTAAGTCTCGATTGAAAAAATATCGGCAGAACGTCATTTTGATCGGCCTGCCGATATTTTTAGGCGGTATCCTGCGATGAGAAATATTTTCGGGCTGTTGATCCTACTGCTTATACTGACCGCGTTTTTATCCATACGAAACGGTACTGTTCTCGATACGAGTTCTGCAGACAAACCGACGTCATCCTCTGCCGAATATCCTCCCGTTGCAATCGACACATATGACTCGAACAAGCGGCCCGTAAAACTCGTCTTCGACCGTGTTCCGACGCGTGTGTTTGTGCAGGAAGTCAATACGCTGGAGACCCTCTTCGCGCTAGGCCTTGGCGATAGGGTGGCTGCCGCGTCCCTCAGCACCTCGCAGCACACATACGATAGGCTGAAAGAGGAATATCCGGAAGAGTTCGCGCGTGCAAAAAACATCTCGCGTCTTGACCTCAGCCAAGAGCAGACCGTCGCCTGCCGGCCGGATTTTATTCTGGGGTGGAAGTCGACGTTCACCGCAAAGAGATACGGAACGACGGCGTGGTGGCAGGCGCGCGGTGTGAAGACATACATTGTCGCAACGTCCAATCACGTGCTGAGATACGGAACCGTCGAGGACGAATGCAAATTCATCGACGATATGGGGCGCATCTTCGACGTGCGGGAGCGATCGGATATGCTGATTCGGGAAATTCATACGGAACTTGCGTCTATATCGTCAAATACCGCGGCATCTCCCGCGCAAAAGATAATGGTCGTGGAGATCAGCAAGAGCGGGATCATGAACTATGATGAGGGCTGGATCGTCGGCGATATGGTACGGCGGCTCGGCGGGTATATGCCGGCACACGGTAGATCGGTCAGTGCGGAGGACCTAATCGCGTATGACCCCGACGTGATTTTCGTCGTATATTTCAATCCGACACATAAAGAGCAGTCGACGAGGTTCTTCGAAGACATTCGGTTTAATTCCCTACGCGCCGTCAAGAACGGCCGCATCCGTATGCTGCCGTTCGGCTATATGTATACGCCGGCGGTCAAAACGATCGACGGGCTGCGTACAATCAAAAGAGGAATGTATCCGGAGTGACAGAAGGAAAAACGCAGATAGGGTGAAAAGCAGCCGGCCGCGGCGGACCGGCTGCTTTTTCTGTGTATATAATGCGTCCCGCTACACAATATGATATTTCTTCCACGGGATCTGATCGAGGCGCAGGCCGCTGAGGAAGTCGACGATGTCCTTGCGGCCGTAGTAGCGCGGCTCGCCCGCGGGCGTGAGGCTCATGAGGACGATGGGCATGCCGGGGAAGAACCGCATGAGGGCGCGGCGGGTCTGCGTGGATTTGACGGTGTAGCGCGTGACGCTCGGGTCGACGTGGATCAGGGCGAATGTGACGCCTTTCTCGATGATGACGGCGCCTTCGATGGTCATGATGAGGCTCCTCTCTCTGTGCGGCGGCTGCGGCGCCGAGATTTGACGGAAGTAATACGGCGGACGAGGGGGAGAACGCCAATATTTTCGCCTATTGTAGCAGAGTATATCCTATGCGGCAATATATTAAATTGAATGAATTGATTAAAATGTAGTTGCAGAATACGACGGAACCCCCTATAATAGATCATAAGAGTTATGCGCCGCATGACAGCGGCGGACATAGCCGCGCCTTATGCGTTTGATAAGATTTGGAGGGGAGGTCTTTCCACACGTGTATACAATTGTGGAAGGATTTCCTTTTTTTGTGTCGAATGTTCATAAGGTACTGATATTCAACAATGGCGGTGACGGTGCACACCCCGCCCCGGGAAATATCTCGGGACGCGGTTTTTTGTGCGCGTTCGGCGCTGTCGGAGGAGGGATATGAAAGACGTATTGCTGCCTGTGGTACGGCGCTTCCTGCGCACGCTTGCGATCGTGACCGTCTGTCTTGCCGCCATGCTCGGCGCGCGCGGCGAGATCCGTCTGATCGGCGCGGTGGTTGCGGGCTATGCGGCGGGCGCGGCGGTGACTTTCGGCATGGCGCACCGAGTGTGGCGCAGTGCGGGCTTTACGCCCGCGCGCGCGAAGCGGGAGATGCTTTGGGGGCTTGCGTTACGGCTCGTGACGCTGTTCTTGATTCTGAGCGTCGCCGCACACATTTCGCTCGTCGTTTTTGGGGCGGCGGCGGGAGGATGTCTCCTCTTTTACGCGCTTTTCATGCTGCATCTCATTGCGGCGCAGGGCAGTCAAAAATGAGGCGGCTCCGGACTTCCGGAATGCCGTAGTAAGGAGGTAAAGGTTATGCATGAAATCGGTGTTCGCGAAACAGTGCAGTTCGCCGGTTTGACCTTCAACTGGGAAACGCTCGAAATGACGTGGATCACGATGGCGATCGTTCTGCTGGTCGCTGTTCTCGCGACGCGCAATCTAAAGCTCGTCCCGAGCGGCTGGCAGAATGTGGTCGAGATGGTCGTGACGGCGCTCGGCGAGCAGAGCGAAACGATGCTCGGGAAACGCGGCCGGTTCCTGTCCCCGTTCATTGTCACGCTCTTTTTGTTCCTACTTGTCTCGAACTGGGTAGGACTCGTTCCCACGATGGCGTCGCCGACGAACGACTTGAACACCACATTAGGTTTAGCGCTTTTGGTTATCTGCATGGTTCATGTGCTGGGCGTTTATATGAAAGGCGGGCATTACATCGCCCACTTCTTTCAGCCGACCCCGGTGTTCGTGATCATCAACGCGATCGAAGAGGTCGCAAAGCCGATTACGCTGGCGTTCCGTCTTTTCGGCAACATTCTGGCGGGCGAGATTCTCATCATCGTCCTGCTGAAGCTCATGCCGATCTGGATGCCGGTGCCCTCGGTTCTGTGGCTCGCGTTCAGTATCTTCATCGGCGGCGTGCAGGCGGTCATCTTTACGATGCTGTCGATGGCGTATCTTGCCAATGCGGTCAAAGAGGACGAACACTAACGCGTCCTTCGTACCCGCTTTGATGTATTAAACATTTTAGGTTCAAAATTTAAGGAGGATTTTCTCAATGGAAAACGCAATCATGGTAGCAGCGGCTCTGATCGGTGCGGGCATTACGATGGGTCTTGCCGCGATTGGCGCGGGCATCGGCGACGGTCTCGTCACGAGCAAGTTCATCGAGGGGATTACGCGTCAGCCCGAGGCAAAGGGCGTCCTCTTCACAAATACGCTGATCTCCGTCGGTCTGATCGAAGCGATGGCGATCATCGCGACGGTTGTCGCGCTCATCATGCTCTATGCCAACCCGCTCATGAAGTAAGCCGCGGGAGGATATGTGCAAAGGAGGCAGCGTAATTGATAGAGCTTAATTCGACTTTTTTTGCTCAGATACTGAACTTCCTCATCCTCGTTATTCTCCTGCGTGCGGTGGCGTATAAACCTGTGCTCAAAATCCTCAAAGAGCGCGAGGACAGAATCGCCGCCAGCATCGACAAGGCCGATGCGGACGCGGCCGAGGCGGCAAAGACGCTCGACGCCTATAAGGCGGAGCTGGCCGAGGCGCGCACGAAAGCGCAGGAGATCATGGATCTCGCCGAGAAGCGCGCGAGCGAGGAGCATGAGGCGAGCATTCAGGCGACGAAGCGCGAGATCGAGCAGATGAAAAAGGCGGCGGAGCAGCAGATGGAGCGCGAGCGCGCGCACGCCGTCGAACAGTTAAAGGGCGAGGTTGTCACGCTGGCGCTCGCGGCCGCGGGCAAGATCGTGCAGAAGAATCTGGAGAAGTCCGACAACGACGCCATTATCGGCGAGTTCATCGCAAAACTCGACGCGCATAAGATCGGTGATGCGACATGCTGAACATGGAGCTTGCACGCAAATATGCCCGCGCGATCTTTGAACTGGCCTGTGAGGAAAATAAGCTGAAGGAGTTCGGCGAGGACATCGCGCAGGTGCAGCGTCTCTATACGGACTGCCCGGAGCTGAAGTCGTATCTCGGCAACCCGAACTTCCGGCCCGAGGATAAAAAGTCTCTCCTGAAGGAGATCTTTGCGGGCGGGATCCAGCCGCATGTGCTGAACTTTCTCCTGCTGCTCGTGGACAAAAGACGCATGCATGTCTTTGATGCCATCAGCGCCATTTTCGTACAGCTTTCGAATGAGAAACTCGGTATCGCCGTGGCGGACGTCACGGCGGCCGAGGAACTGGACGAGACGCAGCTTGCCGAGCTGCGGGCAAAGCTGGAGCAGGTTACGGGCAAACAGATATCCCTGCGCCGGCACCGCGACCCCTCGCTCATCGGCGGTGTGGTGGTGCGCATCGGCGACCGCCGCATCGACGGCAGCATCAAAGGACGTCTCGAGGCAATGACGGCAGAGTTAATGGCGAACTAGCGGGGTGACAGCGAAATATGAAAATGAATCCGGAAGAAATTACTTCCATCATCAAGGAACGAATCAAGAACTACGACGTCGATCTGAACGTCAACGATGTCGGCACCGTTCTTGAGGTCGGCGACGGCATTGCCCATATCTACGGCCTGGACAAGGCGATGGCGGGCGAGCTGCTCGACTTTGGCAACGACGTCTACGGACTCGTTCTGAACCTCGAGCAGGAGAGCGTCGGCGCCGTGCTTCTCGGCGGCGAAGCCCTCATCAAGGAAGGCGACACCGTCAAGCGCACGGGGCGCATCATGCAGGTGCCCGTCGGCGAGGCGATGATCGGCCGCGTCGTGGACGCGCTCGGACGCCCCATCGACGGCAAGGGCCCCATCGATACGAAGGAGTTCCGTCCGGTCGAGTCGCCGGCGCCCGGTATCGCGGACCGCAAGAGCGTCCACGAGCCGCTCCAGACGGGCCTCAAGGCGATCGACGCCCTCGTGCCGATCGGCCGCGGACAGCGCGAGCTCATCATCGGCGACCGCGGCACGGGCAAGACGGCGATCGCCGTCGATACGATTTTGAACCAAAAGGGACAGAACTGTATCTGCGTCTACGTCGCCATCGGCCAGAAGGCGTCGACCGTCGCGCGCGTCGTCAAGACGCTCGAGGACGGCGGCGCCATGGAGTATACGATTGTCGTCGCCGCGACGGCGGCGGACAGCGCGCCGCTCCAATACCTCGCCCCCTACGCGGGCGTTGCGATGGCGGAGTACTTCATGTACAAGGGCGGTCACGCGCTCTGCGTCTACGACGACCTCTCGAAACACGCGGCGGCCTATCGCGCCATGTCGCTCCTGCTCCGCCGTCCGCCGGGACGCGAAGCATACCCGGGCGACGTCTTCTACTTACACTCCCGCCTTCTCGAGCGCGCGGCGAAACTCTCCGACGCGCTCGGCGCGGGCTCCATCACGGCGCTGCCGATCATCGAGACGCTCGCGGGCGACCTTTCGGCGTATATCCCGACGAACGTCATCTCGATCACGGACGGTCAGATCATGCTCGATACCGACTCGTTCTACGCGGGCATCCGCCCGGCGATCAGCGTCGGCCTCTCGGTCTCCCGTGTCGGCGGTTCCGCACAGATCAAGGCGATGAAGCAGGTCGCGGGCACGATGCGTCTCGACCTCGCGCAGTACCGCGAACTCGCGGCGTTCGCGCAGTTCGGCTCCGATCTTGACAAGGCGACGAAGGCGCAGCTCGACCGCGGCGCACGCATGGTCGAGACGCTCAAGCAGTCGCAGTACAGCCCGCTGTCGGTTGCGGATCAGGTGCTCGTCATCTTCACCGCGGTGCGCGGCCATCTGGCGGACATCCCCGTGGACAAGGTCGTCGCGTTCCACACGGACTTCATCAAGTTCATGCGGGCGTCGCATCCGAACATTGCCGCGGCGATCATGGAGAAGAAACAGCTGGACGACGCGCTCGAAGCCGAGATCACGCAGGCGATCGGAGAGTTCAAGGACACTATCTCCTACAGAGAAACGTAAGGGGAGAGGTGACACGAAATGGCCAATTTACAAGACATTCGTCGTCGCATCCGAAGCGTCAAGAGCATCCAGCAGATCACGAACGCCATGGACATGGTCGCGACTTCGCGTCTGCGCCGTGCCAAGGAGGCCGCCAACCGGAACCGCCCCTATGCGGAAAAGACCGCGGCGGTCATTCGGAGCGTTGCGGCCGCGGCGGACGACGTTTCCCATCCGCTGCTCGAGCGGCATGAGAGCGGCAAGCGTCTCATCCTCGTCCTGGCGGCGGATAAGGGCCTTGCGGGCGCCTACTCGAGCAACGCGCTGAAGGCCGCCATGGCGCTCGTCGAGGACAAGGCGAACGCGCAGATTGTCACCGTCGGGCGCAAGGCGCGCGATTTCTTCAGAAACCGCTCCTTTGACATCGTGAGCGAGCACATCGGCATCAGCGAAAAGCCGCGCGCACAGCACGCGCAGAAGATCGCGGACGAGCTGATCGCAGCGTTTTCGGGCGGCGGCATCAAGGAAGTCTACATGATCTACACGCGGTTCGTCTCGGCGATCACCTGTGTGCCGGAGGCAGTCAAACTCCTCCCGTTTCAGGCGCCGGAGGATGACGGCCGGCCGCGTGCACAATATATTTATGAACCGGACGCGGAGACCGTGCTGGGGCATCTCTTGCCGCAGTACATCTTCACGATCGTCTATGCGGCGCTCCTCCAGTCGGCAGCCAGCGAACTCTCCTCGCGCATGAACGCGATGAGCAGCGCAACGGACAACGCCGGCGAACTCATCGGGAAGCTCGATCTGTACTATAACAAGGTACGTCAGGCGGGCATCACGAACGAGATCAACGAAATCGTCGGCGGCGCCGAGGCACTCAAGTGACACCCGCGCACGCAGCACGCTGCGCCGCGGAGGTAAGGAGGTTTTCCATTGGCAAAAGGTAAAGTCGTACAGGTCATCGGACCTGTCGTAGATATTGAATTCCCGGCAGGTGAACTGCCGGAGATACTGAGCGCCATCAAGATCGACGGCAAAGCCGCGGACCGCGAGATCCATCTCACGGTCGAGGTCATGCAGCATCTCGGCGACAGCGTGACGCGCTGCATCGCGATGAGCTCAACCGACGGTCTCATGCGCGGCATGGAGGCGGAGGACACGGGCGCCCCGATCAAGGTGCCCGTCGGCGAGGCGACGCTCGGACGTGTGTTCAACGTTCTCGGCGAGACGGTTGACCACAACCCCGCGCCCGTCGGGAACACAGAATCGTGGCCGATCCATCGGCCCGCGCCGAAGTTCGACGATCAGGAGACGTCGACGCAGATCCTCGAGACCGGCATCAAGGTCGTCGACCTCATCGCCCCGTATTCCCGCGGCGGTAAGGTCGGGCTCTTTGGCGGCGCGGGCGTCGGCAAGACGGTTCTCATCATGGAGCTCATCCATAACATCGCGACCGAGCACGGCGGATACTCCGTCTTTGCAGGCGTTGGCGAGCGTACCCGCGAGGGCAACGACCTCTGGTCGGAGATGACCGAGTCGGGCGTTATCGATAAGACCGCGCTCGTCTACGGTCAGATGAACGAGCCGCCCGGCGCGCGTATGCGCGTCGCGCTCACGGGCCTCACGATGGCGGAGTACTTCCGCGACGTGCAGGGCCAGGACGTGCTGCTCTTCATCGACAACATCTTCCGTTTCATCCAGGCGGGTTCTGAGGTCTCGGCGCTGCTCGGGCGTATGCCGTCCGCCGTCGGTTACCAGCCGACGCTGACGACCGACGTCGGCGCGCTGCAGGAGCGTATCACCTCCACGAAGAAGGGCTCCATCACGTCCGTGCAGGCGGTCTACGTCCCTGCGGACGACCTCACCGACCCTGCGCCTGCGGCAACGTTCACGCATCTCGATGCGACGACCGTTCTCTCCCGTCAGATCGCGGAGCTCGGCATCTATCCCGCCGTCGATCCTCTGGACTCCACCTCGCGTATCCTCGACCCGAACGTCATCGGGCAGGAGCACTACGAGGTTGCGCGCGGCGTGCAGGCGGTTCTGCAGAAATACAAAGAGCTGCAGGACATCATCGCCATCCTCGGTATGGAGGAACTCTCCGACGAGGATAAGCTGACCGTTTCGCGCGCGCGCAAGATCCAGCGCTTCCTCTCGCAGCCGTTTGCGGTTGCCGAGGTCTTTACCGGTTCGCCGGGCAAATACGTCGCGCTCAAGGACACGATCCGCGGTTTCAGAGAGATCCTCGACGGCAAGTACGACGATCTCCCCGAGGCGGCGTTCTACATGGTCGGCGGCATTGAGGAGGCCATCGAGAAGGCGAAGAAACTCAAAGAGGAGGAATAATCGATGGCGACCATCCAGCTGGAGATTGTCTCTCCCGACCGCGTGGTCTACGCCGCCGATATCGACATGCTCATCGCCCGCTCCACGGGCGGCGAGATCGGCATCCTGCCGAAGCACATCCCCCTCGTTACGGGACTTCAGCCGCATGCCATGAGGATCCATGTCGACGGCGGTACCGAGCAGCTCTTTGCGGTTGCGGGCGGCTTTATGGAAGTCACCCCGGAGAAGATCACCGTCCTCGCCACGGCTGCCGAAGAGCCGGACGAGATCGACATCAACCGCGCCCAGCGCGCTTATGACCGCGCGCAGGAGCGCCTGAAGCGCCTGCGTGAAGGCGGCGCGGAGGACGGCGGCGCCGCCATCGACGAAGCGCGCGCCACGCTCGCACTCAAGCGTGCCGTCGCGCGCCTTCAAGCGACCAAGACGCCCGTTAAGGCATAACGAACGAAAAATACCCCCGCAAGGCTTTGCGCTGCGAGGGTATTTTTATACTTTAGAGATGAAGCTTCGTGCGCAGTATTGCAATCATCGTGCAAAACGCATATGATGTAAATGCAATTTACCATATCGTATAGAAAGGCGATGACATCATGGCGACCACGAATATCAGCATCCGCATGGATACCGACCTCAAGAGAGAGGCGGACGCGCTCTTTGCAGAGCTCGGCATGAATCTGACGACGGCGTTCAATATCTTTGTGCGGCAGTCCCTGCGCGAGGGCGGTCTTCCTTTTGCCGTGAAGACCGCTCGGCCGAATCGAGAGACCGTCGCCGCCCTCTTGGAGGCGGAGCGGATTGCAAAAGATCCGACGGTCAAAGGGTATACCGACCTTGACGAACTCTTTGCAGACCTTAAAAAATGAGGGCCGCAAAGTATACGGTCAAGACGACCGCGCAGTTCAAAAAAGACTACAAGCGCGCCATGAAACGAGGGCTTGAGATTGCGCTCTTAGAAGAGCTTATTTCAAAACTCGCACGCGGAGAGGCGCTCGCCCCGCATTATCGCGACCACGCCCTATCGGGGCGTTGGGCGAGCCGCCGCGAGTGCCATATCGCGTCTGATTGGCTGCACGTTTATCGTATCGCAGAAAACGTGTTGGTGCTGACACTCTCCCCCACGGGACCCCACAGCGATTTATTCGGGGCGTAGGCCGTTCTCAATGTAAAACCTCCCCGCCGTGATATGCGGCGGGGAGGTTTTGTTTATTTGTGCCTATCGATACGTCTTTGCGTCTCTTTATAGACTTCGCCGTCTGTCCGCACCCCGATGACGATGATGAGCATGCGGGTATCTGTGCGCTGGAGGCGATAAACGATGCGAAGCCCCTGTTGTTTCAGCTTGATTTTCAGCAGTTCCGCGAGCGCGCTTACGGAATGGTTTCCTAGGGGTTTCCCATAGCCGCCTTCGGTACTTGGCAGAGGATTTTTGCGTGCTTTTTCAATTGCCTTTGCGATAAGCCTCTGCCGGCTGCCGTCTAGTCGTGAGAAATCGTCTTCCGCCTCCGGCAGGAACTCTACCGCCCATATCATTCGAATTCTGCCTCGTCCATATCGTCGAGCACATCGTACGATATGCCCGCCTTTTTACATACCTCTTCAAAGGGGACTGTCTCCTGCGGGTACAAATGTCGCAGACGCTCCTCAGCCAGCTTGAGCAGATGCATGTCGCTCAGTTCTTCAAGCAGCGCGTCGTATTGTGCCGGAGAGAGCAGCACGCATTCGGGGGTGTTGTTCTTGATGACGACAGCCATGCCGGATTGTTTGACTTCGGAAAATATTTGCCCCGCCTTGCCGCGGTTGAATGCGGTGATGGGAACAGTCTTGTTGAGCGGCGCCGCCTGTAACATATATATCCCTTCTTTCATAAGGATATTCTATCAGAAAAAGGGATATATATCAATCAATATGTCGGTAAATAAATCGACATATTGATGGCTTACCGATTCGCCCTGCGGAATTCGTCCATAAACGCCGCGAGTTTCTCCACACCCGCGAGGGGCATGGCGTTGTAGATAGAGGCGCGCATGCCGCCGACGCTGCGGTGCCCTTTGATGCCGGAGAGACCGCGTTCCTTTGCTTCGGCGACAAATTTTTGCTCGAGCGCCGCATCCCTCAGCCGGAACGTGATGTTCATGCGCGAGCGGCTGCCCTCTGCCGCATGCCCGCAGTAGAACCCGTCGGAACTGTCGACGGCGCCGTAGAGGAGCGCCGCCTTCTCCGCGTTGCGTTTGCCCATTGCCGCAAGCCCGCCCTGCGCCTTGATCCACGCGGCGACCTTGCCGACCATATAGATCGCGAAGACGGGAGGCGTGTTGTAGAGCGAATCGTTCTTTTGGAACGTGCTGTAGCGCAGCATCGTCGGGAGCTCCGCGGGGCTCTTTTCGAGCAGTGATTTTTTCGCAACGTTCAGAACGACGCCCGCAGGTCCGAGATTTTTCTGCACGCCCGCGTAGATGAAGTCGTAGCTGCCGAAATCCCACGGCCGCGAGAGGATGTCGGAGGACATATCTGCGAAGAGCGGAACGCCGTTTGTTTTCGGCGTATAGCCGTACTCCGTGCCGTAGATCGTATTGTTGAGGCAGATGTGGAGATAGGCGGCATGCGGCGCGATGTGCAGTTCCTCCTGCGCGGGCACGCGCGCGTAGTCCTCCTCCTTGGTCGAGGCGGCGACGGTGCCGACGCCGAGGTGTGCGGCCTCGGCGTAGGCCTTCTCTGAGAACGAGCCGGAGAGCGCATAGCTGCCCGGGTGCTCCTCCGAGGCGAAATTCAGCGGGATCAGCGCGAACGTCTGGCTTGCCCCGCCCGCTGTAAAGACGACGTCGTAGTCGTCGCCGAGCCCCATCAGTTCTTTGATATCCGCTTTCGCCCAGCGGTGCACCTCTTCGTAGGCGGGCGCACGGTGGCTGATCTCAAGGATGGACATGCCCGTGCCGCGGAAATTCAGCAGTTCCGACTGCACCTCTTTCAGCACCTCTTCGGGCAGGACGGCGGGGCCGGGGTTAAAGTTATAAATGCGTTCGTTCAAAAGTCTTCCTCCTCATATGTATGCCGCGTGCGCGTGAATTACTCCTCGCTTTTTGCGTCGTTCTCCTCCTCCGGCTCCGCACGCGTCATGCGAATCTGCGCGACGCGCGCGCGGTCCATCTGCCGCACCTCGAATGTGAATCCGTTCCATGTGCATGTCTCGCCGACCGCCGGGATGCGCCCCATCTGCGCGGTCACAAAGCCGCCGAGGGTCTGAAAATGGTCGTGATCCTCGTCCGGCAGTTCGTCAATGCCGAACTCCTCCTTGAACTCGTCGACGGGGTAGAGGCCGTCAAAGACCCAGTTCGTCGCCTCCTCGGCGCTCATGCGGGCCCCCGTGGGCGCGTCGTCATCCTCGCTGCCGATGATCTCCTCCATGATGTCGCCCATCGTGATGAAGCCGACCACGCCGCCGTACTCGTCGAGCACGACCGCCTCGTGGATGTCTCCGCTGCGGAACTTCTCGAGCACGCGCAGCCCCTCCATCGTGCGCGGCACGAAGAGGGGCTTTTTGATGTAGTCCGTCAGCTCGATCTGCCGGCCGTCCAGCGCCGCGTCGAGGAGCTCCTTGGCGTAGATGACCCCGCGGAAATCGTCGAGGTTCTCGTAGGCGACGGGGAACACGTCGTGCGACGTTTCGCGGATGACGCGCATCTGCACGCGGCGGGACTCGGCGAGGTCGATCCACGCGATGCGCGTGCGCGGCGTCATGAGCGCGGACGCGGTCTGGTCGCTCATGTGGAAAATGCGGTCGACCATGTCCTGCTCGGCTTTTTCGAATGTGCCGTCCTCCGTGCCCTGCTCCATGAGATCCTTCACCGCATCCTCCGTGGCGGCGGCGCGGTTCTGCGGGCTGATGCCGAAGAGGAGGAGCAGGCCGCGCGAGACCGAGACGAGGGCCGCGCTCGGGAGCGACGTGAGGCGCGTCAGGATGCGGATGCTCCGGTGGCTGCGCAGGAGGATATCCTCGGGGCGGCGCAGGGCGATCTCCTTCGGCAGGAAATCGCCGAAAAGCAGCGTCAGCGCCGTCATGACGAGGATGCTGAGCAGCAGCGCCGCGGCAAAGACCTCCATGCCCGGCATCAGACGGGCGAGGAAGCGGCCGAATGCGGGCGCGACAAGAAGTCCCATGCCGAGTCCGATGAGGAGGCTCATGCAGGTGACGCCCGCCTGCGCCATCGCAACGGACTTCTCGGGATGTTCGAGCAGCGCGAGCGCGGCGGCGGCATCGTGACTGCCGTCGAGCGAGAGTTTTTCGAGCCTGCCGCGGTGCGAGGCGGTCAGCGCCGTTTCAATCTGCGAGAAATAGGCGTTTGCCGCGAGGCAGACGATGAGCAGGACGAGACATATGAGGTCCGAAGCGGAACTGTCCAAGAGAGAACCAACCCCTTTGATCGAGAAGAAATACCGTCGAATATATTGTAGCATAGGGGCGGGGAAATGTCATTTTCCGCCCACAAGGATTTCCTGTACGCCGTAGTACTCTTCCGCGCCGTCCCGCGTGACGCCGTTGTACCAGTCCTCGTAATACACATGGCGGAGCGCGCGGTTCGTATGCTCGATGGGCGGCAGATTGACGACCGCATCGCCGCGCGCGGCGGCCTCTTTGATCAGAGCGACGCGCACGGCGTCCGCATCCGCGGTTTCGTTCATAATCAAGAGAGCGGGAACCGCGGTAGAGGCAAAGAGGAGCAGCGCCGCTGCCCCGCATATGGCGCGCGCAGCCGGCGCGCGCAGGGCGGTCCGTACGGGAGGATCGTGAAGGACGGCGAGCGCCGCCGTCACGAACATCGCCGCCGCGCCGAATGTCGCCCGCCCGGGGAAAGTCGGCGCCGCGAGCATGACGAGATTATCGCAGACGGCGAGAACCGCCAGAAAGAGCGCATAACGCGCGGCGGGGAAAGCGCACAACGCCTCCGCCGCGGGGACACGCGCCGCCGCGGCGCGAATCGAGGCGGCGGACAGCCCGAGCGTCTGCTTGATCCGCGCGTAAAAGACCAGGAGCGTGCACCAGTAGATCGCCGCCTCTTCGAATCCGTTCATCACATTCGTGAAGAGACGGATCGTCTTCGGGCGATCGATGCCGAGCGGCGGCATGACATGGAATACGATCGCGTCACGGATCGTCTGCGCGACGAAACCCGAGGTCATATGCGAGAAGACGAGCAGCAGGAGCGCGGCGATGAGGACGAACGTACCGATGCCCGGCCGTACCGTTTCTCCCGCGGGCAGTCCCGCACATGCGCGCCGATAGAGCCGCCATGCCGTAAGCAGGATGAGGAGAACGGGGAGCAGATAGAGCGCCATCTCGCCCTGTCCCGCGAGCTGATTGCCGATGTGGAGCAGAATGCCTTTCCCCGTTCCCTGCTCACCGTAGCGGGCGAAATTCCCGGGCGCCGCGACGAGCCCGATGAGACCGACCAGCGCGCCGAGCGTACCCGCCGGCATCCATAGGGGAAGCGTTTTGTACGCCTTCTTGATATAAAAGGAGACGCCCGCCGCCGCGAGCACCACGGTTACGGCGAGATTTTCAACCGACCAGCCCGCGCAGATGCCGAGCAGGAACATCGAGAGCGGCCCGCCCGGAACGCGCGGGCGGCGCCCGTCGGCACACGCGCGCAGACCGAGATTGTACGGCAGGAGGAAGAGAAATGCCGGCACGGCCGACCACAGGTAGACCGTCGAGCCGCTCTTCCAGACCGCAACCTCGCCGAAATGCGGCAGCGCCAGCCAAAGCAGAATGCCCGCCGCGGCGAGGAGCCCCGGGGCCCGCCAAAAGAAAGGATCGCGCCGCGCGTGCATCGTGAGCAGGACGGCGAGGGCGAGGAACATGAGGGCGTTCGCAATGTCAAAAAGCCCCTTTCCAAGCCACAGAAAGAGAATCAGTGCGCATACCGTCAGCATCCGCCCGCCGTGCAGGAAGTAATGCCGGTACGCCGAATCAAACACATCGCCGAGGGAGGCGATGTGGATGCCCGTCTTCCATATCATCGAATAGTCGTAGTCGTCGCGGTGGATCGGCATGAGATGATTGAGCGCCAGCATAAAACCGAAGATCCCGCATGCGATCAGTACCGTCTCCAGGACGTTTCGCCGCATTACTCCGCCTCCCTGCGCCGCGGCGCGTAGTCAAATTTTTCCCCGTCCCGCTCGTCGATGAGGTAGCACGGGCGCCGCTTGCTCTCCGTGAAGACGCGGCCGAGATACTCGCCGATGATGCCGAGCGAGAGGAGCTGCACCCCGCCGAGGAAGAGCAGCACCGTCATGAGCGTCGGGTAGCCCGCCACCGGGTCGCCGTAGACCAGCGCGTCCGCGAGCACGATCACCATGTAGCCGAGGGCGAGCGCCGAGACGAGGAGCCCGAGCACCGTCGTCAGGCGCAGGGGCGCCGTCGTAAAGGAAGTGATTCCCTCCACCGCGAGCGAGAGCAGGGAAAGGTAACTCCACGTCGTATGCCCCGCCGCGCGCGGCCGCACCTCAAACGGGAGTTCCTTCTTCTTGAACCCCACCCATGTGAACAGACCCTTCGTAAAGCGCTGATTCTCGCGCAGGAGGCGGAGCGCCGACACGCAGCGCCGATCCAGCAGACGAAAATCGCCCACGTCGCGCTGCAGGCCGAATCGGCTGACCGCCCGCATCGAGCGGTAAAAGAGGCGCGCCATCGTCCGCTTGAGAAGCGGTTCGTCGTTCCGATCGATGCGCTTCGCGCACACATCGTCAAAACCCGCGCGCCAGTGCGCGACCATCTCCGGGATGAGCGCAGGCGGGTGCTGCAGATCCGCGTCCATGAGGATGACCGCGTCGCCCTCGGCGTAGTCGAGCCCCGCCATCATCGCGGCCTCCTTGCCGAAATTGCGCGTAAAACTTATATAGCGGACCGTCGCGTCGCTCTGCGCAAGCGTACGAATGACGTCAAGCGTCTCGTCGCGGCTCCCGTCGTCGATGAAGAGGAATGAAAAGGCGCAGCCTTCGATTTTTTCGACGGCCGCCCGCACCTCGCCGTAGAAGCGGGGGAGAACCTCCGCCTCGTTATAGCAGGGAACAATGATCGTAATGTGCCGCATGTTCCCCCCTAAACGCCGAGCGCGCGGAAATTTACGGGCTCCGCGTCTGCAAGCGCCGCGCGCACCTCGGGGGCGCAGACGGCATGCAGTTCCGCCTCGAAATCATGATCCCAGCGGCAGTCCGGGATCAGCACGGCGTTGTCCGTACCGGGATGTACCATAACCTCCGTCGTTCCCTCCCCGAGCGATGCGGCGATTCCGCAGAGTGCCGCCGTATCGACCGCCTCGCCCGCAACGATGCCGGCAAACCGGTCGGGCGTGCGGATGCCGCACCGCCGCGCCTTTGCCGCCGCGCGGCGGGCGAGCACAGAAAGCCCCACGCGCCCCACGAGCTGCCCGATGCCGCCGAAATGCCCCGCAAAGATCGGCGCGCGCGGCGCGCGCATCGCGGGAATACCCGCCGCGGCGCAGAGGTCGAGCACAACGTCGATCACACCCGGCAGGACATGCATATGCTGATGGCTGTCCGCATGCGTCGGCCGGATGCCCGCCGCCTCCACGCGCCGCAGCTGTGCCGCCAGTTCCGCGCGCACCTCGTCCAAATTGATCTGCCCGCGCAGGAGCCGCACGGCGAACAGCGTATGATTGTCGCAGAAGACGCCCTCCTCTGTCACGAGCGAGGGAATCTCCGCGGCCGGCAGGACGGGATTGCCGTTGACGAGCGTCAGATGAACGCCCACGCCGAGCGCGGGCGTCCGGCGCGCGAGCTCCGCCGCATCGTCAAACGCCGCGCCGCCCGCCATCACCGTCGCCGAGCGCAGCACGCCGCTCTGTACGCCGCATTCTACCGCGCGGTTGATGAGCGCGTGCCGCCCAAAATCATCCGCGTTGACAATCATCCGTTTCAAGTTCCAAAACTCCTGCCGTTTCTACTGCGCTGCCAAAAAATTATTGCCCTTTATTATATCGCAGACCGCCGCCGACGTCCAGCCGCTCCACAGTATTGATAGAGAAGAACTTGCCCCGGGGGATTGCAGCAGTGTCCTTTACAGACACGTATATACGTGCTATACTGTGCTTGTACGAGAGGTGTATGCAATGCGGGATAAAGATTTGCTGAAACTTCTGCTGGAAAACGGATGGCAGGAAGTTCACATCAAAGGCAGCCATCATAAACTGCGAAAAGGAACCCAAACAGAGATTATCCCCGTGCACGGCGCGGATATTCCGAGCGGCCTGCTGAGTGCGATTCTAAAACGCACGGGACTGAAATAACGAAACGGAGGAAAGAGATGCGGTACATATACCCCGCCATTATTCACGAAGACCCCGACGGCCTGTGGCTCGAGTTCCCCGACCTGCCTGGTTGTCAAGCGTTCAACGATACGCTTGACGCGCTCCTCTCCGACGCCGCAGAGGCGCTTGAATGCGAGATCGTCGAATCGCTCGCGCATGGGGATACGCTCCCCGTGCCGCGTCCGATGGCGTCGATTCCCGCAACCGACACATCGTACCCTACGCTGATTCGCATTGATGCGGATCTGGCGAAAAACACGCGCTCCGTCAAGAAGACGCTGACCATTCCCGCGTGGCTCAACGATAGGGCGCTCGCGCGGGGCGTCAACTTCTCAAAGGTCCTGCAAGAGGCGCTCGTCGCTAAAGTCGTTTAACGTGCCGCTTAAAGCCGCTCCGCATGGAGCGGCTTTTTCTATGTCGCTCCTCCCGCTATTTTCTCGAATGATTCGCGGTTACCAGCGCGTCCATCCGCCGCTGCCGAAGATGATATCGCCGTGAATCCACGGGCCGCGGCGCCCGCTCCCAGACGTCGTGTCCGGCACCTCCGCCGAGACGTAGACGCCCGTATCCGTCAGCCCCGCGACGGCGAGCACCGCCCTGTCGCGGAGCTCCCGATACGCCTTGCGGTCAATCTCCGCCGTATATTCCTGCGACGCGCCCGGCTCGAGCGAAAACGTTTGGAACGCCTGCGTAAAAGCCATCGTGTCCGACCAGCGCCAAATCTCTTTGCCCTTTGCGTCCAGCAGCGCGAAGTCGTAGTCCTGCCCCGTCGGGTGCTCCACCATGTAGAGGCTTTCTCCGTCGTTGTGCACCTTGAGCTTCAGCAGCAGACGGCCGCCCTTCTCTTCCACCGTCAGCTCCTGCGCGACATCCCCAACGCGCACCCCCGCATAGGACGCGCGCTGCGCGGACGGCACGCTGCGATGTCCCGTAGGAAACGTGATGCCGATGCCGCCGCCGATGCCGGCCTCCGCCGCATGCAGCGGGAAGAGCGCGGGGAGCACGAACGCCGCCGGGAGCAGGGCGGCACAAATTCGTTTCGGTGTTATTTTCATGGGAAAGTCCTTTCTGCGACAAAAGTAGAGAATACTATAAAATAAATTCGACGAAAAAGGGGGATTTACCTTTTTGAAAGCAGGTATGCAAAAAGACGATAATAACGTTTCACTGCGAGGTATACTAAATATCGCAGGTCGGCAATTTGAGGTGCGGTTTTGCCTATGAAAAAATATAAATACGCCTTCTTGCAGATATATAAATATCATATTTGTCCTAATTGCACCATCCAATAGGCTTGTATACGTATCTCCAATATAGTAAAATAACGTGGAATTAATTGACAGGAAGATTAGGGGGGCGGCACATGGTCGTTGAAATCATCAGCGTGGGGACGGAGCTCCTCATGGGGAGCATTACGAATACGAATGCGCGGCACATTGCGCGGCGCCTCGCGCACATGGGGCTGGACTCGTACTATCAGACGGTGGTCGGGGACAACCCCGAACGATTGAGAGCCGCGCTCGATATCGCGTTCTCGCGCGGGGACTGTGTGATCACGACGGGCGGTCTCGGTCCGACGAAGGACGATCTGACGAAGGAGATGCTGATCTCCTATTTCGGATGCAGTCCCGTGGAGGACGCCGAGGCGCTGCGGCGTCTCGAGGAGCGTGCCGCACGGCGCGGCGTTCCGCTCACCGAGAGCATGCGCAAGCAGGCGACGGTGCCGGCGGGGGCGCTCGTGCTCCAAAACAACAATGGAACGGCGCCCGGCGTCGTCATCGAGAAGGACGGCCGCGCGTGCATCATGCTCCCGGGGCCGCCGAAAGAGATGATTCCGATGTTCGACGAGGCGTGCGAGCGGTTCCTGCGGGCAAAGAGCGATAAGGTATTCGTTTCGATGAATTTGAAACTCTATACGATGGCGGAGAAGGGCCTGCCCGTTGGGGAGTCGCCCGTTGCCGATCGGCTCGGCGCCCTTGTGGACGGGGAGAACCCGACGGTCGCGACCTATGCGAAGGAGGACGGCGTGCTCGTACGCGTGACGGCCGCGGCGCCGACACGGGAGGAGGGGCGCGCGCTGCTTGCTCCCGTCGTTGCCGCCGCAAAGGATGCCATCGGCGCAGAATACGTCAAATATGTGGAAGAGGATTAAATGGGATTTGGGATGCTGCGGCAGAGCGTGTGTGCGCTCCTCGCCGTTTTTGTTCTATGCGGCGGCGCGGGGGCGGACGCGGCGATGAAGGCGGTACCGCGCGGCACTTCGCATCATGCGAGCGGCGGATTAGAGGGGAAGATCGCCTCGGAACTCCTGCGCTGGGCGCCGGTCCCGGGCGCGGTGCGCTATGCGGTGCGGCTCAAGAGCGGCGTTCGGGATGCGGACATGAAGCAGATCGCGCTGTTTTCGTATATCTACACGACGGGCGTCGTCGTACCGCTCGCGGGCTATGGCGATCCGGCAGGCCTCTATTGGACGGTCCAGCCGCTCGGCTATGACGGTACGCCGCTCGCCCGGGAGGGGGAGCCGCGGCCGATCCTATGGGAGCAGGAGAATCCGACCGCACCCGTGCTTACGACAGAGTTTGACGACATGGCGTATGCGCCGCTCTACCCCGTCTACTCGTGGATCCCGCTGCCGGGCATGAAGCATCACGAGGTGGAGGTCTATCGGCGCGAGGGGACGCGCGATATCTACGTAAATACGCTGCGCGGCGGAGAGTACGATGTCTATGACGATCTCGCCTATCGCGCGCCGGGGCACTATATCTTCCGCGTGCGCGCCGTGACGGCGGGCGGCGCGCCGCTCTCGGACTGGTCGGGCTACGGTTCGTTCGATGTGACGGGGACGACGACGGTTGCGGCGCTCGGCGACAGCGTCACACACGGCGGCGGCGCGATCACCCTGCCGCCCTCCTACACGCTCTACGACTGGGAGACATACTGCGCCGTTCCCGTAAAAAACCTCGGCAGGAGCGGCGATACGACGGCCGACATGCTCGCGCGGTTCGACAGCGATGTGCTCCCCTTTGCGCCGCATGTGCTGATCATCATGGGCGGCGTGAACGACTACCGCTCCGGTATCTACGGCGCGGAGAGCGTGCGCAATCTCGCGGCGCTGCGGGACAAATGCGCGGCGCACGGCATCACGCCGATCTTTCTCACCGCGACGCCCATCCGCCCCTCGCTCATACGGGCGCGGATGGACATCGCGCCGCCGCCGTCCGACTGGTGGGCGCACCGGGACTATATCAACAACTGGATCATGCAGCAGGAGTACTGCCTCGACGTTGCGAGCGTACTCTCGGATGCGGACGGGCAGCTTGAGGCGGCATACACGACGGACGGCCTGCACCCCGACCTCATGGGCAAGAAATACATCGGCGAGCGGGTCGACCTCTATTTGCGCACGCATTTTGAATGGGCCGCTTACGAAGCGCTGCGCAATGCGGCGGGCGCGTCCCGGCCCGCGTCGTCTGCCGCGCGGCGATAGGGGCGGAAAAGAGAGGGGCTCATGAAGAAAAAATATCTGCGCGTACTGGCCGGGCTCCTTTTGATCGCCGCTCTTACGGCCGGATTGTTTGAGGGATGGCAATACTGCCAGTATAGGAAAGCGCGGACGTCGGCGTATGCGCTGGAACAGATTGCGGCGGCGCTTACGGCAAAAGATCAGGCGCTCTTTGAGGAGTTTGTCGATGTGGACGGCGTGCTCCTCAGTATGCACAGGAATGCGGCGGGGCTGCTGTCGGAGCATATGAATGCGCTGCATGAACGCTATCCGGACGACTGGTTCTTCCGCCATGATGCGGCGTTTATGCAGCGCTATATGGAGGAACGCCGTGCGCGCGATATTGACGCGGCGCGCCGCATGATCGACTTTTATTTCGACGAGCATCGCATGCCCGTAACGCGCGCGGACGGTGCGGCGCGGTGGGGGGCGGATGAGATGCGCGCCTTTGCGGAGCACTATACGGTCCGAGCAAAGACGTATATGCGTGACGATGCGCTTGAAAGCGGCGGCGCAACCTATACTGCAACCGTTGCGGGCGACGACAGCACATATGGGCGCCTACTGCCGGCCGGGGATTTTTATCTTTTGCTGCGGCGGCAGGAGGACGGGCGGTTCCGGCTTGTTGGCCTCGCGGTGCGCGAAGACGCCGACGCGCACGGTTTTTATCCGCTCGTCGACGCCGTCGAACGCTACTGGGCGCTGCAAGGATGGAACTAATCGATAAGGGAGAGAGGAAAATGAAGTACGAATTCACGGACGACTATTTGACGGGCATTGATTCGATCGATGCCGAGCATCGGCGGCTGTTCGATCTCACGAACGAATGCTACGAGCTCGTCATGGAGGATGCGGCGGAGGATAAATACGACAAGATCGTGGAGCTTCTCAACGAGCTGCGCGCGTATGCCGCGACGCATTTCGCGAACGAAGAAGCGTATATGGAAAAGATTAACTATGACAAGCGCTTCAGCGAGCGCTATCAGCATCTGCGCTTCATCCAAAAACTCGACAGCCTCGCCCTCGACGATATCGACGAGAACCAGCAGGAAGAGCTGCTGAAGATTTTGGATTTTTTGGCGCGGTGGCTGACGGGGCATATTAAGAATATGGATTGCCGAATCCCAAAGGCGTGACGCGGGATATTTGCGCCTAACTGCGTCATATCGAAAAATATTGCAGTCGACGCAGCGCTGCTGCTGCGACTCCTTTATATTTTTCTCATTCCTTGTTATGCATCAAATCTTCCGCGTCACTTACGTTACGGCTGTGGGGCGCGGGATTTTGGCGTCTAGCTTCGTTATACGCCCTTTACTGCGCTCGACGCAGATCTTACGCCTTCGCTTGTATTCTCCTCATGCCTGGCTGTACATCCAGGCTTGCACGTCACTCAGGCTACGGCGTGACACGTGATTTTGCTGCGCGGCGTCAAGATCGCGCGTCACACAACAAAAACACCCCGCAATGAGCAGCTGCGGGGTGTTTTTGCTGTGTATTATATTTTAGGAGAGCTTTGGAAAACCATGATCCGTCCGCGGAACACGGTTTCTAACGAAAGCCTATATATACTATAGCACTTAAGATAATGAAAATCAATACCCAATCAAAAAATATTTTCATAAAATTTTCATTCGAAATGGGGAGAATATCCTAAAAATAGGAAGAAAGAACTATATTCAATTACCGGAAAACATTTTATAATAAACATGAGACAAGGGAAGTGTCTCATCCGGAGGGCTTTGCGCTCTCCCCGTATACTCATAAGGAAATGAGGTGGCAGTGATGTCGGTATTATCACACGCATCGGTGCTGGACAACTCGGCGAAACGGATCCAAATCTATGCGATGGTGCGTGCCTCGGCGGCCAATCCCGCCACGGAGGACGCGCTCGTTGCGGGGATGTACGGGCGGCGGCCCGCATACCGGGAGGATATCCGTGAACTGAACGGCATCGGCAGTAATGCCTACAAGCTCGACATCGAAGCGCTCGCCCGCTCGCTGAGAATACTCGAGGATGATATTCACAGCGACGCGTCGCGTGAGATCTTCGGCGATCCGTATGCGCTCGAACTGCGCACGTAACGTGCGGCGGCGCTGCGGGCGCGGCGGCAGAGGAGGGCATTCTCTGAACAACAGAATCGTATTGCGAGAGAAAAATACGCGGGTGTGAACGGTGGAGGGACCGGTCCGGCGCGTTTTTTTTCATGTGCAAATGCGGAAAATTATGCGTTGGGAAACTTGTCAGCGCTTCGCGCCTTGTGATAGAATGAACGGAGCCGCGTGCGGATTCGGGCGACCGCGCTGCCCCCGCACACACGACACCCCCGATAAAAGGAGGCGCCCGTATGGATACGCTCGCAGGAATTATTTTTGTCGTCATGTATATGGTGATCGTTTCGGAGAAGATTCACCGCACGGTCGCAGCGATGGTCGGCGCGGTGCTCATGATGCTGCTCGGCATCCTCTCGCAGAAAACGGCGCTGCATCATGTCGATTTTGAGACGCTGGGGCTCCTCGTCGGCATGATGGTGCTCGTCGGCGTGACGAAGGAGACGGGACTATTTGACTACGTGGCGATCCGCGCGGCCAAGGCGGCCAAGGCGGAGCCGCGCCGCATCCTTGTCTATCTCTGCCTCATCACAGCGGTGTTCTCGGCGTTCCTCGACAATGTGACGACGGTGCTTCTCATGGTGCCCGTGACGTTCAGCATCACAAGCATCCTGCGGCTCGACCCGATGCCGTATCTCCTGACGCAGATTATCGCCTCGAATATCGGCGGCACGGCGACGCTCATCGGGGACCCGCCGAACATCATGATCGGCAGCGCGGTCAAGGAGCTGACGTTCGTCATGTTCATCGAGCATCTCGCGCCGATCGCGATCATCTGTATGATCACCGTGCTCTTCATCATGGAGCGCATCTATCATAAAGACCTCGTGACGACGCCCGAGCGCCGGGAAAAACTGATGCGCATGGATGAAAAGACGGCGATCCGGGACCATGCGCTCTTAAAGCGCTCCCTCTTCGTCCTCGGGCTGACGATTCTCGGCTTTTTTACGCACTCCTTCACGCATATCGAGTCCTCTCTGATCGCTCTCTCGGGCGGTTTCCTTCTGCTGCTCCTGGCGGGCGGGAGCGAGCAGCTCGTCGAAAAGGCGATGCATGCCGTCGAGTGGCCGACAATCTTCTTCTTCATCGGCCTTTTCATCGCCGTGGGCGGTCTCATTGAGGTCGGCATCATCGAGCGCCTTGCCGAGACCGCGGTTTCGGCGACGGGCGGGGATATGACGGCCACCTCGATGCTGATCCTCTGGATGAGCGCGATCGTTTCTTCCGTGCTCGACAATATCCCGTTCGTCGCAACGATGATCCCCCTGATTCAAGGGATGGGGGCGATGGGTATCGATCATCTCGAGCCGCTGTGGTGGTCGCTCGCGCTCGGCGCGTGCCTCGGCGGCAACGGCACGCTTGTGGGCGCGTCCGCGAACCTCATCGTTGCGGGCATGGCGACGGAGCGCGGCGTGCACATCTCGTTCGTCAGATATTTTAAGATCGGCTTTCCCCTGATGATCCTGACGATTCTGCTCTCGACAGCGTATATCTACCTGCGTTATTTACTGTAAAAAAAGGGACAAAATTCCTTGCAGGAAAAAGTCCCCGCGGGGCGAATAGAAAATATAGAAATTTGCGAAATCGCCGAATTTCGGCGGTTTTATTTTTTTCCACGACGCAGGAGGGGCTCATGTTTATTCTTGCATCCGCTTCGCCGCGCAGGCGGGATCTGCTGCGCCAGATCGGCGCGCGCTTTGCCGCCGTGGCGAGCGGGGCCGAGGAGTCGCTGCGGGAGGCGCCGCCGCGCGATGCGGTCGTACACAATGCGCTCGCCAAGGCCGAGGCCGTCGCCGCGGCGTATCCGGAACACGCCGTGCTCGGCGCGGATACGGCGGTGGTGATCGCGGGGAACGTATTCGGCAAGCCGAAGAACCCCGCCGATGCACGGCACATCATTGAGCTTCTCGCCGGGCGCCGGCACGAGGTGTGCACGGGGGTGGCGTGGATCTACCGCGGACGCGCCTATACGGATGTGGCGGTGACCGCGGTACAGTTTGCTCCGATGTCCGCGGCGGAGATTGCGCGTTATATCGCGACGGGAGAACCGATGGGCAAGGCGGGCGGTTATGCCATCCAAGGGAGGGCGGCGATGTACATTGAGGAGATCCATGGTTCGTATTCGAACGTGGTCGGGCTGCCGCTGCAGGCCGTCGCGGCGCTCGCGCGGGAGGCGGGGATCAGCCTTTTCGAGGACGATGCAGCTCCGTGACCTGCCCGCGGGCGAGCTCCCGCGCGAGCGCCTTATCGCAAAGGGCGCGGGGCAGCTCACCGACGCGGAGCTGCTCGCCATCCTTCTGCGGACGGGGCGCCGGGGCGAGCACGTGCTGGACCTCGCCCGCAGGATCATCGCCCGGCTGCCGGAGGGGCGCCTCTCGGAGCTCCTGCGTATGCCGGCCCAGGAACTGGCGCGCATCGACGGGATCGGTCTCACGAAGGCCGCGACAGTGCTCGCGGCGCTCGAACTCGGCGCCAGGGCGCAGCGCCGCGCGCAGGGGCGGCCGCGTGTGGACGAGGCGCGGGCGGTCGCCGACCTCCTCCTGCCGGAGTACCGCAGCGCGCCGCACGAACATTTCATCGTGCTCCCTTTGACGGCAAAGAACGAGATCATCATGGTGGCGGAGGTCTCGAAGGGCACGCTCACCCATACGCTCGTCCACCCGCGCGAGGTCTTCACGCCCGCGATCCGCTGCGCCGCCGCGCATATCATTCTCGTGCACAACCACCCGAGCGGGGATCCGGCGCCGAGCGCCGAAGACCTGCGCATTACGCGCACGCTCGCCGAGGCGGGCAGACTGCTCGGCATCCCCGTGATCGACCACATTGTGCTCGGCGCCGACGGCTACTACAGCTTTGCCGAGCATGATCTGCTCTAGCGCAGGTTTTTTTTCGAGGAGAGAGGATTTCCCGATCCAATCATCGAAATATACTGATAAACCCTATTTATCAATGCAGACGAAGAAACGACTAGGAGGGATTATGATGAGCAAGATCAAGAAGATCCTCGTGCCCGTCGACGGCTCGGTGAGCGGCTGCAAGGCGGTGGACGAGGCGCTGTTCTTCGCGGAGAAATGCGATGCGGAGCTCGATTTCGTCTATGTTGCGAGCAACATCAACAAGGACATTCCGAGCCACATCGTCTTTGACCGCATCTGGGAGAAGATCCCCGCGGGACGCGCCGCGCGCAAGCACGTCAAGACGGGCAATATTGCCAAGACGATCCTTGCGGTTGCGCAGGAAGAGGGCAGCGACATCATCATCATGGGCAGCCGCGGGCTCGGCCTCCTCAAGGGCGTATTGATCGGCAGCGTGAGCCAAAAGGTCATCGAGGAATCCAAGATTCCCGTGATGGTGATCAAGTAGGTGACGTTATGACCGTCCGCGAACGCCTCGAGGCGCAGGAGGACGAGCTGCTGTCGCCGCTCGCCGCGCGCAGCGCCGACGCGCACCGCAGCCGGCCGATGGAGGAGTGTCCGTTCCGTACGAAGTTCCAGCGCGACCGCGACCGCATTCTGCATTCCAAGTCGTTTCGCCGCCTCAAGCACAAGACGCAGGTCTACATCGTCGCGGGCGATCATTACCGCACGCGCATGACGCACAGCCTCGAGGTCGCACAGATCTCGCGCACGATTGCGCGCGGGCTCAGGCTCAACGAGGATCTCACGGAGGCGATCGCGCTCGGACATGACGTCGGTCACACGCCGTTCGGCCATGCGGGCGAGGCGGTGATGGCGGAGATCACGGGACATTTCGCCCACAACGAGCAGAGCCTTCGCATGGTGGAGATACTCGAGCGCGGCGGGCGCGGGCTGAACCTCACGGGCGCCGTGCGAGACGGCATCCTGAACCATACGGGCAAGGGGATGCCTTCCACCTTTGAAGGGCGGATCGTGCGCATTGCCGACCGCATCGCATATCTTTGCCACGACTATGACGACAGCCTGCGCGCGGGGCTGCTGCACGCGAGCGATTTGCCGCGCGAGGTGATCGCGTGTTTCGGCGCGGATGCGTCCGCGATGATCACGCGCATGGTCTCGGATATGATCGTCACGTCCGAGGAACGCGGCGACGCGGCGTTTTCACCCGAGACACAGCGCGTGATGGATATCTTTCGCAGCTTTATGTTCGAGCGCATCTACCATTCCAAGACGCTTGCCCACGAGAGAGCGCAGGCGGGGTTTGTCCTGCGGGCGCTTGTCGCGCATTTTATGAAGCATTTTGACACGCTGCCGCGTGCGTTTGTCGTTCGCGCGGAGCGCTGGGGGACGCAGCAGTGCGTCGTCGACTATGTGGCGGGGCTCACCGACAGCTATGCCGTCGCGCTCTTTCACGAGATCTTTGTGCCGCCCGTCGGCGAGATGAGTATACAACCGATATAGAGGAGTACCGCATGAAAGACCCGAGGATGGAGGCGTTCGTGCAGCAGGTGCGCGCGCAGACCGACATCCTTGCCGTCGTGCAGGGCTATGTTCCTCTGAAGCGCAAGGGCGGACGCTATTGGGGCTGCTGTCCCTTTCATCAGGAAAAAACGCCGTCGTTCTCCGTCGTGCCCGCCGAGGGGTTCTTCTACTGTTTCGGCTGTCACGCGGGGGGCGACGCGTTCAAATTCATATCCCTCATGGAGCATATCACGCCGTTTGAGGCAATCAAGCGGCAGGCGGAGCAGCTCGGCATTCCGATGCCCGAGCGGAAACGCGACGCGCGCGCCGAGGCGCGCCTGCGGGCGCTCGATGATCTGCGGCGCGTGAACGCGCTTGCCCGGGACTTCTTTCATAACTGCCTCACGCGCACGCGCTACGGCGCGGCGGGAAAAGAATACCTCGCGGGACGCGGCGTCGGGGAGGAGACCATCGAACGCTGGGCGCTCGGCTTTGCCCCCGACGCATGGTCGAAACTTTCGGATGCGTTCCAAAAGCGCGGTATTTCCGAAAAACTCCTCGTGGAAGCGGGGCTCTGCTCCGCGCGCGAGCGCAGCGGCGGCGTGTACGACCGGTTCCGCAACCGCGTGATCATCCCGATCGCGGATGAGCGCGGGCGTATCGTCGGCTTCGGGGGACGTGCGCTCGGCGATGCGATGCCGAAATATCTCAATACGGCGGAGACGCCCGTGTTCAACAAGCGGAAGCTCCTCTTCGGCCTTGACCGCGCGCACCGCGCCATCGTGCAGGAGGGCGTCGCGATTGTGGTCGAGGGCTATATGGATGCCATTGCGGTCGCGGAGGCAGGCGTCGCGAACGCGGTCGCTACCCTCGGTACGGCGTTTACCGAGGATCATGCGGCGCTGCTGCTTCGGCGCGCGCCGCGCATTGTGTTCTGCTATGACAGCGACGCGGCGGGGCAGGAGGCGACGCTGCGGGCGCTCGCGGCCGTGCGCGGCCATGCGGCGGAGGTGCGCGTCCTCCTGCTCCCGGACGGGAAGGATCCCGACGAATACATTCGCACGCACGGTGCGGAGGCGTTCCGCAGCGTCGTCGATACCGCCGTGCCCGCGCCGGAATACCGTCTGCGCCACATTGTCGGCGGCATGGCGCGGGGCGTCGACGGGCAGCGCGCGGCGCTTCGCGCGATGCTGCCCGTGCTCGCCGAACTTGACGGCGTGACGCGCGCGGCCTATGTGCGTAAGGCGGCGGCCGCATTCTTCCTCGACGAAGGAGTCGTTGCGGACGCGCTGCAGCAGTTCCTGCGGCGGGGCGGGGCGGCCGCCGCGGCGCCCGCGGCACGGGCCGGCGCCGCGCCGCCCGCCGCGCGCCGCCGGAACGAGGCCGCGGCGCGCGCGGGCCGCGAGCTTGTCGCCGCCGTTTGGCACGATGCCGCCCTGCTCGCGGAGATTGCGGACGCAGTGCCGCTGTCGGAATTTCCGGACGACCTTTTCGGCGATATTCTCCGACGCGCGGCGGCGCATACGGAGGCGGGGGGGACGCTCGACGCGGCGTTTACCGCGGGCCTGGATCCTGCCGCGGCAGCGGAGATCTCGCGCGCGCTTGTGGAGGAGGGGCATACGGAAGAGGCCTACCGGGACGCGCTGCAGACCTTTCGCCGGATGTATCTCGCCGCCCTGCTCGCCCGGCACACGCGGCGCGCGGAAGAAATGATGCAAGAAGGAAAACCGGCATACATTGACGAATTAAACGAAGTGAAGAAAATCCAGGACGAAATTTCCGCCCTTTAAGAACTATAGCGAAGGGACGATAGACATCATACGAGAAACCGATTGTTTTAGAGAGAACCGAAAGGAGGGGACACGATGCAGGCAACGGCGGCGCTGATTGCGCCCGAAGAAGAACGCGGTACGGAGCGCGTTGACGAACTGCTGAGGAGAGGCGCAGAAAAAGGCGGTACGCTGACGTTCAGCGAACTGGCCGAAGCGCTGGGAAACGGCGATATGTCCCCGGATGAGATGGACGATCTGTACCGGCGATTCCAAGACCTCGGCGTCGAGATTGTGGACGATACGGATATGGATGCGCTTGCGGCGGAGGACGGCGCAGACGATGCGGATATCGACAAAGACGAGGAGGCCGGCCTCGAACTCACCGTGCCCGAGGGCGTGAGCCTCGACGATCCCGTCCGTATGTACCTCAAGGAGATCGGGCGCGTGCCCCTTCTCACGGCGGAGGAGGAAGTTGACCTCGCCCGGCGCATGGAGGCGGGCGACGATACCGCGCGGCGGCGGCTCGAGGAGGCAAATCTGCGCCTCGTCGTGAGCATTGCCAAACGCTATGTCGGCCGCGGCATGCTCTTCCTCGACCTCATCCAGGAGGGGAACCTCGGCCTTTTAAAGGCAGTCGAAAAGTTCGACTACAGCAAAGGCTATAAATTCAGCACCTACGCGACATGGTGGATTCGGCAGGCGATTACGCGCGCGATCGCGGATCAGGCGCGGACGATCCGCATCCCTGTGCATATGGTGGAGACGATCAATAAACTCGTTCGCGTTTCGCGGCGGCTCCTGCAGGAACTCGGCCGCGACGCCACGGCCGAAGAGATCGCCAAGGAGATGGGCCTCAGCGTCGCGCGCGTGCGCGAGATCATGAAGGTTGCCCAGGAGCCCGTATCGCTCGAGACGCCGATCGGCGAGGAGGAGGATTCCCACCTCGGCGATTTCATCGAGGACGAGGCGGCTCCGGATCCTGCGGACGCGGCGTCCATGATGCTGCTCAAAGAGCAGATCTCGGAGGTCTTAAACACCCTCGCCCCGCGCGAGGCGGAGGTGCTGCGCCTGCGGTTCGGCCTCGAGGACGGACGCTCGCGCACGCTCGAAGAGGTCGGGCAGAGTTTCGGCGTGACGCGCGAGCGCATCCGTCAGATCGAGGCGAAGGCGCTCCGGAAACTCCGGCATCCCGTGCGGCTGCGTAAATTACAAGGAAATTTTGACTTTTAACGAAACCGGTTTACAGTAGGAGGACAGCGTTATGGCAGAGGGGACGGAGCAAAAAAAGGCGCCGAGCACCGATATCATTGAACGCCTGCTTGCCAAGGGCAAGAAAAACGGCGGTTCGCTGACATACGGCGAACTGATCGACGCACTGCAAAAACAGGATATGTCCCCCGATGAAATGGACGATATGTATCAACGCTTCAACGACGAGGGCGTCGACATTGTCGACAACACGGCGTCGAACGCCGATGAACCCGCGCCCGAGGAGCCCGCGGAGAAGGAGGAAGAGGTCGAGATCGATCTCTCCATCCCCGAGGGCGTGAGCCTCGACGATCCCGTCCGCATGTACCTGAAGGAAATCGGCCATGTGCCCCTCCTCACCGCCGAGGAGGAAGTCGAACTCGCCCGGCAGATGGAGGCGGGCGACGAGGAGGCGCGTCACCGGCTCGAGGAGGCAAACCTGCGCCTCGTCGTGAGCATCGCCAAACGCTACGTCGGCCGCGGCATGCTCTTCCTCGACCTCATCCAGGAGGGGAACCTCGGCCTCCTCAAGGCGGTCGAAAAGTTCGACTACAGCAAAGGCTATAAATTCAGCACCTACGCGACATGGTGGATCCGGCAGGCGATTACGCGCGCGATCGCGGACCAGGCGCGGACGATCCGCATTCCCGTGCATATGGTGGAGACGATCAACAAACTCGTGCGCATCTCCCGCCAGCTTCTCCAGGAACTCGGCCGCGATCCGCGGCCCGAAGAGATTGCCAAAGAGATGAACATCACCGTTGCGCGTGTGCACGAGATCATGAAGATCGCGCAGGAGCCCGTATCGCTCGAGACGCCGATCGGCGAGGAGGAGGACTCCCACCTCGGCGACTTCATCGAGGATGAGGCGGCCCCCGCCCCCGCGGAGGCGGCGTCGTTCATGCTGCTCCGCGAGCAGCTCGAGGAAGTCCTCGAGACCCTCACCGATCGTGAGAAGAACGTCCTGCGCCTGCGGTTCGGCCTCGAGGACGGACGCTCGCGCACGCTCGAAGAGGTCGGACAGAGCTTCGGCGTCACGCGCGAGCGCATCCGTCAGATCGAGGCAAAGGCGCTCCGGAAACTCCGCCACCCGAGCCGCAGCAAAGTCCTGCGGGATTTTTTGGAATAAAAACCCATTGACAAGCGCGTGCCGGAGTGCTACGATGACCGTGCAGGGAATCCTGCGGCATCTGCCCGAAAGAAGTGCTGCGCGATGCTGTCAAAAATTATCATTTCGTTCACACGACACCCGACTCCACATGAACTGTGTGCGGTCGGGTTTTATTGTTTTTAAGGGGGTATTTTTATGGCCGTCAATAAGGGGAAAATCGTCATCATCGGGACGAGCAACGTAGGCTCCGCCGTGCTGAACAAGATCGCGGATTTTCAGCTGGCCTCCGAGATTGCGCTCATCGATCTCGATATGGACCGTGCGCGCGGCGAGGCGCTCGACACGAGCCATGCGATGTCCTCGCCGTACAGCACGAATATCAAGATCCATCCCGGTGCCTATGAGGACTGCAAAGACGCGGGATTCATCGTCATCACGGCGGGGCCGTCCATCCTGCCCGGGCAGACGCCCGATCGGCTGAAGCTCGCGAGCACGAATACGAAGATCATGCGCTCCATCTTCAGCGAGATCACGAAGCATACGAAGGAAGCCATGATCATCATGGTGACGAATCCGCTCGACGTGGCGACCTATGTCGTCTCGACCGAGTTCGACTATCCGCGCGAGAAGATCCTCGGCACGGGCACGATGCTCGAGACCTACCGCTTCCGCTATATCCTCGCCGAGCATTACGACATGGATCCGAAGAACATCCACGGCTACGTCCTCGGCGAGCACGGCAACGACGCGTTCGTCGCATGGTCGACCGTCAACTGCGCGGGCTTTGGCATCGATCATTTGGACGAGTATTTCCATTTGAAGGAAAAACTCAGCCGTGCGGACGTGGAGAAAGGATTGATTCAGACCGCCTATGATGTGATCAATCTCAAAGGCTATACGAACACGGGCATCGCGATGGTCGTCTGCCGCTTCATCAAGGCGATCCTATACAACGAGCACACGATTCTGCCGTGCGCCGCCGCGATGAAGGGCGAATACGGCATCGACGACGTCGCGCTCTCGATCCCGCGCATGCTCAGCCAGGACGGCGTCGTCCGCTCCTTCGAGGTGCGGCTGTCGGAGGAGGAAATCGAGAAACTCCGCCGCGCGCAGAAGAGCGTCCGCAGCGCGCTCGACGGGGCGAGGGTAAAGTAAGAGGGGAAATATTTCCTTGACAGGACGGGTCACAGCCTTTATAATAAGCGCGTCTGACACATTCCTCGATAGCTCAGTCGGTAGAGCGTCTGACTGTTAATCAGAATGTCACAGGTTCGAGTCCTGTTCGAGGAGCCATTTGTATATGCGAGGGTGTAACGCAGCGTTACACCCTTTCTTTTTATTCTGTGATTATTGAGGGAAAATGATTCAACTTGATGCGCGTCTGGCCGCGATCGCGGCGTTCGTCCCTCCCGGAACCTCGTTTGCGGATATCGGCGGGGACCATGCCTATCTCGCCGCCGCCTTGGTGCGGGACGGGGGGGCGCCCCGCGGCGTCGTCGGCGATCTCAGCGCGGGGGCGTGCGCGGCGGCGCGGCGCACCGTACAGGCCCATGTGCTCGCGGATCGGATTGCCGTGCGGCAGGGCGACGGCCTCTCGGTGCTCGTGCCCGGCGAGGCGGAGGCCGTTGTGATCGCCGGGATGGGCGGCGCGCTGATCGCGCAGATTTTGGGGAGAAATCCGGACGTTCTTGCCCATGTGAAAGCCCTCGTTCTTCAGCCGATGAACGGCGCGGCAAGGCTGCGCGCCTGGCTCTATGAGAACGGCTGGCACGCGGCGGACGAGGCGCTCGCGCGCGCAGGCGGGCGCATCTACGAAATCATCCGCGCAGAACCCGGGCGCGCAGAGATGCCCGCAGACGTCTTCCTCCATGTCGGGGAAAACCTTATTGAAAAACGCGACCCCCTGCTCGCGGCATTTATTGCCGAAAAGATTGCCAAGCTACGCCGCGCCGCAGAGGGGATGGCGCAGAGCAAAGAGGCGCGCACGAGCCGCGCATACCGCGCGGTGACGGAGCGAATCGCGGCGCTGGAGGAGCTTTTAAAAATATAGTGACGTATGATTGCCGCTTGGCATTTGCCTTGCGAAAAAAGCATGGCTTAAAAATCGCTGCGGCAAACGCCGCGCGGCACGCGGTAACTAGGAACGTGACTATCACCCCGTGACGCGAAAATCCCGCTTGATAAAACCGTTAATCAGTGGGGCGAAAGATTGGATGCATCGCAAGGAACTAGAAAAATCCAAGGGAGGGCGTAGATAAGACCTACGTCGACCGCAGGATTTTTCGCAGTGACACAGCGAGGCGCCAATATCTCGTCCCACCTAAGGAGAGAATATGTTAAGCTGTCAAGTCATAATGAACGCATTGGACCACCTCGCCCCGCGCAGCCTCGCCGAGGACTGGGACAATCCCGGACTCCTTGTCGGGAGCTTTGCGCAGAAGGTGAGCCGCATCATGGTCGCGCTCGACGTGGACGATGCCGTCGTAGATGAAGCGATCGAACGCAAGGCGGACATGATCGTCGCGCACCATCCCGCGATTTTCCACGGCATGAAACAACTGCGCACCGACCTCCCGCTCGGGCGGCGTCTTGCGAAACTCGTGACGCATCACATTGCCGTTGCCGCCGCCCATACGAATCTCGACATCGCGCGCGGCGGGGTCAACGACGTCCTCGCGGCCCGCCTCGGACTTGAAAAACTCTCCGCATTCGTCGTCACGGGGGAGTCGGACGGCGAGGTGGAGAGCCTCGGGCGCATCGGCACGCTGCCCGCACCCGTCTCCATAGAGGACTTTGCCGGCCATGTAAAAACATCTCTCCATGTTTCCCATGTGCGCCTTGCCGCCGCGGCGAATCGCCCCGTGCGGTGTGTCGCCGTCTGCGGCGGGGCGGGCGCGGAGTTCATCGACAAGGCGGCGATCCGCGGCGCGGACGTCTACGTCACGGGCGATGTGAAGTACCACGAGGCCCAGCGCGCCGTCGAGCTGGGCATGCACGTTGTCGACGCCGGACATTTCGGCACGGAGTTCCCCGTCGTCTCCGTTCTGGCGGAGCACCTGCGCGCGGCGCTTGAGAACGAGCGCGGAGAGATTGAGATTTTTATCACAAACAGACAGCAGGACGTCTTTCAAGTCGTCATATAATATAATAGGAAATTATCTCGAAAAGCTATCGCAGAGGAGAAGGGGAGCCCCATGGAGCAGACGCATATCCGCAATTTTTCCATCATCGCCCACATCGACCACGGCAAATCGACCATCGCCGACCGCCTCATCGAGTACACGGGCACGCTCAGCGCGCGCGAGATGGAGGCGCAGGTGCTTGACAGCATGGATCTTGAGCGCGAGCGCGGCATCACCATCAAGGCGCAGACCGTTCGCCTCGACTATCGCGGCGCCGACGGCGAGATGTACGAGCTGAACCTCATCGACACCCCGGGGCACGTCGACTTTAACTATGAGGTCTCGCGCAGCCTTGCCGCGTGCGAGGGCGCGCTCCTCGTCGTGGATGCGGCGCAGGGCGTGGAGGCGCAGACGCTGGCGAACGTCTACCTCGCGCTCGAACACGACCTCGAAATCCTCCCCGTCATCAACAAAATCGACCTGCCGAGCGCCGAACCCGAGCGCGTGGCCCGCGAGATCGAGGATACCATCGGGCTCGATACGAGCGCGGCGGTGTTCGCCTCGGCAAAGACGGGCATCGGCATCAAGGAAATTCTCGACGCCATCGTCGCCTACGTCCCGCCGCCGGAGGGAGACGCGGACGCGTCCCTGCGCGCGCTCATCTTCGATTCCTACTTCGACCCGTACAAGGGCGTTATCGCCCATGTCCGCGTCAAGGAAGGCGGCATCAAAAAGGGCATGAAATTAAAACTTATGGCGACGGAGAGGACCTTCGAGGTGACGGACGTCGGCTGTTTCCGCCCGCAGCCCGTGGATACGGGCGCGCTCGGCACGGGCGAGGTCGGCTTTATCGCGGGGGCGCTCAAGGACGTGCGCGACGTGCGCGTCGGCGACACCGTGACGAGCGCGGAGCGCCCCGCCGCCGAGGCATTGCCGGGCTACCGCGGCGTCACGCCGATGGTGTTCTGCGGGCTTTACCCCGAGGACAGCAAGGACTATGAGAACCTCCGCGAGGCGCTCGAAAAGCTCCGGCTCAACGACGCCGCGCTCGTCTTTGAACCCGAGACCTCCATCGCGCTCGGCTTCGGCTTCCGCTGCGGCTTCCTCGGACTCCTGCACATGGACGTCATACAGGAGCGGCTCGAGCGCGAGTACAACCTCGGGCTCATCATGACCGCGCCGTCCGTCGTCTACCGGGTCTACCGTACGGACGGCACGATACGCGAGGTCAGCAATCCCGCCGATCTGCCGCCGCAGACTGAAATTGATCATATCGAGGAGCCGTATGTCAAGGCGACCGTCATCGTGCCGAAGGACTACGTCGGCGCGGTCATGGAGATTTCGCAGGAAAAGCGCGGCATCTTCAAGACCATGGACTATCTCGACGCGACGCGCGTCATGATCATCTATGAAATCCCGCTCAACGAGATTCTTTACGACTACTTCGACCGCCTCAAGTCCGCCACACGCGGCTACGCCTCCCTTGATTACGAACTCATCGACTATCGGACGGGCAGCCTCGTCAAGCTCGATATCCTCCTCAACGGCGATCCCGTGGACGCGCTCTCGACCATCGTCCACCGCGACCGCGCCGTGGGGCGCGGCCGTCAGCTCGCCGTGAAGCTCAAGGAGATCATCCCGCAGCAGATGTTCGAGATCCCTATCCAGGCCGCGATCGGGAGCAAGATCATCGCGCGCGAGAACGTGCGCGCACGCCGCAAGGACGTTCTCGCAAAGTGTTACGGCGGCGACATCACACGCAAACGCAAGCTGCTCGAGAAGCAGAAAGAGGGCAAAAAGCGCATGAAGGCGGTCGGCAGCGTGGAGTTGCCGCAGGAGGCGTTCATGGCGGTGCTGAAAATTGACGAATGAAAAAAGGGCGTGGGGCGTCTATGTCCACATTCCCTATTGTGTGAAAAAATGCGCGTATTGCGACTTTGTCTCCGCGTCTATGGGGACGGAGACGGTGCGCGAACAGGAACAATATGCGGCGGCGCTGCGCGCAGAGATCCGGCATGCGGCGCCGCCGCTTTTCACGCGGTGGGGGAGCGCCGCGACCGCCTACTTCGGCGGGGGGACGCCGACAGCGCTGCCGGCGCATCTGCTTACGGGGATCATCTCCGCGCTGCGGGAGGCGGCGGGGATCCCGGAGGAGATGACCGTCGAGGCGAACCCCGGTACGGTGGACGAGGCGTATTTTAGGCAGCTCCGCGCGGCGGGCGCGAACCGCATCAGCCTCGGCGTGCAGAGCTTTGACGATGCGCTCCTTCGGCGCATCGGGCGCATCCATACGGCGGCGGAGGCACGCGCGGCATTCCGGGCGGCGCGCGCGGCGGACTTTACGAATATCAGTCTCGACCTTATGTACGGACTGCCGGGGCAGACCCTCGTCGATGTGCGGGAGAGCGTCTGCGCGGCGCTTGCGCTTGCGCCCGAACATATCTCGGTTTACGGGCTGACCGTCGAGGAAGGGACGCCCTTTGCCGCGGCGGAGGCGGCGGGACGGCTCGAGCTCCCGACGGAGGAGACGGCCGAGGAGATGTACGACTACCTCGTGGCAGAACTGCCCGCACGCGGGTACCTGCGCTATGAGATTTCGAATTTTGCGCGCCCGGGCTATGAGAGCCGCCACAACCTCGGCTATTGGCGGAGCGTGCCCTACCTCGGCGTCGGCGCGGGGGCGCACGGCTATATCGACAACGTCCGCTGGGAGAACGAGCGCGACGCCGCCGCCTATATCCGTAGGGTGACGGCAGGCGAGGATGTGCGCCGTGCCGAGGACGGCGCGCGCACGCAGACGGCGGCGATGGAGGAGTATGCGTTCCTCGCGCTGCGCACCGCCGCGGGCATCGACGAGGCGGATTTTCGCCGCGCGTGGGGGACGCCGTTCGAGGCCGTCTACGGCGCGGCGCTGCCGCCGCTCGTCGCGCGCGGGCTCCTGCGGCGCGCGGACGGCTTTACCGCGCTCACACCGCGCGGCATGAAGTTCGGCAACGAGGTGTTTGCAGAATTTTTGTTGTATTAGCATAAAAAAATATGCTATGATTGTGACGCGCGATCTTGGTACCTAGCTTTGTCATTTTCGCCGAACGCTTCGTCGACGTAGGTCTTGGCTACGCCTTCCTCGCGTTCGTCTCAATTCCTCGCTATGCATCCAAGCTTACGCGTCACAGTGACGCAGGATTTTCGCGCCCGGCGTTGTCATTTCGTCGAATGCGTCGCAATGAGTAGCTTTTTCATCGTGGGTAATCGCCGCGATTTATGCGCGTCCTGTAGGGGCACGGCGCTGCCGTGCTCTGAGCGATATATGCGCGTCTTAGGGCGCTCTGGATTTGAAACGGTGCTGAAATTTATCACACTAGAAAGAGGTTATCTATGAAAACATTGACCATGATCGAGATGGCGGGCTGCCCGTACTGCGCGAACGCGCGCCGCGCCATACAGACGCTGAAGGCCGAGGGCGGCGCCTACGCGGACGTCCCCGTCGAATACATCGACGAGAATGCCGAACCCGCGCGTACGAAACCCTACGCGGGCATGTACTACTACGTGCCGAGCCTCTTCGCGGCGGGGGAAAAACGCTACGAAGCGCAGCCGGGAGATGACTACGATACGATCTATGCGGCCGTACGCGCGGCTTTTGACGCCATAACCAAGAGTTAGAACTTTTATGCATAAAAATTATGCATATTTTTCATGAAAGAAAAATGAAAAAACCCTTGTAAAATCGTCTGAAATAAAGCATAATATTAACCATATTGCTCCGTGGAGAGGGCATGTATAGGAGGAACTATCTAATAAATCTGAGAGTTCCTAAAATCTATGGATGAGGTGAGTTTATGCATCAACCCGTAACCAACAACCCATTCGTCATCATGATCATCAACATGGTCATCGTTTTCACCGTACTCATCGCAGTATGGGCGCTGATCGAGATCACCCATAGGATTGATCCGACGAAGAAGAAGGCGGAGCCGCCTGCGGCTCAGCCTCTGGGTACCGCAGCTCCTACTGCACCCGCCGCTTCCGCACCCCGGACAGGCGGACTCAACGCGGAGACGGTCGCCGTCATCGCGGCTGCCGTCAGCGCGTGCGGATGCAGCGCGTCTCAAATTCAGGCGATACGTCCCGCAGAGCAGCCCGCATGGACGGGCTACGGTCGCGTGAGCGGCATGCGCTCGTGACGACGGGGAGGGAGTGACACAATGGATTTTATTAGCGCATTTACTATCTCGCTGCAGGCGATCGCCGAGAGCAGCGGGTTCTCGGCATTCACCGGCGGGCATCTAATCATGATCATCGTCGGGCTCGTGCTCCTGTATCTTGCGTTTGCAAGGGACTTCGAGCCGCTGCTGCTCAGCCCGATTGCATTCGGCTGTATCCTCGCGAACATCCCGCTCACAGGCTTTGAAGAACCGGGCGTGATGTCGGCCATCGGCATGGGCATCAAGTATGAAATCTTCCCGCCGCTCATCTTCCTCGGCGTCGGCGCGATGACGGACTTCGGCCCGCTGATCGCCCGCCCCTCGAGTCTGCTCATGGGCGCCGCAGCGCAGTTCGGCGTCTTCGTCGCCCTGCTCGGCGCGATGATGCTCGGCTTCACCGCACAGCAGGCGGGCGCGATCGGCATCATCGGCGGCGCGGACGGCCCGACCTCCATCTACCTCGCTTCGAAGATGGCGCCGGAACTGCTCGGCGCGATCGCCGTTGCCGCGTACACCTACATGGCGCTCGTTCCGCTGATCCAGCCGCCCGTTATGAAGCTTTTCACGAGCAAAAAAGAGCGTGAAGTCGTCATGGAGCAGGCGCGCGAGGTCACGAAGTTCGAACGCATCGCGTTCCCGATCGTTTCGACGATCTTCATCAGCCTTCTGCTTCCGTCCATCGCCGCCCTGCTCGGCATGCTCATGCTCGGCAACCTCTTCCGTGAGAGCGGCGTGACGGATCGTCTTTCCGATACGGCGCAGAACGCGCTGATCAACACGGTCACGATCTTCCTCGCGCTCGGCACGGGACTCACGATGAGCGCGGAGAGCTTCCTCGTTACGGAGACGCTCCTCATCATCTGCCTCGGCCTCGTCGCATTCATCTTCGGCACGGCCGCGGGCGTCTGGCTCGGCAAGATCATGTGCCGCGCGACGGGCTGGAAAGTCAACCCGCTCATCGGCTCCGCGGGCGTTTCCGCCGTTCCGATGGCGGCGCGCGTCAGTCAGATTGTCGGCATCAAGGCGAAGCCGGGCAACTACCTCCTCATGCACGCCATGGGACCGAACGTTGCCGGCGTTATCGGCACCGCCGTCGCGGCGGGCACGATGCTCGCAATGCTGATGTAATTCGGCATAATTTGTCTAACAAGGAGCCGCAGCGAAATTGTGTAAAAACACGATTTCGCTGCGGCTCCTTTTTTATGCAGGCATTTATAGAACCGAAACATCAATGCGGCGCAATTATCATCGAGAGAGAATGTAACGCCGTTGCCGCCTCCGTAGGGGCGCCGCGCCGCTGCGCCCTTGAACTCCTTATGGCGGCGCATCGTCTTTGCCGCAAAGATGCTCCCTCTATGCGAAAATCCTGCGCCGCGTCAATTGACAAAAGACGCCTTCACGGCTAATATGAAAGGGGGATTTTTTGCTTTCACGTTCTTCCACCGTGGGGCTGAGTATCCATCATGGAGTATCTTTTGGAAGGAGAATTTATGCGCGGAACATTTTTCGGTATCGGCGTCGGTCCCGGTGATCCGGAACTCTTAACGGTCAAGGCGATCAAGGCGATCGAGCAGGTAGACGTCCTGATTGCCCCCAAAACGGAGAAGAAGGAGGGCAGCGTTGCGCTCGAGATTGCGCGGCCCTATCTCAAGGATCGGATCGAAATCGTCTATCAGGTGTTCCCGATGGTCAAGGACTTTGCGGAAAACACGGACGCATGGGAAGCGAACAAGGAGGAGATCCTCGCGCTCCTGAACGCGGGCAAGAACGTCGCGTTCCTGACGCTCGGAGATCCTATGTTTTTCAGTACCTATATCTATGTTTTCCACCTCCTCGCGCACGAGGACGTCGACATCGTCACCATCCCGGGCGTTCCCGCGTTTGCCGCGATCGGCAGCAGGATCGGCCGTCCCATCGTCGAGGGCAACGACGTGCTCGCGATCATCCCCGCGACCGCGCCGAAGGAACGCATCGAGGAGGTCATGGCCGTGGCGTCCAGCGCCGTTATCATGAAGGTTTACCGCAACTACCCCGAGATCGTCGAGCTCCTGCGCCGCAACGACATGGCGGAAGAGGCCGTGCTCGTCAGCCGTGCGGGGCTGGACGGGGAGCGGATCATCGAGAACCTCGAGCGGCATGCGGATGAAAAGCTGAATTATCTTTCCACCATCTTGACACGGAGGAACTAATCATGATCAAACAATGTGCGGCCGTATTCTTAGCCGCCTCCGCCCTTCTTTTCTCCGCCTGCGGCGCGCCCGCCGACAAAGCCGCGGCGCCCGCGGAGAGCGGCGCGTATGCCGTCGTTACCGATGACGGCGGCCGTACGGTGACGCTGGAGCACAAGCCGCAGCGCATCGTCACGACGTCGGTGTCCTATCTCGCGCCGCTGTATGCGGTGGGCGGCGAGGTCGTCGGACGGCCGGCAAGCAAGGCGAAGGTGATCCCGGAGGCGCAGAACGTCGCCGAGATCGGTCCCGTTTATCAGATCGATGTGGAAAAAATCGCGGCCCTCAAGCCGGATCTCGTGCTCATCATCAAGGGCATCAATGAGAAACTGATCGATACGCTCGACGCGAACGGCATCCCCAGCATCGTGATCGATATGAAGAGTTATGACGATGTGAAGCGCACGTTGACAACCTTTGCGACGCTCACGGGAGAACCTGATAAGGCGAAGAGCCTCGTCGAGAAGATGGATAAGGAAATCGCCGAGGTCAAGGCGGGCATCCCGCAGGAGAAGAAGCGCGTCGCGATCATCCACAGCACGGGGCAGGGACTTTCCGTCCAGCTGGATGGCAGCATTGCGGGCTCGATCGCGAACATGCTCGGCTGGGAGAACACGGCGAGCGGGATGGCCGCGCTCGATAAGAACCCCGACGCCGCGCCGTACAGCATGGAGACTCTCGTCGCGCAGAACCCGGACATCATCTTCGTTACGAGTATGGGAAAAGAAGACGAGATCCGCGCCTCGATGGAGGCGATGTTTGCGGAGAGCCCCGCGTGGCAGAGCGTTTCCGCCGTGCGTGAAGGACGCGTCTACTATCTGCCGCAGGATCTCTTCCTCTTCAGTCCCGGCATCGAGTATCCGGCGGCGGTACGCTACATGGCGCATTTGGTTTATCCATGAAAAAACGAATCGCGCTGCTCGTTCTCTTTGCCGCGTCGGCCGTAGGCGCGATGCTGCTTTCCGTCGCCAAGGGATCCGCGGATATCCCCCTTGAGGAGATCTTTGCCATCCTCGGCGGCGCGCACGATACGGTGCACGCTCAAATTCTCTGGAACATCCGCCTGCCGCGGACGATCGTCGCGGCGCTCGTCGGCGTCAATCTCTCGCTCTCGGGGGCGATCCTGCAGGCGATCCTGCGCAATCCGCTCGCCGATCCGCACATCATCGGCATCTCGTCGGGCGCGGGGCTTGCGGGCATCTTCATCATGCTCGCGCTGCCGGGCGCCGCGCTCCTCATCACGCCGGGCGCGTTTGTCGGCGCGATGTTCGCCGCGTTCCTCATTTATATCCTCGCGTGGCGCGACGGCATTCGGCCGACGCGGATCATCCTCGCGGGCGTTGCGGTGTCGACATTCCTTGGCGCGGGTATCTCCGCCATGATGATCCTCTACAGCGACCGCGTGCAGGGGGCGCTCATGTGGATGGTCGGCGGGCTTTCGGCGCGGACGTGGCCGCATGTGGAAATGCTCTGGCCGTATACCCTCGGCGCGGGGCTGCTCGCGATGCTGGCGGCGCAGCGGCTGAACATCCTGCAGCTTGGCGACGACATGGCGCGCGGCATCGGCCTCGCCGTTGAGCAGACGCGCGTTATGCTGACCGCGATTGCGGCGCTGCTTGCCGCGAGCGCCGTCTCCGTCGTCGGCCTCCTCGGCTTCGTCGGGCTCATCGTCCCCCATGCGGCGCGGCTCATGATCGGCGCGGACTATCGGTTCCTCCTGCCGGCGGCGGCGCTGCTCGGCATCGGCGTACTGACGCTCAGCGATACGGCGGCGCGGCTGCTCTTCGCGCCGCTCGAGCTGCCCGTCGGCATCATCATGGCGGCGCTCGGCGCGCCGTTCTTCCTCTATCTCCTGCGGAGGCAGCTATGAGCGCGGGGGTAACGGCGCGCGATCTGTATGTCCGCATCGCGGGGAAAGAGATCCTGCACGGGCTGAATGTGTCCGTCGCGGCGGGCCGGCGAACGGCGATCGTCGGACCCAACGGCGCGGGCAAAACGACCCTTTTGCGCGCGCTTGCGGGGCTCAACGCGCACTATACCGGAGAGATATTGCTCGACGGCAAAGAACTCGGCCGCTATTCGGAGAAGGAACTCGCGCGTGTGCGCGCCATCCTGCCGCAGGAGCGCGGCACGGCGCACGGACTTACCGTGGAGCAGCTCGTCTCCTATGGGCGGTTTTCGCACCGCGGGATATTTCAGGCGCGCGACGGGGCGGACGACCGCGCGGCCGTCGCGTGGGCGATGGAGACGGCGCGCGTCGATGCGTTTGCGCAGCGCGAGGTGCATACGCTCTCGGGCGGCGAGCGGCAGCGCGTCTACCTTGCGATGGCGCTGAGCCAGCGCCCGCGTCTGCTCCTCCTCGACGAGCCGACCACCTACCTCGATGTCGCGCACCAGCTGCGCGTCATGGAGATCATCACGCGGCTGAACAAGGACAGCGGCATTACCATCCTCATGGTGCTGCACGACATGGCGCACGCCATGCAGTACGCCGATGAAATCGTACTCATGCGGCAGGGGGAGATCGTCGCCACCGGCACCCCCGCGGACGTTCTTACAGAGGAACGCATTGCGGCGGTGTTCGGCGTGCGGGTAGAGATATTTACGAACAGTCTGGGGGTGCGGGTGCCGTCCCCCGTATCTTTGGTATGACATGGGATTTTCGCGCATAGCTGTGTCACTGCGAAAAATCCTGCGGTCGACGTAGCGGATAACTACGCCTTCCTTCGCGATCTCCTCATTCCTTGCTATGCATCAAATCTTGCGCGCCACTCAGGCTACGGTATCGTGACGGCGTGATGCGCGATATTTGCGCCTAGCTTCGTCATGTTGTCGAGCGCTGCGGCCGGAGCAGAGGGGAACTGCGTCTTCTTCGCGGCGTCGTTATTCCTTGCCGCATATCATTACATAACCGATTTATCCTCCGCCGCACCTAGGGGCTCCCGGGTGCGGCGGAGGATTTTTGATGCAGGGGGAGAAGGGGAAATGCGGCGCTTATGAGTTGGGAATGAGTTTTTTTGCGTAAAAATAACAGAAAAATTATTACCTAGTACTAAATTTTTAATCTGATTAACATTGTATTTCGCCGCGGCGCGGGGTATGATAAAGACAATCCAAGAGGGTGGGCACATGCCGCGCAAAGGAAACATGGACACTTCCGCGACGCCGCACTCCTTTTGGAAGTCGATAAAGTTCTATTTATCAAAAGGAGGAGTTTATCATGAAGAAGACTCTCGTATCCGCACTGGCGACGGTGCTCGTCGTCGGTGCCGCAAGCACCACGTTCGCAGCCGCGAACCCGTTCTCCGATGTGCCCCGCGATCACTGGGCGTACGATGCCGTGACCAAGCTCGCCGCCGACGGCGTTGTCGAAGGCTACGGCGACGGCACATTCCGCGGTGACCGCAACATCACGCGTTATGAGATGGCGCAGATGGTCGCAAAGGCGATGGCGAAGAGCGACATGTCCGCGTCGGACCGCGCGCTCGTCGACCGCCTCGCAGCCGAGTTTGCGGATGAGCTCAACAACCTCGGCGTCCGCGTCTCGAACCTCGAGCGCAATGCCGACATGGTCCAGTGGAGAGGACAGCTCCGCTACACCTACACGAGCAATCGTCTGGAAGGCCAGAAACGCGTCAATGACGATCAGCTCCTGTTCCGTCTCGACCCGTCCGCCGAGATCAACGATCACTGGCACGTGAACGCGCGTCTCGATGCGTCGACGAACATGAAGGACGACGCGTCCGGCCGCAACAGCGACGCTAATGTCAAGCTGAAGCGCGCATGGGCAGAGGGCGCCTATGACAACTTCGACGTCAAGCTCGGTAAGATGGAACTCTACTCCGCAGAGGGCTATGCGGCGCCGGGCTCGATCGTGTTCGATAAGGAGTTCTCGGGCGCGGAGGCCACCTTCGGCAAGGATGTTCAGCTGAAGCTGCAGGCCGGCCGCCTGAACCTGGACGGCGCGTATGACGGCGTCAAGACGAACCTGCTGACGCACAACGACACGGCGAACTACCAGGGTGCCGAGCTCCAGTACAACAAGGGCGGGCTCATGGCCGGCGCCGCGTACTATCGTCTCGGCTCGAACGATCTCACTTCCGTCACGAAGAACGGCAAGGACAAGATGAATATCTGGGCGGCGAACCTCGGGTATCGCTTTGATCAGAACAACATGCTCTCGGGCGCCTATGCGAACAACAACGATATCGACGGCAGCAAGCTCAAAAAGTCCTATCAGGTTGCGTACGAGTACAAGGGCGCAAATGCGGCGGATAAGGGTTCGTGGGGCGCATACGCGGCCTATCGTTACCTCGGCGGCGCGTCGGTCTTCGCGACGGACGACGGTGCGCTCATCGGCTCGAAGGGCGTCGAGTTCGGCGCGAACTATACGCCGTTCAAGAACGTCGTGTTCTCCGCGAAGTACTTCAAGGGCAAGACCATTGAGGCACAGTCGGACGACAAGGTGCAGAAGCTCTTCGGCCGCGTTCAGTTCATGTTCTAAACCCATCCAACAAGCTGCGGCAGCAGTCGCAACATATATCCCCCTCCTTCGGGAGGGGGATTTTTGCTGTCCGTCGCAATAGCCGCAGATATTTTCAAGGTTCTAGGGGAGAAGGGTTGTACCGCATATCGCCTTTGCCGGAGAGAAGGAACAGCGTATAAAACGCTGAAAATAAGATGAAAATTATAACCTGTTATAAATTTTTTCGCCATAAGGCTTGTATTTTGCTAATGTACGTGCTATGATGAAGCCGTTCCAAGAGGTTGAGAATCTATCGCAAAAAGGAAACAAGGATACTTCAGCGAGAATTCGCTCCTTTTGGAAATCGATAAAGTTTTATTTATCAGAAGGAGGAGTTTCTCATGAAGAAGACTCTCGTATCCGCGCTGGCAACGGCTCTTGTTGTCGGTGCGGCAAGCACCACGTTCGCCGCTGCGAACCCGTTCTCCGATGTGCCCCGCGATCACTGGGCATACGACGCCGTGACGCAGCTCGCGGCCGACGGCGTTGTCGAAGGCTACGGTGACGGCACGTTCCGCGGCGACCGCAACATCACGCGTTACGAGATGGCGCAGATGGTCGCAAAGGCGATGGCAAAGGGCGATATGTCCGCATCGGATCGCGCGCTCGTCGACCGCCTTGCCGCCGAGTTCGCGGATGAGCTCAACAACCTAGGCGTCCGTGTCTCCAACCTCGAGCGCAATGCCGACATGGTGAAGTGGAACGGCAAACTCGAGTATACCTATACGAGTCAGCGCAAGAAGTTCAATCATACGAAGACGAACGATGACAATCTCTTGTTCCGCCTCGAACCGTCGGCTGAGATCAACAGCCACTGGCACGTGAACGCACGCCTTGATGCGGAGACCAAGCTGAAAACGGACGCGGGAGATGACGACGGAGACAAAGTCACGCTTAAACGGCTCTATGCACAGGGAGACTACGGCAACTTCCAGGTGAAACTCGGCAAGATGGAACTGCTCTCCGCCGAGGCGTATGCGAAACCCGGCGCTCTCGTGTTCGACGATGAGTTCTCGGGCGCCGAGGTCAGCTTTGGCAAGGATTTGAAGTTCAAACTGCAGGCCGGCCGCATTGATCTGGACGACGCCTTCGGCGCGCCCGGCGGCGGTCACGGTGCACACAACCTGCCGGGGGATGAAGACGTGGCGAACTATCAGGGCGTCGAACTGCAGTATGACAAGAATAATGTCCTGCTGGGTGCGGGCTACTACCATCTGGGATCCAATTATTTCAGAGGGATGCATTTCCACAGGAGAAATACGGTCCGGTACCTCAACGACAGAGCCGAGAATCTTAGAAACACGAAGGCGGATATCTGGGCCGTGAACGGCGGCGTCCGATTCGGCGACGCGGGCATGCTCTCCGGTGCTTACGCAGAGAACACAAAGGCGGACAATGCAAAGAGTTCCTGGCAGGTCACCTATGAGTACAAGGGGGCTGACCCGGAGGACAAGGGATCGTGGGGCGCTTATGTTGCCTACCGCAAACTCGGCGGATTCGCTTCCCCGTTCCCGACGAGCGACGGTGCCATGTGGGATACGAAGGGCGTAGAAGTCGGTACGGATTATACGCTTTTTAAAAACGTAGTGCTCTCGGCGAAATATTTCCGCGGCAAGGAGATCTATGTCGGACCGACGGCTGAGGACAAGGCGGAGAAACTCTTCGGCCGCGTCGAGTTCTTCTTCTAAATACTTGCGGCACCCGCCGCGGAACAACGCCCCCTTCATCTTTGGAGGGGGCGTTTTACTGTCCGTCGCAATAGCCGCAGATATTTTCAAGGTTCTAGGGGAGAAGGGTTGTACCGCATATCGCCTTTGCCGGAGGGAAGGAACAGCGTATAAACCACTGAAAATAAGATGAAAATTACAACCTGATATAAAATTTTTTACTCATAAAGCTTGCAATTTATTAATTCGCATGCTATGATGAAGTTGTTCCAAGGGGTTGGGAATCTATCGCGAAAAGGAAACAAGGATACTTCAGCGAGATTTCGCTCCTTTTGGAAATCGATAAAGTTCTATTTATCAGAAGGAGGAGTTTCTCATGAAGAAGACTCTCGTATCCGCACTGGCAACGGCTCTCGTTGTCGGCGCGGCAAGCACCACGTTCGCGGCTGCGAACCCGTTCTCCGATGTGCCCCGCGATCACTGGGCCTACGACGCCGTGACCCAGCTCGCCTCTGACGGCGTTATCGAGGGCTACGGCGACGGCACGTTCCGCGGCGACCGCAACATCACGCGTTATGAGATGGCGCAGATGGTTGCAAAGGCGATGGCAAAGGGCGATATGTCCGCTTCGGACCGCGCGCTCGTCGACCGCCTTGCCGCTGAGTTCGCGGATGAGCTCAACAACCTCGGCGTTCGCGTCTCGAACCTCGAGCGCAATGCCGACATGGTGAAGTGGAACGGCAAACTCGAGTATACTTACACGAGTGTACGTCCTGAGAGCCGTCGTCGTATTAACGATGATCAGCTTCTTTTCCGTCTCGAGCCGTCTGCGGAGGTGAACAGTCACTGGCACGTGAACGCACGTCTTGACGCAACGACCGATATGATGAAAGACGGCAACGATGCAACGCATGGCGACTCCCAGGACAGTCATGTTTCACTGAAGCGTGCATGGGCACAGGGTGACTATGACAACTTTACCGTGAAGCTCGGCAAGATGGAACTTCTCACGGCTGAGGCCTATGCCGCACCGGGCGCCCTTGTTTTCGACGACGAGTTCTCGGGCGCGGAGGTTTCCTTCGGTAAGGATGTCCAGCTCAAGCTGCAGGGCGGCCGCCTGAATCTTGAGGATGTGGCTGGAGCCGCGGTCGTTAATGGGGTCGCTGAACGCCTAGTTAACAATGGAACGTTGACACAGAATCAGGCAGACAGCCTTCTGTCCGATCACCACGCCAACTATCAGGGCGTCGAACTCCAGTACAATAAGAACAACCTGATGGCAGGCGTCGGCTACTATCGTGTGGGTGCGGATGCTCTTCGCTTTGTCACCAAAGATGCTAAGGATAAGATGAACATTTGGGCGGCAAACCTCGGCTATCGTTTCGATAAGAACAATATGCTCTCGGGTGCTTATGCTCACAATAAAGATTTTGATACAGACAATAAGTACAAGAAGTCCTATCAGGTCACCTATGAGTACAAGGGTGCAGACGCTGCGGATAAGGGCTCGTGGGGCGCATATGCTTCCTACCGTTACCTCGGCGGCGCATCGCTCGCTTTCCCAACGCAGGACGGTGCTCTCTTCGCTACAAAGGGACTTGAATTCGGAACGAACTACACGCTGTTCAAGAATGTCGTCCTTTCCGCGAAGTACTTCAATGGTAAGACGATCGCCGATCAGCCGAACAATAAGGTTCAGAAACTCTTCGGCCGCGTTGAGTTCCTGTTCTAATTGATTCTCAGCACAAAAAGCGACATTGTCGCATGAAAAATCCCCCGCCTTCGGGCGGGGGATTTTTTTGTTGTATAAAGAAAACCACGCGATAGTCGCGTGGTTCCAAAGAGCTTAAGCGGTGAAAAAAATAGACCCTAGTATGGTAAGCTAGAGCCGAGCCTGCCAGCTTAGCAAGAGCAACCGTACTAGGGAGGTCACATAATGTCAAAACAAGAAAATGCAGACAGACATAGTTTAGCACATACGAGGTGGAATTGTAAGTACCACATAGTATTTGCCCCGAAATATCGGAGGAAAGTGTTTTATGCAGAGAAACGGACGGCAATACGAGAGATATTGCGGACGTTATGCCAGTGGAAAGGAGTAGAAATAATCGAAGGAGAGGTGTGTCCGGATCATATCCACATGCTGATAAGTATCCCACCGAAAATGAGTGTATCGGGGTTTATGGGGTATCTAAAAGGCAAGAGCAGCTTAATGATATTCCAGAAGTTTGGGAATATGAAATTTGCATATAGGAACCGGGAGTTTTGGTGTAAAGGTTACTATGTGGATACGGTAGGGAAAAACACGAAGGCGGTAACAGAATACATCGAAGGTCAACTGAAACGAGACAGGGAATCTGATCAGTTGAGTTTATTTGACCCAAGAGACCCATTTATGGGTAGCAAGTAACAAACGCATGGCTGGCAGGCCAATAAAAAGCGTACTTGTACGCCGCTAGTAATATTAGGGCTATGCCCGAAAATGAAAAACTACCCGCTACGCGGGTGGATATTTATTTGTCGGGAAACCATTGCGAATATACGTGAACTCCCATATAATAGAGGAACAATGAGTTCCTATTTTATCATGAAGATTTTAAGGGGAGATAGATATGGCGACCAAGAGCTTTTTAAAAAGTATCAACATTAAAGGCCGCAGACAGCTGAAAGCTTTTGTAGGAGCCTTGGAGCGAGCGGAACGGGGACGTGAAAAAATACGGATACCGATCATGTGAGCTATTATGAAGTTCGTGACCCGGATCAAATCGATACGCTACTGCGTAAATATCGTCGGGGGTAACAATTCCGAATGATAGGAACGATCGTCGTTAACTTGCGAGATTTGATAGACGCAGGAAAAGATGAGGAAATAGATCATATACGGTCGGAGTTTTCCTGTCCATATAACAAAGATGTGGAGAATTTTATTAAAGAGAAAGCCGTTTTATTTTCAAAACAGGGAATTGCAGCTACGTATCTCGTCCTCAAACAGTATCGAGGTGAGGACGCCGTGGTGGGATATTTTTCCATTGCGCAGAAGTATTTCCATATCGACTTGAAGAAGAATAGTTTAAGCAATACGCAGCGTAGGAGAATCAATAAATTTTCTTCTTATGACGAGGACTTGCGCAGATATATTGTCTCAGCGTTGCTCATTGGGCAGTTGGCGAAGAATTACGCAAACGGATACGATCGCTTGATCGAAGGGGATAAACTCCTTCGAATTGCATGTGATAAGGTTATGCAGATTCAACGGATATCCAGCGGAAGGTTTGTGTATTTAGAATGTGAGGATAAGCCGCGGCTGTTAGAGTTCTATGAACGGAATGGATTTTAGGCTTTTGGAGAGCGACTGCTTGACGAGGATGAGAGTAATGTCATTTTTGGGAAGCGATTGATTCAGCTGTTTAAATATCTATGAAGCGGGGACTTGCCCGCTCTGTCCATAATACGGCAATAAAAAACCTCGTCCCTTTAAAAGGGACGAGGTTTTTCAAGTTTACGCGTAGATGTCGACGCCGTTTCCGAGGTTCGGATCGACGCTCGCGGTCGTCTCCTCGAGGAGCTCGAGCGCGTCGTCGTTCGCATGCATCGCCATCTTTACGGCGGCGATGCCGAGGTCCTGCATATCCTGCCGGCGATGCATATTGACCGACAGCTGCGCAATATCCATTGTGAGATCCATTTCATATTCTCCTTAGACGTAGATGCTGAACAGGTTCAGCATGCTCGAGTATCGCGACATTGCGGAGAGCGATCCGCCCGACAGCATACCGTCGGCGTAGCCCAGCTGCTTGCCGATGGATTGCTGCATCGATGGGAAAACGCGGCTGCGCGAACTCTGCGCAAGCTGCGCGTGACGATCCGCGCGTCCCGCGAGACCATCTTTGCCGAGGATCGCCTCGGATTGTGCGGGCGAAGTCGTGAGCGCGCGCGCAAGGCGGCTCTCGTTCACCGTCATCTGTCCCGTTTTCGCATTGACGGTGATGCCCATCTTGGCATAGGAGTCCGCTTTGTACGTCGTGTCTGAAAAGTCCGAAGCAAGACGGCGCACCCCCGGGCCTGCGTCTCTGTTCCCGGCGAGGAACCCGTTGGTCTCGTTGTACTGCGCGACGAGATCCTTGACGTTGCCGATCGCCTTTTTGAGACGGTCGCTGTAGGTCTTAGAGCCGTCGGCATTCGTCGTAATGTCCGAACCGTCGAGATCGTAACTCATCGTCTTGACGGTGCCTGCGGATTTGCGCAGGTCCTGCATGTTTGCGTCGTACTCTTTGTAGAACTTCGAACTGGTTTCGGCATAGGACTTGCGGAGACTTGCCGCCTGATTCGCAATCGAGAAGATCGCGTTCAGTTCCTGTGCGCTGGAGTCCTGCGCGCGGTACTGCGCGGAAAAGAGACTCGTGCCCGCGCCTGCGCGGCTCGTATCCCCTCCGAAAAGCGCGGCCGTCGCATTCGTACGCGAATTGCCGCTGTAAAGAGACGAGTAGATGGAGCGCGCGGCTCCGGTCATCTGGGTAATGGTTGCCATGAATATCCCCCCCTCCATGGTGTATGGCATGGCTACGATTCCTTGTACTTATTATATCGCATTTTTGGGAAATGTCATTAGTTTAGCGGAAAAATTTATTGTTCCGAACGGCCGGTTCTATGGTACAATGGAAAATATTTTAGAAGAGGAGGTGCGTCTTGGGCGCGGTTGCATTCATGACGCTCGGCTGCAAGGTCAATCAGTTCGAAACGGAAACGATGGAGGGACTGTTCCGTGCGCGCGGCTATGAGGTTGTGCCGTTCGAGGAGCGGGCGGACGTCTATGTCGTCAATACCTGCTCGGTGACTCATCTCAGCGACCGAAAGTCGCGTCAGCTGATCCGCCGCGCGGCACGGACGAACCCGCGCGCCTGCATCGCAGTCTGCGGCTGCTACGCGCAGGTGGCACCCGAGGAGATCCGGGCGCTCGAGGGCGTGCGCGTGGTGATCGGGACGAAGGAACGCGCGCAGATCGTGGACTATGTGGAGGAGGCGCTGCGCGCAGAGGATCACGTTGCGGGACGCATCACGGACATCATGCAGGCGCGGACCTTCGAGGACATCCCGCTCGCGTATATGCCGCACCGCACGCGGGCGTTTCTTAAGATTGAGGACGGCTGCCAGAACTTCTGTACATTCTGCATCATTCCCTATGCGCGCGGTCCTGTGAAGTCGCGGACGCTCCCGGCGGTGCGGCGTGAGACGGAGCGGCTCGTGGCGGCCGGGTTCCGCGAGATCGTGCTGACGGGGATTCATCTCGGCGCCTACGGGATCGACCTCGCGGAGCGTCCGACGCTGGCCGATGCCTGCCGCACGGCGCTCTCTTTGCCGGGGCTCGGCCGTCTGCGTCTCAGCTCGCTCGAATCGGTGGAACTCTCGGCCGATCTCCTCGAACTGATCCGTACAGAGCCGCGCTTTGCGGCGCATCTGCACCTGCCGCTCCAGGCGGGGAGCGACGGCGTCCTCGCGGCGATGAACCGCCACTACGATACCGCGGCGTTCGCACGGCTCATAGAGGACGTGCGTCGTGCCGTACCGGGGGTCGCAGTTTCGACGGACGTCATCGTGGGGTTCCCGGGCGAGACGGAGGCGCAGTTTGCGGAGGGGATGGACTTCATACGTCGGATGGGGTTCGCGCGCATGCATGTGTTCCCGTATTCGCCGCGCAGGGGAACGCCCGCCGCGCGGCGGCCGGATCAGATCCCCGCGCCCGTCCGTAAGGAGCGTGTGGCGCGGATGCAGGCGCTTGCGGCAGAACTCTCGGAGAACTGCCGCCGCGCGGCGCTCGACACGGCGGCGGAGGTCCTCTTTGAAACGACCGAGAACGGCATCGCCGACGGGTTGACGGACACCTATATCCGCGTCTATACGGACGCGCCCGTCACACGCGGCAATCTCGTCCCCATGCGACTCACGCGCCTCTATCGCGACGGTATATGGGGAGAGCGCGTAAGAGAATATTAGGGATAGAAAAAGATATGAATCTTCCCCACCGTGCAGTGATTGCCTATGATCCCACAGACGGTTATGTAAGCCGCGCCAAAATTCCCCCTTGACACGACCTCCTAAAAATGTTAGTATAATCACCGTCGCAAGACGAAGTGACTCAGTAGCTCAGCTGGATTAGAGTATTTGACTACGAATCAAAGGGTCGGGGGTTCGAATCCCTCCTGGGTCACCATTTCAATGAACGCGCAGGCGTCGACTTTGGTCGGCGCCTTTTTTGTCGTTCTCAATAAGCGTATTGAGAATGAAAATATGAATGTCGTTCATATTTTTCTTTTCAAACGGGAATTTTTTCGCTATAATGATACCGTAAGTTGTTATTTAAAGAAGGGTGGAGTTTTGTTGGAGGCGAAAATGGGACGGCGCGAGCGCAAGAAAATGCAGTCGCGCAGGATGATTCTCGAGGCGGCGATCAGCGAGTTCTCGAAGAACGGCTACAAGGATACGTCGGTCGCGGATATTATGAAAACCGCGGATCTCGGGATCGGTACGTTCTACAATTATTTCACATCGAAGGAGGACCTCCTGTTCTCGCTGTTGGGGCGGCTCGGAGACGCGATCCGCATGGCGCTCGCGGAGGCGCGCGCGGCCGAGCGGACCGCACTCGAACTCCTCGAGGTCGGCGCGCATGTGACGGCAAAATTCCTCGATGAGAACCGGTTTGTGATGCCGCTCTTCCTCGCGGCGTCGCGCCGCCAGGGCCCACAGGACCCGCACGAAACGGGAGACTCCTTTCGCGGCGCGCTGGAGGATGCAAAGACCGCGCCGCATCCGCGCGGAACGGCGGAGAGCGGCAGGCGCATGACGCCGCAGATCAAAGAGATCTTTACGGAGATCATCGCACAGGGACAGGCCGACGGAGAGATTCGCCGCGATGTGCCCGTGGATCTCATTGCCGAGATGTTCCACTCGCTCTACCAGGCGGCGGCGTTCAGCAGGCTCGATCTCTCGTTCCAAGAGAACATCGCGCTCAAAACGAAGCTCCTGCTCGACGGGATCCGCGCGCGCGACGAGGCGTAAAGTCTTTTTACTCTGTGTATGATATTTTCGGATAGGGGATCCATATGATCAGCGTAACCAAACTGCTCTTTATGGACGCGCACTACGGCGACGCGCTGCGCTACGGGCATAACGCGCATCGCATGCGGAACGGCGCGGCCGAAGGGATGGGACCCGTCGTCGTCTGGAACTCGACGCGCACGTGCAATCTGCGCTGCCGCCACTGCTATATGGAGTCGGACGGGAAAAAGTATGCGGGGGAGCTCACGACGGAGGAGGCTAAGCGGTTCATCGACGACTTGGCCGATTTTCACGTGCCCGTACTGCTGTTTTCGGGCGGGGAGCCGCTCATTCGGCCGGATTTCTTCGAGCTGGCAGAGCACGCACGCGACCGCGGGGTACGCCCGACGCTCTCGACGAACGGGACGCTCATCACGCGCGACGTCGCGCAGCGCATCAAGGACCTCGGCGTCGGCTACGTCGGCATCTCGCTCGACGGCCTCGCGGATGTGAACGACATGTTCCGCGGCGTGGAGGGCGCGTACCGGCGCGCGATGGAGGGCATCGAGAACTGCGTCGCGGTCGGGCAGCGCGTGGGGCTGCGCTTTACCATCAACCGGCACAACATCATGGAGCTCGATAAGATCTTTGACTTCATCGAGGAAAAGGGCATCAACCGCGTCTGCTTCTATCACCTCGTTTACTCGGGGCGCGGCGGCCGGATGATGGACGAGGACGTAACGGCCGAGGAGTCGCGCCGCGCGATGGACACGATCATCGCACGGACGAAGGACTTCGAGGCGCGCGGGCTCAAAAAGGAGATTCTGACCGTCGACAATCACTGCGACGGCGTCTATATGTACATCAAGGCGCTCGCGGAGGGCAACGACGCGGGGGCGGCGCAGATCCGAAAGCTCATCGGCGCGAACGGCGGCAACCGATCGGGCATCGCGTTCGGCGAGGTGGATCCGCTCGGCTATGTGCATCCCGACCAGTTCACGCAGCATCACACCTTCGGCAATGTCCGGGAGCGGCCGTTCGGCGAGATCTGGCAGGATATAACGCATCCGATTCTCGCGGGGCTGAAGGATCGAAAGCCGCTGCTCAAGGGGCGCTGTGCAAAATGCCAATACCTCAGTTGGTGCAACGGGAATTTCCGCACGCGCGCGGAGGCGCGGACGGGAGATTTTTGGGCGTCGGATCCCTCGTGTTATCTGACGGACGAGGAGATCGGCCTCAGGGAGGCGGCGCTGTGAGTGCCGTGCAGGAGTTCTGTGCCGCATCCGCCGCGTGCAAAGAGGCGTTCCGGCCGCACACGGGGGGCGCACATCCGGGACACCCGCACGGCGCGGGGCATCCGGGCGGGCATCCCCACGGAGCGGGGCATCCCGGCGGACGACCGGGCGGACATCCGCCGGGCGTTGCGGGCGGCGGAGTGAAGATCATCTCGTGGAACACGACGAACGCGTGCAATATGTACTGCGCGCACTGCTATCGCGATGCGGGCTGCCGTGCGGAGGAGGAACTCTCGACCGCAGAGGGGAAGAAACTCCTTGATGAGATTGCGCGGGCGGGGTTCCGCATCATGATCTTTTCGGGCGGGGAGCCACTGACGCGTCCCGACATCCTCGAGCTCGTTTCCCATGCGCGCGGGCTTGGGCTGATCCCGGTCTTCGGCACGAACGGCACGCTGATCGATCTGCCGACGGCACAGGCGCTCAAGGATGCGGGCGCGTGCGGCATGGGCATCTCGCTCGACTCGCTCGATCCGAAAAAGCACGACACGTTCCGTTCGTTCCCGGGCGGCTGGGCGGGCGCGGTGCGCGGCATGGAAAGCTGTCGCGCCGTCGGGCTGCCGTTCCAGATCCATACGACGGTGATGGATTGGAACGCGCATGAGCTCGAGGCGATGACGGATTTTGCCGTGGAGATCGGGGCGAAGGCGCACCACTTCTTCTTTCTCGTGCCCACGGGACGCGCCGAGACGATCGAGGAGGAGTCTTTGCGCGCCGAGGCGTATGAGGATGTCCTGACGCGGATTATGAAGAAACAGGAGACCGTCGACATCGAACTCAAGCCGACCTGCGCGCCGCAGTTCCTGCGCATCGCCGATCAGATCGGCACGCGGACACGTTTCACGCGGGGGTGTCTGGCGGGACTGACGTACTGCATCATCAGCCCGCGCGGCAAGGTGCAGCCGTGCGCGTACCTCAACCGCGAGCTCGGCGACGTGCGTAAAACGCCCTTCGACGAGATTTGGGCGAAGAACGAGGTGCTTGCAAAACTCCGCACGCTCGATTACGGCGGCGGATGCGGTTCCTGTAACTATAAGAAGTCGTGCGGCGGCTGCCGCGCGCGCGCGGCGTATTATCACGGCGGGGATTATATGGCGGAGGAGCCGTGGTGTCTGTATCATGGGCGCCGCGGACAGACGTGAGGCGTGACGTGCGATCTTGGCGTCTAGCGTCGTTATTCGTCGAATACTGCGCTCGACGTAGCTCTTAACTACACCTTCGCTTGTATTCTCCTCATGCCTAGCTATACATCCAAGCTTGCGCGTCACTTAGTGTTGCCTATAGAGGGGGCGTGGCGCGGGATTTTCGCGCCTAGCGTCGTCATTTTTGGCAAACGCTTCGTCGACATAGGTTTTGGCTACGCCTTCCTCGCGTTTGCCTCAATTCCTAGCTATGCATCGAAACTTCCGTGTCGCTTAGCGGTGTCTATGGGGGCGTAACGCGGGATTTTTGACCATATAAAAACCGACAGTATCGACGATTCGATGTCGATGCTGCCGGTTTTGTTTTTGCATTTATTCTTTCACATGCAGCGCGCGCATGGCGTTGAGGATGGCGAGGACGGTGACGCCGACGTCGGCGAATATGGCCGCCCAGAGCCCCGCCATGCCGAGCGCGCCCAGGACGAGCACGACGGCCTTGATGCCGATGGCGAAGATGATGTTCTGCCAGGCGATGCGCATGGTCTTGCGCGCGATGTCGATGGCGGTGGCGATCTTCTTCGGCTCGTCTGTCATGAGGACGACGTCCGCCGCCTCAATCGCCGCGTCGGATCCGAGCGCGCCCATGGCGATGCCGACGTCCGCGCGCGCGAGCACGGGCGCGTCGTTGATGCCGTCGCCGACATAGGCGACGGTCGTACCTTCCTTACGGTGGGCGAGGCGCTCCTCGACCTCCGCGACCTTATCCTGCGGAAGAAGTTCGGCATGGATCGTATCGATGCCGAGGGACTTGCCGACCGACGCGCCGATCCATTTTGAATCGCCCGTCAGCATGACGGTCTCGCCGATGCCGCGCTCCTTGAGCGCGTGGACGGCGCTCTTGGCATCGTCCTTGACCTCGTCGGCGATGTGCACGACGCCCGCATAGCGGCCGTCGATCGCGAGACAGACCGCCCCGACATGCGGAATGGGCGGCATAGCCGCGGTCTTGTGCGCGGCGAGGAATTCGAGTTTGCCGAGGAGGATGATGTGGCCGTTGATGTGCGCGGAGATGCCGTGCCCCGCATTCTCCTCCAGGGCGTGGACGTCAGCGTCGTTTGCGCGTTTGCCGCTCTCGGTGAAGGCCCGCACGATGGAGACGCCGATCGGATGCGTGGAATATCGCTCGGCGTTCGCCGCGTAAAAGAGCACCTCTTCTTTGGAAAAACCGTTCGCGGGCAGGACGTCCGTAACGCTGAAGCTGCCCTTTGTGAGCGTCCCCGTTTTGTCAAAGACGACGGTGTCAGCGTTCGCGAGCGCCTCGAGGTAGTTGCCGCCCTTGATGAGGATACCGGCGCGGCTCGCCCCGCCGATGCCCGCAAAGAATGAGAGCGGCACGGAGATGACGAGCGCGCACGGGCACGAGATGACGAGGAAGGTCAGCGCGCGGTAGATCCACATGCCGAAGGGATCGCCCGTTACGAGCGGCGGGATGACGGCGAGGAGCAGGGCGCCGATAACGACGGACGGCGTGTACCAGCGCGCAAAACGCGTGATGAACGCTTCGGTCGTCGCTTTCTTGTCCGTCGCCTCTTCCACGAGCGACAGGATGCGCTCGACGGTGGATTCCTCATACGGCGTCGTAACCTCGATTTCGAGGACGCCCGTTTGATTGATGCACCCGCTGATGATCGCGTCGCCCGTATGCGCCTCGCGCGGCATGGATTCGCCCGTGAGGGCAGAGGTGTCGAGGAGTCCCTCGCCTTTCTTGATGATGCCGTCGAGCGGAACGCGCTCGCCCGGGCGGACGAGAATCGTGTCGCCAACCTCCACCTCGTCGGGGAACACCTCCTCCTCCGCACCGCCCCGCAGGATGCGCGCGGTGTCGGGGCGGATATCCATGAGCGAGGAGATGGAGCGCCGGGAACGTTGGACGGCGTACGCTTGGAACCACTCGCCGATCTGGTAGAGCAGCATGACCGCGACGCCTTCGGAGTAGTCGCCGAGGAGCAGCGCGCCGACGGTTGCGATCGCCATGAGGAAGTTCTCGTCAAAGACGCGTCCGTGCCGGATGTTGACGGCCGCGCGCCACAGAATGTCCCAGCCGATGAGGGCATAGGCGGCGAGGAGCAGCACCATGCCGGGCATCGTCTTCTCGAAGATCATGCCGGGGATGAAGAGCGCGGCCGCGCCGCAGATGCGGCAGAGCATGCGCTTTTGTTTTTTTGTCATGATGCGGCTCCTTTCGGGTCGTTTAGCCCTCGAATACGGCGTCCGGTTCGATCGTCTTGATGATCTTCCTGACCTCGCCGAGGATCTCGTCAAAGCGCGCGTCGTCCGCGTCGAGCGTCATACGCTGGCTCATGAAGTTCACGCGCACCTTGTTCACGCCGTCGAGTTTCGCCACGGCGTCCTCGATCTCCTGTGCGCAGTGGCCGCAGTCGAGCTCGCTCAGTTTAAATGCCTTCTTCATAGTAATCGTCCCCTTCTATTTTTCACAACATATGAATGACTATTCATATGTTGTATTATAAGGGCAGGGAAAGGGGATGTCAATAGGTATTTTTTGGTTTTTTATAATAAATACTCACCCGCGTAGCGGGTGGTTTTTCATTTTCGGGCATAGCCCTAATATTACTAGCGGCGTACAAGTACGCTTTTTATTGGCCTGCCAGCCATGCGTTTGTTACTTGCTACCCATAAATGGGTCTCTCGGGTCAAATAAACTCAACTGATCAGATTCCCTGTCTCGTTTCAGTTGACCTTCGATGTATTCTGTTAT
>NZ_JH992902.1:1039439-1136049 GCF_000315545.1 Selenomonas sp. F0473 | reverse complement strand
TGCATAAAACACTTTCCTCCGATATTTCGGGGCAAATACTATGTGGTACTTACAATTCCACCTCGTATGTGCTAAACTATGTCTGTCTGCATTTTGTTGTTTTGACATTATGTGACCTCCCTAGTACGGTTGCTCTTGCTAAGCTGGCAGGCTCGGCTCTAGCTTACCATACTAGGGGCTATTTTTTCACCGCTTAAGCTCTTTGGAACCACGCGACTATCGCGTGGTTTTCTTTATACAAAAAAAGATCCCCACGGCAGCCGTGCTGCGGGGATCTTTCTATCGGCCGGTTTTCAAGGACTTACAGCCGGAACTTCGACGTGATGTCGTTGAGTTTGGAAGCGGTCTCGGCGAGTGCCTCGGCGCTGTCGCTGACGTCGTGCAGGCTTGCGCTCTGTTCCTCGGAGGCGGCGGCGACGCTCTCGGCGTTCGCACCCGTCTTCTCTGCGACGGCCCCGATGCTCTGGACGTTGCCGACGACAGCCTGCATATCGCTCGCGGTTTCGTCGACTGCCTTGCTGATCTGCGCGATGTTTGCGCGCACGTCGTCGAGGCGTTTCTGAATGGAGTTGAAACTCTTCTCCGTTTCGACGGTAACCTCTTTGCTCGCATCCACTTTTTCTTCCGCGTTGGCGATGGCGCCTGCGGCGACTTGGATACTCTCGATCATGCGGCCGATGGTTTGCTCGATTTCGTTGGTTGCGGAGGAGCTCTCCTCGGCGAGCTTGCGGACTTCCTCGGCAACGACGGCAAAGCCGCGGCCCGCTTCTCCGGCACGCGCCGCTTCGATCGCGGCGTTCAGTGCGAGGAGGTTGGTCTGCCCCGCGATCTCGCGGATGGTCGTAACGACGTTCTTGATCGCGTCGGAACCCGTCACGAGCTGTTCGGAGACACGGGAGATCTCGGTCATAGACACGCCGACCGTTTCGTTCTGCTGGACGAGCTCCCGGATATATTTCATGCCGCCCTTGGCATCGGCGACGGCATCGTCCGCCGTCTGCGTGACGTAGGTGCCGCTCGCACTCATCTCCTGCGTGCGCGCGCTGACTTGCTCGATGGCGGTCGAGATCTCGCCGATGCTGTCGTTGTTGCGCGTCGCGTCCGCCGCGACGTCCGTGATCGTATGCGCGATGCTCTCGGAGACCTGCATCTGCGACTGGACGGAGTTCGAGAGTGCATCGCTCGCGCGCGAGAGCCCGTCCGCCTCGCTCTGGATGGAGCGGACAATCTCGTGGAGGGCATCCTTCATTTCAATGAGTTCGTTTGCCATATCGCCGATCTCGTCGTTCCATGTGGCTCGTGCCGCCGCAAAGGAGAGATCAAGTTTGCCGAGCTTGCCGACCTCGCCGCGTAGTTTGATCAGACGGCTCGCGAGACGGCGCGCATACCAGGTGGCGCATGCGATGATGGCGGCGATGCCGACGAGGCTTGCGACGAGCGCGATGATAAAGATATGGTGCGCGTTATCGTTCAGATCCTCCATCTGGCTCGTGCGCACTTGCTTTTGGACGTCGGCAGCCTTTTCGAAGAGGTTGTTGACGTCCTCCGTCCGCTTATAGAGTTCGCTTCGCGCCGCTTCGTAGGCGTTGCTGTCGCCGCTTTGATGCGCCGCGATGACGCGTTTGCTGTGTTCGTTGTATTCGTGGATGCCTGTGCGCAGCTGCTGTCCGAGCTGCTTGCTGTCGGGATTGACGGCGTTCTCCGAGAAGCGGGTAATCTGTTCTTCCGCCTTCTTGAGCGCTTCCTCCGTGCGGGAAGCAGCGGCGCTGTCCCTCGTCACCACATAAGAGCGGAGCTCGCTGAGTCCCTGATGGAAGTCGTCCTCCGCGCGCAGCAGGGTGATGGAGTTGTCTACCGTCACGGAGAGCAGGTGCTGATACGCCCCGCTCGTCGTGTCAAACTCGTACAGCACTATGCCGAGCAGTAAGACCATAAGCGCGATGACGCTGCCCAAAAGGCCGCCGAGCTGTACGCCGATCGGCGTGCGTTTTCCCATAAAAAAATCCCCTTTCATCTTTCGTCCCTTTACCGTACAAGTCTGTTCCCGTGTCGACTTGAAGCACAATCCAAACCTGTGCGAGGTTATTTTGTCCTTTTTGAGAGAATTTGTCAACCTGTTTTTTCACAAATCCTATTTTTTTACGATTAGGACAGAAAAAATTTCAATCATATGCGTATTAGGTATTGCGCTCGGACGTTAAATGTGGTACATTAACACTCGTGAATTTCCTGTCGGTCATATGCGTCCGAGGACGGACCATATGCCTTTGGAACGATTCATCCGTCTTGGTGAATGGCAGCATTCGGGACTTGACGGAGGGATTAGTGTCTGCATGAAGGAATCGTTAATACAGATATTGTGCATAGACGACCAAAGTAAATACGCGGGAAATACAAGAGCCGGGCGACCGGCTTTTCTTTTTGCCTAAAATGGAGTAAAATACGGTATGCGGCGCTGAGAGACTTTATCTGCGGGGCGTTTGCGCCGATAACATAATAAGGAACGTTGTATTTGCATTACATGGAGGTAGGCATATGCATATATTTGAAACGATCGGACGGATCGGCGACTATGCGCAGATGAAGAACCTGCAGCGAGATATGAGGCACCGCCTCCGGACGGGACAGAGTCTCGCGCAGGCGCTCGGGGCCCCGCAGGATCCGCGGAAAACTATGTCGCGTGCGCTCCTCCCGCCGACGGGCGAAAGCGATGGACTGCGTACGATGCGCATCCGGCAGAAGCTCCGCCAAGGGCAGAAACTGTCCGGCGCCGATATGCAGTATCTCAAGGAGAACGACCCCGATCTCTACGAAAAGGTATCGCGTATTGAGGAGCGCCGCGAGGAGCTGGCGCGGGCGCTGAAGCGCGCGAAGACGAAGGACGAGGCGATCCGTGCCGTCACGCTGGCGAACATCGCCGTCCTCTCGGAGATGCGCGCGACGGGAGGCGCCGAGGCGCCGAGTCTCCGAGGCGCGATGCAGGGGTCGGTCGTCGGCGCCGCTGCCGGCGTATCCTCTGCGGGAGAGGCCGCCGCAGCCCCGGGTGACGGCGCAGATATGCCTTCGGCCGATATGCCGGCAGAGCCGAGCGCTGCCGAGATGAACGCCGCGATCGCGGGCGAGGCGCTGGCCGAGGGCGGCGGCACGGATGCCGCCGCGCCGGATGCGAATGCGTCCGTGCAGGAACCTTTGCCGGAGGGAACGTCGGCGGATGAGGCGCCTCGGACACCCGGCGGGCGCCGCATACTCTCGTCGGAGGAGAAAGTCGAACTGCGCCGTTTCGCCGTTGAGGGATCGAAACGCACGCCGCTCGACAACGAGCACGTCTATCTTCTGCGCGCCTATCAGCGCGAGTGGATGCAGTATGCGAACTCCGACGCGTACAAAGAACTGCCGGATACGCCGCTCGATGCGGCAAAGGCGGACCGCCGCGCAGGGAAGAGACGCCGCACGGCGGCCGGCGTATCCGCGCCGGCGCCGAGCGCCGCCGAGATTCTGGCGGCGGCACAGCGTTATTATCATACCGCGCAGGCGAAGGATATCTTCGTTGCGCGCGGATAAGTTTCCCATATATATTTTAGAAAGGATCCTTTATGTTTACGTTCAAAGGAGAAGGGTTCCCGAGTTTTCACGGCATCACGCCGCAGATCGACGAGGAGGCCTTCGTCGCGCCGCAGGTCTTCCTCTCGGGGGACGTGCGGCTGGCTAAATACGCGAGCCTCTGGCCGGGCGTCGTGGCGCGCGGCGATGTGGACTACATTTCGGTCGGAGAGTGCTCCAATATCCAGGACCTCACCTGTCTGCACGTGGCGGATAACAAGCCCTGCATCATCGGCGACCATGTGACAGTCGGGCACTGCGCCTGCATCCACGGCTGCGTGATCGAGGACCACGTCCTCATCGGCATGGGGGCAACCGTCCTCACGGGGGCAAGGGTCGGCCGCGGTTCGATCATCGCGGCGGGCGCCGTTGTGAAAGAAAATGCGGTCATTCCGCCGAACTGCCTCGTGGCAGGCGTTCCGGGCAAGATTGTGCGCGAGAACATGGACCGCATCGCGACGATCCACGCGCAGGCGCTCAAGTATAAATGCGAGTGGGCGGTCGAATACGGCGTCTACCCCGAGATCGGCGGAGAGCGCTACCACGGAGAGAAGATCATCTGATGGCCGAGACGTCTGCGGGGGATTCGCGCCCGCTGCCGCACGGCGGCGAGCAGCAGGTGAAGATGGAGATCGCGGGGATGATCCACGGCGGCGAGTCGCCGTACGACATCATCTACCACGTTGCGCAGTGGCTCGAACGCACATCCGGCGAGCCGGGCTACGCCTCGTATATCGAGGAGCAGATGCGCGCGGTCTACGGACTCGCGCTCATGCATGTGCGCCCGATGGAGGACGAGCTGCGCGATGTGCAGGAGCGCCTCGGGCGCATCCGGGAAGCATACGCGCGGCCCGAGTTCACAGAGGAGGAGAAGAAGCGCATCCGCTTTGCGATCGATCTCCACGAGAAGAACATCGAGCGGCTCAAAGAACTCATCATGCGCGCGAAGGCGAACGGAACGTCTGCGGACTTTGTGAAAAATTAAACATAATTCATGTATCATTGTATCTTTGTATACCGAGCGCCTCACGCCTTGCGGGCATGGGGCGCTTTGTGATAAAATATGTGCATTCCGTGTGTGCCGCGGGCGGTTCGTGAAGTTGTCGGATATAATTTTGTAGGAGGAAAATCATGAATATTTCTACCGTAAAGAAAATATTTGCGGCAGGCGCAGTCTTCGCACTCTCTGCTGCGCTCCTCGTCGGCTGCGGCGGCGGGGATTCTGCCGGCGCGGACAAGAAGTTCCTCAACATCGGCACGGGCGGCACGGCGGGGACTTACTACCCGATCGGCGGAGCGATCGCGGAGATCCTCAACAAGGAGATCCCCGGCATGAACGCGAGCGCGCAGAGTACGGGCGCGTCGGTCGCCAACATCAACATGCTGCGCGATAAATCCATCGATCTCGCGACGGTGCAGAACGATATTACCTTCTATGCGGTGAACGGAACGGAGATGTTCGAAGGAAAGAAGGTCGAGGGGCTCCAAGGGATTGCCTCTCTTTATCCCGAGACCTGCCAGTTCGTGACGCTCCGGTCGTCCGGCATCACGAGCCTTGCGCAGCTGAAAGGCAAGCGCGTCGCGGTCGGGGCGGCGGGCTCGGGGGTTGAGGCGAACGCACGCCAGATCCTCGCGGCATACGGCATCACGTATGCCGACATCGACGAGCAGTTCCTCTCGTTCGCGGAGGGCGCGAGCGCGCTGAAGGACGGCAATGTGGACGTTGCGATCCTGACGGCCGGCTACCCGACGGCGTCGGTGCAGGATATCGCATCGCAGAATCCCGTGCGGCTTCTCCCCGTGGATGAGGCGGTTGCGGATGAGTTGATTGCGAAGTACCCGTTCTACACCAAGACCGTTATTCCCGCGGGAACTTATGCGGGCTTTGACGAGGCGGTGCCGGGCGTGTCGGTCATGGCGATGCTGGTTGCGGGACCCTCGGTGGACGCCGCGATGGGCTACGATATCACGAAGGCGATCTTCACGCATCTCGACCGCTTGCAGGGCGCGCATGCCGTCGGCAAGCAGATCACGAAGGATACGGCGAAGGCAGGCATGTCCCTGCCGATGAATGCGGGCGCGGAGAAATATTTCGGCGAGTAAATGAGAGCCTATCTGATCGCGCTCCTTTGCGCGGCCGTACTCGTCGCGTTCGATATCCTCAGCGCGCCCGCGCTCATCATGGAGGCGGACGGGCGCCGGGAGGTGCTCGCGGCGCAGATCCGGGACGAGGTGCCGCTCACGGTCCGCTTCATCCACTCGGTGCAGAAGACGCCGGTGGAGGAGTTCCTTACGGTGCGTGCAGACGGGCATTTTCACCTCGCGGGGACGCGGTACCAATCGCACGGCGTGGGGCTGCCGTTCCTCGCGGAGGAGGGGGCGTTTCGCCGAGAGGGCGATTATTTTATCCTCGATATGGAGCGTGACTATCCCGCGCTGAGTCTCAGGACGGGAGCGGGGACGGATCTGCGCATCGAAGCGGCGGGGCGCGAGATTCCGCTCTATGAGAGGTATCCCGCGGGCACACGCATCGATCTGCGCGTCGCGCCGCTGTACCGCGCATTTTTTTGAAAGACCGTTGACATTTGGATGAGGCTGCCGGTCGGGCGGCCTCACTTACTTTATATGAACGAAGGAAGTGAATGATGCCGTATGACCGATAAGCACACAGTCAACACGGAAGAGATTCTTAAAAAATACGACCGCGAGGCCGATACCGTACACTATGCGGGGCTCCCGAAAAAGATCATCGCCGCGATCGCCATCGCGTTCTCCGTCTTTCAGCTTTATACGGCGACGTTCGGCGTCCTTGACGCGCAGCTCCAGCGCGCCGTGCATCTTGGGTTCGGTCTTGCGCTCGCGTATCTGCTCTATCCGTTTCGGCGGGCATGGACGAGGGACAGCTTCTTTCATCCTGTCGACGTCGTCTTCGCCGTGCTCGGTGCGGCGGCGCCCGCGTATATCGTCATCCAGTACCGAGAACTGGTGACGCGCGCGGGCTCCGTTTCCCCCGCGGATACGATTGTCGGGGTGATCGGCATCCTCCTCGTGATCGAGGCCGCGCGGCGGGTCGTCGGGCTGCCGATGGTGACGGTCGTGCTCTTCTTCCTCGCCTATGCGTTTCTCGGTCCCTATATGCCGGGTGTGCTCGCGCATCGGGGACTGACCCTCGAGCAGCTCGTCGGACACCTCTACTTCACGACGGAGGGCGTGTTCGGAATTCCGCTCGGCGTCTCCTCGACGTTCATCTTCCTCTTCATCCTTTTCGGCGCATATCTTGAAAGCACGGGGCTGGGGAAATTCTTCATCGATCTCGCAAACGCCGTTGCCGGCTGGGCAAGCGGCGGCCCCGCGAAGGTGGCGGTGCTCTCGAGCGGCCTCATGGGCACCGTCTCGGGCAGCTCCGTCGCCAACGTCGTCGGCACTGGCTCGCTCACGATCCCGATGATGAAGAAACTCGGCTATGATGCGAACTTTGCGGGCGCGGTCGAGGCGGCGGCGTCCACGGGCGGGCAGCTCATGCCGCCCGTTATGGGGGCGGCGGCGTTCCTCATGGCGGAGTTCGTCGGCGTGCCGTACATCGAGGTCGTGAAGGCTGCGGCGATTCCCGCGCTGCTTTACTTCACGGGCGTCTGGCTCGGCGTCCACTTCGAGGCAAAGCGCAAGAACCTCAAGGGCGTTCCGCGCAGCGAACTCCCGCATCCCCTGGCGCTCCTCAAAGAACGCGGGCACCTCGCGATCCCCCTCGTCGTCATCGTGTATCTCCTCGTCTCGGGCTATACGCCGATGCGCGCGGCGCTCGTCGCGATTGTCCTCTCCATCGTCTGCGCCATGCTGCGCAAGTCGACGCGGATGAAGCCGATGGAGATTGTCTTAGGCCTCGAGCGCGGCGCTAAATCGGTGCTCGGCGTCCTCGTCGCATGCGCGGCCGCCGGCATCATCATCGGCGTCGTCACGAAGACGGGCGTCGGCCTGCGGCTCGCCTCGGGGCTCATCGACGCTGCGGGCGGCATGCTGATCCCCGCGATGTTCTTCACGATGATTACGGCGATCGTGCTCGGCATGGGCGTGCCGACGACGGCGAACTACGTCATCACCTCGACCATCGCCGCGCCCGCACTCGTACAGCTGGGCGTTCCCGTCCTCGCGGCGCACATGTTTGTGTTCTATTTCGGCATCATCGCGGACGTGACGCCGCCCGTCGCGCTCGCCGCCTATGCGGGCGCGGGCATCAGCGGAGGGAATCCGCTTAAAACGGGCGTCAACGCTTCGAAACTTGCCGTTGCGGCGTTCATCATCCCGTACATCTTCGTGTTATCGCCCGTGATTCTCATGGTGGACGCGTCGCCGTTTACGCTTATTACGGCGACGCTGACCGCGCTCCTCGGCATGATCGCTGTCAGTTCGGCGCTTTGCGGCTTCCTCGCGGATCACTGCCGGCTCTATGAGCGCGTGCTGCTCGTTGCGGCGGGGCTGCTGATGATCAAGCCGGGCGGTACGACCGATCTGATCGGATTTGCGGTCTTTGCCGTTATCCTCGCCGTGCAGACACGGCGGGCAAAGGCCAAGTCTATATGAGCGGCTCTCCGGGACCGCCGCGGATATGCGGATTTCGCATGGACGCGGCGGTTCCGTTTTATTTGGGATATGCGATTGTCCCGTGCGGCGGCAGCGCTCTCGATGCCGACGGGTAGGACTTCTATCGTATAAGAAAACGCTGTAGAGTCCCAAATAAAATATTTGAAGTTACATAATATATGTGTTATGATATACGCATATTTACATAACTGAAAGCGAGGGGGCTGATCTATATGGCGGATGAAAGCGTTGTCAAGGCAAAAGGGAGTCCTATTCCTCCGAAGACCTTAGACCCGTTTTACGGTAAGACCAATTTATCACATAGGGAAAACGGCATGAGGAAGATCGAAAAAGGCCGGATCAAGTCCGCGGCCCTCAAGAGCCTGACATCCTTTTCACGGGTACCGCAGGCAGAGAATATCTTGAAGAATGAAAACGCACAAAAATAGAACCCTACCGACTGTGCGCCGGGAGGGTTCTTTTTTTGTGTGATTTTATGCCGTCGGGGGACGACGGGGCGCATCGGCCTCCGCGTGCCCTTCTTCGGACGGAGACCTGCGCCGCAGGAAGGCGTACGCGCCGCCGGCACAGAGAACGAATACGAGAACTGCGGCGCCGATGACCGCCGCCTTGTTCCACATGCGGAACGAGACCTGCATCCGGGTCGATTCGCCCGTCGTGAGGGTCTTGCCGAGGTTCCACGTCAGCGTTTTACCGTCCTCGGACGTGCGGTCGGCATTCGAGGCTGTCGGTCGGTCGGGCAGCGTCATCTGGTAGGTGAACGTGATGTTGTTCGCGAGCGCGCCCGCTCCGCCGCCGTTTTCACTGCCGCTGAAGATGAGATCGAAATCGTAATCGTCGTAGAAAAGCGACTTTGTCCGCGTAATGCCCTTGTTCTTGCCCTCGTGCGCCGAGAAGAAGTCGACTTCGGAGAGCTTTTCGAGGCTTGCGTAATGCTCCGTGATTTCGTAGCCCGACATATTGTTGTCCTTTGTCACGGGCGTGACCTGCGCGTCGGGGTTCTGCTCCAGCGTCTTTGCCTTGCTCTGCTCGACGAACTGCGCGAGCATGGGCACGCTGACGAGCGTCGTCTTGAGGTCCGCGCTGCCGTCCTCGTTCACCACGAGGTTCACGTCGCCGCTGAAACAGCCGCTCGTCACGGCGAGCAGACCGAAGAGCAGCATGGCGAGTCCCGTACGCATCGTTCGCGTGCATTTATCGAATGTCATCATATACCTCCCGTATGAGTGCCTCGTTTTATTTCATTCGTATTCTAGCATGAGGCGAGCGGCTTTTGCAAGCGGCACATTGACATGTGTCGGTTGCGGTATTTCTCCGTGATTTCCGTGCAGTAGAATGCGATTTTTCGTCTAATTTTTGAACATACACCGACGGTATCAGACAAAAAACTCTCCCTGTCATATTGACATAGAGTATACTCTAAATTATATCATAGACGATATCAAATGAAGGAGGTTTTCGAAATAGGTAACGATAAAAAATATACGGTCATTACGGGCGCGAGTTCCGGCATCGGCTATGCGGCGGCAAAGGCGTTCGCGGCGTGCGGCAAGAACCTAATTGTCACCGCACGGCACGCGGCGCGGCTCGCTCGTCTGCGCGATGAGATCGCGGCGGCGCATCCTGCGGTGGAGGTTGTTATCAAGACGACAGACTTGTCCATACCGGAGAACGCGCATCGGCTCTATGACGACCTGCGCGCCTATGACATAGAGACGTGGGTGAACAACGCCGGATTCGGCAGCTACGGGAGCGTGGCTCAGCAGGATGTGTCAAAAATCGAATCCATGCTGCGCCTGAACATCGAAGCGCTGACGATTCTCTCGACGCTCTATGTTCGGGACTATCACGATGCGGCGGGGGCGCAGCTCATCAACATCTCGTCCTGCGGCGGCTACACGATCGTGCCGATGGCAGTCACCTACTGCGCGACGAAGTTCTATGTGAGCGCGTTCACGGAGGGGCTGGCGCAGGAACTCACCGCATCGGGGGCAAAGTTGCGCGCCAAGGTGCTCGCGCCTGCGGCGACGCGCACCGAGTTCGGCAAGGTCGCCAACGATGTGGAGACCTACGACTACGACGCACGATTCGGGACGTATCACACGGCAGAGCAGATGGCGGACTTTCTCCTGCGCCTCTATGACGGCGACAAGGTTCTCGGGCGCGTCGACCGCGAGACGTACGAGTTCGAACTCACGGATCCGCTCTTTCCCTACGCGGCGGGTTCGAGCAGGAATCAGAAGTAGCGTTTGGGCGTGAACAAAGAAAAACACATTGATTTTGTAATGTAAATACCATACAATATACATGAGAGAGGTGACTTTCATGACAGATACGATGAACTTCAGCATTCGCATGGAGCGTGATGTGAAGAAAGAATGCGAGCTTTTGTATGGAGAGCTGGGACTAACCCTCAGCAGCGCAATCAATGTGTTTCTGCGCCAATCGCTGCGTGTCGGCGGTTTTCCGTTCGATGTGAAATTGCAGGAACCCAATGAGGAAACCGTCGCCGCAATGCTTGAGGCAAAACGCATTGCGCATGACCCCGCGGCAAAGCGATACGGAGATGTCGAAGAAGCCTTGCGGGAGCTAAAACGATGAGCCTTGATGTCGTTTGGACGGCGAAATTTAAGAAGGACTACAAATTAGCTGTCAAGCGGCATATGGATATTGAACGATTGGATGATGTCATTCGTGCGCTGGCACACGGGGAAACCTTGCCGGCACAATATAAAGATCATGCCCTCACGGGACGTTGGCGCGGGTATCGGGAATGTCATATACTCCTCGATTGGCTTTTGATTTACTATATTGACGATGATGTTTTGGTGCTGACCTTAGCGCGTACGGGGAGGCACAGCGATCCGTTTGGACTGTAATTTATCATAAATCCGTATGAACTTTTCCGCTGTGTAGATAGGAAAAGATTATACTGCGACCTGTTGTCATGGTAAAAAAACTTCGCTATAATAGGGGAAGACCAATATTCGGACACTCCTGTGACGGATTACCCTATTGCTAATGAGAATCACTTCGGCTATAATAGCGAGAGACTGGGATTTCATCGACGCGCGCCGTTTTACGGTGCGCACTTAGCAAAAGGGGGAGATATTCGTGCGCTGCCCGGACTTTGAGCATTTGCTTGGCTATCATGCCGCACCGCTGCTCGCGGGGCTGACGGCAGGGAGTCTCTTGTCGTTCCAAAAGAGCCGGTTTGAGGATTTTGAGGGGCTGCTTGCCTCTTACGAGCCTTGTTTTTCCTGCAAAGGCATCTCGACGTTCCGCGTCGCGGAGGGGACGGAGTACGTCCTCATTCTCTTTTACCGTGCGGAGCTCGTCGAGCGTGCGCTCGGCGCGCCGGGCGCGCAGGAGATCCTTGCGGGCGCAGGCTACCGCGTCACGGACAGCATGGAGGACCGACTCGAGTTCCTGCGCCTGCGGATGCGCGTGCGCAAGACGCTCCCGCCGGAGGTGGGGCTATTCCTCGGATACCCGCCGGAGGACGTGCGCGGCTTTATCACACGGCGGGGACAGGATTTCGTCTACAGCGGATATTGGAAGGTCTACACGAACGAGGCGGAGGCGCGCGCTCTCTTTGAGCGGTACTCGGCCTGCACGCAGGAGTTCTGTACGCGGCTCGAAGCGGGACACCCGCTGGCGGAGCTGGTGCAGGCGGTTTAGCGGGAGAGCGGCGCTCTCCGCAATTCTTTGAGGAGGATTTCACATGGCAAAAGCAGCGGTTGTATACTGGTCGGGCACGGGCAATACGGAAAAGATGGCGGAGGGCGTTCGCGCCGGGCTAGAGGGTGCGGGCGCAGAGGTTGAGCTCTTCGAGGTGGACAGCTTCTCCGTCGATCAGATTGACGGCTTTGACGGTCTTGCGCTCGGCTGCCCCTCGATGGGCGCCGAGGAGTTGGAGGAAGGTTCGTTCGAGCCGTTCTTTGCGGGCGCGGTCGACAGCGGCAAACTCTCGGGCAAGGCGGTCGTGCTCTTCGGCTCGTGGGGCTGGGGCGCGGGCGCTTGGATGGAGACGTGGAAGGAGCGTACGAAAGAAGCCGGCGCAAAGCTGATCGATACCTTCATCGTGGAGAATGAGCCGGATGACGAGGGCATGGAAGGCTGCAAAAAACTCGGTGCGACGCTTGCCGGCGCGCTCTGAGAACACGGTACGGCAATTTAAAAAAACAGCGGGGGCTGATCTCTACCGAGACGCATACGGCGCGGGAGAGGCAGTCCCTTTTGCATATTGCCGGCCGATTCGATCTCAATTTGCCGATCGGAACGCGTACATAAGCAGGATTTTTGACAAACGGCGGCGAACTTCCACAAGACGTATATTTTGCCGTACGCGCCGATCGGCGCACGGCCGATAGAGACGGAGCGCAGCGAGAGCAGGGGAAGGGGAACATTGATGGACACTGAGGCAGCGGCGGCCGCCGTACAAACAATGGGATTTATCCACCCGATCATGGCGGACGTGATGACGATACTGTCGTTCGTCCTCGTCGTGGCGAGCGTCGGCATCGCATCCGTCGCGACGTACTACGCGTGGCGGCAGACGGGCGGCACGGTCGATACGATCGAGGGACATGTCTCGTGGCTGCGCACGGAGGCGGAGCGCCTGGCGGCCGAGATACAGGCGTCCGTGCAAAAGGATTTGGAGACTGCGGCAAAGGTGCAGTCGCTCAGGGATGAAATCGAAAATCTCGGCGCGCGCATCGCGCAGATCGATACGGACGTTGCGGAACTGAAGGAGCGTATCGCGGCAGCGCCCGTGCCGGAACCCGAACCGGAGCCTGCACCGCCGCCGGCGCCCGACCCCGCGCCGGAGGAGGAGGTCGACCTCGACGCGCTCCTCGAGAGCAAACCGATTTGGCAGGAGTTCCTCGACGATTATCATGCGCTGCGCGAGACGTTTTCACCCGAACGGGGGGCGGAACTCTGCGCGCCCCTCATTGACAAATACGGACTGCATCTGCTCGTCTGCACCGATCACGCGGCGGTGGAGGATGGCAAGAATATACCCAAGTTCGAGACGGTGGAGGACGTCGGAACGGCGACCTTCTGGGCGTATGACATCCCGGGACAGCCGGGGGACTTTGCCGTCGTTCCGAGCCCCATGTTCCGCTATGACCGGAAGCTGCACGAGGAAGAGGGCATGAAGGAGACGTTTGCCGCACGCTACGAGGACGGCAAAGTCTACGATAAACTCACGGTAGATATGCCCGCGCTCTTCACGCTCCGCAAGGAGCAGTGGCACATCGAGCAGCCGGGGCTGATCGAGCTCGAGGAATAGGGGCGGGAAAAATTTTTTCGGATAATAAAACGGGGGCTGCCGCACTTAGGTGTGCGGCAGCCCCCGTTTTGGGCGTTCAATTTGTTCGGTGGGTCCGTATGATGGGGATCATCGGGTCTTTTTTCCGCGCGCGGCGGGCTTTAGACAGGCGTTTAAGATGATTTGGTTGGACAGGATGTCCGTGTCGGCGGGGTCTTTTGCCGCGGCTTCGGCGAGGAAACGCCAAGCGGCTTTATAATTCTTCGCCCGAACGGCGGCGATCGCCCGGGCGCCGCATATGTGAGCGCCGCCGTAGGGCGTAAGCTCCAATGCTTTTTGAAAGGCTGCATCGGAGCCTTTTGCGTCGTTCATGTCCAAAAGGACGAGACCGTAGTTGTACCAAGCGTCCGCGTCGTTGACCCACGCGTCCAGGTAGACCTCGTAGGCATGCCGCGCATCTTTGTTCCTGCCCGCCTGCGCATAGGCCAGCGCCAGGCAGAGGAGGGGATCGGGCAGCGTTCGGGGATTGGATTTCATTGCCGTGGAAAAATCTTCGATCGCCTTTTCGCTGTCGTTCCGCAGGAGATAAACGGTGCCGCGGTAGAGATAGGATTCGGCGTCGCCGTTCTTTGCGACGCGCGCCTCGGCCGCGCGCAGAGAGGCGTCCGACGCGTCGGGCCGCTGCGCCAACGCCCAGCGCAGCAGGATGTCTTCGCCGTAATCCTTGCCCGGTACGGCCCAGACGCCGTTCAGTCCCGTCCAATAGGCGATCTTGCCGAAGATTTCGGGGTGCTTCTCCTTAATGAGGTCGTAGCGCGGATCGACGAGCGGTTTTTTCGGCGGCGCCGTTCGGCTGTATGCGAGGAGATGCTGGATGTGGGCGCGGACGCCGGTGCGGATGTCGGGGAAGGAAAGCCCCTGCGCGCCGCCGCCCGTCGCGCCGAGGCCGCAGAAGTTGTTCTGCCGCCAGTCCACATCGCCGCCGTAGGCGAAAAAGCCCGTCTCCTTGCACGCCTGCGCGAGCGCGACGTCCGGGCGCACGCCTTCGGCGCCGGCCTCCTCATAGTAGGCGCGTACGAGTTCTTCGACGCTGCCCGTGAGTTTCGGCTGCGGATTATTGGCGCGGATGTACGCCGCCATCTGCTCCTCGGTTGCCGCCGCCTCCCCTGCGATGGGGACGGACGTAATGGAAAAAGGACCGGTAATATTGACTTCCGGCTGCGGCATACGAAAGCGAACGGCGGCGACTGCCGCCGGGTCGACCTTCATATCGGCGGGAAGCTCCGCCGAAAATACGGGGCGGTAAAAATATTTCGGCTGATCCGCCGCAGCGGACGCGGCGGACGCGAGGAGGGCGGCACAGGCTGCGACCGCCGCGGCCGCAAGACGCATACGCATGATAAGCATCCTTTCAAAATCTATTTTTTCCCGTAGATCAGCCCGCAGTCGCGCAGCATGAGCCGCACGGGAAACGGCATGGAGATCCGGCGCGCGATGTTCGGCACGTAGGCGATCTCCGTGATCTCGTCGTGCTCTTTCAGATAGTCGAGGAATTCCTCCATCCTGCCGTAGCGGTCCTTGTCCCCGAAGGTATCCTGCAGGGCGAAACAGCCGCCCTTTTTCAGCGTGCGCAGCGTCTCCTCGACGAGCATGAATTTATCCTTTTGCGTGCGCACCTCGTGATAGACGAAGTTGCTGACGACGGCGTCGAAGGATTTGCTCGGGAAATCGAGCTTCGCGGCGTCGCCGGGCGTGAACGTGCAGCGCGCGCCGACCCCTTCGATCTCGGCGTTGCGCGCGCACTGCTCCTGGCTGTAGTTCCACATGGCGCTCCAATAGTCGATGCCCCGCACCTTTGCCGTCGGGAATTTCTTTGCCGCGGCGATCGAGAGCGCACCCGAGCCGCAGCCGACGTCGAGAAGCGTGCCCTTGCCGTCCCATGGGAGATGCTCGAGCAGATGCATGTGGATGCGGCGCATGAGGCCGCCGCCCTCGAAAGAAAAGACATATCTGCAGAAGCCCATGTAGAGCATGGCGAGCGTCGCCATAACGGCGAGAATCCACGCGACATAGTAATAGGTATCTTTGCCGAGCAGCAAATACAGCACGCCCGTGAGCACGTAGAACCCGACGGCGACGCCGCAGAAGGTTTTCATCATGGTCCTAGAGATCCAGTTGCCGTAGTTTGCTTTCATAATATACTCCTCCTGGTTTCAGCGGGGTGCGTCAAGCGATGCCGTCACGGCGTCGACTTCCCTGTTGACGGCGGCGCGCAGCTCCGTGAGGACATCCGAGAATGCGGCCTCGCACACGCCGTAAGTGCGCTGGAGATCATATTCGAGCGGCAGCCACGTGCGGGGATCGCCCTCGTTGTGCGTGATGACAGCCTCCATGCGGTCAAGCGCGCGGACGAGCCGCGCCTCCTCCGTCTTTGCCGTATCCATTTCTTGAAAAAGACTGCGCGCCTCGTCCGCATACGGTGGGGGCAGCGAGGAGATCCACGCGTCGCGGAGGCAGCGCTCGCGCGTACGGTCGGCGTCCGTCTTTTCGAACGTCGGAATGTCGCCCGTAAAGACCTCGCCCATATCGTGCAGGAGGCACATGAGGAGAACGCGCGTGAGGTCGGCGGATGGGAAACGGTCGCGCAGGAAGTAGGCCATCAGCGCCAGCCGCCAGCTGTGCTCGGCGACGCTCTCCCGGCGGCCGTCTTTCGTCCAGGCGTGGCGCGTGCGCTCTTTGAGTCCAGCGATGCAATGGACGATCTCGAGATACTGCTCGGCGGTCATAGATGCTCCTTTGGGTCGTGCTCGTTCAGAAAACATTCCCATTATACCACAACTCCGGCGTCAGCGGAATGCGCCCCTCGTGAAAGCCGTTCGGATATCCTTGTCAACGCGCCGCGCATATAGTATGATAGTCTATATAGGAGGAATGCGCGTGACGAAGAAAATGGGCGTGCTCGGCCCCGTGGGGACGCACAGCGAGGCCGCGGCACTCTACCTGAAGGCGTGGCAGGAGCTCGATATGGAGCTTGTCTGCTTCGCCGACATCGGCGAGTGCCTGCACGCGGCGGAGACGGGCGCGGTGGATGCGGCGTTCGTACCCGTGGAGAACTCGCTCGAGGGTGCGATTACCGTGACGCTCGATACCTTGGCCCATGCGGATACGCTGCACGTCAGGCGCGAGGTGATCTGGCCCGTGCATAACTACCTGATGGCACGGACGGCGGACGGCGGGATTCACTGCGTTTACTCGCATGCCCAGCCCATCGCGCAGTGCCACGACTTCCTCCTGCGGTACTGTCCGCGGGCCGAGATCATCAAGACCGCGAGCACGGCGCGCGCCGCGGAGATCGTCGGCGCGGCTCCCGCAGAGGCGGGGTGGGCCGCAATCTGCACACGGCGCGCGGGAGAACTGAACGGGCTCGTCGTACGTGCGGAGCAGATCGAAGACCGCGGATCGAACTGTACGCGCTTCTTTGAGGTCGCGCGCGACGGCGCGCTGCCGCCGCCCGCGGAGCCGCCGGATACCGTGCTCGTCATCTGCGGCATGGACGGCGCGCGCGCAGGCGCGCTCTACGAGGTGCTCGGGGAGTTCGCGCACCGCGGCGTCAACCTGACGCGCATCGAGTCGCGGCCCGCGCGTACGGAGCTCGGCGCATATATTTTCTTTTTCGATCTCGACGCGCACTGCGATCCCGCCGTACTGCGGGACGCGATCGATGCGGTTGCAGATAAAAGCGGTTGGCTTAAAACGGCGGGGGCGTTTCCCGTGCATAGGGCAGTAAATGAGTAAAAGGAGATAATACTATGGTCGTCATTATGAATGCGGATGCCACGCGGGAAGATATCGACGGCGTGATTCGCGCCATCGAGGAGAAGGGCCTCGAGGCAAAGGTCATGGAGGGCGCCCGGCAGAAGATTGTCGGCGTCATCGGCGACAAGACGCGTCTCGCCGCCACGCCGCTCGACGCGATGCGCGGCGTCGAGACGACGGTTGCGATCTCCAAGAGTTATAAGCTTGCGAGCCGTGAGTTTCACCCCGCGCCGAGCGTGATCGACGTCGCGGGCGTGCAGATCGGCGACGGCACGCCCGTCGTCATGGCGGGACCCTGCGCCGTCGAGTCGCGAGAGCAGCTCCTCGAGACGGCCGAGATCGTCAAATCCGGCGGCGCGCAGTTCATCCGCGGCGGCGCATACAAGCCGCGCACCTCGCCCTACGCATTCCAGGGGCTCGAAGAAGAAGGCCTGAAATACCTTGCCGAGGCACGTGAGCGCACGGGGCTGCGCGTCGTCACCGAGGTGACGGTCGTCGAGGCCGTGGAGCGGGTTGCCGCCTATGCCGATCTCCTGCAGATCGGCGCGCGCAATATGCAGAATTTCGGCCTCCTGCGGGCGGTCGGACGCGCGGGGAAACCCGTCATGCTGAAACGAGGCCTCGCCGCCACCATCGACGAGTGGCTGAACGCCGCCGAGTACATCATGAACGAGGGGAATCCGAACGTCATCCTCTGCGAGCGCGGCATCCGCACCTACGAGACCTATACGCGCAACACGTTCGATATCAGCGCGATCGCGGCGATCAAGCATCTCTCGCATTTGCCGATTATCGCCGATCCGAGCCACGGCACGGGCAAGTGGCGCATGATCAAGCCCATGTCGCTCGCCTCCGTCGCGGCGGGCGCCGACGGTCTCATCATCGAGGTGCATCCGAATCCCGCGAAAGCGCTCTCCGACGGGCCGCAGTCGCTTACGCCCGCACATTACAGCGACCTCATGCGCGATGTGCGGAAACTCAGCGCATTTATGAAGGAAGAGCATATCGTGCCGATGGACCTGGGATGAGCCGCAGAAAAGCGGCAAAAAAAGGGACGCTCCGGTCGGAGCGTCCCTTTATCGTTTCGTATTTACACCTCGGCGACGACTTCGATCTCGCAGAGCGCGCCTGCGGGCAGATCCTTGACCGCGACGCAGGAGCGTGCGGGCTTACTCGTAAAGTAGCGCGCATAGACGTCGTTGAACGCGGCGAAGTCCGTCATATGCGCGAGAAAGCACGTCGTCTTGACGACGCGCGTGAGGTCGGTGCCGGCGGCCGCGAGCACGGCGCCGAGATTTTTGCAGACCTGCTCCGCCTGCGCGCCGATCGTGGACGCCGTGATCTTGCCCGCGGCAGGGTCGATGCCGATCTGTCCCGAGGTATAGATAAGACTGCCGACGCGCATCGCTTGGCTGTACGGACCGAGAGCGGCGGGAGCATCGTTGCTGCGAATGACTTCCATAGATATTCTCCTTATTTCTCGCGGCGCATTCAAGTTTCCGCTGCGCTTGCTTTTCGTGTGCGGTATGGGATTCTTCCCTTATCGTCTAAAAAAGAAGCCGCCCGACGGTTCCTTCAAGCGGCTCCTCCGTTTCCCGCGCGATCAGTGAATGGTCATGACGCGGACGGCGACCGATCCGGCCTCGTTGTAAGTCATGCCCGCGACCAAAACGACCTTGTCGCCCTGTGCGACATAGCCGTGCGCCAGCGCGCTGCGCGTGCAGGACTCGATCATCTCCTCGACGCTCGACCACTTGCGGCCAAGCATCGTGTAAACGCCCCAGCGCAGGTTAATGTGGCGCGCGACCGTGTGGTTCGGCGCGTAGGCGACGATCGTCGCCTTCGGGCGGTACTTTGAAACGACGCGCGTCGTATAGCCGGACTGCGTCGGCGTCAGGATCGCCGCCGCGCTCGTCTCGTAGGCGAGCTGTACGGTCGCGTGAGAGACGGCGTCCGTGACCGAGGCGCGCTCGCGGATGCTGCGCGCGCGGATGAGCATGTCGTATTCGAGCGACTCCTCCATACGCAGAGCGATCGTACTCATCGTTTTGACCGCTTCGACGGGGTAATCGCCGCTTGCCGTCTCGCCCGAGAGCATAATGGCGTCCGCGCCGTCAAAGATGGCGTTGCCGACGTCCGAGACCTCCGCGCGCGTCGGGCGCGGGTTCGTCGTCATGGACTCGAGCATCTGCGTCGCGACGATGACGGGCTTGCCGACGGCATTGCACTTGCGGATGATCTCTTTCTGAATGACGGGGACGTCCTCCGCCGGCACCTCGACGCCGAGGTCGCCGCGCGCGACCATGATGCCGTCCGAGACGGCGAGGATCGCGTCGAAATTATTGACGCCGGCGAGGTTCTCGATCTTCGGGATGATCTCCATATGCCCGCCGTGCTTTTCAATGAGACTGCGGATCTCCTCGACGTCCGCCGGGCGCTGGATGAACGACGCCGCGACGAAGTCCATATCGTTTTCGATGCCGAAGACGATATCGCGCTCGTCCTGCTCGGAGATCGCGGGCAGGCTCAGTTCGATGCCGGGCGCCGCGACGCGTTTGCGCGTGGACATCGGTCCGCTGTTCTGAATCGTCGTCACGATGTCCTTGCCGCGCACCTCGTCCACGACGAGGCCGACGAGGCCGTCCGAGAGGAGCAGCGTGTCGCCGGGTTTGACCTCTTCATAGAGTTTCTTGTGGTTGACGCTGACGTGCGTCTCGTCGCCGGGGATATCGTCGTAGGTCAGCGTGAATTTATTGCCCTTTTCGAGCTGCACCTTCCCCGCGGCAAACTCGCCGAGGCGCATCTCCGGGCCCTTGGTATCGAGGATGAGCGAAATGACCTTGCCCGACCGCTCCGCCGCCGCGCGCACCTTCTTGATGCGTACGAGGTGCTCCTCGTGCGTGCCGTGGGAGAAGTTAAAGCGCGCGCAGTTCATTCCGTTTTCGATGAGCGCGTCCACAATCCCGTCCGGATCGGTCGACGGCCCCTGCGTGCATATGATCTTGGTTTTTTTCAGCATCATAAATACCCCGCCTTTTATCCCTGAGTGTTATAGCTGATAATATTCTACACTCTTTTTTAAGAGAAGTAAAGAATGCGGGCAATAAATCTCTATGAACGAGCGGCGGTACGGCACGGTGCCCGGGGCTCCGATTTGACAAACGGCATATCTTTCCTTTAAGATGGAGTCCGTTGTTCTAGAAAGGATGATTGTATGGATTTCCTCAATGCCGCCGTCGGCGCCGTCAACGAGTTCCTCTGGACGTATATCATCATCGTCGTGCTCGTCGGCTCGGGCCTGTGGTTCACGCTCTCGACGGGCGTCGTTCAGCTGCGCGCACTGCCAGAGATGGCGCGCCTGCTCGCGGGCGATCTGGGGCGTCGCCCGAGCGGACGCAAGGCGATCTCGTCGTTCCAGGCGTTTTGCGTCAGCACCGCCTCTCGCGTCGGTGTCGGCAACATCGCGGGCGTCGCGATCGCGATCGTGACGGGCGGTCCGGGCGCGGTGTTCTGGATGTGGGTCATCGCGTTCATCGGAACGGCGACGGGATTCGTGGAGAGCACGCTCGCGCAGATTTATAAAATCCCGCGCGGGCATGGGCTGTTCCACGGGGGACCGGCATATTACATTCAAAATGCACTCGGACAGCCGGCTGTTGCAAAGCTGTTTGCCGTACTGATCTCGGCGACGTTCGGTCTCATCTACGTCTCCGTGCAGGCGAATACGATCGCGCTCTCGATGGAGAAGGCGTTCGGCATCGACACATGGGTCATGGGCGGCATCCTCGCGGTGCTCTCGGCGGCGGTCATCTTCGGCGGGATCCACCGCATCGCGCGCTTTACGACCCTGCTTGTGCCATTCATGGCGGGGCTTTACCTCCTCATCGCGCTTGTCATTGTCATCATGCACATCGATGCGGTGCCGGGAATGTTCGCGCTCATCCTGCACGACGCGTTCAGCCCGCAGGCGGCGGTCGGCGGCGGTATCGGGACGGTCATCCTGACGGGCATCCGGCGCGGGCTCTTCTCCAACGAGGCGGGTGAAGGCTCGATCCCGAACGCAGCAGCGACGGCGAATGTCACGCATCCTGCAAAGCAGGGACTCGTGCAGGCGTTCGGCGTCTATGTAGACACATGGGTCGTCTGCTCTGCGACCGCGTTCATCGTGCTGCTCACAGGGCAGTACCGCATCGGCGACGACAGCGTGACGGGCATCGCGCTCGCGCAGGACTCGCTCGCGAGCGTCTTTGGCGTCGGCGCGTCGGCGCTGCTCGCCGTGCTCATCTTCCTCTTTGCCTTTAGTTCCGTGGTTGGGAATTATTACTACGGCGAGATCAACATCCATTTCTTTGGAAAAAATACGAAAACGACGCTCTTCTTCTATCGGCTCGCCGTCGTCGCGATGGTGTTCTTCGGCTGCATCGCGGCGCTCAGGCTCGTGTGGAACCTCGCCGATCTCTTCATGGCGATGATCTGCCTGACGAACCTCTACGCCGTCCTGCGGCTCGCCCCATATGCACGCATCGCGCTGCGGGACTATCTCGCGCAAAAAGCCGCAGGGAAAAATCCAATGTTCGACCCCGCCGTCCTGCCGAGCCGAGACGGTATCCGGGCGTGGAGCGGGGAGGAGTTCCGCGCGGAGAAACACTGAAAGACTTGCAATAAAAACGACCATGACACCGCAAATGTGTGTCATGGTCGTTTTTGTATGATCCTTCGAAACGTTTAACTACGCTTCGATCTTTTTCTTCAGCAGGGCAAGAAGAAGCGCTCCCACAACGGCGCCGACGGCGATGCTCAGGAGGTACATGAGCGGGTTGCCGATGGTCGGCACGACGAAGATGCCGCCGTGCGGCGCGCGCAGCGTGCAGTCAAAGACCATCGTGAGCGCGCCCGCGAGAGCCGAACCCACGACCATCGAGGGGATGACGCGTACGGGATCGGCCGCTGCGAAGGGGATCGCGCCCTCCGTGATGAAGGACAGCCCCATGACGTAGTTCGTGAGCCCCGCCTTGCGCTGGCTCTCGGTGAAGCGGTTCTTAAAGAACGTTGTGCAGAGCGCGATCGCAAGCGGGGGAACCATGCCGCCCGCCATGACCGCCGCCATGACGTGGAATTCGCCCGAGGCGAGGAGCCCCGTGCCCGTGACGTATGCCGCCTTGTTGATGGGACCGCCCATATCGATCGCCATCATGCCGCCGACCACAGCCCCCATCAAGACGCGCGCCGAGGGATCCATGCCGCCGAGGGTCGCAATCAGCCACTGATTGATCGCGGAGACCGGCGGGGCGATAATGAAGAGCGAGATGAACCCCATGATGAGGATGCCGAAGAACGGATAGAGCAGGATGGGCTTGATGCCGTCGAGGGATGCCGGGAGCGAGGCGAAGACCTTTTTGAGCAGGTTCACCGTATAGCCGCTGACAAAGCCCGCGAGCAGGGCGCCGAGGAAGCCTGTGCCCGTCGAGCCCGCGAGCGCGCCGCCGACGAAGCCGACGGCAAGTCCCGGGCGGTCGGCGATCGACATGCCGATGAAGCCCGCGAGGACGGGGAGCATAAAACCGAACGACGCGCCGCCGACATCCTTAAAGAACTTCGCGAGCGGCGTGTTTGATCCAAAATTGGCGGGGTTGGCGCTGTTGTAATCGTCGAAGAGGAAGGCGAGCGCGATGAGAATACCGCCGCCGACGACGAAGGGGAGCATGTGCGAGACACCGTTCATGAGGTGTTTGTAGATCTGGCGCGCGAGGCTCTCATCCTCGACATTGTCCGCGCCCTCGGTCTCGTCCGCACCGGAGGCGTGATAGACGGGCGCGTTCCCGGAGAGCGCGCGGTCGATGAGCTCGTCCGCCTTGTTGATGCCGTCCGCGACCTTCGTGATGACGACGCGCCGCCCGTTGAACCGGGACATGGCGACCTGCTTGTCCGCCGCGACGATGATGCCGTCGGCGGCCGCGATCTCTTCGTCCGTGAGGACGTTCTTCACGCCCGCCGAGCCGTTCGTCTCGACCTTGACGGTGAGTCCGCGCTTTTTCGCGTGCTGTTCGATGCTCTCCGCCGCCATGAAGGTGTGCGCGATGCCCGTCGGGCAGGCGGTGACGGCGAGGATCTGGATGTGGTCGGCTTTGGGCGCGGCGTCTGCGGGCTCCTCTGTGGCAGAAGGCGCGACGAACCGGTCGTTCTCCTTATCGTCGATGAGTTTGCGGAACGCTTCGACGGTCTTTGCCGCGATGAGCGCTTCTTTGAAGTCCGGATCCATGATCATGGTCGCGAGCTTCGAGAGGATCGCGAGATGCTCGTCGTTCGCCGCATCGGGCGCCGCGATCATAAAGAACAGGCGGCTCGGATTGCCGTCCATCGCGGCAAAGTCCATGCCGTCCGGGACGGTCATCGCGGCAAGTCCCGCCGCGCGCACGCCCGCACTCTTGGCGTGGGGCGTCGCGATGCCGTCGCCGAGCCCCGTCGTACCGCTCTCCTCGCGCGCGAGCACGTCTTTGACGTATTGGTCTTTATCGCTCAGATTGCCGCCTTTTTCCATGTAGTCCGCGAGCAGGCGGATGGCCGCCTCCTTTGAGGCGGGCGGCGTGATGCCGAGGGCGATGCTCTCGGGTTTTAGTAAGTCGTTGATGGTCAAGGGGTGTTCCCTCCTTAAATATTCTTGATTGGCGGCTTAGGGCATCCGTACCGCATAATGCGTGCCGCGCGGCGTTTGCCGCAGCGATTTTTAAGCCCTGCTTTTTCGAGGGGGCAAATGCCAAGCGGCAACGAAAACGAAACTTCTTTAACGCGAGGCGCGAAAATCCCGCAGCACGTCTCCGTCATGCCGAAAACTGAGTGACGCGGAAGTTTCGATGCAGAGCAAGGAACAAGAAAAATACAAGCGAAGTCGTAGTTAAAGAGCTACGTCGAGCGCAGTATTTTTCGCAGTGACACAGCTATGCGCGAAAATCCCGCGTCACATGCTAATCGTCTTGAGCAGTGCTAATGCCTCATCCCGCGTCGCGAGATTTTCCGAGAACGCTGACGCGGAGCCCGTCGCAACGCCCATGTGGAAGGCGCATTCATAGCTGCCGTCCGACTCGATGTAGCCGGCGAGAAAGCCCGCGACCATGGAGTCGCCCGCGCCGACGGAGTTGACGAGCGTTCCCTTCGGCGCGAGCGCGCGATAGAATACGCCCGTATCCGTGAGGAGGATTGCGCCGTCGCCCGCCATCGAGACGAGGACGTTCCGCGCGCCTTCTTCTTGGAGCTTTTTCGCGTGGGCGACGATCTCGTCGTCCGTTTTCAGTTCAACGCCGAACATCTCGCCGAGCTCGTGATTGTTCGGCTTGATGAGGAAGGGCCGGTACTTCAATACGCGGCGCAGGAGATTTTTCGTCGCATCCGCCGCGATGAGAATGCCGCGACCCTCCAACTGCGCCATGATGCGTTCGTATATGTCGTCCGGCAGCGTGTTCGGTATCGATCCCGCCAGGACGAGGATATCGCCGCGCGTAAGGCGGTCGAGTTTATCGAAGAGCGCGCGCTGCGCATCCTCCGTGATGACGGGACCCTGCCCGTTGATTTCGGTCTCGCGCTCCGCCTTGATCTTGACGTTGATGCGCGAGAATCCTTCGCTCAGCGGTACGAAGTCTTCCGTGACGCCGAACGATGCGAGCATCTGCCGCATCGCCGTCCCCGTGAATCCCGCGGTGAAGCCCAGCGCCGTGCTCTCGTGACCGAGATTTTTCAGCACGATGGAGACGTTGATGCCCTTGCCCCCCGGCAGGATCTGCTCGTAGTTCACCCGGTTGATTTCGCCCGGCGTGAAGCGTTTCAACCGTACGATATAGTCGATCGACGGGTTGAACGTAACGGTATAGATCATATAGTATCCCCTCCTCTACGATGATTTTGCGATGATATTAATAATCCCCTCATACGGCTATGATATATCGGGGAAAGTGCAAAGTCAAGAAACCCGTTTTCATCAGAGCGCTCTTGTCAGTACTTTTCCTTTCCTCTATAATAGGATGTGAAAATGATGCGATCGGGAGGATTTATGACTGCACAAAATACGACATCGGCGGGGAAACCGAAGCACGGCCCCCTGTTTTATGCGAAGAAAATACTCATGCTTATCGTCGGCGCACTCGTCACGGCGGCGGGCCTCGAACTCTTCCTCATTCCGAACAACGTCATCGACGGCGGCGTGGTCGGACTTTCGATTATGTCGCAGAGCATCACGGGGATGAGCCTCGGCACATTCCTCGTTATTTACAATATCCCGTTCATCTATATGGGGTATCGGCATATCGGCAAAAATTTCGCGCTCTCGACCGTCTTCGCGATCGTCATGCTCTCCGTATGGACGGCCGTTCTGCACGCCGTGTCGCCGGTGACGAACGATCCGTTCCTCGCCGCGATCTTCGGCGGCGTGGTGACGGGGCTCGGCGTCGGCATCGTCATGCGTACGGGCGGCTCGTTCGACGGGACGGAGATCGTCGCCATCATCCTCGACGCGCGGACGCAGTTTTCCGTCGGCGAAGTCGTCATGTTCATCAACCTCTTTATCCTCAGCTCCGCGGGCCTGCTTTACGGCTGGGATAAGGCGATGTACTCGCTCTTTGCGTATTTTGTCATCTCAAAGATGATCGACGTCGTGCTCAAAGGATTGGATGAATCATACGCCGTCATGATCGTCACGAACGAGCATGAGGAAATGACGGCCGCACTCAACGAACGCCTCGGGCGCGGCGTGACGCTGCTGCACGGCACGGGCGGCTATACGGGCGAGGCAAAGGAAGTGCTCTACTGCGTCGTCACGCGCCTCGAACTCGACAAGCTGAAGGAAATCGTCCTCGACAAGGACGAGCGTGCGTTTGTCACGATTAACGCGGTGCATGATATAGTCGGGGGGAGGTTCAAGAAGAAAGCCATCCATTAGGCGTGACGCGGGATATTTACGCCTAACTTTGTCATATCGCCCTTCACTTCGGTTGACGTAGCTTTTTACTACGCCTGCCCTCGTGCTCTCCTCATTCCTCGTTATGCATCAAATCTTCCGCGTCGCTTATATTTCGATTTCGAGCGCGATCTTTGCGCACAGCGTTGTCATTACGTCGAATGCTTCGCTAGGAGTAACTCTTAAACTGTGCGGCGGAATGAACTATATTACGATACTGTACTGCCGCGTCGTTTGCGAAGCGGCGAGAAAGATACTATGAGCCGCGCATAAGCCCTGCTTTTTTCGCAAGGCAAATGCCAGGCGGAACCAATATATTACCGCCTTCGTACTACGCTTCCCCTGTGCGGAAAGGACCCTTCCCATGAACCGCCGTTTTTATCTCGCCGCCGTCCTATGCGCGCTCCTCTCGTTCCTTTGCGCCGCCCCGACCGACGCGGCATCCGCTCCGCAGGTCGCGCGCCTCTCCCTCGTCACGGAAAATGTATGGGACATCGATCAAGCGACGATTGACGAACTCGACGACATGGTCGCCGATGCGCTGCGCATGCCGTTCGGAGGCCTCATGGGCTGGCTGCATGACGTGGACGAGCACGACCTCTTCGCCGCTTACGATGCGGCGTTCGAGATGAAGAAGACGCCCCGGGGCGCGCCCGATTATCCCGCGATTCTCCGCATGACGGCAGATGTCACGGATGCCGATCTCGCCGTACTCCCTATTCTCGAATACTACGACGAGGAAATTTACCGCAGCCGGGATTTCTACTGTGACGACTATCTTGTGAGTCGCGCGAGCGTGCGCCTGCTCGTCTATGACCGACGTAAGGACGAACTCGTCGACCGCCGCGCGACGCGCATATTCCGCGACGAATACTCCATGAACGGCAGAGCGGAGGCGCTCGCCTGCGACGCCATGCGCGCCGTCCTCGACAAAGTACAGCTCAAGGAACGCGTTAGAGATCTGCGCGAGGCCGCGCGCAGCGGACGATAGCAAGAATATATAAAAGGAACACATATAAAAGAGCCGTACCTACGAAAAACGTAGGTACGGCTCTTTTATCGTTGCTGTCGATTACGCAAGCATCGAGCGGAGGAACCAGATCTGCTTCGCGTAGTTCTCGATGTGATCCTCCATGAGGTTCGCAATGCCGAACACATCGTCCTTGTTCGCGAGGGTACGGACGGCAGCGGCCTGGTCGCGGAGCGTCTCGAGGTCCGAGAGTGCGATCTGGAGCGCCTTCTTCTGATCGATAGACTTATCGGGCAGCTCGCTGATCGTTGCAAGCGCAAGGTACTCCTTTAGGCTTGCGACCGGCTGTTCGCCGCACATCTTCAGGATCTCGGCGCTTTCGTCGAGCACGTCGGCGAACGAGTCGTACAGGGACTCGAGGTACTCGTGGACGGCCTTGAACTGCGAGCCGACCACGTTCCAGTGGAGGTTGTGCAGCTTGATGTAGCCGAGGCCGACATTGGCAATATAGGCGTTGACGGATTTTGTAAGCTTCTTATTCATGATAGAATCTCCTTTTCATAAAACATATGCAGATACGTTCATATCTGCCGATTGACTATTTACAGATATCATTATAGGCGTATGGTTACTATTTGTCAATAGTAATTATTAAATAGAGAACACTTTTTATTTTGATATCCTGAAAAAGATATAGTTTCGTATATCGATTTCCAGGCGAAGCCATCCGGGATTTGACGGCATGCCGCTCGTTTGGGCGGGCGCTATAATATAAACGCACATCAAGCGGGATGGCCCATAACGATCATCGTCATACGTTCAGCAACATATCAAAATCTATTTTTATCGTGTTGTCCCTTGACAATATCTTACGATATACATATAATCTAACATATCTGTTAAGTATGAGATAGGTTTTGCAGAGGAAAGGGGCACCCCCTCATGAGTGATAAGAAGTACCGCTTTGAGACCCTCCAGGTTCGCGTCGGACAGGAACGGCCGGATCCGGCGACGGACGCGCGGGCCGTTCCCATCTATCAGACGACCTCCTATGTGTTCCGCGATGCGCAGCATGCCGCAGATCGCTTTGCCTTGCGCGACCCGGGCAACATCTACGGGCGTCTCATGAACCCCACGCAGGATGTGTTTGAGAAACGTATCGCGGCGCTCGAGGGCGGCGCGGCGGCGCTTGCCTTCGCATCGGGGGCGGCGGCAGTCACTGCGGCTGTGCAGGCGCTCGCACATGCGGGCGATCACATCGTCTCGCAGCAGACGATCTACGGCGGTTCGTTCAACTTGCTGAAACATACGGTCAAGGAATGGGGCGTCGACGTCACCTTTGTCGATCCGAAGGGCGGTTCGGCAGCATATGAGGCAGCCATCCGACCGAATACGAAATGCGTCTATCTCGAGACCGTTGGCAATCCGAACGCCGACCTTGTGGACATTGAGGCAATCGCTGAGATCGCACACCGCCGCGGCATCCCCGTCGTCATCGACAACACCTTTGCGACACCCTATCTCCTACGCCCCATCGAACACGGCGCGGACATCGTCGTACACTCGGCGACGAAATTCATCGGCGGGCACGGCGCGGCGCTCGGCGGCGTTATCGTCGACGGCGGGAAATTCGATTGGAAAGCGTCGGGGCGCTTTCCGCATTTGGTCGAACCGAACGCGAGTTATCATGGCCTCAGCTTTGCGGACGCCCTCGGCTCCGTCGCCTTCATCGTCTATATCCGCGCGCTTATCCTGCGCGACACGGGCGCCGCGATCGCTCCGTTCCACGCGTTTCAATTCATTCAGGGACTGGAGACCCTCTCCCTGCGTGTTGAGCGCCACACGGCGAACGCGCTGAAACTCGTCGATTTTCTCAAGAACCATCCGAAGGTCACGAAGGTCAACCACCCCGCGCTGCCCTCGCATCCGGATCACGTCCTTTACGAGCGGTATTTCCCGCAGGGCGGTATCTCCATCTTTACCTTTGACGTGAAGGGCGGCCGGGAGGAAGCCTACCGTTTCATCAACAAACTCGAGCTCTTCTCCATCCTTGCCAACGTGGCGGATGTGAAGTCTCTCGTCATCCACCCCGCAACCACGACGCACGCGCAGATGAGCGCACAGGAACTCGCCGCGTCCGGCATCAGCGCCGGGACTGTGCGTCTTTCCGTCGGCATCGAGCACATCGACGACCTCATCGCGGACGTCAGCACGGCGCTCGACGCGGTCTGAGACGGCAAAAAATTCCTTGCCAATGCGTTCGCGCCTGTGCTATAATGCGACATGTCGCTGTGACGCGATGGAGAGGTGTCCGAGTGGTCGAAGGTGCTTGACTCGAAATCAAGTGTGGTGATGAGCCACCGTGGGTTCGAATCCCACCCTCTCTGCCATTAAAAAATAAGACTCCCGGGGGATTTCCCTCGGGAGCTTTTTTGTTCGTTTTTTAGTTTTGACATCATTTTTGACATCATGGATGTCAGCGCCCATACGTTTCTTCGCACTTGACCGTTTTTTCAGCGATGCCCGTCTGCATTTTATCCGTGTTATGCACGTAGCGATCCATCAAAGAAAGTTTTCCGTAACGAACTTGATGGGGATTCGTTCGTTACGATTATGCGCACGCCGCTCGCCTTGCAGCTTGTAGGCGCAAAGGATTTGCCAAAAGTATCTAAGCTTCGGCGGATTCTCAAAGATCATCCGAATATGAGCAAAGATACTTTAAGACAGCTTCCGCGTGCGATGACCGATCCGGGGATTATCTTTAAGTCACAGACGGTACAAGGGCGTCTTATTGCGGCGTTGACGCTAAAGGACAATGACGGTGTCAATGTTGCTGTGCCGGTGGAGCTTGACAGCACAGATGGGGCGTTCAATGCCAACATCGTAACATCCGCTTATGGTAAAGATGACCGTGACGGGGATGTGCGCCATACATGGTATTGGGGATAACATCAACGCGAAGAATACGCTTTTATGCCAATAAAAAAGAAGTTGCCGAGGTCTTCAAGGCCGTCGGGGTCCAATTCCCCATAACCAGAGAAGCTGTCAGCAACGTGTTTGGTTTCAGCATAAAGACAGATGAGGATCTTGTCAAGCTGAAAATGCAGCATGAGACACTGTATCATGCTGCATGGCACGGGTCGCCGTATTTGACAGCCGATGGGGATCGTCCCCGGACTTTATAGATCCGGTTGTGTAGTTTTTCCGGCCGAGGGGGTATCTAGGTTTTTGCGGGAGGCTTTTTGTTCCTTTGTATGCCTCCTGCGCGGCCCTGCGGTCATGAGGAATGCCGTGGCATAGGCGGTGATGGGGATGGCGCACAGCAGTCCGATGCTGCCGATGAGGGAGCGTACGATCTCCGCGGCGATCATGTTGAGATTCATGACGTGGACGAGATCGATGTTCGGCTGTGCGGAGATCAGCAGGATGAGGGGGAGTGCGCCGCCGATGTAAGCGAGAATCAGCGTGTTTGCCATTGTGCCCATGACATCGCGTCCAACGCTCAGGCCGGAGGAGACGAGCGCGCGGAACTTCGTCTGCGGCGCGAGCCGTTTCATCTCATATTGCGCCGAGGCGATGGAGACGGCGACATCCATGACGGCGCCGAGCGCGCCGAGGATAATACCGGAGAAAAGAAGCTCGCGGAAGTCGACGTCTTGGAGATAGAGGACTTTGAGCATGGTCGCCTGCTCCTCGTCAATACCCGTAAGATAGGTGCCGTGAATCGCGACGAGCGCGAGAATGCCGGCGACTAAAATGCCGCCGATGGTCCCGATGACGGCGCCCGCCGATTTCCTGTTGCAGCCGCCGATGATGATCTGCGTAGCGAGCGTGATGACGGAACCGATGAGAAAGGTCCAAAACAGAATATGCGATGGGGAAAAGAGAATGAAGGAGATCAATCCCTTCGCTATGAGCAAAACGGCAAAGAGGAGCACGAAGAGCGCCTTGACGCCCGTACGTCCGCCGAAAAGGACAAGAAGCGCGCCGAAACCGACGAGCAGCCAGAGCACTCCCGGCAAGCGATCGTAATCAACGATGGCGTAGTTCTCGCCCTCCTCGCGGACGATGATATTTTCACCTTCTTTGGGGTAGATATCGAATGCGGGATTGTTCGCCGTCGCATGCAGGAAATCGATCTCGGCACCCTCTTTTGGCCCCGACGTCAGCCGAGCCGTCACGTGGAATTGGACGCTGTTCGGCGCAAAGGCGGCGAGCACGCCGTCCGTCTCTTCGGCCGTCAGAACCTCGGCTTTGTAAGTCGGCGGATCGTCGGACTCTCCGCCCGGCAGATGGAAGATCAGGTAAAGGAGCGCGGAGAGGCCGAAACATACGGCGAGGAAACGTGCGAACCGGCGCGGATGAATTTTCATAACAGAATCGCCTTTCAAAAGCAAAGACTTTGAGAATTGTCGAAATCATCATATGGCATGTTGATGATAATTAAATGAAGAAAATGCATAAACGGATGCTTTCGAGTGTAATTTAGTTAATAAAGAGAAATATTTTCATGCGGAATTTGATGCCGATAGTTATTCCTAATTGTATCAAACCTATTGACATGGCATACGCTCTCCCTTATACTACATGAAACAGGATGATTCCGGAGAGGGACGCGGCGCTGCCGGTTGCCTCACGGCGCAGGAATCGTCGCTGTCTCACGGGAATCCTTCAAGGCTGCCAAAGACGGGCAGCCTTTATTTGTCGTAGGGATTGCGGTGGGGTGTTCACTCAGCGGTGAGTCAAGGCGCCAAGGAGCGAAGGCGCCCTCAAGCAAAAGGGGCGATGTGGCAAAGGAGGAACGGTTATGTTCTCGAAGACGGATTTTTGGATTGGCCTTGCAGTCGGCGCGGTAGCGGGGATTTTTGGCTATCGTTTCATGCAGGAACGTTCGCAGCAGCTTGCGGCGCTCGAGTCCGGTCAGGCGGAGCTGTCGGTTGCCGAACTGCAGCGGCAGAAGGAGGAGCTCGAGGATCTGATCGCGGCGCAGTCCGCGATGGATAAGTAAGGTTCGGTTTTCTCACGGAGGGGCTGTCGCGCGGTTAGCGCGCAGCCCTTTTTAAAAAGGAAAGGGGGCTGCCGGACTTGGAAATTTTTGAAGCCGTCCGGGCGGCGATTCCCGCGTCGACGCTGGAACTCTTCCTGCGCTCCACGGAGGTTGCGTCCTATATGCCCGGCCGGGTGCGGCTTTACAGCAGGCAGATGATCGGCAACGCGACGCTCGCAGCGGAGGTGCAGCGGCGCCTCGGCGCGCTGGCGGAGCTCGATTCTGTCACGACGAATACGGATACGGGATCCATTTTGATTACCTATTTGCCGGAACGGCTGCGCGCGAATGCGGAACTGCGCCGCGCGGAGGAATATATCGTAAGGCATGCGAGGAGACGGGTATAATGTCATATATTTCAGGATTTATGCTGGGGGCATCGCTCGCAAAGTATCTGCGGCAGTATATGAGCGGGCGCCGTACGGAACTGCCCGTCTTCGGATCGGCCCGGCCCGCTGCCGGAAAACGGGAAAAACGGATCCGCGGACGCCTGCCGCGTACGGGCGAGATACTCCTGCCGTTTTCCTGCGTACACGCTTCGGCGGGGCGGCGGCGGTATCGGACCCCCTATCTGACGGAGGAGACGGCCGCGCTCCTTGCGGGGGGGGTCGGCACGCTCTCTTTTGTGCGTACGGTTGAGGTGAACGCAGACTCCGGCAGCATATTGCTCCTCTATCATCCGGAGGATGAGGCGCATATCCTCGTGCTTGCGGAGGAACTGGAGAAGATCTTTTCCAAGGGGCACGCGGCGCCGCATGTCGGGACGCTCGCACAGAGCATCCGCAGTTCGGTCCATACGTTCAGCGGATGGATCCAGGCGCATACGGGCGGGGCGCTCGATCTCAACTCGCTTGCGGCGGGGATTTTTTTCCTCATCGGTATCCGCCAACTCGTACTGGCAAACGCGCCCGCCGCGCTGCCGGGTGCGGCGCGCATCTCGCCGTCGGGCTTTCAAATGCTCTGGTGGGGGCTGACGCTCATGAGAGGATGGCGGACGGTATGACGACGCTCAAACATACGCGGATCCGCACAAAATGTGTGCTCCCGCGTGAAGAGGCGGCGCGCCTTGCGGCACGCCTGCGCCGGTTCCCCGCAGTAGCGGCGGCGGAGGTGTGCGACGGGCATGTGAACCTCTGGCACGAGGGGCGCCTGCCCGCGGAACGCGTTCTTGCCGCCGTCTCGCGTGCGGTGCGCGCAGCCCGAGAGGCTGCGGTGACGCCGGCGCAGCGGCTCGCAGAGTTTCGCAGGGACGCGCTCATTTCGCTCGCGAGTTTCGCCGCGATGGAGATATTGAAGCGCACCGCGCCGGAGATGTTCGCGTCAATGAAGGTGCTGCGCGCCCTTCTCGTCGTTGCCATTTCGCGGAACTTTATCAGGACGGGCGTCGAGGGACTCGTCCGCAATCATGAGCCGAATGCGGATACGCTGACGACGACGGCGGTCATTGCCTCGGTACTTGCGGGAAGACCCGAGTCCAGCCTCATGCTCCTCGTGCTCAGCAACGGCGCGGAAATGCTGACGAACTATGCGGCTGAGAAGGCGCGCGCCCAGATCTCGGGGCTGCTCTCGCTCGACCAGCGCTACGTCTGGCTCGTTGAAGGCGCGGACGAAAACGAGGTCGAGCGCAAGGTGCCCGTGGAGGAGATTCGTCCCGGCAATATCATCGCGGCGCACGCAGGGGAGAAAATTGTCATCGACGGTCACGTCCTGCGCGGCGACGCGGCCGTAACGCAGGCGTCCATCACGGGCGAATCCAGCCCCGCGATGAAACAGGCGGGATCCCCCGTCTACGCGGGCAGCGTGGTCGAGGCCGGAGAGATTGTGATCGCAGTGGAGAAGGTGGGCAGCGACACCTCGCTCGCACATATCGTACACCTTGTCGAGGAGGCGCAGACGCGCCGCGCGCCGGTGCAGAACTTTGCCGATCAGATGGCGAACTATCTTGTGCCCGTGTCGTTCCTCGGCGCGGCGATCGTCTACGGCGCGACGCGCGACTGGCAGCGGGTACTGAACCTGCTCTTCATCGACTTTTCCTGCGGACTGAAACTCTCCACGGCGACCGCAATGTCCGCTTCCATTGCGGCGGCGGCGAAACGCGGCATTCTCGTCAAGGGCGGCAACTATATCGAAGCGCTCGCGCGTACGGATACCGTCGTCTTCGACAAGACGGGGACCCTCACGATCGGCGTGCCGGAGATCTCGTTCATCCGCACGGCCGGCGGCGTCGCGGAGAAGGAGATGATCCTGCTCGCCGCGTCCGCGGAGGAACACTCCGTGCATCCGCTCGCCGTTGCGATCCAAAAATACGTCGAGGCAAAGGGCTGGAAAGCGCCGCAGCACCGTTCGTCCGAGACGATCGTGGCGCGCGGCATGTGCGCCGAGGTGCCTGATTTCGAGGGCTATACGGGCGGCGTCGTCCGCGTCGGTAGCAAGCGGTTCCTTGCCGAGAGCGGCATAGAGGATACGGAGCGTCTCGGCGCGGGCGTGACGCGGAAGAACCTGCTGTACGTTGCGCGTGATACGCGGCTCATCGGCATCATCGGCATCGAGGATCCGATCCGGCCGAAGATGAAGAAGACGCTCAATCAGCTGCGCCGCTGCGGCGTAGACGAGATCGTCATGCTGACGGGCGACGCGAAGGCGGTCGCGGCGGACGCGGCGCGCGAAATGGATGTCGACTCGTATCACGCGGAGATTCTCCCCGAGGATAAGTCGCACTATGTGAATACGCTCAAGCAGCGCGGCACGGTCATGATGGTCGGCGACGGCATCAACGATGCGCCGGCGCTTGCCTTTGCGGATGTCGGGGTTTCGCTCGGCGGACGGCAGACGGATATCGCGGCGGAGTCCTCGGCGGTGACGATTCACTCCGAAGACCCGACGCGGCTCGTCGAGGCCCTCCGTCTCGGTCAGCGCACCATGCATCTTGTGGGGCAGAACTTCAAGGCGACGATCCTCGTCAACTCGGCCGCGATGATCCTCGGCGCGCTCGGGCGCATCAGTCCGCTCGCGGCGGCGGCAATCCACAACTCGGCGACGCTCATCGTCGTGCTGAACAGCTGCCGGATCCTCACCCGCGAAGGCGGCCTCTTTGCAAGGAAGCGCTGAGGTATTGATTTTTCTCCCGCAGTGTTGTAAAATACGGTAGTATTATTACATGAAGATAGATTCGGATCATGAGGGTATGCCGATCCGCGATTTGGGAGGAGCGTTTGTCGATGGCAGGAAAGATGAAGAACTGCTCGAGCTGCGGGAAGGTATTTGTCTCAATCAACGGCGCCCGCATCTGTATGGATTGCCGCGAAAAGGAAGAACAGTGGGAAAAGGAGATCGTTGCGTTCGTGCGCGATAACCCAAAGTGCCAGATTGCCGAGATCGTCGAGGCGACGGGCGTACAGGAGCCGGTGATCCGCCGCATGATCCGCGAGGGGCGGTTCGTTTCCACGGGGGCGGATCTCTATTATCCGTGTGAGAAATGCGGTTCTCCCATTCAGCGGGGACAGTACTGTGAAAAGTGCCAGAGTCAGATACGCGAGGAACTGAAGACGCACATCGCGCAGAAGACCGCCTCCGGTATGCGGACGACCGGAGACAATAAGAGCGGCCGCAAGGGCTATGTGACCCTCGGCAAAAATTAAAAAAATAGAGGATGCGCACGGGGATTTTCCTTAAGTGCGCGTCTTTTTTTTTCGATAAACAAAATGAAAGAGCTCCCGGCATTTACGACGGAGCGGAGTATAGGTGGTGAAGAATATGTTAATCGGCAATCAGGCAATCTCGGCGGTGAGCAGACTTTATGCCGGCAATCAGGCAGCAGGTGTGCGCCGTGCGGATGCGGTCAGCCCTGTGCAGCAGCCGGATGCGCTCGAGCTCTCGGGCGAGGCGCAGAGTTTCGGCGATATCCTGCAGAAGCTGCAGGCGATGGGCGACGTCCGCGAAGACCGTGTGGCGCCGCTTTCGGCGCGTGCGGACGAGGGGACTTACGCGCCCGCATCCGAGGATATCGCGGCGAAGATGCTCGCGATGCGCTACTGAGATAGAGGCAACCCGCATGTGGAACGCGTTCATTGCTACGCTGCGTGCGCTTACGGCTGAATACGAGCGGATCCGCACGCTTCAAAAGAAGAAGCGGGGCATTCTCGTCGCGCTTGATATGGCGGCGCTTGAGAAACTCACGGCGGAGGAGGATGCTTGTGCCCGTGCGGTGGAACGCCTTGAGAAAGAACGTCTCTCCCATCTCGCGCGGATCGCCGAAGCAACGCCCGGCGTGACGTCCGAGACGACGATGGAGGAACTGGCGCTCCTCGCGCCGACGGATGCCGTGCATCGTTCCGTCCTTGCGGCCGGCCACGGTCTCGGCGCCCTCGTCAAGGAGACGAAGGAGGCTGCAGAGGCGAATTCCCTTCTCATCGAGGGGGCGCTTATGGCGGTCAACCGACAGCTCGGACGCATCGGCGGCGCGGTTGTCGACCCCGTATATGGGAGCGGCGGCGCCGAGCGGGTGCGGCACCTGAACAAGAATTTTGATTTTAAGGCGTGAACGGCTATGACAAATGAGACCCGCGAAGCGCTCGTTCTGCTCAAAGAGCAGCTCGGCGCATACGAGGCGGCGTTCCGCCGGTTCGCCGCGCTCAAAGCCGCCCTGCAGCGCGGAATGCCGGAGGACGGCATCACGGCGGCGACCGCCGAGGCCGAGCGCAGCCTTTCCGCTCTGCGCGCGGCGGAGAAGACGCAGGCAGCCTTTCTTACGCGTGCGGGACAGCGCAGTATCGCCGCGGTCATCGCGGCCGAGCCGAACCTCGCCGAACGCCTCGCCGCGTACCGCGCCGCACGTGCCGTTGCGGCACATCAGCGCGATCTGCAGGAAGCGGTGCGGATCTGCGGCCGCCTGCTTGATCAGAGTATGGACTTTATCAATTATCAGCTCAACGTCGTTTCCGGCACTTCCGCCGAGGACACCTACGGGCGCTCACAGCCCATCGCAGGGCCGGGGACGGGCGCGCGGCGCGAGATTGCAATATTTGACACAGACGTATGAATTGACGCAGACGTATTTTATAGAAGGAATGAGGGAATATGCGGTCAACATTTGCCGGCCTCAACACGATGGTCAAGGGCATTCAAAACAATCAGCTCGCGCTGGATACCACGGGGCACAACATCACCAATGCCGCGACGCCCGGCTATTCGCGTCAGAGCGTTAACTCGGCGGCGACGAACTATCAGGAGCGCCCTTCTCTCTACGGGGACGTGCTCGTCGGCGGCGGCGTAGACCCTACGTCGCTGACACGCGCGCGCAATGTATATGCGGATAAGCAGTTCTGGTCGGAAACTTCGGCACAGAACTTTTATAAGGCGAACAAAACGAACTACGATAAGGTTGAGTCGATCTTCAACGATTCGAAACAGACCGGCATCCTCAATGCGATGAAACAGTTTTATGATTCGTGGGTGAACCTCTCCAACTACGCGAGCGACGCGGCCTCGCGCACGGCGGTACTGACAAAGGGCAACAACCTCGCCGACCGCATTAAGACGGGGGCGAAACAGATTCAGGATCAGATCGCGGCGCAGTACGACGAGATGCGAATCCAGGTACAGAAGGTCAACACCATCACGGAGCAGATCGCGCGTCTCAACAAGAACATCATGTACGCCGAGACCAGCGGAGCGATGGCCAACGATCTCCGCGACCAGCGGGATCTCCTCGTCGATCAGCTCTCCGAGATCACGAACGTTAGCGTTCAGGAAGAGGCGAACGGGATGTATACCGTCGTCTCGAACGGCATGACGCTCGTCAATCGCGAAGGGCGTCTGACGCTCGAAATGAGCGAACCGATCAACAACGAAGAGTACGGCATTACCGACTATACCATCCGCATCAAGGAGGCGGGGGGGATCGGCTATGTCCCGCAGAGCGGCGTGCTGAAGGCGCTTCAAGATACGATCGTACAGGACAAGGGCTATATCGACCACCTTGCGGACATTTCGGCAACGCTCCTCACGACGTTTAACGATATACATAAACTTGGGGCGGGAATTGACGCAAAGGCCACGACCTGGATGAATTTTTTCGGGCAGAACGAGTATACCGAAAAAGCCACGAACAATCACTTTAACGGCGCGCAGTATATTTGGAATGTGAACCAGCAGACCGGCGAACGCTGGCTGGAGCGCAAGGGAGCAAGCGTCCTGCGTGAGGAGCTGCCCCCGCCGCCGGCAACGCCCACAAAGCATAAAGTGACCGTAACGCCGTCCGCAGTTGCCGACGATACGAAAAAAATGAAGTCCATGCAGATCATCAACGAACTGAAGGTCGCCGATGAACTCACGGCGCCGGGCGGACAGAATTTGATCGGGGCACGCCAGATCGCCGACGCGTCGGGCAAGAAAGTCATGCCGACGCCGGGGACGGGGATCATCACTTACGAGTACGATATAGCAAATATCAACGGTACCGGCGACGGTACGATGGCCGTCGAGCTGAGCAAACTCTTCAATATCGATCAGGCAAGCACGATGAATGTCGCGGCAACGCTCTATACCACGGGGCTTCCGCCCAACGTGACACAATCCGAGCGCGCCGTCAGTACAAATTCGATCAATCAGTATTACAACGATGTCATGAGCAGACTCGGCGCCAACGCAGAGACGATAGACAAGAAACTCAAACAGCAGGATGATCTCATCACACAGATCACGCAGTGGCGGCAGTCTACTTCGGGCGTCAACTGGAACGAGGAACTGTCGAACATGCTGAAATTCCAGACGGGCTACGGGGCGTGCTCGCGTATGCTCACGTCGATGGACGAAATGCTGGATCGGCTGATCAACAGTACGGGCGTTGTTGGAAGGTAAGAGGTGACGACATATGGCAATCCGCGTCAGCAGCGATTACTCGGTACTGCGCTATCAAAAAGATCTCAACGAGCTGGAATACAACAAGACGAAGCTCATGGAGCAGGGAGACGGCAGCAAGCTGCACCGTCCCTCCGATAATTCCGTGGACTATTCGCGCTATCTGCGGTATGATGTCTCCGAGGGAGAGAACGACCGCTACCAAAAGAGCGTCAAGGCCGGTCTTTCGTGGATGAATTCTACGCAGACCGCGCTTTCGGGCATGGAGGATATCCAAAAGACCTTCAAGGCTAAGACCATTCAGGCGGCCAACGACGACAAGGCCGAAAGCAGCGGCGACTGGCCGGCGATTGCACGCGAGATGATGGCGGGGATTCAGCAGATCGTATCGCTCGGCAACACGCAACTCGGCGACCGCTATATCTTTTCGGGGCAGGCGGATCTGAAGCAGCCCTTCGCTATGACGGCTCCGTCGAACAAAGTAGAGCGCGGTGTGGCAAAGACCCTCGACGATCGGCAGGCGGCGTTTTTCAACGATGCAAGCAATCAAAAAAGCGGAGATTTCCTGCACCAGATGCTTGCTCTTAAGGGCGACAACGGCAAAGAATACTACCTTAACACGTTGACGGGAGCCGTTTACTCCAAGGAATTTGTGCAGGAAGGATATAAGGACGTTATCGCCAAGGGGCGTTCCACGGTTAACGCGAGCGACAGCATCGGCAGTATCCCCGTGGGGACCCCGGGCACGGCGTCAAGTATCATTGCGCAGAATTTCAAGAATACGGGCGAAGTAAAAACGCCGGGCGGCGCGGTCGGCACCGTCGACGGGACGACCGTCCGTTTTGCCACCGTAAAACAGCAGATCGCCACTTACAACGGCGATATGCGTTATATTTCGATGGTCAAGCAGAACGGATCAACCGAACCGACGGCGGATACGGTCAACAAGACGGGCCGCGACCTTTTCGGCCGCGATCTCTTCGACGATGAGAATTCCGGCAACACGGTCTCGGGCACGGCAATGCTCAATAATATGCTGACCGTGTATGAGCAGACGAACAATTCGAACCCGCATTGGCTGAGTTCGGACGGGGTCACCCTCGCCGATGCCGCCAATCAGGTGACGCTGCAGGCGCATACGGAAACCGGCGCGCGCACGCGTCTCTATAACGATATGACGGATATCCTTACGAACCACAAGGAGAACATTACGAAGGACATCACGGATGTTTCGTCAACGGATGTGGCGGAACTCGCGACGAAGATGATGCAGCAGCAGACGCTGATGAGCATGTCGCTCTCGATGGGCGCCCGTATCCTGCCGCTCTCGCTTGTGGACTATCTGCGCTAAACATACCTAGCATTTTCATAACGGGAAAGGATGCCCTTTATGCCCATGCTCTATCTCAATGTGCGCCACACGCTCCCGATGATCGGGATCCGGGCGCAGAAAAATACACTGGACAGCGGTATCAATCAGCCGCACTACGATCAAGAGACCAGGCAGGCGCGCTCGAACAAGGGGAAGACGCAGCCCCGTCTCACGATCGACAGCTACCCGAGCCGCCACAGCTACGGCTATACGAACCATACCGACTTTGCCCGCGAAAACGAGCAGGAAGGGTTCTCGGGCGTACAGCAGGGCACGTCGAAGCACACGCAGATGGCGTGGGCGCTCGCCGAGGATGGGCCAAAGCCCGGGCGCATGGTTCCTATTGAGCAGGTGCAGAGCGAGGTGCAGAGCATCGCCGACCAGAACCGCGTGCTCGTCGCGGCGGCGATTCCAAAACCCGAGATCAGCTTCGATGTCGGCGAGGTCGTCGGCGAGACCGAGGTCGGCGCGGTGGCGCCGCAGTGGCAGACGGAGTTCAAGGCTCGCATCGAGTACAACCCCGGCAGCATCGAGACCTATCTCGAGCGTAAGGGCGACATCCACGGCTGGGTCAGTGAGGGACACTATGATATTCTGGCATAACAGGAGTTTTTGATGAAAAAATTCATGACGAGCCGCTTCGGCGAGATCGAAACGGATGATGATGCGATTATCTTCTTTGCGGCGGGCATTCCCGCATTCGAAGAGGAACGCGAATTCCTTATTATCCCTTATGAGGAGGGGAGCCCTTATGTCTTCCTCCAGTCTCTCAGGACACCGGATCTTGCGTTCCTCATGACGATGCCGCTCATCTTTTTCCCGGATTACGAGTTCACGATTGACGACGACGTTGAGAAGGAACTCGGTCTCACGTCGCCGGATCAGGTGCTGATCTACGCGATCCTCACGCTCTCGGGCAAGGAGATCCGGGATCTCACGGCAAACCTCATGGCGCCGATCATTATCAATACCGCGACGCGCAGGGCCAAGCAGATCGTACTCGAAAGCAGCCCCTATACGACGAAGCACCGACTGTTCCCCGAAAACAAGGAGGACAAGTAATGCTCGTGCTCACACGCAAACCCCGGCAGCAGATCATGATCGGGGATAACGTCGTTATCAACATCGTGGAGGTACAAGGCGATAACGTGCGCATCGCGATCGACGCGCCGCGCAGCGTCAAGATCTACCGCGGTGAAATCTATCGGGCGATACAAGAGGAGAACCAAAGGGCCGCGGCGGCACCGCAGAACTTTGATCTCAGCAGTTTGCCCAAAGGATAATATATAATAGTTTATCATGGAAGAATTCAACGGAAACGCAGGGAGCGTTTCCCGGTACACATGGAGGGATACCTATGGCAGTAGGAAGCGTTCAGGACGTTATGCTTGCGGTGGTTGCCGTCGGCGGGATGCAGGATGGGCAGAGTGCGCCGGAGACCGCGGAAGCGGCGCCCGCAGTATTCGCCTCCGGCGATGCGGCCGGCACACCGCATGATACGGAGAACAAAGCGGACGAGAAGCCCGCGCATCCTGAAAAGATGACCGAGGAGCAGACGGAGTACATCACCAAACAGCTCAACAAGATCATGCGCAACATCAACGTCAATCTGCAGTTCCAATATCATAAAGAAGTCAACCTCATGTCCGTAAGGATGCTCGATAAGAAAACGGGCGAGGTTCTGCGCGAGGTTCCGCCCGAGGCGATGGTCGAGCATATGATCAAAGTGCACGATTGGATCGGCGCGTTCTTGGATAGGACCGCTTAAGCCCATAGGGCAGGAAAAGGCAAGGAGGAATCACCATGGCAGGTGCAACAGGGGCAAAAGGGATTTACGGACTTTCGGGTTCGGGGATCGACGTCGAATCGCTCGTCAAGGTCGGCATGATCTCCCAGCAAAAGAAATACGATCGTATCTATAAGAAGGAAGTTGAGACCGAGTGGCGTAAAGAAGCCTATGCGAATGTGTACGACAAGGTCAACACGTTCCAAAACAGCACGCTTTCCAACTATAAGCTGAGCGCGACGACGAAGCCGATGACGGCGACGAGTTCGAACACGGACGCCGTGACGGCGGTCGCGAACGCAAGTGCGGGACTCATGACGCATGATGTCGAGGTCTTTGAGACGGCGAAGAACGCCTATCTGATGACGGCGACGAGTGCACATGTGGAACGTGCCAACACAGCGGCGTCTGCCCAAAAGAGCATGATGCTCAAGGATATCGCTTTTGCGGGCGGCACGAAACCCACAGGAATGGCAGACGGCGATACGGCGCTGAAGTTTAAGATTTCCGACGGAACCAATTCTACGACGATAGAGTTCACGGCCGACGAGGTGTTTAACAAGAACCTCACGCTCAACGATCTCGCCTCGCGCATTAACAGCGCGCGTTATAAGGATGCCGCCGGAAAGAATGCGGCGCGTAGTCTCAGCGCTTCCTATGACACGGTATCGGACGCCTTTTCCATCGTCAACACCAAGACGGGCGCTTCGAATAAGATAGAACTCTCCGTCGAAAGCGGGTCGGGATCGCTGCCGCAGGATTCGGCGCGGCTGCTCACCAACCTCAAGCTGGGAGATGTGAACAACAACCCGGGGACTACGCAGACCTTCTCTCCGGGCACCGCGAATTCGGTGACAGGCGTGAACGGCAAGGTCAAGATCGACGGGCGCGAGTACAACGATCTACAGGAGAACAAACTCACCGTCGGCGGCGTCACCTATACCTTTAAGACGAAAACGACGGCGCCGACGCAGGTCGGGATCGCGCAGGATCAGGACAAACTTATCGAGAATGTGAAGAAGTTCGTGGAGGATTACAACAAGCTCCTCGACGATCTCAATAAGCAGTACAGCGAGGGCAGCTACAGAGACTACGGCGTGCTCACGAAGTCCCAAGAGGACGGCATGACGAAGGAGCAGGTCGATAAGTGGAATGAGAAGGCAAAATCGGGGCTGCTCTACCGCGACGAATACCTCCGCTCCATCATCAGCGACATGCGCGATGCGGTCATCAACCGCGTCGGCTCCGCGCCCGGACGTTATACGACGCTGTCGTCCATCGGCATCACGTCGAAAGATCAGAAGGGGCATCTGCAAATCGACGAGGCAAAGCTCAAGAACGCCATCGCTGCAGAGCCGGATGCCGTGCATCGCCTCATTTCGTATGACGATCCGGACAGCGACTACAATAACAGCGGCGTTGCTTCCCGCCTTTACAACAAGATGACGAGCCGTCTCAAATCGCTCGAAAACCATGCGGGCCGGACGGCGGATAAGACGGACGTCACGAGCGAACTCGGCAAACTCATTCAGAACTATCAGAAGCAGATGAGCGATTTCAAGCAGCTCATGACCACCTTCGAGAATAACCTCTATAAGAAATACAATGCGATGGAGGTTGCAATTTCGCGGCTCTCCGGACAGTTCAATTTCTTTGCTGCAAAATGACGAGGGGGCTCCCATATGGTAAACAGCGCTGCGGATGCCTATAAGAAGCAGCAGGTGATGACGGCGACGCCGGAGGCGCTGACGCTGATGCTTTACAATGGCTGTCTGAAATTTATCAAGGAAGGCGTTGAGGCGCTGGAGGAGCAGAATTATGAGAATGCCAACGTCTCCCTCCAAAAGGCGCAGAACATTATCAGCGAATTCCGGGTCACCCTTAACATGGACTATGAGATCTCACATCAGCTCCTGCCGCTCTACAACTATGCGTACGACCGTTTGGTCGAGGGTAATATGAAGAGCGATCCCGCACCGATCCAAGAGGCGTCCGACATCATGACGGAACTCCGCGACGCATGGACACAGGCGATGAAAAAGGCGCGCGAAGAAAAGGGGTCGCAGGGCGTAGAAGGGAGCGGCGTCTATGCCGGATGATCGCTATGCGGCGGCGCAGGAACTCTGGGAGAAATACCGCGCGCTGACCCACGAGCTGATCAAGTTCATCGACGCCGAAGAGATCGATCTCTTTATCGACCTTGTGGATCAGCGCGAGCAGATCGTCGATTTGATCAAAGCACTGCCGGAGGATCCTTATCGCGGAGGCCCGGCATGGGCGGCGCTCGATGCGGAGATCCGTCCGCTCGAGATGCAGATCCGGTACAAGGCGCAGGCGTGGCTCAACAGATCCCGCCGCCGGAACGCCGCCGTGCACAGCTACGATCTTACGGGGGCGAATCTCCCGGGGGGCGTATTGAATCGGCGCTATTAGAGCAGTGTAAAAAAGAAACGTTTCATCATTGGCTTTTTCTTGACAAAGCGGATGAAAAAAAGTAAAATATCTCTAGTTTCATACTTAAGTATATTGATCTTGCGACGATATACTATATGTAAAGATAATATGCAAGCGGGGCGGCTGCCAGGGAAGGCTAGCTAGCAGCCAACCAGGATAGACGCGTCACTTGCCTATTATATACAGCGGGCACGGATGTCCGCACTACATTTAATTTCCGGCACAGCCGGAACCACACCAGGGAGGAATTTACACTATGGCAATGGTAGTCAAAAACAACATGTCGGCGGTCAACACGCTGAATATCCTGAACCGCAACCAGTCTTCGCTCGCAAAGAGCCTCCAGAAGGTCTCTTCGGGCATGAAGATCAACAACGCCGGCGACGATGCTTCCGGCTATGCGATCTCTGAGCGTATGCGCGTCCAGATCCGTTCGCTCGATCAGGACAACCAGAACACCCAGAACGGCAACAGCATGATGAAGACCGCCGAGGGCGCCGTCTCCAGCACGGTTGAGATTCTCAAGACCCTGAAGGAAAAGGCGATCAACGCGGCGAACGACACGAATACCGACGAGGACCGTCGCACGATCCAGAAAGAGATCAACCAGATGGTTGACCAGATCGACGACAACGCGCTTGCCACGTACAACGGCAAGTATCTCGTCGACGGTTCGCGCAACAGCATCGGTACAGCAACGTGCACGACGCTTTCGAACAGTTCGTTGAGTACGGCGTCCAAGTGGACATCCAAGCTGACGGATCTCCAGAGCCGTCAGAACGAGAGCCTTAATATCCAGTCGACGGATAAGGTCACCGTTTCGTATGTCCGTGGGGGCAAGACCTACACGACGACGTTCCAGGTCAGTACGAGCACGATGGCCGACTTGCTTACGAAGACGGCCTACAATGGCTCTGAGTCTGTCGCAGGCTCGGCTCTCGTTGACACCGACGCGGCGACTCATGGCGCTTGGATCGGGTTGGATAAGGCTGGCAACAGCGTTTACACGGCCGATAACAAGTCGGCTCTTTCGATCAATGCTGCACATGCCGGCACGACCTGGCAGGTTTCGTCGTTCACGCTGTCGATTGCCGACAGCACGGGAGCGATCCGCAAGACCGCGAACACGTCTCTTGACGCTTTCAACGAGCGTATCCGCGCGGAGAATGCGTCTGAAGACAACTCTCTCACGCTCCAGACGGGCACGAAGGCAAACCAGGCGATCAAGGTCAGCATGACCGATATGCGTTCGCTCGCTCTCGGCGTGAAGGGCACGGACGGTTCGGTCATTAGCGTCCAGACGCAGGATCGGGCCAACGCCGCGATCAACGCGATTGAGACGGCGCTCCAGAAGGCGCTCGACGAGCAGGCGAATATCGGCGCTGTCCAGACTCGCCTCTCCTACACGAGCTCCAACCTCACGACGGCGTCCGAGAATGTTCAGAACTCCGAGTCCACGATCCGCGATGCGGATATGGCGAAGGAGATGACGGAGTACACGAAGAACAACGTGCTGCTCCAGGCTGCGCAGTCTATGCTCGCGCAGGCGAACCAGAACAGCTCCGCTGTTCTCTCGCTCCTCAAGTAATCTCGCTTCGGCATTTACCGACGGACTACCGAAAGAGTCCTTCCCTTCGGGGAGGGGCTCTTTTTTTGTAGCGTGACGCGCAATCTTGGCGCATAACTGTGTCACTGCGAAAAAAACTGCGCTCGACGTAGCCTTAACTACGACTTCGCGTGTATTTTTCTTGTTCCTTGTTCTGCATCCAAGCTTGCGTGTCGCTTAGGCTACGGCTAGATGCGATGCGCAATCTTGGGCATAATTGTGTCACTAATCCTTTGCCATTTTTGCGGCTATACCGTATAATGATTACGATATGAAAGGATGTGCGCTATGAAGATCTCCGCCTGCTATATTGTGAAGGACGAAGCGGATGATCTGCGCCGCTCTCTTGCGAGTGTCGCGGCAGCGGCGGACGAGATCGTCGTCGTTTCTACGGCGGGAGATGCGAATGTTGCGGCGGCAGCGGGGGAGTTTCATACCGCTCTCTATGATTTTTCATGGCGCGATGATTTCGCGGCGGCGCGGAATTTTGCACTTGAGCAGGCGGGCGGCGATTTCATTATTTTCCTTGATGCGGACGAATATTTCCTGCACCCGGAGCAGGTGCGCTCCGCTATAGAGGCCTATGCGGGACAGACGCCGCCGTGGGACATCATCATGGTGCGTATGGAACATTATTTATCCATCGACGATCACAACGATATGATAACCGATATCCTGCCGCGCGTTCTGCGGGGCAATGCGATGCTGTACGAAGGGAAGATCCATGAGCAGGCCGTGCGGCGCGACGGTGCGGTGCGAGCACTCTGCTACGCGGACGAACGCCTTGCATGCGGGCACACGGGATATATGACGGCACGGAGCGCGGAGAAGGTACGCCGCAATATCTCCATGCTCGAAGCAGATGCCAAGGAGCACGGGCGTAAGCCGTGGCATGCGGCATATCTCGCCGACTGTTATTTTTGGCTGAAGGATTATCGGCGCGTTCTTGCACTCTCGGCAGAAGTCCTTTCGAGCGATATGGTCATCATCGGCGGACGGAGTAAAATCTATCATCAAGTGATCGAGTCCATGCGCGCGCTGCATTATCCGGATGAGGAAATGCTGACAATCGTCAATGCGGCGCTTGCCGGCTATCCGGATCTGCCGGATTTTTACGCTGAGCGCGGGATGGTGCTCTGCGGTCTCGGGAGTTATGAGGGGGCACTTGCGAGTTTCGTTGCGGCGATGGAGCGGTATGAGAGCGCCATAGGTGTCCGGCGGGACGATTCGTTTTTTAATCGCAGTGTGGCGGCACTCGTTGCCGAGCGTATGGCGCAGATATATACGCATCTAGGCGATGCGGAGAGTGCGGCGCATTGGTCGGAAAAGGCGCGTATATACCGCAGCTCGGAGGAGAAACGGAACGAGAAGCCGGCGGCGCTGCGGCTGACCGCATGCTATATCGTACGCGACGATGCCGAGCATCTGAAAAAATCAATCGAGCGTCTGCGTTCCTATGTGGACGAGCTCATCGTTGTGGATACGGGGTCTGCGGATAATTCTGCGGATACTGCGGCGGCCCTCGGGGCTCGGGTCTATCATTTCGCATGGGCGGACGACTTCGCGGCGGCGCGCAATGCGGCGCTTTCTCATGCCCACGGAGATTGGGTCGTATTTCTCGACGCGGACGAATATTTTGCATCCGGGGCGGCGCGCCGTCTGCGTGCAGTCGTTGAGGAGGCGGCGGCGCGCGGAACGCAGATGCTCCTCGTCCCGCTGCGCAACATCGACGAGGATACGGGGGCGGTGCTGCTCGAGGCGCCTGCGCCTCGCATTTTCAAATCCGCGGAAGGGCGCCGCTATGTCGGCCGTATCCACGAGGAGCTGCGCGATGCAGACGGCGTGATTACGTCTTATGAGACGGTGGCGGCGGAGCGGCTCCTGCTCATCCATACGGGCTATTCGGAAAAACTGACGCGGGCAAAGGGGAAACGCAATCTGCGGCTTTTGCTGGCGGAGATGGAGGCCGGCGAGCAGCCGGAGCGCTGCTGGCGCTATCTCGCGGAGACGTATGACCGGCTCGGGGATGCGCGCATGGCGGAGCGCTATGCGCTGCGCGATATTGAGCGCGGACGGCAGCATACGGTCTATGCAAGTTCTTCCTATCGGATCCTGTTGCATATCTACGGAACACATCCGCAGATGCGGGAAGAGCGGCGCGCGATTGCCGCGCGCGCGGCCGAGGACTTCCCGGAGCTCCCGGAAATGCACGCGGAGCTCGCGGAGGCCTGCGCGGCATCGTATGACTATGCGGCGGCGATTCGGGCGGCGGAGACGGCGCTGCGCATTGTGCCGCAGCGGGAGGGTCTCAACCCGTCGGATTTTACGGCGGAGATGGCAGAGCAGCTGGAGCGCCGCGCGGCACTGTGGCGGCAGATCCACGCACATGAGGCGGAGGTTCGGATTTCCGCCTGCGTTTTTGTACGAAATGATCTGCGCGATATGAAAACGTGGCTTGCGAATGCGGCCGCATATGCCGATGTGCGAATCGTTCTCGATACGGGATCGACGGATGGGACGCGGGCACTCGCCGCAGGCGCGGGGGCGGAGGTCTATGATTTTGCATGGGGCGATGATTTTGCCGCCGCGCGTAATGCCGTGCTCTCACATGCATCCGGAGGATGGGCGGCGGTGCTCGATGCGGATGAGACCTTTGTCGACCCCGATGAAGCGCGCCCTTATCTCGCGATGATGGACGTACTGATGCCGACGGTTGACGCGGTGCTGCTGCCGATCGTGCATGTGGATGAGGACGACGGCAACCGCGAGATCGGACGTGCGCCGCATGTGCGTCTCGTGCGGCTTGGCCGCGGGCTGTTTTATGAAGGGCGCGTCCACGAGCGTCTGCAAAAGACGGCGGGGGAACCCGTCCTCTACCGGGAGCCCGCAGCGCTCGCCATCCGGCATGTGGGCTACTCCGCCGGGCGCATGTATGCCAAACATACGCGCAATCTCGCGCTGCTTTCCGCAGAAATTGAGCAAAAAGGCATTCGGCCCGGGGACTATCGTTACCTTGCGGATACCTATTACGGGCTCGGGCAGTATGCCGCCGCACTCCTCTATACGCGGGAGGCGCTTGCCGAAAAAGTGCGGTCCGTGGGGGCGCAGAGCAGGCTCTATCATCTCCTGCTCGACTGTATGGAGCGGGAGGAGACGCCCCTTGCAGAGCAGATTGCCGCAGCGGAACAGGCGTGCCGCGCGTTCCCGCTCCTGCCCGATTTTCACGGGCGGCTGGGGCTGCTCTATGCCGCCGTAGGGAACGATGCGGCATTCACCGAACTCACACGGGCACTGGATCTCTATGAGATACCCGAGGATGAGAGCGGGGAGAGTTCCGCGTTCGGCGCGTGGGCGGGGGAGGTTGCCGCAGCGCGTGCGCGGCTGCTCATGATAGAGCGTGATGCCGCGGCGGCGGAGGCGGCGCTTGCGGATGCCTTTGATGCCGGAGGAGCGCGCGAGGCGGCGCTCGACGTTTATGCGGAGCTGCATGAGAGCGAGCCGCCGGCGCGTATTCTAAGAGAGATGCGCACGCGCATTGGAACGGACAGCGACACGCTCCTCTACCTTTACCGCTTTGCCGATGGGTTCGGCTGGCGCGCCCTTGCCAAAGAGGCCGCGGATACATGGGAGCGGGAGACGGGACATGCATGCGACCTGCCGCAAATCTATGAGGAGCTGCATACGCGTTCGCCGGAGGAGCAGGCGGCGTATCTGACCGCATCGCTTGCGGGCGATGTGCGGGAGATACCGGAGATGCTTCCGCGGCTTGCGCGGGAGGAAAGTCCGGATGGTCGGCATCTCTATCGACGCCTGCGGGCACTGCTGCCGGACGTACTGCGTGCGTTTTGGCGGCATTACGATGAGCCGGATGCCGTACCTCTTCCGCAGAGTACAGAGGGCTATGCGTTGGCCGTCGATGCGTTCGTCCGACATGCGGACGAGGCGCAGGCGGCGCGTATCGTTTGCTGTGCGGCGGAGTACGGCGCGCCGCATGTGCTGGCGCTTGCGCGGGCCTTTGCCGCGGCGGGGCGCCGTACGGCGGCGCTGCGCGCATATCTCTTTTATATCGAAGCGGGAGGAACGGAGGATGCGGCGTATCTCTACGAGACGGGGCGGGCCTATCTTACGCTCGGCCGGAGGGAAGAAGCGTGCGCGTATCTCGCCCGGGCGCTTGCGGCGGAACCGAACAATCGGAAGGCGCGGGAACTGATGGAGCTGATACAATGAAAATTTCTGCCTGTGTCATTGCAAAGAATGAGGCAGAAAATCTGCCGCGCTGGCTCGCATCGGCGCGCGTCTTTGCCGACGAGATGATCGTTGTCGATACCGGCTCGACGGATGCGACCGCAGAGATCGCGCGCGCAGGCGGGGCAGAGGTCTATCGGTTTGCGTGGACCAACGACTTCGCCGCCGCGAAAAATTTTGCTCTCGACCGGGCATCGGGGGACTGGGTGGTCTTTACCGATGCGGACGAGTATTTCTCGGAGGAGAGCGCACCCCGCGTGCGCGCCTTGATTGAGGAGCATGATGCTGCGGAGGGGCTCGACGGATTCATCGTGCATCTCGTCAACATCGATATGGAGACGGGGGCGCTGCTCGGCACAACGGCAAAAGTACAACGCATCTTCCGTCGCGCGCCGTGGCTCCGTTTCGTGGGAAGCATCCACGAGCATGTGGAGAATCTCAGCGGCGACCCCGCGCGAGAGATGATGTTTGCGCAGGATCTCACGCTCTACCATACGGGGTATTCGCCCCAGGTGATGCGGAAAAAATCGGAGCGCGATCTCAGGATGCTGCTGGAACGCCGTGCGGCAGGGCAGTGTGACAAGATGGACGCCTACCATCTGATGGACTGCTATTATACGCTGGAGGATTATGAAAAGGCGGCCGCATATGCGCGGGAGGCGATGGCGCTCCGCGAGCAGCCGGTCGGGGGAGAGGAGCGCCCTCACACCGTGCTGCTGCAGTCGCTCATTCTAATGGGTGCCGGCGATACGGAGATCGACGCCGCCTATGAGGCCGCTGCCCGCAGATTCCCGCAGACGGCAGACTTCCCGCTGATCTACGGCACCTATGCGTGGGATCGAGACTATATCGCCGCGGCGCGGCGCGCCTATGCCGAGGGGGTTCGCCTGCACGAGGAATACTATCGTGAGGGCGCGTACTCCGGCGTGCTCGCGCCGCTTGCTTATGAACGGCTCGGTACAGCGGCGGAACTGTGCGGCGAGCAGGAGGCCGCCGCTGCGTTCTATATTCGGTCGCTGCGTGCCAAAAAGCGGCATCTGCCGGCATTGAAGGGCCTTTTACGCCTGTTCTCGGAGACGGGCGCAGCGGCGGCGGATGTGATTGCGGCGCTGCGCGGCCTCTACGATGAGGAAGCGGATGCGGGATTTTTGGCGGAGGCGCTCACGGATACGCCGTTCCCCTATGCGGCGCTCTACTATGAAAAGCGCAGCGCGGCGAAGTTCACGCCGCGCAGGCGGCTGCTCCTGACGGGAGAGGTGTGCGCGGCGGCGGCGTCCCTCATCGAGGAGACGGAGCGCGCGGCGGCGCTTGCGGCAGCTTATCTGGAGGCGTTTTCTCCGGAGGAACAGGCGCGCATCGCGCTCCTCCTGCCGCGATCGTGCAGGGAGATCTCCGCGGCTCCCGAGGATCTCAGGATGCGGCGGCGTATCGGCCGGCTCGCCAAGGAGAACACATGACGGCACAGGCGTCGGCAGACGTAGAGGCCCTGCGCACACGGATCTATGATGCGCTCGAGCGAGGGGATAGAACGCGCGCTAAGGCAGATATCGCGCTGCTTCGGCGTGACGCGCCGGGAGAGGCGGCCGGACTTTTAACCGCGCTCTGCATCGAGAGCGGCGCTGCGGAAGAGGCGCTTGCGGCGTGGGAGGACTGTGCGCGCCTGCGCCCCGATGATCCCTATACGATATTTCTCCGGGCGCGTATTCATCTGATGCAGAGAGAGCGGCGCGCGGCGCTGACGCTTCTGTCCCCGCTGATGCGGCGCCCCATGCCCGCGCCTGTGGCGGAGAAGGTGTTCAACCTCGCGGGGCAGTGTGCGCGCTTTCTCGGGCGGGCGCAGGAGGCGGTGACGTTCTATGCGTATGCGCGTGATGCGGCACAGGAGCCGGCACTGCGCCTACTCAATGCGAGCAATGTGCTCTTTAACAGGCACTATCTCCCGCAGACACTCGCCGAGGAGCGCGCCGCGGCGGAGGCGTATGGGGCTCTGCTGAGCGACACGGCGCCGTTTGCCCATGTGCCCGAAGACGCAAGGGAGCGTCGGCTGCGCATCGGGTATCTCTCGCCCGATGTCCGGGAGCACGTCGTCCTCTCCTTTTCGTATGCCCTCTTTACAGCGCTTGATACCGCGCGGTTTGAAACGTACGTCTACGCAATGAACGAGGAGGATGCGTTCACGGAGAGCGTACGTTGCCGCGTGGAAGGCTTTCGGAACCTGACGGGGTGCGGTGCGGCGGAAGCGGCGCGCCTCATCTATGAGGATCGCATAGATATTCTCGTGGATCTTGCGGGACATACGGCGGGCGGGACGCTGCCCATCCTCGCGTATCGGCCGGCACCGGTGCAGATGTCGGGGATCGGTTACTTCGCGTCGACCGGGCTGAAGGCGGTGGATTATTTCCTTGCGGATCCCGTACTCGCGGCGGAACCTGCGCAGGAGGGCTTTGTCGAGCGTCTGCTCGTTCTGCCGCGGACACATTTTTGCTGGCAGCCGCTGCGCCCGCCGCCCCCGACGGGACATGCGCCGGCGGCGGGACGGCCCATTGTGTTCGGCAGCCTGAATAATTTTACCAAGGTCAATGACACAGTGCTGAGGGTATGGGCAAAGATTCTGCACCGCGTACCGACATCGCGCCTCCTGCTCAAGGCGGAGATCTTCTCCGTCGCGGACGGTGCCGCGGAGGCATGGCGACGGATTGCGGCGGCAGGCATCCCCGCAGAGCGTGTGGAAACGGAGGGCGCTTCGGCGGACTATCTCACGGCGTATCGCCGCATCGACATTGCGCTCGATACGTTCCCTTATCCGGGCGGAGGGACGACCTGTGAGGCGCTCTACATGGGCGTGCCCGTGGTGACGCTGGCGGGGGAGACCCTCGGGAGCAGGTTCGGCGCGTCGCTGCTCCAAAATATCGGCGCGCAGGCGTTGATTGCGCGTACGACGGAGGAGTATATTGAGCGCGCAGTGCTCCTCGCACAGGACGCCCGGACGCTCGATGCGCTCCATGCGGGGCTGCGCAATATGACAGCGGCATCGCCCGTGATGGATACGACCGCCTACGGTGCGGCCGTCGGCACGGCGTATGAAACGGTGTGGGCGGCATATGCATCGCGTACCGATATGCGGGAGGGGTAAAGGCACGTGCGGGGGATGACGATAGAATGAGTAGAACCTATGCGGCACTGAAAGACCGGATCTTCGCTGCGCTTACGGCGGAGCGCTATGCCGAGGCACTGCATCTTACGGAGGAAGCGATTGGGACAGGTGCGGCGGACGATATGATCCGCTATCTTCATACCTATGCGCTGGAGCGGATGGGAGATCTGCCGCGCGCTCTCCGCGAGGCGGCAGATTATATCGCGGCGGGACGTTCGGAGATGTGCCATGAATACATGAGACTGCGTGCGGCTGCGGCGTATCGGATCGGGGATCCGCAGACGGCGGAATTTTATTATGACGCCTATAGGGAGGAGCCGACGGACGCGGGGCTGTACAGCTCGTTTCTCCTCGCACAGAACGCGTGGGAGGTTGATGAAGCGGCGCTTTTTGCGGCGCACTCCGATTATGGCAGGATCTTTGCAGATGTGCCGCAGTACACGTTTGCCGCTCCCTATCGTCATGAAAAGATTCGCGTCGGCTATATTTCGCCGGAATGTTATGCGGCATTTCGTTCAGCCGCTGCTTACGGGATGCGACCGCACCCGATTCGAGGTCTATGTCTACAGTACGACGGCGGAGCTGGACGATGTGACGGCAGCGCTGCGTCCATATGCATACGTGTGGCGGGATATGGGAGATACGTCTCCCGCAGAGACGGCGGCACGTATTTATGCGGATGAGATTGATGTGCTCGTCGATCTCGCGGGACATGCGTCGGGAGGAGCGCTGCCCGTGCTCGCGCGCCGCCCCGCGCCCGTGCAGATGATGGGGCTCGGCTACACGGCGACTTCGGGGCTTCCTGCGGTGAATGATTTCCTCACGGATGCGGCCTGCGACCCGCCGGGGGCCGGACATGAGCGCTATTTTACGGAGAAACTCGTGCGCCTGCCCAGCCAGTTCTGCTATGTGCCGCCCGCCGGCTTGCCGCGTTCTGCCGGAACGCCGGCACGCCGGCGCAGTTACATACTGTTCGGCGTGTTCAATCAGTATCGGAAATTTACGGACGAGATGCTCGCCGTTTGGCGGGAGATTCTAGCGCGTGTGCCGGGAGGGCGCCTGCTCCTCAAGTCGCAGGTGTTTTTCGCCCCGGAGATGCGGTCGGCGGCAGAGGAGCGGCTGCGGCGGCTTGACTTTAATCTTGGCAGGGTCCTCCTCGAACCCGCGGATACGGGCTATATGAACCGCTATCTCGATGTGGACGTTGCGCTCGACACGTTTCCGTGGCCCGGCGGCGGGACGACCTGCGATGCGTTCTATATGGGCGTCCCCGTAGTGACGCGTTATGCGGCGCGGCGCAGTACGCGTTTCGGCTATGCGCTGCTCTCTCATGCGGGGCTCGCGGAACTCGCGGCAGAGACGGCGGAGGACTATATTGCGCGCGCCGTAGGGCTTGCCGCCGATCTCGATACGCTGGATGCGCTGCACGGCGGACTGCGATCGATGATGGAGCGTTCGCCCGTGATGGATCAAGAGGGCTATATGCGCGCCTTGGAAGGCGCGTACCGGTGTGCTTTGGCAGATGCGGAAGAAAGGGATATACGATGAAGAAAAAGGGCGCGAAGAAACATCGCGGAAAATCTGCCGCGCATCGGCATAACGCGCCGAGGAAAATACGTGTCGGCTATCTTTCCGATGCGTTCGGGAGCGGTGCATGGCGTACCTTTTTGCCGGCATTTTTCCTCGGTGCGGATCGGAAACGCTTTGAACTCTATGCCTATCATACGGGACCGGAGGGGGATACGGAGCTGTTTGCAAAGGAAGCGGCGGCGTTTCGTACCCTCGGTGCGTATACGGCACGGGAGGCGGCGGAGATCATACGGCGTGACGCGATCGATCTTCTCGTCGACCTCTCTGCCGATGCGCCGCCTCCCCTGATCCGGGAGATTTTCGCAGCGCATCCCGCGCGGCATCTTGTCTCGATCGCCGAGCGCCGGCCCGCGGAGCTTGTGGATGCCCTGCCCTCCGTGGACGGATATGCGGATTTCGTGCCGCTCTGCTATACGCCGCTGGATCCTCCGAAGAACTATGTTTTCCGCACGCCGCTCCTCGAGCGCGGCACGGCGACAATCGGTTTCGTCGGGAGAGCCGACGAGACGCTGCGGGAAGAGATCGTTGCTCTATGCTGTGCGCTTTTCTCAAGCATTCCGGACGTGCGGCTGATTCTGCCCGCGGAGATCGGCGGCGTGCTGACCGATGCGGACATTGAACGCGCTGCGGAGATGGGCACAGATGCGGCCGAGCTGTTCCTTGCAGACGAAATCTCCTATGAGGAACTTGACATTGCGATTGGGATCGCGGCCGATCCCGCACAGATTTGCCGCACGTTGGAATATGCCGTGCCGCTTCTCACCGCGCACCCGTTTGCAGGCGGCGCTTATGCCGCGGGCATCCTCGCGGCGGTGGAACCGGACGAGGAGATTGCGGCGGATACGTCGGCGCTCGCGGTGCGTGCCGGGGTGCTGCTGCGCGATGCGGCGCGTCTCTCGGAGCTGCACGAGCTGCTCCGGTGGAACCTGCACGATAGCCCGCTTGCCGATTCCGGCGCCTATATGTTTACGGTGGAGCGCGCGTATGACCGTGTGCTCTTTGGAGTGAAAGAGCGCCCGCATGTGGAGGAACATGAGGCTGCGCTCATGCGGGCAGAGACGTCGAAGGATTGGGCGCGGGTCGCGTATGAGGCGCGTATCCTGGACGGCTGCGGTGCTCTCGCTCCCGCGGGGCGGATGTCGCTCGCATGGGCATATTTCTTTTTGAACCGAAAGGTACTCGCGGCTCGGTGGGCGCTTGCCGCGGAGGGCGTTCCTCCGGAGCGCGAAGGCGCGCGTTTGTTCCTTGCCATTGCGAGCGGGAGCCTGTACTGTTCGCAGGCGGAGCTTGTGGCGCTTGCACAGAAGGGGCTCTCGGAGATCGAAGCGGAACGGCTGTCCGTTTCGCCGGAGGTGCGGGAGGCGCTGTGCAAGGCATGCGCGGATTATGGCGCGGATGTCCTCGGTGCGGCGGCGGCCGCTCGGTACGCGGAGATGTATGCGGCATGCGCCTCGGATCATTTGATGCGGCGATCCTATTACAGCACGGCGCTCATGACAATGAACGCCGTCGACGTGCCGCCGGCAGAGATCTGCCGACGCAGCGTGGGGTACGAGCAGTTCTTTGCCGGAATCCGCCCCTATACGCATACGGGGCGCCGCAAAAAAGAAAAGATCCGCATCGGCTATATTTCGGGCGATTTTCGCGAGCACGTCATGCAGTATTTCATTTGGCCGTTTCTTGCGGGATTTGACCGAGATTCCTTTGAGGTCTACTGCTACAGCCTTGGAAAGACGGATCAGTATACGGAGTTTTTCAAGACGCTGGTGACGGCGTGGCGCGATGTTTCGGCGGATGCGGCAGCGCCGGCGAAGATCGCCGCGCGGATCTATGCGGATGAGGTGGATATCCTTTTTGATCTCGCGGGGCATACCGCGCGGAGCGGGCTGCCCGCACTCGCGTGGAAACCCGCGCCCGTGCAGGTCTCCGGGCTTGGCTATATGGCGACGACGGGGCTTCGCGCCGTGGATTACTTTGTCACGGATCGGTACTGCGATCCGCCGGGGGCCGGCACAGACATATATTTTGTTGAAAAATTACTGCGCCTGACGAGTCAATTCTGTTATAATGGGTATACGCACCTCCCCGCATCCGAGGGGACGCCCGCACGACGGCGCGGATATATCCAACTCGCTTCGTTCAATCAATATGTGAAGATCACGGACGAGATGCTGCGGGTATGGGCGGAGATCCTGCGGCGGCTGCCGACGGCGCGCCTCCTGCTCAAAAATGCCGCCTATGCGAAGAAAGGCGTGGTGCGCGCCGCGCATGACCGTATGAAGAGGCTGGGGCTCGATATGAGCCGTGTGCAGTTCGAACGGGCGACACGAGACTATATGCTGCGCTATCTCGATGTGGACATCGCGCTCGATACGTTCCCGTGGCCGGGCGGCGGTACGACGTGCGACGCTCTCTATATGGGCGTGCCCGTCGTCTCGTACTATACGGAGCGGCACAGCACGCGCTTTACCTACAGTCTGCTCGCCAACATTGGCCTCGGCGATCTCGCCTCCGAACGTCTTTCGGACTATGTGGAGACGGCGGTGATGCTGGCGGGGAATCTCGATCTCCTCGACGCGCTGCACAGGGAACTGCGGGATCGTATGAGGGTTTCGCCCATGATGGATCAGGAGCGCTATATCCGCGAGATGGAGGGATGCTATCGTGACATTTGGGCGCGCCGGGAAACGGAACAGGGATTCGTTTGACACGGCCTTTGCCGGCGTGCAAAAAGCGATCGCGGCGCACCGTTTCGAGGAGGCGCTCGCGCGGCTGATGCGGATGGGCGAGGATAATCTATTCCCTGCGGCGTACCGGTGGAAGTATCACGCAACGGCGGGGCAGCTGCTCTATATGCTCGGGGAACTCGAGGCGGCGCTGCCGCATCTGCGCTCCTCTTGGAACCTTGAGGGCGCCCCGCAGGACGAGCGCGCCGAACTCCTCAGCAACTATCTTATGACGCTCCACTATACGGCGGATATCTCCGATGCGGAGATGCGGGAGGAACACGGCGCGTGTGCCCGTATCTTCGGAGGGGTGCCGCAGTTCTCTCATGGAAAGCGGCGGCGGGAGAAAATCCGGATTGGCTACGTCTCGCCCTCGCTCTCGGAACATGTTGTGCTGAACTTCGCCGTACAGCTCTTTTCGGGCTACGATCATGCGCGCTTTGCCGTGTATCTGTATGATGTCGGCAGGGGGCGCGGCGATGAGGTGACGGACTGGCTGGCGGGCATGGTGGACGGCTATCGGAGTCTTGGGGGAAAGCCTCCTGCAGAGGCGGCAGCGGCGATTTATGCGGATGAGATCGACATCCTCTTTGACCTTGCGGGGCATACGGCGGGCGGGCGTACGCTGCGGATCGCGGCATGTCGGCCGGCCCCCGTGCAGGTCTCGGGCATCGGCTATTTCGATACGACGGGGCTGCCCGCAATGGACTATGTGCTTGGCGATCCCGTCTGTGATCCGCCGGGGATGGAGGCCCTCTTTTTTGAGAAGATTCTCCGCCTGCCGCGCACGCATCTCTGCTTCACACCGCCGGAACGGTTCGCACCTTATGAGAATATTGTGCGCAGAGCGCATGCGCCCGTGGTATTCGGGAGTTTTAACAACTTCTCCAAAATCACGGATGAGACGCTCCGGCTGTGGGCGGAGATCCTGCGCCGCGTGCCGGATGCCCGTCTCCTGCTCAAGAATGTGAATTCGAATATGGAACCGGTCGAACGGATGCGGCGCCGCGCCGCGCGTGCGGGCCTTAGTTCGGAGCGGATCGAACTGCGTCCGGGGACGCGGGACTATCTGCGGGATTATCTCGACGCGGACATCATCCTCGATACTTACCCCTATCAGGGGGGCGGGACGACATGCGAGGCCCTCTTTATGGGGCTGCCCGTCGTCACGCGGGCGGGAACGCGCCATGGAGCGCGGTTTGGCATGGGCATTCTGCAAAATGCGGGGCTCGGCGAGCTGGCTGCGGATACGCCGGCATCTTATGTCGAGCGCGCGGTGCTGCTCGCCCGGGACGGAGAACTCCTCGCGGCCCTGCACGGCGCGGCGCAGCGCATGATGCGCGCCTCTCCCATGATGGACGGCGCGCGGTATGTACGGGACATGGAAGAAGCATACGAGACGATATGGGAGCGCTATCTCAATGAAGAAACGTAAGAAAAACAACGCGGAGCGCGCACAAAAACAGCAGCGCCGCAAAGAAGAAGGAAAGCGGAAAGGGAAAGGAACGATCGCTATGACGAACCGGGAGAACGAGGCGGCACGCATTCGCGGCTATATGGAGAAAAAGGCATATGCCGACGCAATCAATGCGTTTGCGGATATGACTGCGGCGGGCACAGCGCCGGAGGAATGCTTCGGCGATATTGCGCGCGCGTATTTTGAGACGGGCGACACGACGCGCGCGGCGGACTGGGTGACGACGACGCTGACGCGGGATCCGCAGAATGTGGACGTGCGCATCCTTCTCGGCCGCATCTGCCTCAAGGAAAAACGGACGCAGGACGCGCTTAAAGTCTATGACAATATATTGGCGTCCCATGGGAACGTGCTGACCGAGGCGCAGCGCGCGGCAATTGAACGCTATGCAGGACTCGAAGCGCGGCTCAGCCCCGCCGAGACCCGCACGAAGTATCCGCATCTCGCGGCGTTCCTCGGCCTCGGTACGGCTCCGGTCGGCGTGCCCGCGCCCTCGGCGGTCAAAAAGCCTGCGGTGCCCGCACCGAAGGATGTGGCTGTGCCGCCCGCGAAGGATGTTGCAGTTCCCGCACCGAAATCGGCGGCGGTCCCGGGAGAGAAGGCGCTCAAACTGAACGCCTCTGAAACGGCGGCCAAGATTCTCGGCGAGGATATTCGTCCGAACGAGAAGGTTCGCGCGCTGAACGCCTTCGCAGGCGCCGCCTATATGGCGGGGGACTATGAGGGCGCGAAATTCTTGCTGACCAAGGCGCTGGAGATTGATCCGGGCTGCGACAGCAGCATCAAGAACATGGCCGTGCTCCTGCACGATATGGGGGATACGGACCGCGCGGTTCGCGTCGCCTCGGAGATGAAGGATACGAACTTCCTCCTGCTGCGCCTCCTCAAATCCTGACAATATGAACGTATTGCGTATCGTCGTTGCGGCGACCGAGGAGGGCGCGTACCTCGACGCGACCCTCGCCGCTGCCTGCGCCGCCTGTACGGAAAGCGGAATTGGGGCGGAGATTGTCGCTGCCGCTCCGCCTGCGGCGGCAAAGAGGTACCGAAAGACGGCGGCGAATGTCGCGCTTTTAACGACGGAGACGGAAAGCCTTGCGCGCCTTTATAATGCGGGGGCGGCGGATGCCGCGGCGCCGTATATCCTATTTCTGCGGGAAGGGGTTCTCATACGGGCGGAGGGACTGCGCACGCTGCTCGATACGATCTGCATGGCGCCAGAGATCGGCGCGGTCGGACCGTTCGGCAACCGTACCGCGTATGCGTGGCAGTATCTCAACGCCGCGCGTATGGAGGCAGATGGACTAACGGCCGGCACATGGCTGCGGGAGACCGTAGGGGCGCCGACACAGAGCCTCTTTCTTGAAAACTTTGCGCTGCTCGTACGGCGCGAATGCTTCGTGCAGACGGGCGGGTTCTCCGAGGATTTTCCGGCGGCCGGCGGCGAGGACATCGACCTGTCGCTGCGTCTCAAATGCATGGGGCGCATCCTCCTGCGCGTGCCGGTCTATTTTCCGCACGCGGGCGCGGAGGTCTGCGACCTCTACGATATGGCGCGTCTGTCTGCGCGCGCCGTCTTGCTCGAGCGCTGGGGGCTGGATGTCGGCGTGCCGGAAACGCTGTGGCATACGGCACTCATGGACATCGAGGAACGGCTCGACCCCGCGCTTATTGCCGCTACCTGCCGCAGCGCCCGTCTGCGCGCGCCGCTCGTCAGCCTTATGATGCGCGTCCCCGACGACGAGGAGCGATTCTTCGAAATGCTGGGGGAGGCGTGCGCGCAGCTCTACCCAAATGTCGAGATCGTCGCCTGCGCCGCCGATACGGAGCCCTTGACCGAGCGGCTGCCGGAGGCATATCGGCGGGACCCGAGCCTGCGCTGTGTGCGTGTGTCCGGCGCGCAGGCGGAGGAAACGTACGGCGCGCTGTTCGCTCGTCTCGCACAAGGGAGATACGTCGGCTGGTGCAGAGCGGACGAGATTCTGCTGCCGGACAAGCTGACGCTCATGGTGGACGCCTTCCTGCAGCATCCGGAGATTGCCCTTGCGACATCGATGGCTGCGCGGCTCGCGCCGGACGGCAGATGCACGATTCCTGCGCGGCGGATGCCGCCGATCTACGGCGACAGCGAGGTCGTGGACGGGACCGCGGCAGGACGATCCATCCTCATGGAATGCGATAATTTTATCGGAGCCGCGGGCGCCGTGCTCGTGCGACGCGAAGATCTGATCCCCCTGCATTTGGCGGATAAGAGCCCTGCAGACGCCTGTGCCGCGTGGCTGTCCCTTTTAGAACGCGGCGGCTGCGCCGTATTCCGGCGGCCGCTGAGCATCGAGCGGCAGGAATCTGCGGAGGAGGAACCGGAGGAACTCGTCCGCCGCTGCATCGCGTGGCGCAGGCTGATCGCGGCATACTGGAGCCGCCGTGTATTCATCACGGAGACGGCGGATCATGACCGTGCGCTTGTCCGGCTGCGCGAAGTGCATGCGGAGCGCGCCGAGGCGCTGCTGCTGCAGGTGGATGCCGACGTGCGGCGTATGTATGAGACGGACGAAGAGCCTCTTTCCGTCGTGGTAATGGATCGGATTGCCGCTTGCGCGCACGTGCGCCTCGACACGCCGCTGGGCGCAATGCGGGCATTAGGAGCACTCACGCTGAGCGGCTGCACGCGGGACGATATCACACCGCTGACGCTCGATACATTTATTAAAAGAAGAAACAGTATTATTTTAATGGAGCGGCGGATCATTCCCGATACCGCGTCGAATGTGGAGCTCTTTGCCCGAACGGCTGTGCGGGGGAATCTGATCCTGCACGAAATAGACGACCGCCCGGAAGACGGAACGGTTCTGTCTGCATCCGATTACTTCGCTTTTCGCGCCGTCTCCGCGATGCAGACCTCGACGCCGGTGCTTGCGGACTATCTGCGTGAATTTAACCCGCATGTTGTGCTCATGGAGAATCAACTTGCGGCGCTGCCGGAAAAGAGGACCTATGCGCACGGCGGAGGGGATGTGACCGTGTTCTTCGGCGCGCTGAACCGCGGGGCCGACTGGGCGCCGCTTATGGATGCCCTGAATGAGACGATTCGCGTGCACGAGGACCGCCTTTTCTTCCTCGTGACGGGGGACCGCGCTTTTTATGAGACCCTTCGAACGCGGCGGAAACAGTTCGTGTGGGGAAAGCGCGACGGCGATCCCGTCGCCTCTTATGCGGACTATACGGCGGCGCTGCATGCCTCGGATATCGCGCTCCTGCCGCTCGGCGATACCGCGTTCAACCGCGCGAAGTCGGATCTGAAATTCATCGAGTCGGCGGGGCACGGTGCCGTGGCGCTCGCTTCGCCGACCGTTTATGAGCGTACGGTGCGCGATGGCGAGACGGGGATGATCTATCGGAATGTACGGGAATTCTCCCGGAAGCTGTCGCTGCTTATCACGCGTCCCGATCTGCGAACTGCGATTGCGGAGAACGCCTATCGCTATGTCGCGGAACATCGCCTCATAGGGGGGCATGTAGATACGTATATCGCAGCTTACCGCGATCTTTTCGCACGGCGCGAAGAGCTCGAGCGTGCTCGCCGAGCACGGGTAGAGAAGTATTTCCCGCAGCTTGTTCAATGCGCACGGGAACCTTAATCGTAAACTGTATGAATAGTTGTTCTTCTTTTCGTTTACCGATATTCCATTGACAGAGGTACATACGTCTCTTATAATAAAGTTTAGCCCCAGCGCCGCGGCAAGGTCATTCCGACGGCGCAGGCAATTCGTATCGAAAGGAGCGCCGGTAGAAATGACGGGCAAAGTGAAATGGTTCAGCGCGGATAAAGGATATGGGTTTATCTCCCGCGATGACGGCGACGATGTGTTTGTACACTTTTCCTCCATCCAGGGAGAGGGGTATAAGACGCTCAGCGAAGGACAGGAAGTTGAGTTCGATATCGTTGAGGGCGCGCGCGGTCCGCAGGCCGATAACGTCGTCAAAAAAGAATAACGGATATACTCTGAAAAGCCCGGCTTACACAGCGGGCTTTTTCATTTGGAGAAAATGCGCGACGAATCGCGGAAGAATCAGAATTTAAGGAACTCGGCAGGGGTTTTCGGATTCGTGTCGAAATAGAATAAGCATAGGAGGGAGCGGTGCAAAGAGGAACGCTCCCGCGGATAGAAAGGGGCTGTGTTTCATGGCTGCATTCACGATTCGGGGAAAGAATGTCGAGGTTACGCCCGCGCTGCGCGACTATGTGGAGAAGCGCGTCGGCAAGATCACGAAGTATTTCGAAAACGTGGGCGAGATTTCGGTCCTGCTCTCCGTCGAGGGGAAACATCATAAGGTTGAAGTAACTGCCCCCATCGTCCGCGGCGTGCTGCTGCGCGGTGAGGAGCATTCGGAGGATATGTACAGTTCAATCGATCTCGTCATCGAAAAGCTGGAGCGCCAGATCCGCAAGCAGAAGACAAAGCTCGAGCGCAGGTTCCGTCACGGCGGGTTCAAGGCGGAGGCCGTGGAGACGTTTGCGGCGCCCGTACCCGAGGAGGACGATATCTATCCGGTCGTCAAGAGGAAGAGTTTCATGCTCCACCCGATGGACGTACAGGAAGCAATCATGCAGATGAATCTGCTCAACCACCATTTCTTTCTGTTCCGCAATGCGGAGACAAATGAGGTCAATGTGGTATATGGCCGCAACGATGGAAAATACGCGCTGATCGAGGTCGAAGAGCGCTGATCCCTGCGGATAGAAAATAAGAGCCGCTCCGCCGAAGTCGTTGGACAACGGCGGAGCGGCTTTTTTGCGGCATTAGAAGTCCGGCACATAGCGCGTGCCGGCCGCTTCCGCGCCCTGTACGTAGACGCGGGTCATTCCGAGCGCACGCGCCGTATCGACGACGGACTCGTACTCGAAGGTCGTGAGCGTTCGATGGAGCGGCGGGAACTCTGCCGCGCGGTAGAGCGGCGTATACTGACGCATCAGGCTGAGCTGTATGTCGTCGCCGAAGGCCTCCCACAGCCGGCGCACAATCGCGACGCTCTCCCTGCGGTGCCCGGGCAGGACGAGGTGGCGGACGAGGACGCCGCGCAGGAGCCGGCCGTCCGGGGCAAAGGAGACGGGGCCGAGCTGCGCGACCATCGCATCGATCGCGCTGCGGGCCGCCGCGGCATAATCCGGCGCGGCGGAATAGCGCCGACCGCTCTCCGCCGTCGCGTATTTCAGGTCCGGCAGATAGATATCGACGCTGCCGTCCAGCATGGCAATCGTCTCCGGGGTTTCGTAACCGCTCGTGTTCCAAACGACGGGGAGCGAAAGGCCGCCGATCCGCGCATGGCGCAGCGCCGCGAGAATCTGCGGCGCGTAATGCGTCGGGGTAACGAGGTCGAGTGTTGCCGCGCCCTGCGACTGGAGGGAAAGGAAACGCGCGGCGAGTTCGCCGACAGTCAGCGCTTCGCCGCGTTCGCCCCGGCTGATCTCATGGTTCTGACAGTAAACGCAGCGGAGCGTACAGTGGGAGAAGAAGACGGCGCCCGCGCCGTGTGCGCCGACGAGACACGGCTCCTCCCAGCGGTGCAGCATTGTGCGTGCGACGCGCACCGTATCGTCCGCACCGCAGAAGCCGCGTGCGCCCGAAGCGCGGTTCGCGCCGCAGCGGCGCGGACAGAGCCGGCATGATGTGAGCGTCGATGCCCAATCGTCCATCCCCCGCACCTCCCTTTGCGGTCATTATCGCATCCGAATCGGGATATTATATGAAGGAGCCGCACCCCGTAATGAGGCGAGAGGGGCCGACAAAAAAGAAACCGCTCGCTCGTGTCCGGGACACATCGGCGAACGGTTTCTTTTTATTTTCATTGAGCAAAAAGAAAATCTAGGGGAGTATGATATCCACACCGAGCTCTGCGGCGGCCGCGCGGATATCGGGGGACGGCTCCGTGTCCGTGATGAGACCCGCGAGCGCGTCGAGGCTCGTGTAATCGTAGTTGCCGTCCGTCGAGAGCTTACGCGCCTCGGCGACGACATAGGCGCGTTTGCTGCGCGCGATGATCGCGGCCTTGTTCAGCCCGTCGTCAATGTCGTAGGTGGAGACGCTGTTGGCCTTGACATCGACCCCGACGGCACCGACGAAGGCGATGTCGGGCTTGAGGCTCTTGATGAACTCCTGGGTCATTCCGCCCCAGAAACCGTCTCTGCCGCGGTTGATCTGTCCTCCGGCGAAGATGAGATCGATGCGCGGATTGCGTGCGAGCACGCCGAGCACGTCGACCATATTCGTCACGACGGTGAGATCGCGGTCGCTCTTCATGAGAAGTTCGGCGAGAGCGAGGTTGCTCGTCGAGATGTCGAGGAAGACCATCTCCTTGTCTTGAATAAGGGAGACCGCCGCCTGTGCGATGCGGCGTTTTGCATCCACATCCATATGGCGGTGACGGCTCACTTCGATCATGTGGACGCTTTGCATCAGTTTGACGGCGCCGCCGTATGTACGTTTCAGGCGCCCCTGCCGCTCCAGCGATCCGAGATCTTTGCGGATGCAGTCTTCGGTGACCTTGAATTTTGCACTGAGCTCTTTGACTTTGACCTTACCGTCACGTTCCACCATACGGACGATGAGCTCTTGGCGTTCCTCCAGAAACATGATATTCACTTCCTTTTTTGCAGGTACACGTTAAAACGCTCATACACCTGCGTCAATGAGACGTCCTTTCTTTGTCTGTAGTGTAACGCAAAATATGAGAAATAGCAAGACAATTTTATTTGTTATACAATATTCTGGCTAACTTATTTTTTGAATATATTCTGTTATGATAGACAATATTGTCTATTTAGATTCCGATAAGTGAAAACTTGCACAATAAAGGCCGCCCTTTTCTCCTGGTCAGCGTATCAATAGCGGGATTCTTTATCGTCTTCACGCTAAAATATTTGAAAAAAACTTTTTATCATCCCGTAAAAAGAGCGGAAAATGAAAAAATCCTCTCATTTTGCATGGAAACGAGCGGGTTTTGCGACGGACTTGCATAGAGGCGGGGAAAACTGCTACAATGCGATTATGGGAAATGCTCTGAAAGAAGCGGATTCCGACATGCGCTGCGGTATTCCTAGAACGGGCCGGGAGAAGAACTAGACGCTTCCGAGAACGGCGCGCCGTTTGAGGACGTAGTTCCAGAGCATAACGATGCCGGCTGCGACGGGTTTGGCGATCATATAGTGGATGTGCGCAAGATCGACGAGCGACCACATGAGCAGCTGATTGAGCCCGAGCCCCGCGATGCTGGAGCCGAAGAAGAACATCTTCGCGCGGCGGGACTGCGCGTTCGCACCGCGGAAGACGCAGACGAGGCAGAGCCAATAGTTCAGGAAGACGGAGAGAGTAAACGAGACCGCGGCGGAGACGAGATAATAGAGCCCCGCATATGCCGTGAGAACATAGAGGAGGCCGTAGTCAAAAAGGAAGCATGCGCCGCCGACAAAGATAAAGCGGAGCATTTCATAGAGTCTGGCGCGTTTCGGCATAAGTCCCCCTGTGCTGATGAGATGTGGCGCACCGTGAAAGGAGCGTATATGATAATAAAATTCGCCGCCGTACGCGGGATTCCTGCCCGGCGTTTGCTTGGGTGGAGCATGTTGTTCCTTACGGCGGGGCTGCTGCTGACCGCCTGTCTGCCGGAGTCCGAACCGCCAGTCGCCATCGTGGAGGAGTCGCACATCGTCATGGGGACGCTGGCGCGCCTGCAGGTGCGCGGCGCGCCGCAGGATGCGCAGGCCGCGCTGCGGGAGGGACTGGACCGGCTCGCCCGGGTGGAGGAAGATACGGACGGGGAAGCCGTGCGCGCCCTCGAATCTGTCGCGGGGACGGGGCAGTGGACGGAGCTCCCGGCCTCGCTCTATCAAGCGCTTGCGTTCGCGCAGGAGATCGCGCGGCGCTCGGACGGGGCGTTCGACGTGACGGCGGGGACGCTCACGGCGCTTTGGGATGATGCGCGCGCCGCCGGGGCGCCGCCGAGCGATGCGGCCGTGCGGGAGGCGCGCGCCCGCGTCGGCTATGAGCATCTCGAGATGCGGGAACGGGAGGAAGGCGGTATGCATCGCTATGAAGCGCGTCTCATGCTGCCGGGCATGCGCATCGACCGCGGCGCCCTCATCAAGGGATATGCGCTCGACGAGATTCGGCCGCACTGGCAGACGGCGGCAATCGGCGGAGCGCTTGCGGATCTCGGCGCCAGTTCCATGCTCGGATTGGGCGTCAATGCGGAGGGCGAGCCGTGGAAGGTCGGCATCCGCAATCCGCGCGGGGAGAGCTCTACGGATATGTTGCTCGTGATGCCGCTGACGGACGAGGTGCTCTCGGCTTCGGGCGACGATGAGCGCTATTTTATGTATGAGGGGAAGCGTTATCATCATCTCATCGATCCTCATACGGGCTATCCTGCGGATACGGGGCTTGCCTCTGTCACGGTAATTCTGCCGCTGTCAACCGATATCCCCGGATGGGAGGGGCATCAGGGAATCCTTTCGGATATGCTCTCCACGGCCGTTTTCGTGCTCGGTCCCGAGAAGGGGGCGAAACTGCTCGACGATTTCCCGTCGGCGCTCGCGATCATGATCGGGACGGACGGGAAAGTGCTTTGAGTTAAGACCCGCGCCGACCCGTTCGCCGATATGGAAAAACCGGGCGTGAAAATCCCGCGCCGCAAAAAACGGGACTGCCGCATCTTATCATGCGGCAGTCCCGTTTCGTTTGCGCAATGACAGCCTCACCCGATCTGTCTTACATTGCTGACGCGGAACCCCTTGGCGAAAAGCCGCTCTTTCACGGTGCCCACGTCCCCGATATCGGCGCGGATGATGATCTCGTAGGTGCCGCCCTCCTGCGGGATCGTGACCATACTGTCGATGTTGATGTCCATTTCTGCGAGAATGGTGGAGATATCGCGCAGCACGCCCTTGCGGTCCGCCACCTCGATTGTGAGGCGCGTCTTGCCGCTGTCGAGGCCCATCACGGTGATGAAGGCGTTGAAAATGTCCGTGGAGGAGATGATGCCGACGAGCCTGCCGACTTCCGAGAGTACGGGCATGCCGCCGATCTTTTCACGCGCCATGATGAGCGCGGCCTCTTCGATCGTCATGGTATCGGTGACGGTGACGACGTCTTTCTGCATGACGTCGGCGACCTTGATCTTCGAGAGCAGCGTGCGCTCTTCAAAACGGTCGAGCGTTGTCGCCGCGGACGGGGAGGCCCGCAGGAGATCGCGCTGGGTGAAAAATCCGACGAGCGCCCCGTGCTCCACGACGGGCAGCCGGCGAAAATGCCCTTTCTCCATCAGCTTCGCCGCCTCGCCGAGTCCGGCGTCCGGCGCGATGGTGACGGGATTCTTGGTCATACGGCTCGCAACAAACATAAACGCTCCTCCTTGTCAATCGATGCGTTCTGTGACATCGTCTTTGCCTCTCATTATTCGCGCTTTATGATGGACTTTCCTTCTTCCCGCGGCAAAACTGCGCCGCATCAGCCGCCGAGATACGCCTTGCGCACGTCTTCGCTTGCCGCGAGCTCCTGCGCCGCGCCCGAGAGAGTGATGCGGCCCGTCTCGAGGACGTAGGCGCGGTGCGCGATAGAGAGCGCCATGTTCGCGTTCTGCTCGACGAGCAGGATCGTCGTCCCCGCGGCGTTGATGTCCGCGATGATGGAGAAGATCTCCTTGATCAGAAGCGGCGCGAGCCCCATCGACGGCTCGTCGAGCAGGAGCAGGCGCGGGCGGCTCATGAGCGCGCGCCCCATCGCGAGCATCTGCTGCTCGCCGCCCGAGAGCGTGCCCGCGAGCTGCGTGCGGCGTTCCTTGAGGCGCGGGAAACGCCCGAAGACCATCTCGGTGTCGGCGGCGATGCCGTCCGCGTCGCTGCGCGTGAACGCGCCGAGCTCGAGGTTCTCTATGACGGTCATGTCGGCGAAGATGCGGCGCCCTTCGGGCACCTGCGAGATGCCGCTGCGGACGATCTCGTGCGCCCTCTGTCCCGCGATGGATGAGCCCTTGAAGGAGATATCGCCGCTGCGCGGCGCGATCAGTCCCGAGATCGTGCGCAGGGTCGTGGATTTGCCCGCGCCGTTTGCGCCGATGAGCGTGACGATCTCGCCCTGCCGGACGGAGAGGCTGACGCCTTTCAGCGCGTGGATCGCGCCGTAGTAGACGTGCAGATCCGTGACGCTGAGCATGGGCGCGGTTGCTTTTGTTTCATTTGCCATGATTTACTCCTCCGCCCCGAGATACGCGCGGATGACCTCGGGATTCGACCGGATCTCCGCGGGGGCGCCGCTTGCGATGACCGTGCCGTATTCGAGCACATAGATGCGCTCGCAGATGCCCATGACGAGCGCCATATCGTGTTCGATGAGAAGGATCGTGATGCCGAATTCACGTCGCACCCAGCGGATCATCTCCATGAGCTCCTGCGTCTCCTGCGGGTTCATGCCCGCGGCGGGCTCGTCAAGGAGCAGCAGCGCGGGCTGCGCGGCAAGCGCCCGCGCGATCTCGAGGCGCCGCTGCGCGCCGTAGGGGAGGTTTTTTGCCTTCTCCTGCGCGCTGTCTGAGAGCCGGAAGATTTCAAGCAGGCGCATGGCCTCCTCTTCGAGTTTTCGTTCCTCGCTGCGATAACGCCCGACGCGGAGCACGGCCTCGAGGAAACCGTAGTTCATGTGGCTGTGGTACGCGATCTTCACGTTGTCGAGGACGGTGAGTTCGCCAAAGAGGCGGATGTTCTGGAATGTCCGCGCGATGCCGCGCGCCGTGATTTGATAGGGCGCGAGCCCGACGATATTCTTGCCGCGCAGGGTGATGTCGCCCGTCGTGGGTCGGTAGACGCCCGTAAAGAGGTTGAACGCCGTCGTCTTGCCCGCGCCGTTCGGCCCGATGAGCCCGACCAGTTCGCCTGCGCGGATGTAGAGGTTCAGGTCGGAGACGGCGGAAAGACCGCCGAATACCATGGAGACGTCGGTCGCTTTGAGCAGCTCTTTTGTCTTTGTCATGACGCGGCGCCCCCCTTCCGGAAGAATCGATTCAGCGGACGCATCGCCGTGACCTCAACGTAGCCGAAGAGCCCCTGCGGGCGGTAGAACATCATGAGGATGAGCGCGAGCGCGTAGACGATCATGCGCGCGTTCGGGAAGCTCGCGAGCGCGGCCGAGAGGAATGTCACGACGAGCGCGCCCGCGATCGAGCCGGTCATCGAGCCGAGGCCGCCCATGACGACCATGATGAGGATGTTGAACGACTGCATGAACGTGAACGAGGCGGGGCTGAGGATGTACATGTTATGCCCGAACAGCACGCCCGCGACGCCCGCGAACGCCGCGCCGACGGTAAAGGCGAGCACCTTGTACCGCGTCGTGTTGATGCCCATCGCCTCCGCCGCAATCTCGTTCTCGCGGATGGCGAGACAGGCGCGCCCGTGACGGGAGTTCACGAAATTCTTGATGATAAAGAGCGTGGCGAGCATGAGGAAGAACACCCATGTGAAGTTCGTCAGATGGGGGATGCCCTTAAAGCCCGCCGCGCCGCCGACATACGGCACGTTGATGATGACGATGCGGACGATCTCGCCGAACCCGAGGGTCGCGATGGCGAGGTAGTCGCCGCGCAGGCGCAGGGTCGGCAGCCCAATGAGCGCGCCGAGCAGTCCCGCCGCCGCGCCGCCCGCAATGAGTGCGGCGATGAAGGGGAGGTGGAAATTCGTCGTCAGAATGACGCCGACGTACGCGCCGATCGCCATGAAGCCCGCGTGTCCGAGCGAGAACTGTCCCGTGTAGCCGTTGATGAGGTTGAGGCTCGCCGCGAGCATGATATTGAGCCCCGCGAAGATGAGGTTGAGCTGCCAGAACGCGCTGAGCAGCCCCGCGCCCGTGAGCCCCATGATGACGCCGTAGATGATGAGGGCAAAGAGGAGCATCCTGAGATCGTTGTTTTGCAGTATCTTCATGCGTGCGCCTCCTTACACCTTTTCCTTGATATTCTTGCCGAAGATGCCCGCGGGTCTCAGGAGCAGGACGAGGATCAGAATCGCGAATGCGGCCGCGTCGCGGAACATCGAGAAGCCGAAGCCCGAGATGAACGCCTCCACGATGCCGAGCACGATGCCGCCGACGACGGCGCCCGGCAGGATGCCGATGCCGCCGAAGACCGCCGCGACGAACGCTTTAATGCCCGGCATGAGCCCCATCAGCGGGTCGATGGAGTTGTAGTAGATGCCGATGAGGACGCCCGCGACCGCCGCGAGCGCCGAGCCGATGGCGAACGTGACGGAGATGATGCGGTCGGCGTTGATGCCCATGAGCTGCGCCGCCTCGGTGTCGTAGGATGCGGCGCGCATCGCCTTGCCGATCTTCGTCGCGCGGACGATGTAGGTGAGGATCACCATGAGCACGAAGGTCACGCCCATGATGAGCAGCTGCTGCCCGCTGATGACGAGCCCCGCGATCGTCCACGAGACGTCGCTGATCGTCGGTGGGAACGTGCGCGGCGTCGGCGAGACGATCGCCATCATGACGTACTCGAGGAGGAACGACACCCCGATCGCCGTGATGAGCACCGAGATGCGCGGCGCATGACGGAGCGGGCGGTAGGCGAACCGCTCGACCGCGATGCCGAGCAGGGAGGTCACCGCCATGGAGATGAGGATCGCCGGCACGACGGGGATGCCGAGCGTGACGGCGTAGAACCCGAGGTACGCGCCGACCATGTAGATGTCGCCGTGCGCGAAATTGATGAGCTTGATGATGCCGTAGATCATCGTATAGCCGAGCGCAATGAGCGCGTAGATGCTGCCGAGCGAGATTCCGTTGATGAGCTGCTGAAGAAAATCCATGCTATTCTCCTAGATGACGCGGAATATTACTTCCGCGTCATCGATTATCGGGTGTTTCCTTACTTCGGATGAAAAAGAGCCGCGCATTGCGGCTCTTTGACCCTATTCGTACCGACGAATCACATGCTCGGCATAATCTTTGCCACAACCGTGCGGTCGCCGTCCTTATTCTCGAGGATGACCAACTGCTTGATCGGGTTGTGCTCGGCATCCATCGTGATCGTGCCCGTGCCGACAGCGAGATCCTTCGTCTCTTCGATTGCCTTGCGGAGCGCTTCAGGATCGTCCGAGCCCGCGCGCTTCAGCGCGTCGACAAGCAGCTTGCCCGCGTCGTAGCCGAGCGCGGCGAAGACGTTCGGGGCGTGTCCGTATTCCTTCTGATAGGCGTCGATGAAGGGGCGTACCGATTCGTCCTTATCCGAGTAATGCGTGCTGAAATATGTGTTGTTCAGCGCCGCCGCCCCCGCGAGCTCCGCGACCTTCGCGTCGTCCCAGCCGTCCGTGCCGATGATGGGCGCCGTGATGCCGATCTCGCGCGCCTGTTTGACGATCTTGCCGACCTCCTCGTAGTAGGCGGGGACGAAGATGACGTCCGCATTCGCGCCGCGCAGACGCGTCAGCGTCGCCTTGAAATCCTGATCCTTTGCGAGGAACGCTTCGGTCATGACGACCTGCCCGCCGCCCGCCGTAAAGACCTTTTCAAAGACCTGCGCGAGACTCTTGGAGTAGTCCGTCGAGTTGTCGAGGTAGATGACCGCGATCTTTGCCTTCAGCGTATCGAGCGCGAACTTCGCCATGACGTCGCCCTGCTGCGGATCGATGAAGCAGCTGCGGAAAATCCACGGCTTCACCGTGCCGTTCTCGACCGTCACGTCGACCGCCGTCGCGTCCGGCGCGATCACGGGCACCTTGCTGTCCGAGGCGATCTGAGACTCGGCGATGACGTTCCCGGTCGTCGCGGGGCCCACAATCGCGCGGACGTGATCGTCGGAGATCAGCTTTGTCGCCGCATTCACGGACTCCGCCGCCTCGGACTTGTTGTCCGCTTCAACGAGGACGATCTTCTTCCCGTTGATGCCGCCCGCATCGTTCGCTTCCTTAATCGCGAGCTTTAGCCCCTCGAGCGTCGAGATGCCGTAGTTCGCCGTGTTGCCCGTCATTTCAAAATTTGCGCCGATCTTGATCTCATCGGACGACGCCCCGTTATCCCCGCAGCCTGTAAGAGCCGCGCTGAGCAGCGCCGTGCAGGCGAATGCCGCCGCGAGGCGCAGTGTCTTCTCTCTGAACTTCATGCGGAACCCTCCTTTGACAGTTCTCATTATCATATAAAAAGTTAGCCCTCATTATAAGGGAGGGCGCGCCGTACGTCAAGGTATACAATTTGACAGAGGCGTTTTTGCATTGCTATAATGGGGCATCTTTACTTTGGGAGGACAATATGAACGAGAAGATTTTTCCGCTCACGAAGGAGCGGACGATAGAGCTTATCAAGAAGTTTCCGACGCCGTTTCACATCTACGACGAGCGCAGGATTCGGGAGAATTACCGCCGCCTGCGCGACGCGTTCTCATGGGCGCCCGGATTTCGCGAGCATTTCGCCGTGAAGGCGCTGCCAAATCCGCGCATCGTGCAGCTCCTGCACGAGGAGGGCGCGGGGACGGACTGCAGCAGCATCGCAGAACTTCTCATCTCCGAGGCGGCGGGCGTCGTGGGCGAAGAGATCATGCTCACGTCGAACGACACGCCGTTCGACGAGTTCCAAAAGGCAATCGAACTCGGCGCCGTCGTCAACCTCGACGACATCACGCATCTCGGCTATATGGCGGAGCACGCGGGATTGCCCGAGGTGCTCTCGTTCCGCTACAATCCGGGGGATACGATAGAGGGCAACGATATCATCGGGAAACCTGTGGAGGCAAAATACGGACTGACGCACGCGCAGATGCTCGAGGGCTATGCGCGTGCGCGCGCCATGGGCGTGCGGCGGTTCGGACTGCACACGATGGTCATCTCCGCCGAGCTGCGCACGGAGGCGTTCCTCCTCACGGCGCGCATCATGTTCGAGCTCGCCGTGGAGCTGAAGGAAAAATGCGGTATTCACGTCGAGTTCGTCAACCTCGGCGGCGGCTTCGGCATCCCGTACCGTCCGGAGGAGGATCCCGTGGACTTCGCGGCGGTCGGTGCGGGCATTGAGCGGCTTTATCATGAAATCATGAATCCTGCGGGACTCGGCGACGTCGCCATCCGCACGGAGAGCGGACGCGCCGTGACGGGGAATGCGGGCTGGCTCGTCTCGACCGTGCTCCACAAGAAAAATACATACAAGGAGTATGTCGGGCTGGATTCCTGCATGGCGAACCTCATGCGCCCCGCGCTCTACGGCGCCTATCACCACATCACTGTCCTCGGCAAGGAGCACGCCCCGGCGGATCACGTCTACGACGTTACGGGTTCGCTCTGTGAGAACAACGATAAATTCGCCGTTGACCGAAAGCTCCCCTCCATCGACATCGGCGACGTCGTTATCATTCATGACACGGGCGCGCACGGCAGCGCGATGGGGTTCAACTACAACGGCAAGCTCCACTGCGCCGAGCTCCTCCTGCGTGAGGACGGCAGCATCGAGCTCATCCGCCGCGCGCAGACCTTGAACGACTACTTCGCGACGTTGAAATACGAAGGTTCGCTGATGAAATAAATACTGCGGTCAAAATAAGGGGCCGGCGCATATAGGCGGTTTTTGCGCCCGTGCGGCGGCCCCAATTCGACGAGGAAGTATGAACATAACGATGCCGCCGTCTCGTGACGGCGGCAGATTTTTTACGCGGTCAGTTTAAATCCTTGTTCGGATAGATGCTGAGCCCCTTGAGCGACACGCCGACGGCAAGCCCCTTCGTCGTTACCTGATAGACCCACATGTCCTTTGCGACGACGTCCGCGCCGTCGATCGCGCCGCCGGAGTATCCGTCCGTGGCGGATGCCGTCGCCTCGCCGCCGACCTTGAACTTGCCGGAGACGAAGGAGTCCCATGCGTGTTCCGATCCGAAGACGAAGATGAGGTCGTACTCCTTCACCCCGAGCCCGATGCCCAGCGCGTATTCCTCCATCTTCATGTAGACGCGCTCGCCCGTCGCGTTGTTGACGGCGAGCCCGCGCCCATGCGCGCTGCCGAACAGGCCGATCTTCGCTCCCGTTGAGCTGATCGTCGCATAGCCGTAACTGTTTGCAATGACGTCCTGCGCGTTCGGATTCACGTCGTAGAGATTGGCGAGCGCCTTCGTGTGCAGCCGGCCGATCTCCGCCCGCTGTTGATTTGCGCTTTTCGCGAGCGCCGCGCCCGAGAGGGCAAGCATCAGCGTCAGGGTGAACGCGAGCAGACGCAGCGTAATTTTTTTCATTGAGATCCCTCCTTTACTGGACTTGTCCGCATCTTAACATGCCCGGGCACAGGGATCAAGGCAAGTTCTCTTAGAATTGGGGGAATCGTCAGTGCAGCACGAGGCTCAGCAGCGCGATTTCGACGATCGCGGCGATGCCGAGGACGAGCGTGCCCATCGTCTGGACGCGGTAGCCCTGATCCGGCGTCATGCCGCTGAACTCCGAGACCACCCAGAAATACGAATCGTTCGCGTGCGAGACGGTCATCGCGCCCGCGCCGATCGCCATACAGACGAGCGTGATCTCGATCGGCGTATGGTAGCCGAGGACGGGGAGCAGCGGACCGACGATGCCCGCCGTCGTGATGAGCGCGACGGTCGAAGAACCCTGTGCAGTCTTGAGCACCGCAGCGAGCAGGAACGGGAAGAAAATCCCCATCCTTGAGAACACGCCGGCGTGCTGCGAGATATAATGCACCATATCCGACGTTGCGATCACCTTGCCGAGCACTCCGCCCGCCGCGGTGATGAAGAGGATCGGACCGACCGTCATCAGACTGTCGTTGCAGATTTTGTAAAACTCATGCATGCGGTCCACCGCCGCAAGCTGGATCGTCGCAAATCCCATCCCGACGGCAAGCGCCATGATCGGCGTGCCGAGGAAGCGCACAATATCCGCGCCGGGGCCCTTGCCGCCGGCCATCGCGACGATCGAGGAGAACGCCATGAGCAGGATGGGGACAACGATCGGCGCGAGCGTGTTGAACGCCGAGGGCAGCTTGCCGTACGAGTCGATCAGATCGTTGTAGACCTTTGCGACATCCTGCGGATCCACCTCGTCTTTTGACTTCACCTTCGTACCGATATAGCGCGCGAAGAAATAGCCCGCGATGAGCGGGAAGATCGAGCAGAGCATGCCGAGGCCGATGACCTGCAGCAGGTAGTCGCCGATGCCGAGCGTACTTGCGGCTGCGATGGGGCCGGGCGTCGGCGGGATAAAGACGTGCGAGATAAAGAGGCCGGCGCTCAGCGCGAACGTCATAGAGACCGCAGAGACCGCCGTGCGCCGGATGAGCGCCTTGCGGATCGGGTCGAGGATGACGAAACCAGAGTCGCAGAAGACGGGGATCGAGACGACCCATCCCATGAGCTGCACCGCGATGACCGGATTGTCCTTGCCGACGAGCCGGATCACCATATCCGCAAGCTTCAGCGCGGCGCCCGTCTTCTCAAGCACCGTTCCGATCATTGCGCCGAGGATGATGACGATGCCGATGCTCGTGAACGTTCCGGAGAATCCCTGTCCGATGACTGTGGCGAGACCGTACTGCACCGCGCCGCTTTCGAGTTTGTGATCGACGAGCGGGATCCCTGCGGCGAGCCCGAGCCCCAAGGAGACGAGCATGATGGAGATAAACGGATGAATGCGCAGCTTTGAGATCATAACGATCATTATGACGATCGCTATGACAAAGGCGATGATGAGCGGTAATCCGGTCATGTTGATACCTCCTTCATTCGATTCAGAAAAATACATCTATATGTATTTTAATCCCGTCTCAAAAGTTTGGCAAGCGAAAAAGGACCGCCGCACGATTTTTCTCCGTGCGGCAGCCCTCTTGAACCGTTCGTTTCGTTACGCCGTAATCCCTAGAATCTTGTCGAGCTTTTCGCGGTCATAGCTGAGCGCATACTCTTTGCCGTCCGCCGTCGTGACGGGGACGATCGTGTCGCCCGAGATGCGGCGGCATTCCTCGAGCGCCGCCGGATCATGCTCGATGTTGTGTTCCTCGTAAGGGATGCCGCGGTACTTCAGGTAGCGCTTTACCTTCTCGCACCACGGGCAGACCGTGATCGAATACACCTTTACCATATCGCAACCTCCTCAGAGTCCCAGCAGCTTGTCGATTGCGGGCCGATCAAAGCCGCGCACATAATCTCCGCTATCCGCCCGGATCACGGGGCAGGAACCCTCGCCCGTGAGTCTGAGCAGCTCGTCATAGGCCGCGGGATCCTTTTCGATATCGCGCACCTCGTAGGCGACGCCCTTCGTATCAAGATATTTCTTCGCCTTCGTGCACCACGGGCAGGCGTCGAACGAAAAAACCTGAACCATGTGAAAGTCTCCTCTATATATCAAACTTATTTCAGCGACGCGAGATATTTCTCCGCGTGGAGCGCCGCCGTCGTCCCGTCGGACGCCGCCGTCGTCAGCTGATGAATCTCTTTCTCGCGGATATCGCCCGCGACGAAGACCCCCGGGATCTCCGTGCGGCAGTTCTCGTCTGCCGCGATGTAGCCGCTCTCCGTGAGCGCCAGCTGCCCCTTGAAAAGATCCGTATTCGGCAGCACGCCGATATTGACGAAGATACTGTCCGCGGACAGCGTCTCCGTCTTGCCCGTGTCCTTGTGCAGCAGCTCGATTGCCGTCAGCCGGTCCGCGCCGACGAGGTGCGTAATCTCCGTTTCGAGCATCACCGTCACCTTCGGATTCGCATAGAGCGCATCCTGCGAGGACTTGTCCGCGCGGAGCTGCGAGCGGTGGATGAGGTAGAGATGCTTCGCGTATTTCGTCAGGAAATTTGCCGCGTCGACGGCCGCATTGCCGCCGCCCATCACCGTGATGATCTTATCCTGATACGTATGCCCGTCGCAGAGTTCGCAGTAGTGGACGCCGCGGTTGAAATAGTGCGGTTCCTCGGGCAGCGGCAGCTTGCGCCGGTTCATCCCCGAGGCGATGATAACGACGGGGGTCTCGTAGACGCGCGTCTCCGTCTCCACGATCTTCGGCGTGCTTTTGAGGTCGACGCGCTCGATGCGGTCAAACTCGTCGATCTCCGCGCCGAAGTTCTTGGCCTGTTTCTCAAGTGTGCCGATGAGCTCCATCCCGCTGATGCGTTCAAATCCAGGGAAGTTCTCAATATCCGACGCCGTCGCAATCTGCCCGCCGACGAGCGAGTTCTCGAGCACCTGCGTCCGCAGATTCATACGGCCCGCGTAGAGGGCAGCCGTGAGCCCCGCCATGCCGGCGCCGATGATGACAATATCCTTCTCAATATGCTCTTTTGCCATACAATCATCTCCTCTTGACTTTTTGATTTATTATAACATGACTGTCAAGATTTATGTGTGACCGGCCGCACAAAAATAGCCCACACTCCACTGTGGACTATCTTTGCTGTGTATTATATTTTAGGAGAGCTTTAACGAAAGCCTGAACTAACTATAGCACTTATGATAATGAAAATCAAGATACTTTTGGGAAAAATTTACAACTTTTTTCATAAAGATATTTCACCGCATGCGGCTCGTCCTTTTTCTGTCAAACGATATTTTTGCAGGCGGCTCTTCGGCTTGTCCGGGAGCGTCATTTCGATGAGCCCCGCGGAAATCAGCGGATCTATATGCCGCCGATATGCACGCGAATCGCCCCGTATCCCGAGACGGCCAAACAGCTCCCGACGCGTCAGTTCGGCGCTGCTCATCGCACGCAGCAGCGTACACTGTGCATCGCTCAGCCCGACATAGTGCTCGACATCGTGCTCATCATAGTGCTCGACTTGGTGCTTTTCCTGCTCGATGATGCTGCGCAGAACAGCCGCGAGCGTGAACTCGATGAACACAGCGCTATCATTATTGTGCCGCGCCTCCTCAATCGCCCGGTAATATTCCGGTCGCTGCCGGTAGAGAAGCGACTCTATCGGGATCCACGCAAAGAGCGGGTTCCACTGCGCGAGGAGCAGCATCTGCCAGAGCCGCCCCATGCGTCCGTTGCCATCGGCGAAGGGGTGAATCGTCTCGATCTCATAGTGGAGGATGGCGCTTTTTAGCACCGGATGCAGAGAGGATGCGCGCGCCCATGTAAAAAGCTCCTCAACAAGCATGGGAACGAACTGCGGACGTGCGCCGATATGCACGGGGACGGTGCCGTCGAACACCGCGACATCTCCGTTGCGGAACTGCCCTGCTTCTTTGATCAGCCCCCGCATCATCAGCGCATGTGCCTTGAGAAAATCTTTGACCGCATACGGATCAAACGACATAAGTCGATCATAGGCGGCGTACGCATTTTTGACCTCCGCGATCTCCGTCCCACCGCCCGTAACGAGCTTTCCGTCGATGATCGTACGCACCTCGCCGAGCGTGAGAGAGTTTCCCTCGATAGCGAGGGAGGCGTGAATCGTCCGCAGACGATTTTCCCGATGGAGACGAATGTCGCGGCTAAATCCCGTTGCATATTTCAGACGCGTCACAACCTCGACGATCTTTGCCAAGGAATCGGCGGCGCGTTCCGTGATCGTGTAGGGCGGTTTATTTGCCATGAGATAGGCACCTCTTTCCTAGTGATGCATGTATTTTACCACATGCGGAGGAAATGTGAAATGTTTAGCAGCGAATCGAAAATCCCCCGCCGTACGGAGCATTTCTGCCCGTACGACGGGGGATTTTTCATGGGTGATTGTTATCGCCAGGGCGTTTAGAATTTGTAGGTGATCTGGAAGCGGGCGTAGTTGCCCAGTTTGAATTTCTCCGGGCCGTGGAGTGTATCGCGGCTGTTGATGCCCTTCGCATCGAAGGTGTAGAACAGCTCGACGAGCCAGTTTCGTGCCGGCACATAGCCGCCGCCGATGGTAAAGCTCTTGATGCCGTCGAGATAGCGGTCGGGCAGAGATTCCGTTCCGTTGCCGCCGAAGAAAGAGCCGTGTTCGAAATACTTGTAGTCGACGAACGCGTTCCAAGTTCCCGGACGATCGGTGTCGGACTGCCCGATATCGAGGCGTGCCATCCAGAATATCGGCACGCTGCCGACATGACGCCCTCTTGGCGTGAATACGTCGGTACGCGCTTTATGTTCAAAGACAGAGGTGCCGTTCATATACCTGCCAAATGCCGTACGGTTCATGCCGTAGTCGAAGGAGACCGCCGTCTTTTTGCCCATCTGCCACTTTGCACCGACGCCGATCACGTTGGCAAGATGGTTGAATGTGCTGACGTCGTTTCCCGTTCCATTGGCAGCACGCGCCGTGTAAGTCTTATCGCCAACGGAGCGCAGGTACCATGCCGCAACGCCGAGCCGCGGCGTGATCTCTCTGCGCGCCTGAATGAAGAAAGCCTTGTCGATGGGGGGAATACGGTCTCTCTCAAGGACGATACCCGACGTTTTGATGAGATTGCCGACAACATTGCCGAGAGCGGAACGCGGCCCTTGGTTTCCGTTCTCGGTATTTTCCAACACCTCTTCTAGTGCTTTGAGATACTCATAGCTGATACGATTCATCTGCAAATCGTATTCGCTGTCTGCGGTATCGTAGTTTCCGGTATAGTTGCTGTTGTAGCTGTCCTGCGTGAAATTCATGCCGTTGCGATACGAGGGATTCATCCAACCGCCGGAGTTCTCGTTGGAGAGCGTGACGATTCGCCTGAACTTATGATAGGTCAGTGTGGAAACCGTCGTGCCGTCTTTGACCCATCTGCCTCCCGAAAGCGTCCACACTTCGCCCTGTGGCGGCAATCCGTCCACACGCTCGGCATGCTGCATATTTTTGAAGTCGTATTCTGCCCAAAATTTTGCGATGCGCTCATATGCTTCGCTCAGATTCTGCTGTTTTTCCTGTACATAGGCGTCATCCGTCCGCAACGGGGCCTCGTCGTCCATATGGAACCCTAACAGACTATTAACCTTTTCTTTGAATGCGCGCTCCTCAGCGCTCATATTCTGCGGATTCGGATCAATGTGGCTCGTATACGATGACATCGAATCATCATTTAAGAGTTTCAGAACTTTGACGTTGCCGTTGTCATCCTCGACCTCATAGAACGCCGTTGTCCCTTCGCCCGGGGCGAGTGCGAATATCTTATTGTGCAATGCGGGCCCGTAAGCCGCTTTTACGACACTGTGTAGTCGTTTGAGTATCGCTAGTTTTTCTTCGGCACTCGCACCGTTCGATTGCGCATCCTTGAGTTGCTGGTAGTAATAGAGCGCATTGGTTTTTCCTTTGAAATTCGCTTCATACGCTGCGGTTGCATCCGCCGTTTTGTCTGCAATGGAAGCGCCCGCGTCAAAGTCCGCTTTGTTGATGCCGAGGAGTTCGACGATCGTCGGCGGACGATAGAAGGTTTCGTAAGTAGAGTGCGTATAGGCAGAATCCGATATTCCTGTGCTGTGCTTAAATGTACCGTAGCCGAGGCGCAGCTGCGTTCGACTGCCCGTAAACACGGCGCGAATACCGTCGTACTCTTTGCTGAACCAATAGCCCGTGACGCCCATCGGCTCGGTCAGCCGGCCGAGGGAAAGATCCCATTTCTTCGTATGCCGGGTGACATCCGCCTGCTCGAGGCGCGCTTTATTGAGTCCGCGCGACGCGGGGAGGGAGTCGGCGTTATCGACGCTATTTGTGCCTGAGAGACTGCCGAGCACCTTAATATTGGTGTCTTTTGAAATGCGTGCATCTGCTCCGATCCGAATACGCTGTTCGAATCCGTGGTCATTGGCATCGCGCATATTCTTTGCTGCCGAGCCGACGGAGGAATTCGCGGTATACGTCGACTTCGGGCGGTTCGTTCCGCCGTGTGCCGCCCAGCGCATACGGTAGTCGCCGATGATGGAGACGCCCGGGGCTTTGTCCGTATCGAACGGACGGTTGAGGAAGTTCCGCAGGACAGCCTCTTCCTGTACCCCTGCCTCTGTCGCACCGTTTGTAATGAGACTTCTCTTTTTTCCGCTTCCGACGGTATCGAACTTAAAGTTCGCCCCGATCCGGTAGACGCGTTCCTGCGTCGCACGGTCGTCGTCACGGTGGTTAAAGATATTATTCACACCGATATAGACCATCGCATCTTCGCTGATCTGCTTTTGCAGCATGAAGTTCCAGATGCCGAAGGTCTTTTCTTCATATTCTTGTTTTTCGTATACGCCTCCCGCATGTCCCAAAATATCCGGCCAATAATTCTTGTTGTTTGCGAGGGTGTTGCTGTCCAGCATATGGATGTAGTAATCACCCCAAAGCGTCGCGCCCCAGCCGGTCTTTTTGTCCTCGTAAGAGATGCTGATATCGAGTTTATGTTCCGGTCGGTCGATGAGCCGATGCGGCATCAGCGGGTCGGACTTGTTGATTGCATGGAGATAGGTGTAGCCGAGCTTTGTGCTCCAATGGGGGCCGAGCTTTTGCCTCACCTCCGCCTCAAGCCCTGTGATTTCGGCCCTGCCGATGTTTTTAAAGCTGTAGATCATATCGGGCGCGCGCATCCACTTTGCACTGTCTCCAAGCTGCGGTGCAAAATCCATATATCTGCCCGTAAAGTAGACGGTCATATAGTCCCGAATACGGTTATGGAAGAGGCCTACGCGTGCGTAGGTGTTTTTATTCTCACCTTCGAGGCTCATATCAATATTGACGGATTTCTCCGGCTTTAGATTTGGATTGCCGGCCCACCACCAGCCCATCTTTGCATAGCCGATACCGACGGGGTTGCTGGCATACATTTCCCAGTTGTACCAGAGCTCGCCCATGCCGGGTTCCGCATAGCTTGTGCCGATGTTCGCCTTAAAGCGTTTGTGCGGATTACCGCCGATGTTATGCGTCATGCCGAAGTTGCCGGAAACGTTCGTGCCGAACAGATTACTGTGGTCGAGACGAATAATCGGATAGAGCAGAGTATCGTTCGAGACCTGCCAGGTATCGCCGATGAAGAAATTCTGCTTTTTAATTGTGCCGCTGCCGACGGTAATGCGCTGATCGCGGTCCCAGTATTCTCCAAGGAACGGTTTGCCGTTCAGTTTTGGGGCGCGCTCGTCGCGATCCTCGCCGTAGTGGAAATATTTTTCAACGATATTGGCGCCGTAGTACCCGGGGTTTTCCGCCTGTAAACGCGCTTTGAGTTCAAAGAACTCATCTCTGTCATGACCTTCCCACGGTAAACCGTTAGGAGCGTAACTTGACCAATCGTTCGGTTCCGTTTTGTCCTTAATCCCATATTTGATATACTTCTCGTAGGTAAATTCCGGTTTGTAGTCCGTGCTTTTGTCCTGATCGTAATGGTAGTACTCATAGTCCATATCCCATTTCGGGATACCGTTTGTTCCGCCGCGGAATTTGTAGTCATGGATATGGGACCAAACGTATTCCGTATTGTCGCCGTTGCGGTTCGTGAGGTCCTTTTTCTCGACGCGGAGGCTTTTGTCATAGTCCCACGGGTCGATATGGCGTGTGGAGGTGTTCGGAGAACTTTTGAGGCGACTTCCCTCTCCCTTTTCGTTCGTGAAGCCGAAGCCGTAGCTGAGCAGATGCTTGTCGTTGATCTGCGTATTCGCCGATGCCTTGAAGTCAAACTGACGGTGATCGATATCGTCGACATAGCGCAGTTCGTTCTTACCCTGGTATTCGCTGTGGCCCTCATAGTTAATGAGCGATACGTCGTCTTCTTTGATATTCGTATAGTTCATCTCGACATTCCAGTCGGTGTTGCCGTGATCGCCTCGCCAGCCGACGTTGTAGGAATTCCTGCCCGTTTGCCGTTTGAAATGCTGCTGCGGTTCGAGATCGGAATCGGAATGCTTGATGTCGCGGATGAGATCTTCCGTATAGCGGTCCAAACGGAACTCGAAATTGTTATGACTATTTGCCTCATAGGTTCCGACAAGACCGATATTTGCAGTATCGCCATAGTAACGTAGGGCATTCGGTTTGAAATCGCGGTCTTTGTAATCGAAACTCATGCCGCTCTCTCGACGCTTATCATTCGCGTATACCGGCATAATATCGCGCTTACTCCCCGAGAGGCCGAGACGAAGCTTTCCCATCTGTCCCGAATCTGCACGCAGGAAAAAATTTGAGAATGGCAGTGCGGATTCGTCATCCGCACGACGCAGGCCTTCAACATTGAACTGGAAGCGGGGATCCTTGGTCGCCTTACGCGTGATGATGTTGACGACGCCGCCGATGGCATCCGAGCCAAACTTCGAGCTCGCCGCGCCCTGAATGATCTCGATGCGCTCGACGTTCTCCGTGCCGAGACGCATCACCTCGTCTGCCGCGCCCGAGTATTTCGCGAGATCGCCGAGAACGGGCTGACCATCGACGAGGATGAGCGTATGGCGCGGCTCTGCACCGCGGATCGAGATGCCGACGCGCCCCATGGCATCGACGGTGCGGGAGACGCCCGTCTCGCTGAAGATGATATCCTCAACGGACTTTGCCTGTTTCTTCTCGATGTCTTCCTTGGTGATGATGGTCTTCTGCTGGGATTCATACTTTGCCTCTTCCTGCGCGGCGTCCGCCTCCACGCGAACGTCCGCAGTCGTGACATTAGTATTCCCCCCCCCCCTCGGATGCAGCTTCGCTTGCCCATGCGGTATAGGCGGGCAGGGCGAGCCATGTCGTTATGGCATAGGAGAGCAGACGCACGGATCGTCGACTCTTTTTTCTGAGCATGTATTTTCCTCCATGATAACCGAAAACTATGTTCCGACTGTTTCGGAACCTCCTTGCCGCCCATGTTTTAGTTTACTTATGAAGTAGAGATTACGTTCGTTTGCATATTATATGAGTCGGGCTAAATGAAAATAATAATTGCATTCGAGAATGCAGAAGTCATTATAAAGGCGAACGGGATTCATTACAAGTGTTTTAAGCGATATTTTTAGAATTTTCTTTTCTAATGAAACAGATAAATTAGTGTTCATAGATAAAATTTATCCGGCCGATTATTCCTTCAAATAGTACAAGTATTAGTCCTATAAATAATGGACATAGGACCGGTCTCAGCGGATTGTGTACAAAGCATAAATAGAGCCGCTGCACAAAGAAAATGTGCAGCGGCTCCGGTTTTATGATACTGTTGTGATTCCGGAATACGACTAGAAGATCTCGAGGAGGTCGCCCACCATGATACGAGGGAAGCGTGCGCCCGTGAGGAGAATCTCACCCGGCCGGAGTTCTTCGCTGTCGTCGCTCTCGGCAAAGAGGAGCGTTGCGTGTCCGTGCGTCCGCAGGTTCTTGTTCGCGTCTGCACCGACGCGCGCAACCGTATACTCCCGCTCTGCGATGAGGACGGTGTCGCCCGGGGCGACATCCTCTTTCAGATCTCCTTTAGTATGTGAGAGCACCATATTTTCGTAAGCATAGGGGACGTCTTTGTCAAAGATGATGAGGCTGCCGCGCGTTTGGAGGAGCTGTAGGGCAAAATCTCCGATGGCAGTGAATGCGACGCGGTATTTCACGATGATCACGATCCTTTCCTGCGGTGAGCCTCTCTCATCAACCGGGCGAGACGGCTTGCTGCCGATCGCGCCGTTGCCGTCGAGAGCGTCGGGCCGGCGGATGCGGAGGATGTCTCTGTCGCGTTCCGCAAACTCCGCGATACAGAGGGGGCATAGAGACGGACGGCAGGGATGCGTCCCGTTGTTATCGCATGGAGCCCTTTCTTATCGAAACCGACGCGCCGTTTTATTTGCCTGCACATGGCGCAGGCATCGATATATGCCAAATTTTATGAACAGGATTTTTTTGCAGAGGCAATCCCAACTCCGGCGTTGAACTCTTCCGCGTTGTCTATCGGCAGCGAATCGACCGATGTGTATGGTTTGATGTCGATGACGGCGCTGCCGTCGAGTGCGTCTAAATGTTTGACACGGAGGATGTTTCCTTCCCGGGCCAGGAGGTCGGCGATGCAGAGGGAAATCGGGTTCGGACGATGCGGCGCCCGGCATGAAAAGACGCCGCGCAGTTCCGATCCGGCGGGCGGAAGCGTCTGCAGCACATCTCGTTTGGCGAGGTTCGCCCAGTAGAGGACGATGAGCCTCTGCGCCGTTTCAATGCGCAGCAGTCCGTCTGCAAACGCGGGGAGGATCTCGATCTCGGAGACGGTGTTGACAAACCGTCCCTGCCGCGGAATGTCCGCGAGAGATTTGTAGGGGCTTCTGACGGTGCCGATTTTTTGTAACTCCATGATCTGCTCCTTACTTTAAGAACGCTGTGGGTAGCAGTGCGGGCTTTACGGGGCGCTCTTTATACCCCTGTGTCCCCTTGCCGATAACGATGGAACCGGCGGCGATATGTCCGTCGGGAATGCCAAGTCTGCGGCGCAGGGCGGCATTATCCCCAAGCGCGACGACGGTGGTGTTCATGGGGCAGGCGGCGAGGCCGAGTTCTACGGCTTTCAGATGCATATTTTGGATGATGCTGCCGAGCGTCCAATACATATTGGCGTTCAGCATGTCGGCGGTGTACGGCGTGTTGGGCATGTTCTCCGTGTGCCGCTTCGCCGAGAGGAGAACCCATACGGGCGCACCGTACATATACGCGGGATTGCCCATCCGGTTGAACGCTTCGCCGTTTTCCTGTGCCTCCTCTAGGAGTTCGGGATTGGTGATGACGCTGATGCGCATGTCGTGAAATGCGAGAACGGGACCGAGATAGGCGGCGTCAAGGACGGCGCCTATCTCTGCGTCCGTGGGCATCTCTCCCGTAAATTTACGAAGGCTGGCACGTTTTGCGAGGGCCTCTTGGAGCTCCATAGGCATGTTCCTTTCCATAAATCTCAAATCCTGCTTATCGTTATGCGGCATGAGACGGCTGCATGTCATAACGAACTACGTTAGGCGCTGCAGCCTCTCCCCCTCGGGCGTCTCTGTGAGACGCAGCATGAGGAGCGGGTACAGCGCCTCAACGGGGAGCGTGCCGCCCGAAAGCACACCGAGCTCAGCTGCGCGGACGCCCACCTCATAGCGCGTGATATCCGCGCCGTCGTAGACGCACTGCGTTGTCAGCACAACGGTGCGGCCGCAGTCGTGGGCGTAGACGAGTGCGGGGAGCAGACTTTGCTCGTTGATGAGCGGCACACCGCCGCTGCCGAATCCCTCGATGATGAGTCCGCGGTACCCCGCATTGACGTATACGTGCACAATATCCGGAGGAATACCGGGGTAGAGTTTGATAACGGCGACACGTTCATCGAGTACATCGCGCAGGTGAAACGGCGCTGCAGGAGCGGCCTGTACATCTGCCGTATCCCCATCAATGGAAATATCCGGCGCGCCGATGCTGCGGAAGGCATCATCACGGACGGTGTAGAGCTTCTTTGCAGCATTGCCGCGGATGACGCGCCCGCCAAAGGCGAGCACGACGCCGGGGCGGCCTGACAGGGCGACGCGATGCGCCAAACGAAGATTGTCCTCCGCATCGGAGCCGGATACGCCGAGCGGACGCTGCGATCCCGTGAGGACGACGGGACGATCAAGGTTCTCGAGCATATAGTAGAGGGCGGCGGAGGTATACGCCATCGTGTCCGTGCCGTGGGTGACGATGAATCCGTCGTAGTCGGTACGCAGATCGTCGATCTCGCGTGCAAACTCCTCCCAATACGCAGGTATGATATTGCAAGAGTCGAGGGAGAGATAGTCACGTATTTCGATCTCATCCCACTCCGCGCCCATCGCTGTGCGCAGTTCTTCCCCCATGAGGACGGGGCGCAATCCGTGTTCTCCGCAGCGTGACGCGATCGTTCCGCCCGTTGTAATGAGGAGGATTTTAGGCATGGGGCACTCCTTTCTTTTCCCGTCTGCGCGCGTTAAAATCGATCCACATGTGCCGGAGCGTCGTAAGCGGGTGGTGCAGGAGCATGCGCGGGCCGCTGTAGCGCATGACGTCGCGCACCTGCGCGCGCATGTCCTTGCTGTAACAGTGGACGGGGCAGACGGAGCAAAAGGACTTAATGTCCATGCGCGGGCAGCCTTCGACGCGCGAGAGCGCATAGGCAAGCAGGGCGCGGCAGTCGGGACAGAGTGCGGGCGCGCCGTCCGTTATGCGCGTACGTCCTAGATGCCCCTTGCCGCGGCAGTAAATCGCGATCATCTGCGTCATGATGGCTGCCTCGTGGGCGCGTTTCTCTTCGGCGTTCATCGGCGGTATCTTTCCTGCGGCACGGTTACGGCTTCGCCTTGCGCTCCTCTTGCGCGCGGCGGAATTTCTCGAGGAGATCCATCTTGTGTTCCATTTTCTGCACGAATGTACGCGCCGCCGCGAGATCGTCCGCGTCGGGATGATTCGCCGCGCGCACCCAGCGCTCCCGGGCCTCGGGGCTGTTATGCGAGTCGTCTGCCGCGCCTTTCCTGCGCTTTGCGATGAGGGCGGGGGAGAGTTTGCCCTGCGCGGAGAATGTGCCGAGGATTTCACAGCGTTCCCCCAGCAGATAGCCCGCGCGCGCAAACGAGGTGACGGCATGCTCGGAGCCAACGTCCGCGCCGTGCGTCTGAAAGAGGGCGACGCGGGCATTCGTTACGCGCGGCAGATATGCCTTCATGAGATCGTCGGGACCGCCGCGCCGTAGCCAGTAGCCGAGCGCGACCGCCTCATAAGCGGAGAGATCGGCGGGGGCGTCCTGCACGCGGAAGAGGTCGGCGCCGGCCTCTGCGGCGATTGCCTCGGCGACGGCCTTGGTGTTGCCGGTGACGGACGAATAGATGACGGCCCATTTCCTCATATCGTATGCTCCTTTGCCATTATATTGTATCGGCTCTATTAGAACACATTTCCGTCCGCCGCGCAAGCACAATCCTCACGCCCGCAGTTGAAATTTCGTTCAGGGTATCGATGATAGGACCTCCGTCCGTAATAGGTAAGTCTTAATGCCGTCATGTCTTATTCTCATTGCAATTATTTCGTTTGGAACTATTGAAAAGTGAACGGGATTCAAGTATTATTAAGGCGTTGATTTTAGTTGAGTTTTGTTTTCAATAAATGGGAATGATTTGGAAGAAGGAGGTTTATTATGCTGCAAAGCAAGAGCTGGGACGGTTTCGAAGGGGGCGTCTGGCAGGAGGAGGTCAATGTCCGCGACTTCATCCAGCGCAACTACACGCAGTACGACGGTGACGAGAGCTTTCTCGCGCCGCCGACGGATGCGACGAACCGCCTGTGGGGACGCGTGCAGGAGCTGCAAAAAGAGGAGCGCGCGAAGGGCGGCGTCCTCGACATGGAGACGGAGGTTGTCTCGGGACTGACGGCATACGGCCCCGGTTACATCGACCCCGCGCTGAAGGACCTCGAAAAGGTCGTCGGTCTTCAGACGGACAAACCGCTCAAGCAGGCGTTCATGCCGTACGGCGGCATCCGCATGGCGGAGGAGGCGCTGGAGAACTACGGCTACAAGGTCAGCCCGAAGCTCCACGAAATCTTTACGAAATATCACAAGACGCACAACGAGGCGGTCTTTGACGCATACACGGACGAGATTCGCGCGGCGCGCCGCAGTCACATCATCACGGGACTGCCCGACACCTACGGGCGCGGGCGCATCGTCGGCGACTACCGCCGCGTCGCGCTCTACGGCATCGACACGCTCATCGCGTTCAAGAAGGAAGAACTCCTCAACTACGGCGACGGCGTGATGACGAACGACGTCATCCAGCAGCGCGAGGAGCTCTCCGAGCAGATCAAGGCGCTGAAGGGCATGAAAGAGATGGCGCAGATTTACGGCTACGACATCTCGCAGCCCGCACGGAATGCGCACGAGGCGGTGCAGTGGCTCTACTTCGGCTATCTCGCGGCAATCAAGACGCAGAACGGCGCGGCGATGAGCGTCGGGCGCATTTCGACCTTCCTCGACATCTACATTCACCGTGATCTCGAGAACGGCAGCCTCACCGAATCGGAGGCACAGGAGCTCGTCGATCACATCGTGCTGAAGTTCCGCATGGTGAAGTTCGCGCGCATCACCTCCTACAACGAACTGTTCTCGGGCGATCCGATCTGGGCGACGCTCGAGATGGCGGGCATCGGCATGGACGGGCGCCATATGGTCACAAAGAACGACTTCCGTTTCCTCCACACGCTCGAAAACATGGGGCCCTCCCCCGAGCCGAACCTCACAGTGCTCTACTCGTCGAAACTGCCGGAGACGTTCAAGCGCTACGCGGCGCGCATCTCCATCCGCACGAGCTCGATCCAGTACGAGAACGACGACGTGATGAAGCCAGAGTGGGGCGACGATTATTCGATCTGCTGCTGCGTATCGGCGACGCAGACGGGCAAGGAAATGCAGTTCTTCGGCGCGCGCGCGAACCTTGCGAAGTGCCTCCTCTACGCCATCAACGGCGGCGTGGACGAGAAGAGCGGCGTGCAGGTGGGGCCCGCGTACCGCCCGATCCGCACGGAGTACCTCGAGTACGACAACGTCGTCAAGAAGTACGAGCGCATGATGGACTGGCTCGCCCACGTCTACGTCAACGCGCTGAACGCCATCCAGTACATGCACGACCGCTACTACTACGAGGCGGCGGAGATGGCGCTCATCGACACGGACGTCCGCCGCACGTTCGCGACGGGCATTGCCGGCTTCTCCCACGTCGTCGATTCGCTCTCGGCAATTAAATATGCAAAGGTCAAGCCGATTTACAACGAGAACGGCGTCGTCACGGACTACGAGACGACGGGCGATTTCCCGCGCTACGGCAACGATGACGACCGCGCGGACGAGATCGCAAAATGGGTGCTGAGGACCTTCCTCGCGAAGATCAAGTCGCGCCACACCTACCGCAACTCCGAGGCGACAACCTCCATCCTCACCATCACGTCGAACGTGGTCTATGGGAAATACACAGGCGCGATGCCGGACGGGCGCAAGGCTTGGACGCCGCTCGCTCCGGGCGCGAACCCGAGCTACGGCGCGGAGTGCTGCGGCCTGCTCGCCTCGCTCAACTCCGTGGCGAAACTCCCGTATCACTGGGCGCTCGACGGCATCTCCAACACGCAGAGCATGAACCCCTCCGCGCTCGGACACAGCGAGGACGAGCGCGTGACGAATCTCGTCAGCGCGATGGACGGATATTTCGACCAAGGAGCGCACCACCTCAACGTCAACGTCTTTGGACGCGAAATCCTTGAGGACATCATGGAACACCCGGACAATCCCGCGTACGCGAACTTCACCATCCGCGTCTCGGGCTACGCCGTCAAGTTCATCAGCCTGACGCGCGAACAGCAGCTGGACGTCATCTCCCGCACGTTCCATGACCGGCTGTAAGGGGCGGATCAACGCAACGGAGAGTTTCGGCTCGGTCGACGGCCCCGGTATCCGCTTCATCGTCTTTGTGCAGGGCTGTCGCTACCGCTGTCAATACTGCCACAACCCCGAGACATGGGAAACGGAGGGCGGGTATGAGGCGACGCCGGAGGAGATCTTTCGGCAGGCGCTGCGCTACCGCCCTTATTGGAAAAATACGGGCGGCATCACCGTCAGCGGCGGCGAACCGCTGCTCCAGCTCGACTTTGTAACGGAGCTCTTTCGCCTCGCGAAAGCAAAGGGCGTGAACACCGCCGTCGATACGGCGGGCGAGCCCTTCACGCAGGCAGAACCGTTCTTTGGGCAATTCGAGCGGCTCCTGCCGCTGACCGACCTCTTTCTGCTCGACCTCAAGCACATTGATTCCACGCGGCACAAAGAGCTCACGGGCACGGACAATCTGAGCGCGCTTGCGCTCGCGTTGTTCCTCTCCGAACACGGCAAGCGGATGTGGATCCGCCATGTCCTCGTGCCGGGCTATACGACGGACGAGGGGGATCTCCGGCGGCTGTCGGAGTTCATCGGGAGCCTCGCGACCGTCGAGCGCGTCGAGGTGCTGCCGTATCACGCGATGGCGGTGCACAAATACGAGGAACTGCGCATCCCGTACCGCCTGGACGGCGTGGAGCCGCCCGACGCGGCGACAATCGCGCGCGCAGAGGAAATCCTCGGCGTCGCGGACTATACGGGCTATATGAAACAATAAAAAGGGGCTTCTGCATGAATACGGTCATGCAGAAGCCTTTTTTTGTAAGGTGCGTATAGATTGTTGCACCGTTATGTATGATGCGGTGTCAGGGCGTCTTATCGACGCCGCGGAGCATTTTACCCCGCAGGGGCGGCGCGGCATATCACCGGTTTCGTTTCGGGAAATGTGAGCATGCCGCGTTGCAGTCCGCAGCGCGCAGCGCGAGAGACTGTGCGGCATCACTTGCTGTATCGTGCTATTGACCAGCCGCGTCGTTTGCTGAGCGGCGAGAAAGACGTCCTAAACCGCGTTAGGAACAAAGCCGAATCACCGCATCCTCCAGCAGCTCTTCTCCCGCCCGGCCCGTTTTCATCAGATAGTCCGCGTCCGCAAGCGCGAGCATCACATCCTCGAGCGTGGATTCGCGGAAGCCCTGCGCGCTGCGTCCAAGCTTCTCCCCAATGAAGGGATTCAGTTTCATGGCGGCGCCCAGCCCCCGCAGCGGCGTTCCCTGCGCGAGGAGACGTTTTGCCTGCCACAGCTGGCGCACATTGCGCGTAAGGAGCGCGAGCAGCACCGTGAAGTAGACGCCGTCCGCCAGGCAGCGGGCAAGGAGCGTGAGGGCGCGTGAAGAATCCCGCGCATTCACGGCGTCTATGAGGGCAAAGACGGAGACCTCCGGCATCTCGGAGAATGCGGCGCGCAGGTCGTCCTCGGTGAACGTCTTTTCGTCCGTATAGAGCGCGAGTTTTTCCAGCTGGCGGTCGAGGAATTCGAGCGAGATCGTTTCCATCACCTGAACAATGCTCAGGAAAAAGGCGCGCGCCCGCGGATGCATCGTACGTCCCATCTCGCGCAGACGCGCGTTCAGCCACGGCTCGACCGTCCACGGGCGCACCGCCTCGCTCTCGAGGATGCGGCCCGCTTGTTCGACCGCTTTATAGATTTTCTTCCTTTTGTCGGGCTTTGCGTGCAGGGTAAAGACGGCGTAGGCGGTCGGCGGGAGATCGGAGAGAAGTTCGCAGAGCGCGTCCGCGCTCGTATCCTTCTGCGCGGGAGCATCTGTTTCTTCCGCCGTCGCGTCCTTTTTCTTCCCCCCGCCAAAAATCGATGCGCCGCGAACGAACACGACGGTCTTATCCGTGAAGAACGGGATCGTCTCGAGCGATTCGGCGAGCGCGGCAATCGGCGGCATTTCCTCATAGCGGACGAGGGCGTCGACGCGGCCTGCGGCATCAGGGAGCAGACGGCGGAGAATTGCCTCCTCCGCGCGCGCGATGTAGTACGGCTCTTCGCCCGCGAGTAAAAAGACGTGCGGCAGCGCGCCCCGCGCGAGCGACGCCATAAAGTCCGCGTAGTTCATCGGTAGCGCGCCATCTCTGCACGCACGGTCGTCTCCTCGGTATGCCCGGAGTAGAGGACGGTGTCGGGCGGCAGGGTAAAGACCTGCGCCGCGATGCTCTCCCACAGCGTGCGCGTATCGCCGCCCGGGAAATCCGTGCGCCCGACGCTCGCATAGAAGATCGTATCGCCGACGAATGCGGCATGATCCCGCGCACTGTAAAAGATGCAGGAGTCCGTCGTATGTCCGGGGGAGTAGCGTACCTCGAGCGACATCGTCGGATTCGCCGCGAGCGCGATGATCTCGCGGTCGGCGAACGTATGCACATCCGAGAGCGTCACGGGCGCGCCGCCCCATATGGAGAGGTTCCAGCGCGGATCGACGCAGTAGCGCGGACTGTCCTCCGCGGCATACACGGGGCAGGGAATGCGCTGCCGGAACGCTTCCACGCCGCCGATATGATCGAAATGGCAGTGCGTTAAGAGCAGTTTTTCGATCACCCAGCCCTTCGCTTCGGCGTAAGCGGCGAGCCGGTCGCCCTCCGCGCCCGCGTCGATGAGGAATCCGTGTTTGGTCGTATCGTCGATATAAAAGAACGAATTGCTCTCAATCATATCTCCGACGGTGATGCACTGAATCATATAGAATCTCCTTCATTTGCTCCATTCGTATGCGAGGCGCGGCGACCGGCCGCGCACATAGATTGTGCCGCGGCGGACGAACCCGTTGTCCTCAAGACAGCGCCGCATCGGCGCGTTGTCCGCATGGGTATCGGCGCGCAGATGGTCCCAGCGCTTTCGGGCGAAGGCGAGCATCGCACGGAATACCCCGTGCCGCGCGCCGTCGCTCGCCGCCCGGTGGATCGTCGCATAGGGACTGAGATCGCGCCACACGCCGTCCTCGATATAGCCGTAGGTCGGATCGTCTCCCGGGATGAGCGCAAAGGTCGCGTAAATTTGCCCCGCCGCGCCCTCCAGCACATAGCCTACCGCACGCGCGATATCCGCGCGCACCGTCCCTTCGGACGGGTAGCCGTCCGCCCACTGCGAAGGATTGTCCGACGCACGCATAAAGCCGCGCGCCACTTCGTAGATGCGCAGAACATCCGCGATATCCCGTTCCTCTGTCTGTCGTATCATCCGCAGCCCTCTTTTCGCACGCATATACGACTCTATTTTACACGAGCGCGGGCGATTTGGAAAGACGCGTATTTGCGGCGGTGAAAAAATAGTGCTATACTAAATCGCATATTTTGACGGAGGAACGATCTATGACTACAATCATAAGCCCCGAGAATACTTGGATGCTGATGGCCGCGATGACGGTTACGGTGGCGCTCTCCATCTATTTGGAGCAGACTTACACATGGGCGTCGCAGCTTTCGGGGGCGGTGATTGCGCTCGTCGCCGCGCTCGCGCTCGTCAACGCGGGCGTTGTCCCCGCGCACGCGGCGCTTTACGACGATGTCGTGTGGGGGTATTTCGTACCGCTGGCGATACCCCTGCTGCTCCTGCAGACGAACGTCCGTAAAATTTGGCGGGAGACGGGGCGGCTGCTCCTCATCTTTCTCATCGGCGCGGCCGGAACGATCTGCGGCGCTGTGCTCGGATGCATACTCATGGACGGCGCGATCGACGGGCTGCCGAAGGTCGCGGCGATGATGACGGGCTCCTACATCGGCGGCGGCGTCAACTTTACGGCGCTCGCGGATGCGTTCAAAGTCGGCGGCACGCTCGTCTCCTCGACGATCGTCGCGGATAACCTCAATATGGCGATTTATTTCCTCATCCTGCTCGGCATCGCGGGCAACGCGTTTTTCCGCCGCGTCTATACCCATCCCCTGATCGACGAAGCGGAGCGGAGCGGCATCTCCGAGGAGGGCAAGACGCGCGCGGCGGGGTACTGGGGACGCAAGGACATCTCGCTGAAGGACATCGCCATGTGCGTGGCGTACGCCGTAGTCGTCGTGACGCTGTCAAAATTTCTCGGAACAACGCTCGGCACGGCGGTCTCCCCCGATGCGGGCGCGCTTGCCAAGATGGGGAGCACCTTCCTCGGCAGTCAGTACGTCTGGATCACGCTGATCTCAATGGCCTTTGCCAGCGCTTTCGAGAAACAGGCGGCATCTATGAACGGCGCGCAGGAGATTGGCACCTTCTTCATCTATATGTTCTTCTTCGTGATCGGCGTGCCCGCGTCCATCTCGGAGATCCTGACCAATGCGCCGCTCCTCTTCGTGTTCTGCCTGCTGATGGTGGCCGTGAATATGCTGTTCGTGCTGATCGGCGGCAAGCTGCTCGGATTTGACCTCGAGGACATCTTGATCGCATCGAACGCGAATATCGGCGGGCCGACGACGGCCGCCGGCATGGCGATATCGCAGGGATGGAACCAGCTCGTCGGACCCGCGATGCTGGTCGGGACGTTCGGGTATGCGATTGGGACGTATCTGGGGATATTGGTCGGCAGTATCCTGGGAGCGTAGACATTTTGCGCTGAATGCCGTCCCTGCGTCACAATCTGCATAAAAATATCCCCTCACGCGTTCCTGCGTTCGAACGCGTGAGGGGCTTTTTGTATAAAGAAAACCACGTGATAGTCGCGTGGTTCCAAAGAGCTTAAGCGGTGAAAAAAATAGACCCTAGTATGGTAAGCTAGAGCCGAGCCTGCCAGCTTAGCAAGAGCAACCGTACTAGGGAGGTCACATAATGTCAAAACAAGAAAATGCAGACAGACATAGTTTAGCACATACGAGGTGGAATTGTAAGTACC